>CAWDPZ010000001.1:0-8610 GCA_963804265.1 uncultured Acidimicrobiaceae bacterium
GGCGAGGGCTTCGCCGGTCTCGTCCGCGGACACCGCACGCCGGTAGCGCTCGAGCTGGTCGGGCGCCATCATCCACATGCCGCTCCCCGCTCCGAGCCCCTCGGCGGAGAGCTGGACGTACCCGCCGAACTCGAGCGTCGCGGCAATTGTCGTCTTGTATGGCGACTTGTCGGCACTGAAGCGGACGTCCCGGTAGGGGCGGAACAGCTTCGAGGCTCCGAACTCGGGGGCGAGCTCGGTCAGCAGCTCGGTCATCGGCCCGAGCACGAATTCCTCGTAGACCCGCTTGTTCTCGGTCCAGTACGTCTTGGAGTTGTCGGCCTCCAGCCCTTCGTAGAACTCAATGGCCTCGGACCGCCATCCACGGAAGCTCACGGCGGGAGCCTAATCAGACGGAGGGGCGTCTCGCCGGCCGCTTGGGGCAGAATGAGCCCATCATGAGCAGCTCCGCCTCGACGATGCCCGCCCTCTACCTCGGCCACGGCGCACCACCGCTCATCGACAACCCCATATGGCCGGGTCAGCTCGCGGCGTGGGCGGTATCGATCGATCGGCCGAAGGCCATTCTCATGGTCTCCGCGCACTGGGAGCACGCCCCGCTCAGCATCGCCGCCACGGCCACGGTGCCGCTCGTCTACGACTTCTGGGGCTTTCCTGAGCGCTACTACCAGCTGACCTACCCGGCGCCCGGCGCGCCGGAGCTGGCGGCCCGCGTCCGCGAGCTGGTCGCGCCCCACCAGCTGCTCTCCGAGTCTCCAAAACGCGGGCTCGACCATGGGGCCTTCATCCCCCTCATGTGCATGTGGCCGGAAGCGGACATCCCCGTCCTGCAGATCTCGATGCCGAGCCTGAGCGCAGAGGCCCTGCTCGGACGGGCCGGCAGCTCGCCCCGCTGCGGGACGAGGGTGTCCTCATCATCGGCAGCGGGTTCCTCACCCACGGACTTGCTTTCATGGACCCCTCCCGGCCCGACGACGACCCACCTTCGTGGTCGGCTGAATTCGATGCCTGGGCGGCCGAATGCATCAGCGGCAGGGACTTCGACGCGCTGCTGGACTACCGCGAGCGCGCCCCCGCCCTTCCCTTCGCCCATCCGACCGTCGATCATCTCGTGCCTTTGTTCGTCGCTCTCGGAGCCACGATCGACACCCGAGGAGCCATCGGCACGCCGATCGAGGGCTTCTGGCTCAACTTGTCCAAACGGTCGTTCCAGTTCAACTGAGCGGCGCCTGCGTGCCTTCAGGGCCGGGCTACCGGGGCGCATGCCGCGCCTAGATCCCGGGTCGCGCGGTGCCCGACGAAGTGCGAGCAGTGCCGTGGCCAGGGAGGAACGGCCTCGTACGATAGGCCGCATGCGCGCTCCGCAACGCCGTGCGGTCCCGCCGGTGCCGCGGGGGCCCCGCCCGGAGGCGAGCGGCGGAGAATCGGGGGGCCGCCGCGCGGGCCACGCGGGCCGCAGGCTCCCGGCTGCTCTCCTCCAGGCCTCCCGACCGCGCCAATGGGTGAAGAACCTGCTGGTGTTCGCGGCACCGTGCGCGGCGGGGGGGATCTTCCATCTCGCCGTCTTCGGCCGTTGCGCGGCGGCCTTAGGGATCTTCGTCCTGGCCTCGGCATCGACCTATCTGGTCAACGACGCCATGGACAAGGAAGCCGACCGCCTCCATCCGGTCAAGCGCCTGAGGCCGATCGCGGCCGGCGACCTGCCGGTCAGGACCGCCTGGGCGGCGGCAACGGTCCTGCTCGCCTGTGCGCTCATCGGGGCCGGCCTCCTCTCGGGGGCCGAGCTCACGAGCGTCGTCGGCGCCTACGTGGTCATCAGCCTCGCCTACTCCCTCGGCCTAAAGCGCGTCCCGGTGATCGAGATGGCATGTGTCGGATCCGGGTTCGTGCTGAGGGCGGTGGCGGGAGGAGCCGCCGCCCATGTCCCGCTCTCGCCTTGGTTCCTGCTCGTCACCTCCTTCGGTGCCCTGTTCATAGTGGGCGGCAAACGGAGCTCGGAGCACATGGTGCTGGGCGACGACAGGGCGGACCACCGTGCTGCCCTCGGCCAGTACCCGGCGAGCTTCCTACGCGTCGTGCGGGTGATGTCGGCGTCCGTCGCCGTGACGACCTACTGCCTTTGGGCCTTCGACCGTTACAACCACCTGGATGTGAGAGCTCGGGGCGGTCACCTGATCTGGTTCGAGCTCTCGATCGTCCCCTTCGTGCTCGCCGTGCTGAGCGTCGAGCTGGCCGTCGAGCGGGGGCTCGGAGGCGAGCCCGAGGAACTCGCGCTGAAGGACCGGGCCCTGCAGGTGCTCGCTCTCGGCTGGGTCCTGCTCTTGTTGATAGGCATCTACTCGTGACCACCGACTACGGGCGGCTCCTGAGTGGCTGGGGCCGGGCTTGTCCCTCAGCGGCTCGGGTCGTCTCCCCCGAGAAGGCCGAAGACCTGAAGGCGCTCGTGAGCGGGCCGGGTCCCTTCCTCGCCCGCGGGCTCGGGCGCTCCTACGGCGACGCGGCTCAATGCGCAGGCGGGACGGTGATCGACTGCACGGCGATGAACGGTGTCGACGAGCCCGATCACACCGCGAACCGGGTCCGCGTCCAGGCGGGCTGCTCGCTCGACGCCTTGCTCGCGCGATCGTGCCGAAGGGCTTCTTCGTCCCCGTGACTCCCGGAACGAGGTACGTGACCGTCGGCGGAGCGATCGCGAGCGACGTGCACGGGAAGAACCACCATCGCGACGGGACCCTCGCCGCGCACGTCGAGCGGCTCGCGTTGGCGACTCCGACGGGCACCCTCGAATGTGGCCCGGACGACGATCCGGACCTCTTCTGGGCGACCGCGGGCGGTATGGGCCTCACCGGGGTGATCACCGACGCGACTGTGCGGCTCGTGCCGATCGAGACGTCCAAGATGCTCGTCGACACCGAGCGGGTGCCGGACCTCGACGCCTGCATGGCCCGCATGGCCGAGACAGATGCGGACCACCGTTACTCGGTCGCCTGGGTGGACAGCCTCTCCAAAGGTCGTCACCTGGGCCGGAGCGTCATCACCGTGGGCGACCACGCCACGGCTGGCGATCTCCCCGGAAAGCTGGCCGGCGACCCCCTTCAGTTCAAACCCCGGCAGCTGCTCAAGGTGCCGCTGACGCCCCCTGTCTCGTTGTTGAACCCCCTCACGCTGGCTGCCTTCAACGAGGCCTGGTACCGCCGCGCCCCGAAGCGCCGCGCCGGGGAGCTGCAGTCGATGGCCACGTTCTTCCACCCCCTGGACGGAGTCGGCAACTGGAACGCCCTGTACGGGCCGCGCGGTTTCACCCAGTACCAGTTCGTCGTGCCCTTCGGACGTGAGGACGTCGTGCGACGGGTGCTGGAAGAGCTGAGCTCGGCGCGGGCGGCTTCGTTCCTCGTGGTCCTGAAGCGTTTCGGCCCAGCGGGCGCGGGCCACCTCTCGTTCCCGAGCGAGGGCTGGACGCTCGCCCTCGACATCCCGCTCGGGATCAGTGGTCTGGCAGTGGTGCTCGACGAGCTGGATGAGATCGTCGCCGAAAGCGGAGGTCGCGTCTATCTGACCAAGGACGGACGCGTCAGGCCGGAGATCCTGCACGCCATGTACCCGCGCCTCGGCGAATGGAACGAGGTCCGGCGGCGTGTCGACCCGAACGGCGTGCTGAGCTCGGATCTGAGCCGCCGCCTCCGCCTCACCCGGCCCTGCCCACGACCAGGTGACCGAAGCGACCGAGGGAGCACCCGATGAACGACGTCACAGGCATGCCCCAGAATGTGGTGGTCCTCGGAGGCGGCTCCGACATATCCCGGGCGCTGTTGCGTGACCTGGCGGGACGCCGAATGAGCGCGGTCCTGCTCGCCGGCCGGACCGTGGAGAGCCTCGAGGGCGCGGTCGAGGACCTGCACGCCCTCCGGGTCGACAAGGTCGAGGTCTCCGTGCTCGACGTGACCGACGTGGGGGCGCTGGAGGAATTCGCCGACCTCGCGGCCGAGAAGCTGGGCACGATCGATCTCGTGCTGGTCGCCGCCGGCGTGCTCGGGACAGGAGAGCTGTCCGCGCTGGACGCCCCCCTCGTAGCCTCCCTGGCGACGACCAACTTCACAGGCCCGGCCGCAGCCATGACGGCTTTCGCGCGTGTGCTGAGCGCCCAGGGGCACGGCCGGATCGTCGTCCTCTCCTCGGTCGCCGGCTACCGCGTGCGCGCGGCCAACTTCGTCTACGGCGCGACCAAGGCCGGGCTGGACGGGTTCGCGCTCGGCCTGGGCGACGCGCTGGTCGGCAGCGGGGTGACGGTGATGGTGGTACGGCCCGGCTATGTCAGGACGAAGATGACAGAAGGCCGCAAGGCAGTGGCGTTCGCCGTCGACGCGTCCGACGTGGCGGACGCCGTCGTCCGCGGTCTCGAGAAGGACGCCGAGGTCGTCTGGGTGCCCTCGTGGCTCTGTTACGTGTTCGGCCTGCTCAGGCTGGCCCCACGCTTCCTCTGGCGGCGGATTCCCGTCTAGGCGACGGGCTCAGCCGACAGGCTGGGCGCGGGTCGAGAGGGTGAAGAAGTCCCGCTGCCAGTAGCTCGCGAAGTACCTGTAGGCCCCTGACATGTCGGCTGCGGGGAGCAGGTCCTGGGCGTTGGCGAGCGAGGCCAGGCCGCCGGCTGTCGGGTCGAACGTGGCGAAGTTGACCCATTCCGAGTTGATGTCGAGCTCCATGGCTCGCACCGCGCCGGCCCGCAGCAACAGGCGGGCCAGGTCGACGGCGTCGAGGCCGGGGCCGCCCACATAGACGAGGGCGCCTGTTCGCGTCACGCCCAAGCCCGAACGGGACACATAGACGGAGTTGCCGAGCACGTCGCCCCACTGGGCCTTCTCGTTGGCAGCCAGTCCCGCCGCCATCTTGCCGTCGTCCACGAGGAGCCGCAGCTCCTGGCGGACGGCGACGACGTCCGAGGTCATCTTCACTTCTGTGCCCCACGCCCCGACGGTCGCAGTCCCGTTCTTGTAGATGACGACGGACGCCGCGCCCGTAACGAGCGGCTTGACCGTGACCCCGTCTGTGTAATAGCCGGCCTGGGAGTCGCCGAGCCGGAAGCCTCCGTTGAAGGCGGCGACGAGATTCGCCTCCCCAGCTGCCGGGAGGGGCGTGTTGTACTTGTAGGGGCCACCGCCTGGGATGTAGTTGCCCGAGTACAACCTCAAGCTGAGCAACCTCGGGTCCATCCAGGCGACGCCGTCCACGACGGAGGTGTGGATCGCGTCCGGCCGCATGAAGGTCGTGTAGACACCAGCCAGCCCGCGCACGGAGGTTCCCGCCGGGACCCACTTGCCCTCCCCCGGCAGAGCCGCGGCGGGAAAAGGAGCCAGCGCCGCCGGCAGCGGCAGGCCGCCCGCGCGCACACGAGCGCTCGTGTTCTTGGCGGAGCCACCCCGGCCGTGCGAGCGCCCGGGAATGTCCTTGGCGGCGGGACTGCCCCCTACGGGCGGCGCATGGTGCGAGTAGTAGAGGTTCTCGACCCATGTGACGAGCCCTCCGGCGCCGTGGTCACGGGACCACTCGGCGATCCGGGCCGAAGCACTGATCCCGAGCGACGGGTTCGTGAGGGCGCCGCCGAGCGATATCCAGACCGGGAGGAAGAGCAGGAGGACCACGAACGAGCCGGTGAGAACCGGGTGGCGTCCGAAGAATGTCCGGCGCTTGGTGCGCAGCCGCCTCCGGGCGCTCCGGTTCCTCGGGACCGGCCCGGGCCGCGCCGCTGCTCTTGGCAGCGGCGCGAGAAGATAGACCGGTCGCCATGCCAAGAGCATTGCCCATCTCGGCGGCCCTGTGACGTCACTAGAGCCACCCGGCTGACAGCTGGGTGTGAACACCCCACGACGGAGCCGGCGGTAGCCTCTTGTCGTGCGCATCTGATCCCCTCCCGCCGCCCGTCCGTCCGACCATTCCTGGGGATCCACATGCCGAAAGCCCGCAGCACCCGCAGCAAGAACACCCCCGCCAATTGGCCCGCGTCCGCGGGCGGCACCGCCACCCTGGTCGCCCGCGGCATCGTCAAGCGCCGGGGTACCCGGACGATCCTCGAAGACATGAGCGTGTCGGTGGGTCCCGAGACGCGTCTCGGCGTGCTCGGGCCAAACGGGGTGGGCAAGACCACGCTCCTGCGCGTCCTCGCCGGCCTCGAGCCGCCCGACGACGGCCTCGTGACGCTGATGCCTCCCGACGCGACCGTCGGCTACCTGGCCCAAGATCGCGAGGCGACCGAGGACGAGACGCTCGCTCAGTACCTCGCAAGGCGCACCGGCGTCGCTGAGGCGCAGGTTGAGCTCGATCTCGCCGCGGGACAGCTTGCCTCCGGCGAGCGCGGAGCCGAGGCCGGATACGGCCGCGCCCTCGAGCGCTACCTCGCCCTCGGGGGCCCGGACCTCGAGACGCGGGCCGAAGCTGCCCTGGCCGAGGTCGGCCTCCCGCCCTCCCTCTCGCGACTCGCCATGTCCAAGCTCTCGGGCGGGCAGGCGGCGAAGGCGGCCCTGGCGGCGCTCCTCTTGTCCCGATTCGACATCGTGCTGTTGGATGAGCCGACCAACGACCTCGACTTCGACGGTCTCGAACGTCTCGAGGACTTCCTGGAACGCCGAGGCGGCGGGCTTGTCGTGGTGTCGCACGACCGGGCGTTCCTGGAGCGCATCGTCACCTCGATCGCCGAGATCGACGAGGCGTCTCATCGCCTGAGGCTCTACCGCGGCAGCTGGCAGGCCTATGTCGAAGCACGTGCCACGGCGCAACGACACGCCGAGGAGGCCTACCAGGAGCACGCCGGCGAGCGAGACCGGCTCTTAGACAGAGCGCGCCGGCAGCGGCAATGGGCGGTGACGGGGGTGACGAAGGCGACGAAGAAGGCGAAGGACAACGACAAGGTGCAAAGAGACTTCCGGGTCAACCGCACCGAGAAGCAGGCCGCGAAGGTCCGCTCGACGGAGAAGGCTCTCGAGCGCCTCACAGACGTCGAGAAGCCATTCGAGCCCTGGGAGCTTCATCTCGAGATCGCCACCGCACCTCGCAGCGGCGATGTCGTCGCCCGCCTCGAGGCGGCGGTCATCCGGCGGGGCGACTGGCAGCTCGGGCCCATCTACCTCGAGATCGGTTGGGGCGAGCGCCTCGGGGTCCTGGGTCGCAACGGCGCGGGCAAGACAACGCTTCTCTCGATGATCCTCGGGACGATGCCGCTCGCGTATGGAAGCCGATGGGTCGGCCCGAGTGTCGTGTTCGGCGAGCTCGGCCAAGCCAGGGGTCGTTTCGGTGCGAGGGAGCCGCTCCTGGACGGGTTCCTGCCACCGCGACCCGCATGAAGACGGCGGACGCACGCTCGCTGCTGGCGAAGTTCGGACTGGGCGCCGGCGAGGTCGGGCAAGCCTTCACGACCCTCTCTCCCGGGGAGAGGACTCGCGCGGAGCTGGCCTTTCTCATGTCCACCGGCACCAACTGCCTCGTGCTCGACGAGCCCACGAACCACCTGGACCTTCCCGCCATCGAGCAGCTCGAAGTTGCCCTCGGCGCCTGGGCCGCGACCCTGCTGCTCGTCACCCACGACAGGAGGCTCCTCGACTCGGTCCGGCTCACGGACACAGTCGAGCTCGATGACGGCCCCGGCGCAACGCCACCATCGCCTCGCCCGCGGCGATCTACGCTCCCGGCGTGACAGACACGGCCGCCATGACCGACTCCGAGGCCATGGACCTGGCCCTGGCGGAGGCGGCGCTCGCTCCCGATCACGACGACGTCCCGGTCGGAGCCGTCGTCCTCGTCGGGTCGCAGGTCGTCGCGCGACGGCACAACGAACGTGAGCTGCTGAAGGACCCGACGGCTCATGCCGAGATACTGGCCCTCCGGGACGCCGCCGAATGGCTGGGCACGTGGCGACTCGACGGCGCCACCCTCGTCGTCACGCTGGAGCCTTGCGCCATGTGCGCCGGAGCGGTAGTGCTCGCCAGGGTGCGGCGCCTGGTCTTCGGCGCCTTCGATCCGAAGGCCGGCGCCTGCGGAACCCTCTACAACCTGTGTGCGGACCCGCGCCTCAACCACGAGGTCGAGGTTGTGTTCGGAGTGGGCGCCGGACCGGCGGGGACGCTGCTGCGGGACTTCTTCAACGACCGGCGCCCCATCGTCGGCTAACCTCCCCGCCCGGAGGGATGCGAGATTTTGGCCGAATCGGGCGGTCTCGAAAACCGTTGTGTCCACGAGGGCACCGTGGGTTCGAATCCCACTCCCTCCGCCCTGTTGTGTCGCGAGACATCCCGGACGGCTGTCGCGGGACATCCCGGACAAACCTAAGCATTTTTCTTCCTCGGTTGGTAGTTCTTCGTCGGGTCGATCGTGAACTCGGCGAGGATCTCGCCGTCTGGGCCCCGACTCTCACGTCTCGGTTAGCCACGAGCAAGGTAACTTGCTCTCCGGCGTGTGCCCTGCCGACGCCGAGGTGCAAGAGCCTTGAGCGATACGCGCAGCGTCACCTTGCCGGCCTTGTCGATGCGGTCCCGGCGCACCCGGTAGTGGCCTTCTAGCTCGATCGGGGTGAGCTGGGGCAGGCCAGCAGCGGAACTCTGGTTGCAGTTCCGCGGAGTGCTCCCT
>CAWDPZ010000002.1:0-6974 GCA_963804265.1 uncultured Acidimicrobiaceae bacterium
GAGCGGGCCAACTAGACCAAGGTGCCCTGATGGAAGACGAGGCGCCAGGAGCCGTCCGACAGGCGCCAGAGGGAACTTCGACGGGTCCGGCGACCCGATGTGGCCAGTGAGGTAGGTAAGGAGCACCAGACCGGGGCCGATCTCCTGCGCCTCCATCTCGGCGATCTCCAACGGTGCTTCGTAGGCACTGTCGTCGGCCAGGGCCTCGAGTGTTTCGGACCGGGTCCACAAGCGGCCTGAGGCGCCGATTTCACGAAAGTCCTCGTCGAGAAGCTCGCCGATACGCCCGGAGTCCGACCTGACCTCAGCTGAGAGCATCGCCATCTCGAGCAAGATCGGCCCGCGAAGCTCGTTACGGTGCACGGCCATGGCTCGGAGAGGTCTCTCCGGGACGCCGGCCGGAAAAGGCCCCGGTCAGGCGCCGGAGGCGGTGGTCGCCCGGATGCCGTCGCAGACGACAGCGACCATCTTTTGCCGGGCGAGGTCGTCCAAGCCGGCGTTGGCAGCTGCTTGGCAGCTTCCCATCACGAGTCCGACCAGCTCATCAGCCGAGATGTCGCGCCGTGCGTCTCCGCAATCCTGTGCCTTGGCGAGCAACACCCCGACACTGCTCTTCAGCTCGGCGACGGTCTCGGCACAGCGCTCCTTGAAGTCGATCCCGGCAGCACCCATGGCGTCGAACAGGTCGTGCTTGGCAGATGCCAGGTTCGCGAACTGCTGCAAGAAGGAGAAAAGTGCCGGTCCCGGCGACTCGGCGTTCGCCATTTCGTGTGCCAGACCGAGGAGTTCTTCGAGACGCGTCATGACGATGGCCTCGAACAGGTCCCTTTTCGTCGGAAAGTGACGGTAGACCGTTCCGACTCCGACGCCCGCACGATCGGCTACCGCATCGACGGGCACCGAGACACCTTCGCTCGAGAAGACAGCCTCGGCCGCCTCGAGGATGCGCTGTCGGTTCACCACCGCGTCCGCCCGCATGTGGCGGGTCTCGGGGGTCAAGAGGAGGACCCTATGCCTTGACAAACGGAACGCAGGTTCCGTATAGTAGCGGAAACGGAATCATCGCTCCGAATAATAGCGGGGCGATCCAGACCTAGCCACCGGAGACGCGATCTCGATGAGCAACGACCGAACAGCACTCGACAAGCCAACAGCCGCGAGCCTTGCAGACACCGAACCGGATCCTCGTCGGTGGTGGTCACTCGCCGTCATCGCCATGGCACAGCTCATGATCGTCTTGGATGCGTCAGTCGTCATCGTCGCCCTGCCGTCGGCTCAGCCCGCCCTCCACATCTCGATCGCCAATCGCCAATGGGTCGTGAGCGCTTACACCCTTGCCTTCGGCAGTCTGCTGCTTTTGGGCGGGAGGATTGCCGACTACCTGGGACGTCGCCGCGTCTTTGTCGTCGGTCTCATCGGCTTTGGCGCTGCCTCCGCCCTAGGTGGCCTCGCGCAGAACGCCGCCATGCTCTTCGGCGCCCGGGCACTGCAAGGCGCATTCGGAGCGATCATGGCACCAGCTGCGCTCTCGCTTCTCACGACGACGTTCACGGAGCCTCGAGAAAGGGCAAGGGCCTTCGGCGTCTACGGCGCCATCGCCGGCGGTGGGGCCACGATCGGTCTCGTTCTCGGCGGGACGCTCACGCAGTTGGCCTCTTGGCGCTGGGTCCTGCTCATCAACGTGCCCATCGCGGTCTTGACCGCCGTGGCCGCGACACGTCTCGTCCGAGAGAGCAGGGTGCACGAGCGCTCCGGCTACGACATCCCCGGTGCGGCGGCGGTGACGAGCGGACTTTTCCTTCTCGTCTACGGCTTCACCGTCGCAGGCACCCACGGCTGGGGAGCGCCTCTCACGATCGGGCTCCTGGCGGCCGCCGCAGCGGCTCTGGTGAGTTTTGTGGCCATCGAGCTCCGTTCTCCCCACGCTCTGTTGCCCATGCGGGTCCTGCTCGACCGCAACCGGGGTGGAGCCTTCCTGGCCTCGCTGCTGGTGGGCAGCGCGCTTTTGGGGACGTTCCTGTTCCTCACCTACTTCTTGCAAGAGACGCTGGGCTACTCGGCCCTCAAGACGGGGTTCGCTTTCCTGCCCTTCTCCGGAGGCATAATCCTCGGCGCCGCCATCGCGAGATTTGCTCCCTCGGGTCGGACCGCGGGCGCTCATGGTCGTCGGGCTGATCCTTGCCGCGGGTGGTCTTCTCTGGTTCACGGACCTCGGTGTGACGAGCAGTTACCTCGCTCACGTCTTGCCCCCGGAGGTGCTCGTCAGCCTCGGAATGGGAATGGCCTTCGTACCGATGTCCTCCACTGCGCTCATCGGGGTCGACCCCTCCGATGCGGGAGTCGCCAGTGCGTTCGTCAACGCCACCCAGCAAGTCGGCGGCTCTCTGGGAACCGCGTTGCTGAACACCGTCGCGGCGGCTGCCGCCACCACGTATCTGGCTGCGCACGAGCATGTCGCGATGGGTCTGCAGAAGGCCGCGGTACACGGGTACACGACCGCATTCACTGTGAGTGCCGTCCTGCTCGCCGCCGCGGCCGTCGTGTCGGCGGTGCTCATACGGGCCTCGCGCGATCATTTGCAGCCCGACGCACAACTCGCCGAGCCGATGATGCTGGCTGGCGGCCTTGCTGCTGAGCCAGTTGTGGCCGGTTGAGATAGCCGGTCGCCACCTCGCGGTCACGAGCCAGCCCGAGCCGGCTGACTCAAGACGCCGGCCGGTCACCGCGGCGGTTGGCGCGCACGAGCGCCATTGACCTGGACCTGCGGTCGGTTCCCGGTCCCTGGAGGCTCTCGTCGGAAGTGGCAGTCTCGCCAACCACGGTCGTAGCTTGTGGCCATGGCTACAACGTGAAGGGCCACCACACAGTGGAAAGGGTCGTTCGCAACCGGGGCCGGCCAGGTGGTGCTCGATTCTTCTGATCTCGGTCCCTTCAACGTCGTGGCGGCCGTGAGACCGACCGAGACCAAGGGTCGGACCAGTCCGATGGAGCTGCTGGCGGCGGCGCACTCGGCGTGCGTGGGGATAACGCTTGCCCACATGTTGGCCAAGTCCGGTCGCCCGGCCGAGTGGCTCGACACCTCCGTTGAGGTCGACCTCGATCACACCGAGGGCATCACCGGCATCCGAGTCACGATCCGCGGTGTCGTGCCCGGGGTCTCCGACGACGAGTTCGCCTCCGTAGGCGACCTCGTGGCGAAAAGCTGCCCGGTGAGCAAGGCGCTCTCGGGCGTCGAAATCAGCTTGGACGCCGCCCTCAGCTAGGCAGCAGGCCTTTTCGCCGGGCGATCGCGACTGCTTCGGTCCGACCCGAGGCGTCGAGCTTCGCGAGGATGTTGGAGACGTGGACGCTGGCGGTCTTGGAGCTGATGAACAACTGAAGAGCGATCTCACGGTTGCTGCGACCCTCTGCAACCAAGGTGAGGACCTCGCTTTCTCGGGCCGTCAAAGGCAGATCGCGTCTCGTCGGCGCTTGCGCCGCCGGCTGTTTCACGGCAATACCGAGGCTCCGTAGCTCTGCGAGCAGCGGCCGAGCACCGAGGCGCGTCGCGACGCCGTGAGCTTGGGATATCTCGCCCGCGGCCTCCGTGCTTCGACCGGTGGCCTGCAAGACCGCCGCCAGGCGGGCTCGAGAACGAGCGGTCTCAAAGACGTGGCCGAACTGCTCGAAGGCCGCGACAGCAGCCCGCCAGCGCCCGACCAGGTCATCTTCGGACAGAGGATCGACTCCTGTCAGCCACCGCAGCCGGGCGTGCTCTGCACCGACCCGTTCGAGCCACGCGGTCCCCTCTGGTCCGCGCCGACGCCCGTTTGCGAGGCCGCTTTCAGCCACCTCCATCGTCGTGGCGACGAGCTGATCGCCGCGCCGGCAGATCTCGGCCCGCTCGACGACCCCCCGGTGGGCGGCAATCGATGCCATTTGGCCGAGCAATAGTGCGTTGAGACGGATGCGAGCCTGGAAGTTCGGGCTCTTCCACAAAGCGGCGATGGCGGCGACTCCGTCGTCGTGCAGGGCCGTTGCCCCGACATGGTCGCCGCTGTCGCCGAGAAGGTCGATGCAGGCACCGCAGCTGATGATGGCGAGGAAGCCGTCGCGGTTCCACCACGGTCGCAACCTCGGGAGTGCCTCGAGGGCGCTCGAGTCACCGCGGTAGGCCGCGACCTGCAGCGAAACGGCTGTCAGAACCGCCTCCGCCTGCGGTGGAGGAGACTCGTGGCGGAAATCCACTATGTCGCACGCCGTTGCCCAGTCGCCGACGACCTGAGAGACGATGGCGGTGTGGGCCCTCGCATCGAAGCCATAGGGAGCCCAGGGTCGACCGGTGGCCTTGGCCCGCTGCCAGGTCTCGTTGTAGGCGCCGAGCGCCTTGTCGAGCTCGCCCTGTTCGTAGTAGAGAACGCCGAGATTGAACAGCCCACGTAGCTCAGCGGTCACCTCCCTGGCCGACCGAGCCTTGGCAACCGCCTTGACCAACGCCTCCTCGGCTTCGTTCGGATCTCCGGCGCGGTGATCGAGGTTGGCGAGCGTCGTGGCCGCATCGGCGGCAACCGCTACCAGGCCGAGATCGTCGGCGATGCTGAAGGCCTCCCGTGCCCAGCGGACGGCGTCGTCGTGTCGAGCTCGATCGGCGTTAGCCCGGGCGTGCACGGCCAGGATCTGGGCCTTCAGTGCCGAAGGCGCGTCAGAAGGCAGCAGCTGCACGGCCTCGGTCGTCAGAGCAAGCAGGTCCAGGTTGCTGTCGGTCACGAGGCCAGTGCTGACGAGGGCATGAAGTAGGCGGACGCGATCTAGCGCGGCGGCCTCTGGCGGCAACGCTCGCAGCTGGTCCTCGGCCAGCGCGATCGCTCGGAAGAGGTGCCCGGCGGCGGCCGCGGCGGCGCTCGCACGCACGGCGAGCCCGATCTGGTCGAAACGGGTGTCCGCCACCGCGACCGCGGCCGACACGTCGCGGTCGGCGACGAGCTCGAGGGCCAGTTCGTAGTGACTGGCAGCCTCGTCCGGGCCGCCGACGCTCATCGCCTCGTCGCCCGCGCGGATGCTGGCGGTAGCGGCCGTCACAAGGTCATGAGACGCTCGGGCGTGTCGAGCGAGCTCGGCGGCGGTGCCGCGGACATCTCCGGCGGCCAGGGCCTTGGCGTAAGCGGCGTGCAGCCTCGTCCGTTCGCCAGGCAACAGGTCCTGGTAGACGGCTTCGGCGACGAGGGCGTGCCGGAATGCGTAACTGTCGTCGCCGACGGGAACGAGCACGTTTGCCTCGACGGCCGCACGCAGCGCTCGTTCGAGGGCGTGCTCTTCCAGTCCCGAGCCGTGTGCCAACAGGTCGTGAGGAGCCCGCCGGCCGACGACCGATACGGCGCGGACCGCCAGGCGACTTTCGGCATCGAGCTGGTCGAGACGGACGAGCACGAGGTCGGCCAGGTCGGCCGGGAGCTGGCCTCCTCCAGACTCGGTGGCGGCCAGGAGCTCTTCTATGTAGAACGGGTTGCCCTCCGCACGATCGATGACGTGCCTCACCTCCAGCTCGGACAACGGTTCGGGGTGGGAGCGCGCTGATCAGGGCCCTCATCTGGTGATCATCCAAGGGACCGAGCTGCATCCGGCTCACCGTCGCCAGGCGTCCCCACTCGCTCAGGGTCGTTCTCAGCGGGTGGCTGCGGTGCAGGTCGTCGCTGCGATACGAGGCCACGACGGCGACCGGTGTACCCACCTGGCGGGTGAAAAGGAAGCTGAGCAGTTCACGTGTCGACCTGTCGGCCCAGTGCACGTCTTCGATGACGAGAAGAAGGGGCGCTTGTCTTCCGAGGTCGGCCAGTGCGGAGGACACGGCGTCGAACAGCGCCGCGGGTTCGGTGGGCTCTTCCTGCTCGGTGCCATCGGCGAGCATCCGGTGGGACGGCAACAGTCTGGCGATCGCCGGACTCGACTCGACCAGGGCGGTCGCGACACCGGTCTCCTCGACCGCCAGCCGACCGAAAGCCTCACTGAATGCCAGGTACGGCAGTGCGCTCTCGCCGAAGTCGAGGCAGTGGCCGACAAGGACCCGCCAGCCGGCTCGCTGCACCTCGGCGCTCAACTCTGTGATGAGGCGACTCTTCGCCGACCCCGGCATCACCACCCAGGAGCACGTGGCCACCGATCTCGTGGGTCCCGAGGCCCACGAGATCGGTTAGGCGCCGCATCTCCTCGGCACGGCCAACGAGCGGGGTCGAGGCGGTTTCATTTGCCACGCCCGCCATCATCGCGAACGGCCGTGTCAATGGCCCGCGCGACTGCGGACCCGGTTGCGCAAGGGGCTCAGGACGGATCCGTGACCGCCAGTCGGCTCTGGTTGTGGTGGGGACGGTGAATGCCGAGCTTCCTCAGGACCGGTGAGCTCGGGGTGGCGGTTGCGACTCCGCGGGTTGGAGAGGGCCCTTTCCCGGTATTCAGCGATGCGGGCTCTGGCGAGGAGCTCGAGGGGTGACTTCGGCATGGTGTCTGCTCCTTCGAGGGGTGTTGATGCTTGATGAACTAAGGATGAACCTCTAAGGAGGGGTCTTACATCGGCAGGAATGCGTATTCTTCGTCGGGCAGGGTCTCGAGAGTCTTAGGTGGGCGAACTCGGGTGTCCTAAGCAGGTGGCGAAGCCTCAACTGCGCCGACGTGACCGCCCAGTACCCATTGTGAACAGCTCAAATGTGCCAATTGCATCCCCGGGCGCACCTGCCCGCGGCAGTGATCGAGCAGCGAACAGCCAGTCGGTACGGTGTTCGCAGGATCCTTCCGAGACCGGGGATCGCCCGGTAGCGTCGAAGGGGGTGGAGTCGTGACCGAGCGGAGACGCACAGCAACCTCGAATTTCGGCGTCAGCCGGCGAGAAGCGCACGACGCCGCCGCCTTCTACGCCCGGTTCGAGGCGCCCGAGATCCTGGCGGACGCCGAGGTGGCGCGGCCGGGGCGCGATCTCCGACCCGTTCGTGTGCGGGGACGCCCGC
>CAWDPZ010000003.1:0-6944 GCA_963804265.1 uncultured Acidimicrobiaceae bacterium
CTGAACGCAGATGTGACCGTCGTCACCGGCTCGGACTACACGGTGCGGGTGCACCCCGCCAAGGCCAAGGGCGGCTCGACACGGGCGGCACGACCAAGAGCGGCTCGACGTCCACGACGTCCTCGACGAGCACGTCCTCGACGACGACGACCTCTTTGGCGACCACGACGACCACGACTCAGCCGAGCTCGCTCGGCCCGCCGAGCCAGGCGGCTCAGCCGCTTCCCGGCTACGACCCGAGGGCCTGCCACACCTGATAGCGAGAGCTGCCGCCAGGACAGCACCGCCACGGGGCGGTACGGGGGATGCTTGTATAGTGCCCCGAGGGGGAGGGGACGATGGGCGACCCTGCTAGCGCCGTGGCACGGCTCGGAACGAAAAGCGCCGCCTGCCCCGATGGCCGATGAGCGGAAGATCCGCCGCCAGAAGGGCCGTCATAGCCCGGGCGCTCCGCAACCGGGCCCTCCGGCGGGTCGAGATCGCCTACGGGCTCGCCGTCGGCGCGGAGTGGGCTGTCTGGATCGCCTTTCTGGTCTACGGGTACACCCATGGGGGACCCTCTGGGGGGATGACGATCGCCCTCGTCCAGGTAGTTCCCACCGCCTTGCTTGCCCCTGGTCTCGGGATGCTCACGGGCCGCTACCGGGCGGGCCGGGTGCTGCTGGCCGGCTACCTGCTCGAGGCGGCCTCGATGGTGGCCGCCGCCTCCCTCATCGCGATCGAGGCGCCGAGGTGGACGGTCTTTGCCATCTCGGTTCTCGTGAGCATGGCGATCACGGTCACGCGACCAATGCAGGCCGCCCTCTTGCCGGCAATCGTGCGGAGTCCCGATGAGCTCACGGCGTCGAACGTCCTCGCAGGTTGGAGCGAGAACACCTGGAAGCTGATCGCCCCGGCGGTCGCCGGAGTCCTGATGGCTGTGCACGGTCCGGGGCTCGCCATCGCCGGCACCTCGCTCATGGCACTTGTCGCCGCCCTCTTCGTGGCGCCGGTTCCCGGTTCGGCGGTGGCAACCCAGAGCGAGGAGAGCGATGCCGAGCTCCGCTCGAGCCTCTCAAGAGTTGCCCACGATCCAGCCCTCCGGGTCCTGCTCGGCGTGCAGGGCTTGTACCAGATCCTCGCGGGTGCCACCGACTTCCTCATGGTGATCCTCGCCCTCAGCATCTTGCACATCGGCCAAGGCGGTGCCGGTTACCTGAACGCCGCCCTCGGCGCCGGCGGCCTTCTCGCCGGGTTCCTCACCGTCGGGCTGATCGGCCGGTCGAGACTGGCCGGCATCGCCATTTTCGCCCTGCTCGGCACGAACCTCGTGCTGGCTGCTCTCGGGTTCAACTCCCTCGTCGTGCCGGCCTTCATCCTCCTCGGCCTGGTCGGCTTCGGAGGGGGCCTGTTCGACGTGACCGCGTGGACGCTTCTCCAGCGGGCCGCACCCCCTGGCTCGCTCGCCAGTGCCTTCGCCGTGCTCGAGTCCTTCATGGACGCCGGCCTTGCAATCGGCGTGGTCATCGTCCGGGCTGCGTATCTCCTCGCCGGAGATCGCGGTCGTTCTGGATCCCGGCCCTCGTCGGGGTCGCGGTCGTCGTTGCCTTGTCGGTGCGGCTTCTCGCGATCGACCACTCGGCCCCGGTTCCCCACGTCCAGATCGAGCTTCTCCGGTCGGTACCGATCTTCTCCTGCCTGAGCGGGCCGTCCCTCGAAGGCGTGGCCCATCAGCTCGTCCCCGTGGCGGCGCCCGCCGGCACCGTCGTGATACGCCAAGGCGACCCCGGGGATCGGTACTACCTCGTCGCGGACGGGACTCTTGCCGTCACCCGAGACGGGCGAGCGGTCGCCACCGTCGGTCGTGGCCAGGGTTTCGGGGAGATTGCCCTCATCGCCGACTCGCCCCGGACGGCGTCGGTAACGGCCAGCAACGACGTGCTCCTGTACGGGCTCAGCAAAGAGCAGTTCGTTCTCGTGCTGACCGGGCACGCGACAGCTCATGAGGCGGCCAAGCTGACAGCCGCGAGCCACCTTCCGTCGTTGGGGATTGCCCATGTCGGCGACATCGAGGCACCTTCGGTGTCGGACCCGCCCAGCTGATCGGCCCCGGGTCGCGCGGGACGAGACGACCGACGAACCCAGAGGCGCGCAGGTGCCGGGGGTCACGGCTGTCGCCAGCCGAGGTAGCGTGGCCCAGTGCCAAGACTGCTCCGCTCCGGGCTCGGTGGTGTGGTCGTCATAGTCGTGGCCCGGATGGCGGCGACGGGCCGGTTGCCGAGGAACCTCTTTGCAGGTATCAGGATTCCCTCCACGATGAGAAGCGACGAGGCCTGGCGTGCCGGACACCGGGCGGCCGCTCCGGCTCTCACCGTCGCAGGGCTAGGTCCGGTTCTGGCCGCCGTGGCGGCAGCAGTGACGGCGGCGAAGCAACCTGGTCCCGACGCAGGCAAGGCGCTCCTTCGTGCCGGAACGGGTGGCTCCTCGGTTGGCTCGGCTTGGCGATTCTCCAGGCCAGTCGCGCCGCCCGGGCGACCGGAGCCGGCTGATCACCCGAGCAAGTCAGCTCCCGCGGGCTTCGGCGCCTCAGCCCCATCAGCCCGCCGCTCGGCTCTCAGGAGCCCCGCCGGCCTGCTCGGCAACCTTCGCCGTTACGGTATGGGCACAGGAGGGCGCAAATGGCCGAAGGTATGAATCTCGATGCTCACCACCAGGCGACGGTCGAGCGGATCTTTCGCCACCCGGTGAGCCACAACATCGAGTGGCACGACGTGCTGTCGCTGCTCGAAGGCGTTGGCACGGTTACCAGGGGACACGACGGCCGCTTCACCGTGACCCTCGGGTCCGAGACCGAGACCTTCGATGCGCCGCGCGTGGAGCGACGTCGACGAGCAGCAGGTAGTGGACCTTCGCCGCATGCTTCGAGCCGCTGGGATCACGTCCGACCTGGCGTAGCGACCCCGCGACCGGCTGGAGCGCATCAAGCGTCAGGCGGCCTTGCATGCTGTACCCCCGCCACCATTGAAATACTCGTCGGCGCGCGTTAGGCAGATGGACCCCGGCGTCTCAGTTGGTGATGAGCATCTCCGCGATCGTGACCCGGCGTGGCTGTGAGATTGCGAAGATCAGCGCTGCCGACACGTCCTCAAGCTCCATCGCCAGATTGGCCGTGCTGAAGGCGATGGCAACGCGTGACCTTCGGTGCGTGGTCTGTTCGAGGATCTCCGTGCCTCGCACCGCCTCAGGTTCGATGAGTGTCGTGCGTATCCCTTTCGAGCTGAGCTCTAATCGGATGGACTCGTAAAACGCCCCGACGGCATGCTTGGTCGCCGAATACACGCCGTTGCCATCGTGGACGCTGCCGACCGGCGGCCGACGAGATCGTGACAAGGTGCCCTTCCTGCTGTTCGACCATGATCGGGAGACACGCGTGGGTAACGTTGAACACCCCCATCACGTTCACCTGGACCATGCGTCGCCAATCGTCGAGATTGGAGCCGAGGATTGGACCAATGACACCAAGGCCCACGTTGTTGACGACGACATCAAGTCGGCCGGTGTGATTCATCGCCTCGTCTACGGCGTGTTTCGCTTGGACCGCGGTCGGTGACGTCGGTGCGCACCGGGATGATCTCGGCACCCTTGGACCGGGCGGCCTCCGCGAGCGACTCGAGGCGAGCGTCCCGCCTCGCCACGGCGACGACCCGATAACCCAATAACGCGAGGTCGAGGGCGATCCTCTCCCCGATTCCCGACGACGCCCCGGTCACGAGGGCCGTCCGACTCCCTGGTGCGATCTGCCCTGTCATAAGCTGACTCTACCCGACGTGCCGCGGTGTTCTTCTTGAGGCTATCCACGCCGCAGAGGGGAGTTCCTGGTGATCGTCGTCGAATTCGGCTCGCGTACCGTGACCGAGATTCGATCGTCATGGTCACCAGCCCCAAGAGGCATCTGGCGCTGAGTCGCCATGGTCGGAGGCGTCGTCGCAGGTATGTCTAACTCACGTCTCCCTGATCTACAGAACGTCTTGCACTTCAACGTACTGCGCACGGGGGTCGTGCTCTGATCCCGGCGACAATGACCGTCATGGTCACGTCGATGTTCCTGACGCGCCGGTTCCGTTGGTTTGAGTCGGTCATCGTCCGCTGCTCCGTGCTGGTGTGGCCTCGATCGGCTTCGGCCAGCTGCTGGCTGCACTCCAGTAGGGGCCCGCCGCAAGTCAGAGAGCAGCGGTACCCTCGGCGGCAGTGTGTCACACCCAAATGTGACAGATAATCAAGCTCAAACGTGAAAATCTCCGAGCGCCCCCGGTAGGACTCGAACCTACGACACGCGGTTTAGGAAACCGCTGCTGGATCCCCTGAGCTACGGGGGCAGGACAGATGAGGAGAACCTACGTCATCGACGAGTGGGGCACGAACCGCTCTGGGACGGAGCGAGCCCAAGGCCGAGCGGCCCCGGCGGGAGTGCCGGCCCGGCACCAGCCGCGCCCGTGGCCGGGTGCGATTCGTCCCGGCCGCCGATGGGCGACAGCACAGGTTGCCGATGAGATGTGAATGCGCTCGCCAGGTCAGTTCGTGCTCCTGCCATCGAGCTCCTGAGAGCAAAGACATTGAATTATCGGCTTGCTGGCCCTTGAGCCGCTCGTCTATAGGTTCCAGGATTGATGCCGGCTTCGCCCGTGGGCGACACGTCACATTTCAAGCTGCTGCCGGTATCGCCAAGGATGTCGTGGTCTTGTCGCCGGGACGTGGCTGTTGTGTGCTGCAAAAATGCGGCCCAACGGCCAGGTACGTCCAAGAGCTGGCAAAGACCAGCTGCGGCACGCAGAAACGTCGTCCTTCGCAAACTGGACTGCGTGCCGCAGGTGTGTCCTTTTCCAGCTCGAGGCTGAATCGACGTGCCCACCCCTATGGCGCCGTAAGAATTCGCGGTTAGCCTGATTGTGGCGGACGCTAGCTGGGCTATAGGAGCTGCTGACCTGTGTCGAGGACCAGGATTTCGCATAAACCGCCCTCTCCTGTGAGCTCGGTGCCGGTCGAGCCGGGCGCGGCTCCGGGCACCGGAGCAGTCAGGTGCCTGAGGCAAAGTGCTGGTCTGCTGCCGTACCGGTTCAGCCCGGAGCGGGTTCTGGAGGTCCTCCTCGTTCATCCGGGGGGACCGTTCTGGGCGGGCAAGGACGACGGCGTCTGGTCGATCGCCAAGGGCGAATACGAGCCGGATGAGGCACCGGAGGCGGCGGCGAACCGGGAGTTCGCCGAAGAGCTCGGAGCAGATCCGCCCACCGGGACGAGGATCCAGCTCGGCGAGCTGCGCCAGCCGGGCGGCAAGAGGGTCCGGGCGTGGGCGGTCGAGGGACAGGTCGACGCCGAGAACATCGTCAGCAATCACTTCGAGATGGAGTGGCCGCCGCGCTCGGCAAGACGGCGTCGTGGCCCGAGGTCGACCGTGCGGCGTGGATGCCGGTGGCGACGGCTAAGCAGAAGCTGCTGAAGGGCCAGGTCGCCTTCGTCGACCGGCTCGTCGAGCGCTGGAGGAGTCCAGGGGAGGGCGACTTCTCCCTCGGTGCGTGATCGGCCGCCGTGCCGGCCTCGCCGCACATCTGCCGCCTGCAGGGTCTCAGCCGACTCGGGCGAGCCAGGCAGGTCGCAGGCTGTCGCCGAGTGCGAGCATCTGCTCGATGCCGAAGGCGATCCGGATGAGCACGGGCTCGCTCCAGGCGGTGCCGACGAGGCACAGACCCACGGGAAGACCTCCGGCCTTGCCGATGGGAATGCTGATCGCCGGGTAGCCCGCCACGGCGGCGGCCTGGTAGCCCGCCCGGGTGTGCGAGTCGCCGTTCACGTGGTCGATGAGCCAGGCCGGCCCCATCGTCGGGAAGGCGAGCGCGTCCAGGCCCGCGCTCCGAGGGCGGCATCGATCCCGTCCCGCCGTGCGCGTTGCCAGTTGCGGGCCCGCGCCTCGAGGTAGGCGGGATCGTCCAGGCCGCCGACCGACGAAGCGAGGAGGAGCGTGTCCTGGCCGAAAAAAGAGCTCGTCCGGCCGCGTGCGCCGTTGAAGGCGACGAGCTCCGCGAGGTGCGCGGCTGTCGCTCGCGGCGCGGCCTCGTGGCGAAGGTAGTGCTCGAGACCCGCCTTGAACTCGTGCAGCATCACCGTCAGCTCGTCTCTGCTCTGCGCGATCGCCTCCGCAGTCGGGACGTCCGCCGGATCGACGACGACGGCTCACCGGCGTGCCGGGCGAGCTGCAGGGTGGGCCTCGACGAGGGCGTCGGCCTTCGCGTGGGCTGTAGCCGAAGTAGCGCTCGGCGGCTGGCATGCCGATCCGGCGCCGTCGAGCCCGTCCGGGCGGCAACAGGCCATGTAGTCCGCGGGCAGGCCGGCCGGACGCTTCATCGTGGCCTCGTCGAGCGGGTCGGCGCCGGTCCGCTCCGCCGGCGAGCACCCCGAGGAGGGGCGGCGGCATCCGCGACACACCTCGCCATCGGGCCCGACCGTGTCCTGGCTCGAGGGAGATCGGCACGACGCCCGCTCGGCTCGTGAGCCCGACGGTCGGCTTCGATCCCGACGACGCCCGTTCGTAGCGCCGCCGGGCAGAGGATCGACCCGTCGGTCTCGGTGCCGACGGCGAGAGGAGCCAGTCCGCGCCGCGACCCCGCGCCCGAGCCCGAGCTGGAGCCGCCCGGGAGCCGGTCAAGGGCATGCGGGTTGAGGCATTGGCCACCGGTGGCGCTCCATCCGCTCGAAGAGGGCGCACGGAACGGAAATTGGCCCACTCGGAAAGGTTGGCCTTCGCGAGCACCACCATCCCGCCGCGCCTCAGCCGATGCACGACCGTCGAGTCGGTCGAGGGGCCGGGTGAGAGATGAGGGCGAGTGAGCCGGCCGTCGTGCCCTCGGCGCCGGCGGTGTCGACGTTGTCCTTCACGAGCACGGGGATGCCGTGCAAAGGACCGCGTAGCTCCC
>CAWDPZ010000004.1:0-44233 GCA_963804265.1 uncultured Acidimicrobiaceae bacterium
TACGCCGTCACCGAAGGCGAGGACAAGCCGCTCAAGTACCCGGTCATGTTCCACGTCTGCGACGTGGTCGTCGTCAACAAGATCGATCTGCTTGCGTACCTCGACTTCGACCTCGATCTCTTCGTCGCCAACTTGCGAGCGGTCAACCCGACAGCTCGTCTGATCGAGCTGAGCGCCGGCACTGGCGAGGGAATGGGCGAATGGTGTGACTGGCTACTTGAGACCTGTGCTTCACGATGAACCAAACCCCCTTCGTGTACGAGGCTCTGAGCGGTTCGGCCTCGGCCGAGAGCATGGCAAGCACGGACTGGGGGAGCTCATCATTTTCGCCTGAGGTCGCTGCCACCAGTGACGACAGCCCTGACACACCTATTCCCTCCTCAGGTGGCCTTGGACGCGAGGGCGAGGTAGCGCTGCTCGCAGTCGTCGATGCGCTTCACCGTCCAGCCCGTCGCCGCAAGTAACCCAGGCAGCACCTGAGGATCGAGCACCTCGTCTGGTCGCAGGACCCGATTACGACGATGAGCTTGCTCCGCCCGTCCGACCGGACTGAAGAGGGCCAGGCGGCCAGTGGGTTTCGCCGCTCGAGCCATTGAGCGGAGGAGGTGGTGGGAGTCGGGGACATGGCTCAGCAGCCCTGCCACGAAGAACGAATCGACGCTTTCTGCCAGGATAGGCAGGCGCATCACGTCCGCGAGCACGAGCTGGGCGTCGTGATCTCGTCCCTCGTGGCAAGCAGCCTGCAGCATCTCGGGTGTGACGTCCACCCCGACGACGACCCCTTCGACACCGATCGCGCTACGCAAGAACGGTAGTGCACGGCCCGTTCCGCACCCGAGATCTACGACGACCCCGCCCCGCTTGGGCCCGAGCTCGGCGATCGCATCGCGGTAAGCGGCTCCGTCATCAGGGAAGCGCTTCTCCCACTTCTCCGCTCGGGGCCCGAAGAAGGCGCGCGTTCGGCGTAGATGTGCCTCGACGAGCCCAAGGTCAGCTGCGATGCGCACGATAGAGGGGGATTGCGGGTCGTCGTGGTCCACGACCACATCGGCCGTCGTCTCAGGGTCGACCTCGGAGAGATAGCGGCGCTGGGCGGGGTCGTAGCGGGTGTCGTAGAGGCGAAGTGCATCTTTGATCGAGCCGAGCCGGGGCGCATCTCGTGCCACGCCTCGAGCACGAGCAGACGCAAAGCTCGCGGCGTAGGAACACGACGACGTCCCATCCGTTGGCGAGCTCGCGTCGTTGGAGGAAACTGCCGTCGACGATGACGATCAGACCGGGAACGGAACTCTGTGTTGGAGCATCGATCCGCTGGTCGGTAGCAAGGTCGTAAACCGCGGAGCGATAGGAACCGTTGCCCGTCGGCCCAAGGGGGTGGAGGAGCTCCGAACGAAGCGCACCGTAGTCGTAGGCGTTCTCGTAATAACCCTCGACGGAGTCGCGTCCCCGGCTGAAGCGCACCGCACTGGGTTGGCGAAAATCTTCCATTGAAACTCGAACGCACGGTCGCCCGCGCGCCCGCACGTCCTCGGCCAGTTTGTCTGCGAAGGTCATCTTGCCAACTGCAGTGATGCCGTCGATCGCGACACGAAGCGAGTGCTGGGGCGATATCTGTACCAAAGTGTTGGCGACACGGCTGATCACCTCTGAGCGTGCCACGGTCGGTCACTCTACCGAGATCAGCACGTTTGCGGCCTCGAACCTGCCGCACGGCTGGTTGCGAACGCTCAGAGGTTGGACATGTATGAGCACGATTGGTGAAAGGGCGTTCCTCGCTCGGATGCGTTGCCTCTCGCGAAGGCCCCCGCTTCATCGCCGAGCGCCTGTCTGGTGCGTCCGCTCCCCTGTCGGCGGACCCAGACCTTGGCGATCCCACGGTCGCTGGCGGTCAAGTCCGGCCCCGTAGTAACAGGCGTTACTGCCGGTAGATACGCAGGCCCCCAGCCCATCTGACAACTCCAAGTAGCAACTGTCGATCACCGCAGCACCCGACAACGCGGCCACGGACGCTCGCAATAAACGGTGGCGTACCGGTTGCAGTCCTGTAAGAAAAACACTATGATTTTCTTACGAAGAAGGGAGGATCTGTACATGGGGACCACTGAGGCTGCGAGGCGGCGTGTTCGGCGCGCTCCAGCTGGAACTTTCTTTCGGACCTCAGACTTCGTCGGCCCTCGGCCCGCCGTCCTGACAGCTCTCTCGCGTCTCCATTCGGATGGTGCACTCGCCCGGGTTCGCAACGGGCTCTACTGGAAGGGCGTCAATTCTCGTTTCGGCAAGGGGCGTCCCGATGCTTCTGCCGCCGCCATCGCCCTGGCCAAGGGACGGGGAGTTGGACCTACCGCGTGGTCGGCGACACAAGCCCTTGGTCTGTCGACTCAAGTTCCGCCCATTGCAGAACTGGCTGTGACAGGTCCAGCCCCGAAGATGGAAGGAGTTCGCTTCCACACGCGGAACAACACGGCGAGACGAGATCTGTCGTTTCTAGAGATCGCTGTCATCGAGACGTTGCGGGAGTTCCCTCGCTATGCCGAGGCCGATCTCTTTGAACTGGCGAAGAAGATCGACGCTCTTGAGCTGAATAACAAGATCAGCCTCAAGAAGGTGGAGAAGGTTGCGACATCCGAACGTTCGCCAAGGCTGAGGGAGAACCTCGAGGCGCTCCGCGACATCCGTGAGCGAGCCGTAGCGTAAGCCGTGACGCTTCTTCGCAGCTCGCAAGAAGACCTCGTTGCCCTCGCTGGTGAGGCGGCTGACGCCCTTGGGATCCCGGAGCCGTCGTTTGTCGAGAAGGACTACTGGGTTGTCGAGCTGCTCCGCAGCGTCATGCGACCGCTAGAGCTCGAGCCGATCGACGGCCGTGCGTGTTCGGCTCGCGCTCTCTTCAAAGGTGGGACGAGCCTCTCGAAGGTCTTCGGTATCATCGAGCGCTTTTCGGAAGATCTCGACATCCTCATCGTCCACGAAGGGCTTGGTGAATCGGCCCGGGAGAACCGTGTCCTTCGTCCGATCTGCGAGCGAGCCCGGATCGACCTCGGGCTGTCCGATGACGACACTGAGGTGACCGAGCGGAGCACTGGCGTCAAGCGAAACGTCGCCTTCCGTTATCCACAGAGACTCCCTTCTGCCTCCATAAGTCCAACAGCAAGGCTCGAGATGGGAATCCGGGGCGGGACCTTGCCGGGAGTCGTCCACGGTACGGTGCGGTCCTACATAGCCCAATATGTCGCATCGGTTGGCGTCGATGCCGACTTCGAGGAGCTTCTCCCGGTCGAAGTCGAGGCGATTGCCCCAGTGCGCACCCTCGCCGAGAAGGTCGCGCTCCTGCACCACGCCGGTACCGCTGCGCTGTACGGCGATCCGCGATCACTTGAGAAAGCGGGCCGGCACTTCTCAGATGTCGCTCGGCTCCTCAACAACGCCGACGTTCAAGCGGCGCTGGCTCGGCCAGACAGCTCGATGGAGGTCCTTGCCGCGGATGTCGACGAATGGAGTGCCAGATCCGGTTGGCCTTTCACGCCACGCCCCGCCGAGGGCTATGGAACAAGTCCGGCGTTCGGTTCCGAAGGTGCACTGCGAGACATTGCCGAGAAGAGTTACACGGACTCGACCTCGCTCATGTGGGGACAGATCCCGAGTTTCGACGAGTGTCTTGAGGTGATCAGCTCGCACGCCGAGCTTCTTTAGTCCTTCAGGAAGGAGCTCTTGTCGTCAAGGCAGCGCTTCTCGAAGAGGAGCACGGTATTGCAATCAAGCGCATCCCTTTTGGCGTTCCCGTTTGGCGTGTTGTGATGACCTGGACACCATCACCGTCAACTAGGAGCTGCCCGTGTCAGGCGGCCTCCAGCCACACGTAGATGAACCTTGCGTGGCTGCGAGAATACCTCTGGCTACACTTACGGGCATAGCTCGCGATAGGCGGGGGACAGTGCCCAGAGACAATCAAGTCAGAGAGAACCGGCTGAGGAGGATGGCCGATCGCCAGGGCCTCCGACTGGAGAAGTCGCGCCGACGCGACCCGCAGGCGTTGACCTTCGGCACGTACCGGCTCGTCGACCTGTTCACACGCGCCCTCGTGCTGGGCGACGTGAATCACAGTTACGGACTCGACCTCGACGAAGTGGAGAAGTACCTGACGGGCGACAAGACCTGAGATGGCCCAGATCGTTAGGCGCCTCCTCGGCGATGGCAAGACCGTCCGCTATGACGTGCGTTTCCGAGTCGACGGTGTAGTCCGGAACAAGACGTTTCGGTTGCGCGGTGATGCCGACGCCTACAAGCGCAAGGTGGAAGGCGACGAGCTGGCCGGGCTGATCGTCGACCCCCGCGGTGGTGAGCGTACCTTCGGACCTTACGCGACCACCTGGATCGACACTCGACTCGCGCGGGGACGGCCGCTCACGCCTGCCACGCGCCAGGGTTACAAGGGCCTTCTCCGTCGCCATCTGAACCCTGCATTCGAGAAGGCCGCCCTCCGGAAGATCACTCCCGAGCGCGTGAGGGTCTGGCATTCCGACCTCATCAAGTCTGCCGGGCAAGACCAGGCCGCCAAGTCGTACCGGCTGCTCCGGGCGATCCTCAACACGGCGGTATCGGATCGGCTGCTCACACAGAACCCGTGCACCGTTCCGGGCGCCGGCACCGAGAACACGCCAGAGCGGCCCCTGCTCGACACCGCAACGGTTCTCGACCTCGCGGACGCTATCGAACCGCGGCTACGGGCGCTCGTCCTGCTCGCGGGATTCGGTGCCCTCCGCCCTGGCGAGCTGCTGGGTCTTGAGCGGCGAGACTTCGACACGCTACGGGGCACCGTCCAGGTGAGACGCCAGGCACAAGAGATCACCGGCATGGGTCGCACGATCACCGCTCCGAAGTCCGACGCCGGCACGCGCACGGTGGCTCTGCCTGGGATAGTTACCGAGGCGATGCGTCAGCACCTCGGCACCTACGTCGCTTCGACAGCCGACTCGCCAGTGTTCACCCGCAAGACCGGGCGACCCCTGCGGCGTAGAGACCTGAGCGAGTCATGGAAGGCCGCGTGCGCTGCTGTCGGGATCGCTGGCGCTCACGTCCACGACCTCCGACACCACGGCGCCACGATGGCCGCTCAGACGGGCATCACAACTCGTGAACTCATGGTCCGGATCGGTCACTCCAGTCCACGTGCAGCCCTCATCTACCAGCACGCCACCGAGGAGCGCGACCGCGCGGTAGCTGACCAGCTCGACATACTGATTGCTTCGACCGAACGGACACCGCGGGCAAAGGTAGTGAAACTGCCGCGCGATCCACGCGCGATGGATGCGGGCTAGCTCACGGTGCTGATCCAAGAATTGGCCTCTGATCAGCATAAACGCTGGAGGCGGCGCCCAGAATCGAACTGGGGTTGAGGGCTTTGCAGGCCCTTGCCTAAACCACTCGGCCACGCCGCCGCTCAATCAGCCATCGCTTCGGGCAACCGAACGGCCGAACCCAAACGACGCCCGCGTCGCGTCCCAACCCTACCGCGCCGTCCGCGGGCACCTGTCCGCGTTGGCTGTCCAGCCCGTTCGCGATTGCGTGCCACGTGAACTGCGACGACTGCGAGCAGCTCGCCGAGAAGGGGGCGCGGCTGCGGAGATCCGCCGGGCCGAGGAACGCTGATCGCCGTAGCAGCCAGTTCACACCCCGGTGGAGTGGAACCCGCCGTCGACGTGGATGATCTCCCCGGTGGTGCGGGGGAACCAGTCGGACAGCAGCGCCACGCACGCCTGCGCAACGGCCTCGGAGTCCTTCACGTCCCAACCGAGCGGCGCACGGTCGTCCCAGACGCCCTCGAACGTCTCGAAGCTGGGGATCGATCTTGCTGCGACCGTGCTGATCGGTCCGGCGGCAATGAGGTTGACCCGAATTCCGCTCGGGCCGAGATCGCGGGCGAGGTAGCGGGCGAGCGACTCGAGGGCGGCCTTGGCGACGCCCATCCAGTCGTAGCCGGGCCAGGCGACTGTGGCGTCGAAGTCGAGGCCGACGATCGACCCGCCGTGCGATGCCCGCGCGAGCAGAGGTGCGAATGCGGCCGCCAGGACCTTCAGCGAGAAGGTCGAGACCTCGAGGGCGACGCTCACGTCTTTCCAGCTTGCAGGCAGCATGCCGCTACCGAGGCAGCTGTCGGGCGCGTAGCCGATGGCGTGGACGACGCCGTCGAGGGCCCCCCATCTCTGCTCGAGCTCGTGGGCGACGCGGTCGGCTTGCTCCTCGACCGTGGCGTCCAGCTCGTAGACCTCGACAGACGACGGGAGCTTCCGGGCCACACGCGGCGGTGAGAGAAAGCCCCGCCCGAATCCGGTCAGGGCAACCTCTGCTCCCTGCTCGAGGGCGAGGCGCGCCACGCCATAGGCGAGGGAGTCATCAGTCAAAACGCCGGTGACCAGGATGCGCTTGCCTTCGAGTATCCCCACTTGTGCCTCCGTAGCTGGTGTGCCGATGGGCCTCCGGGCTACGTGCGGGACCTGGAGGTAAGACTGCGATACAACGCCGAGGTCTCGGGATGAATACCGAGCAACGGGTCACCCTCGAGCTCGAGCGCCAATGCAAGGCTACGCAGTGCGGCATCCACTCCGCCGCGATTGCCTAGCTCGTCTGCCGCGCGCATGAGCAAACGGTAGAGCCTCTCGTCCCACGGCGAGGCGAGAAGGCCCTGCAGGGCCGCCCAATGGGCGAGCCCCCCGTCGCCGCGTTCGAGGGCGTCGCGGCCGAGCCGGCAAGCGACATCGACCACCGCCGCCTCTATCGCGGCTGCGAAACCCTCGAGATGGACCCACTCTCCCCGGTCGAGACCGTCGAAGGGCCGTCCCCGGACCAGCGCAAGGGCCCGGCGCCAGGACTCGGCACCTTGTGGCTCGGCCGAGAGCTCCTTGAACCGGTCCCAGTCGGTACCGGCCTCCACGATGAGATGTCGCCTGCCCTGCTTACGGAGGCGGGGCCGGCCGTCGCCAGCCCGCCCCAGCGCTCGTCGCGTCTCGGAGAGCCGGTTCGCAAGCGTTTGAACTGGGACGCGTCTGTCCGGCCACAGGGCGGTGGCGAAGGTGTCCGTCGTCGTACCCTCGGGGTGCATAGCGAGGAACGCGACGAGCTCGGTCAGCCGTCTGCGGTACCGGAACGACTCGGCGGTGCCGTGCACCTGCACGCTCCCGAGCACGGCGACCTCGATCGGAAGGACTCCAAGTCCCGGCGTCGGCCTGAGCTTTGGCACGGGCGGCGCGATGCGGGGCTTGACCGCCGGCTCCTCGACCTCGGTCAGGTCGACCCCGATGATCCGGCGACCGTCCTTGAGGCTGAGCACAGGCTGGCCCGCCAGCCCCGAGTCGAGCTCCCAAACGCACAGGGCACCCTGCGTGCTCGCACAGAAAAGAACGCCGACGCCCTCGGTCCGCTCCGAGTAACGGACCAGTTCGCCGAGCAGCTTGTCTTCCGGGTCGCCCGCCCATGGCGGAACGATCACGCAGATCGACGGCGAGCCAGCCGCGCCGATCGAGCGGGCCGTGACTTCATCGAGGGCAGCCGAAACGTCCCCTACGTGCCGGGTGCCACCGGGTCGCGACCGCCGACCGCCGGAGTCGATCAGCCCGTCGAAAGCGACCAGGATGAGGGTGTCGAGATCCGACCAGCGACGCGAACCGAGCTCGACGGCGATGTCTGCGAGCTTCGCCCCCACTTCCGCCGGTGCTCCGGTGAGAAGCGTCGAGGAGGCGGCCACGAGGTCTACGAGGGCTCGGCGCCCGTGCCTTTCCGACAACGTGACGAGGGCGGCCTTTCGGGACAAGCCCGCCATCGCCGGAGTCAGCGGGACAGACGCGACTGTCCGCGAGTCGCGCGGCAAGCTCCACGACCCCGGAACCCGGCCACGAGCGAACGGCCACGGTGGCGGCTCCTCGGCGGACTCGTAACTGCCGGACCGGTAACGGCCGGACGGGCGGGTGGCGGACGGGCGGGTGGCGGACGGGTAGAGCGTTACCGAGTCCGGGCCGAGCTGTACGACATCGATGCCGCTCGCCAAGCCGAGGGAGGCGAGGCTGTCCCCGGCGATGCCGAGGGCGAGGCGGCTCCACTCGGAGTCCTCGAGATGGACGGGCAGGCGCGAAAGGGCAGCTCGGCCCCGACTTTGGGGCATTGCCTGATCCGGCGACGCTGCCTGATCCCGAGACGCTCGGTGATCCGAGGTCGCGACGGGGTTCTGGGCTTGTGAGTCGGGCTCGATGTGGGGACCGATCGCCCAGCGCCTTTGCACCCGCAGGAGGCCGCTCAGCGCGAGGGCGCTCGCGGGCTGAGCGGACTGTTGCGCGCCCATGGTGCCATGGTCGCTGCCCGATGCGATCGGAGTCGGCGAGCTCAAGGCGATGGCTCCTGGTTCGAGGTGTCCCGGCGGGGCACAACATCATGTCAAAGCGCCGCTGGCAAGGCACCATCGGGACTCCCGGGCGGGGGGAGGTGTCGCATGTCGTGACTGTCCCGACGCCCCGGCCTGGGCAGGGGCGTCGGGGGCCGTTGCGAGTGGCTCCCGGAGATGGTCGCCGGGTTTCGTACCCGCCTACATACCGCTGCACGTACGCGAATCGGTGAACGGGACGCTTTGCATGATCAGACCCCCAAAATAGGGGGTCGAGGACCGACCCGAGGAGCGTTTGAGATGAGCGAGGACGGAGTGAGGGGCGAGCAGCCCGCAGTCATGCCCGAGTCCGGTAATCCGGAAGCGGCGCCGGTTGTCCCTGAGCCGCCGTCCGTCGCCGGCCCGGCGCCGAGCGCGGTCGGAGGCAGCCAGGCTGCTTCGGCGGGCGCCGTTCGCGGCCACCTTCAAAGCTTCAAGTCCCGAGCGGTGGCCATCGTCGGTGTCGCCGCTCTCGTCGTCGTCGGATCGATCATCGGCGCCGAGGCCCTGAGCTCGTCCGGTGGCTCGAAAGGATCCAATCTTCCGAGTCTTCTGACTGCTCAGCACGGGGCCGCTGCGACGGCCGGAGCGACCATCACCGTCACAGGAAACGGGCAGGTGGAGGGTACCCCCGACACCGCCACGTTCAACGTCGGCGTCTCGACGACCGCCAAGAGCGCGGTGAACGCCCTCGACCACAACAACGCCCAGGTCACCGCCCTGGAGGCTTCGCTGGAGACAGACGGCGTCCTCGTCAAGGACATCCAGACGAGCTGGCTCAACCTCTCCGCCAACACCAATTCGGCCGGGGATGTCACAGGCTTCACGGCCGACCACGAGCTGAGCGTGACGATGAAGAACCTCGCCAACCTCGGAGCGGCCCTGGATGACGCCGTGCACGCGACCGGCAACGGCGTCACGCTGGACGGGATCTCGTTCTCGATCTCCAACCAGTCGACACTGCTCGCCGCGGCACGGGCTCAGGCGATGTTGTCGGCGAGCACCGAGGCATCCCAGGTCGCCGCAGGCGCGGGACTGGCACTCGGCCCGATCGTCAAGGTCACCGACAACGAGAACTCCGGGCAACAGGTCTTCTTCGCACCTGCGGCTTCCGGCTCGGTCAACGCATCGGTGCCGGTTCAGCCCGGTCAGCAGCAGATCTCGGTCGGGGTGACCGTCGTCTACCAGCTCGTGGCCACCTCCTGAGACGGCTTCGTCTCTCGTTTGAAATTGATTCGATGAACCCGACCCCCGGTATCTGAAGCCCCCGCAGGTGAAAGCTCCCGGCATCTGAAAGGACGTCATGGACGGGCCTGATCTCTCCCATCTTCTGGAAGGTGCGAGCACGGAGAAGCCGCCGGCGGACGTGCTGCAAGGCATCGTCCGCAGGCATCGCAGCCGGCAGGCCCGGCGCGCCCGCACGGCGGTGTCGCTCGGTCTGGTCATCGCGCTTGCAGGCCTGGGAACCGGGATAGGTCTGAGCCACCAGGGCAGGACGACGTCAGCAGCGGCGAAGCTGACGCCGACGTCGATGAAGGGCGGCGCCAATACGGCGGATCTGCCCTCCACGACCTCCACAACGGCGGTCCCTGGTGGCTCTACGACCTTGCCGGTGCCGGCGGAGTCGAGGTTGCGCTTCGGGAAGGCCCCCGCCGGGCTGGGATGGGTCATCACCGGGTTCGGCGCGGCCGCGCCGGGGGCGTTCGCCACGGAAGGCGCCCCGCTGACTGCACGGCTTCACTCGACCGCGAGCGGTTCGGCGGCTGCGGCTGCGGTGTGCACCACAGCAGGCTGCCCCTCGTATCTTCCCTACGACGTGCTGGGCGGTGCAACCGCTCTGAAGCCGCTCTTCACCCGGACGAACGGCGGCGTTACGGTCCGCGCCTTCAACGCATCCTGGGCGGTGGCGCCGATCGAGGTGGGCCCGATCGCATCTGGGTCGGGATCGGCGGGATCTGGTTCGGTGGGATCTGGGTCGTCCTCGGGCCCCGTCACCGGCACGTCGTCGGGTTCGGGCGGCGCCACCGGCACCTCGTCGGGTTCAGGCACCGGGGCCACGGCAACGCCGCCGGTGACGGGCACCATCCCCGACACGACCATCCCCGGCCCGACCGTCGCGCCTGCGTCGACCGTCGTGCCTGCATCGACCGTCGTCCCTGACTCCACGCCCGTCGTCTCGACCGACACGACCACGACGACCTTGGTTACCTCTGTGCCGGAAAGCACCGACACGACCATCCCGGTCTCGACGCCCCCACCACCTGAACCGCTGCCGAGCTGCGGTATCACCCAGGCGCTGGTAGTGGAGGTGTCCGATTCCGGCGCGGTCGGCGTCGTCACGGTGCCGCTCGGCTCTTCGCTCGACAAGCCCATCGACGTCGTGATGGACGCGGTCGTCGGCACGGCGGAGCAGTCCCCGATGGTCGTCGTCGTGGCCCACACCAACGCTCCGACAGCGTCGGTTCGCGCCGATTTCGGCGTGGGAGGCCAGGACCAGATGGACGTCGTCGACCAGTGGGCGGTGCTAGTCGAGGACATCGGGTCCTCAGCTGCCGCGGGGTCGGGCGCGGGGAGTGACCCGGAGCTGCTGGGTCAGGCTTCGGTGTCCGCCCTGGCCAGTGACGGGACCGTTCTGGAACAGGCAGTCCTGCCGGGATCCGGTGCGCTGGCGATGCCGGTGGCAGCTTGCATGGAGCCGGCCGGCGGTGTGGCCAAGCCCGTCGGAGCGGGGTCGTCGAGCCCGACCGCCAAGCACGTCGGGGGTTGAGCACAGCCGTCGGCCGGGAGCTTCCCCTTGGGACAGACTGTCCTCATAGAAGAGGATCGCCGCGGTCCGGCTGCCGATGACTTCGTCGCCGTATATGAGGCGCACTACGCCCGGCTGGTCCGTGCGCTCGAAATCGGCGGCTTGGATCGGCCATCTGCCGAGGACGTGGCGCAGGAGGCCTTCGCGCGCACCCTCGGGCATTGGCGGCGGGTCCGCCTGGGGACCAATCCCCCCGGATACGTCTATCGGACGGCCTTCCGGCTATCTCGCAGCCACTGGAAGCGCGACTTGGCCCCCGAGACCGAGCGGGCGTCCAACAGCGACACGGCCGCAGAGGCCGTCTCGAATCTTGGTCTCGAAGCCGCTCTCGGCCGGATGCCGGCGAGAAGGCGAGCATGCGCAACGCTGTGCTTTGTCGTGGGGCTGACTCCGAAGGAGGCAGGCCGCTCGCTCGGTATCGCCGAGGGCACCGTGCGAAAGCAGCTCGGCCTTGCAAGAGACGAGCTCCGCCACCTGGTCCGGGAGGACCCCTGAGGCGCCTGAGCGTCTCCGGTCCGCCCTTCACCGGTCACGTGGCGGGATCGTCGCCGCAGGGCAGACCTGGGTGACCTTCGCCGTCTCGTCGTCGCACCACCGGACCGTCCGGGTCAGGGTCCCTGTCGGCGTCTCCTGAGCTCAGCCGCCCATGTTGCAGGGTCTCCGGTGGGGCCTCGAGGTCGCGACTGTCCTGCTCAGCGGCTCGAATGGGACAGCCGGCGCCATTCTGAGACGCGATTGGGTGGTGCCAAACTGTGAGCGGACTGCTAAAGTCTCCCAGACCGTTCGATTGATATGCAGAAGGCGTGGACGTGGGCGGCAGCCCACGTTTTGTCATTTTCAGGGCAGGTTCACCAAGGAGGAAGCGGCGATGAGTACGTCAGACGACGTAGAGCGCATCGCCGCGCCCGTGCTCGAGTCCGCCGGGCTCGAGCTGATCGACGTTGAGCTGCGCGCCGGGAACATCGTCGTGACGATCGACCGCGAGGGTGGCATCGACCTCGACACCCTGGCCTCTGCGAGCAAGGCGATCTCGCTCGCCATCGATCATGAGCAAGTCGGTCCCACGGGTCGCTACGAGCTCGAGGTGTCGAGCCCGGGCCTCGAACGCCGGCTCCGCCGGCCCGAGCACTTCCGGCGCTTCGTGGGACATCAGGTCGCGGTCAGGACCCAGCCGGGCGTCGACGGCGACCGGAGGTTCGAAGGCGAGATCGTCTCGGCAGACGACCACGCGGTCGTGCTGGCCGTGCCCGGGCTCGCCGAAGGCACCCGCCGGCTCGCCTACGGAGATATCGACCGGGCCCACACGATCTTCGACTGGAGGGCCGCGTTGGCGCGTACCCCGTCGCCGACGGCTCGCAGCGAGCGGCGTCGACAGGCCAAGTCCTCGCTCGAGTCCCCCGCGCCACAGGCACAAGGCCCACAAGCACAAGGCCCACAAGCAGAAGACACCGGAGCACAAGGATCCCCAGAGGGACGAGGACGCGTCGAGAAAGAGATGGCGGACAGGCTATGAGCTCGACGAATTTCGACCTCCTCGAGGCGCTGCAACAGATCGCCGTGGAGAAGGGGATCGCGGTCGACACCTTGTTCGACGCGCTCGCGAACGCCCTCGTGGCGGCCTACAAGCGTCTCCCGCAGGCGGCCGAGGAGGCCGTGGTCACGATCGACCCCGATTCAGGCGAGATCCGCGTCTACGGCCAGGAGCTCGACGAAGAGGGCAACGTGACGCGCGAGTGGGACGACACTCCGCACGACTTCGGGCGCATCGCCGCCCAGGCCGCCCGTCAGGTGATCCTGCAGCGCATCCGCGAGGCCGAGCGCGACCGCAAGTACGAGGAGTACGCCGGGCGCGAGGGCGACATCGTGACCGGGATCATCCAGCAGAGCGACAACCGCTACACCCTGCTCGACCTCGGCAAGGTGGAGGCTCTGCTGCCCCAGGCGGAACAGGTTCCCTACGAGCGCTACGACCACGGGGCACGCCTGAAGGCGTACATCGTGGAGGTGCGCAAGACGAGCAAGGGACCACAGATCGTGGTTTCTCGGAGCCACCCCGGGCTCATCAAGCGCCTTTTCGAGCTCGAGGTGCCTGAGATCTCCAACGGCGTGGTCGAGATCAAGGCCTGTGCTCGCGAGCCGGGCCACCGCACGAAGATCGCCGTCTGGTCCAACGACAGCAACGTCGATCCCGTCGGAGCATGCGTCGGTGCCCGAGGCGCCCGGGTGCGCATGGTCACGACCGAGCTCCGGGGCGAGAAGGTCGACATCGTGCCGTTCTCCGACGACCCGGCCGAATTCGTGTCCCGGGCGCTCCAGCCGGCCAAGGTGAAAGAGGTCCTGCTCGACGAGGAGCGCGGGCGCGCGACTGTGATCGTCCACGACTACCAGCTCTCGCTGGCGATCGGCAAGGAAGGCCAGAACGCCCGTCTCGCCGCGAGGCTGACGGGCTGGCACATCGACATCAAGAGCGAGTCCGAAGCGGCGGCTGAGGAGAATTACGCAGAGGGCGACTGGGCCGAGGGCGAGTGGGTCGAGCAGTCGGGCGAGATGGTCTGGAAGCCCGCCGAGGGGGGCGAGACTCTCTCGGCCGAGGCGTGGGCGGCCGGAGAAGGCGGGGAGGCCGAGGAGGACGGCGCCGAAAGGGTCGCCGAGGCCGTCGTGGGCGAGGCTGTCCAAGCCGCGGAGGAGCTCGTCGAGGAGGCTGTCGAAGCCGCGGAGGAGCTCGTCGAGGAAGCTGTCGAAGCCGCGGAGGAGCTCGTCGAGGAAGCTGTCGCAGCCGCGGCCGAGATCGAGATCGAAGGCTCCCTGGCGGCAGAGACGGCCGACGACGGCGACGCATTGGCGGCTGCGGACCCGGCGCCTGCGACGGCGGCGGAGTCCGACCCGGAACACGAGCAGGGCTCGTAACCGCGCCGCTTCGGACCTGCATCGGCTGCCACCGCGTGGCGCCGGCATCGGAGCTTGTCCGGGTCGTGCGCGCCAGCGAGGGCGCTCTTTCGGTCGGCACCGGCCTTCCCGGCCGGGGCGCCTGGCTGTGTCGCGAGTCTTCGGGCTGCTTCGAGCTGGCTGTCAAACGGCACGCGTTCTCGAAGGCCTTCCGGCAGCAGGTCGCGCAGGACGCCCTCGAGAACCTGCGGGCGACATTGTCGCCTGGGACGGACGCGACCGACTAGCTGCCGCCCCAGTGGTCCGGGCGCGCCCGGCGCTCCTCGCGGTCCCGGCGGAGCAGACGGTCGAGGAGAGGACGGGCGGGCGAGTGCATGAGGGGAGGAGGCGCCACGGGCTCCTGCCATTCGCCCCCGTCTCCCGGGGGAACGGCCGGCACCCAGTGATCGCCGGAGGCGACACCGAAAAGCCACGACCCGACAGGAACCTCGCCCCCGATAACCGGCGTCCCGATCCCCCCCGGATTCTCCTCGATGGCCTCCTTGTCCTCGAGGGCCCGCCGGACGTCGTCCTCGGTCGGCGCGGACGGCGGCTCCCCCGGCACCCGCTCATCCACGTCCCGCTCGTCGAATTCCTGCAGCAGAGCCGTCACGAGGGCAACATGGCGGGGGTCGTTCTGGAGCCCCGATCTGCGGAGAAGCTTGCGGCCCTCCGGGGTGAGGCCGAGCTGGTCCTCGACGTACTCGACCAGGCCGAGCTCGATCAGCATCTGCGCGGACTCCGCAAAACTGGCCGGCGTGGGGCGCGACCCCGCTGCCATGAACGAGTCGAGCGTCCACAGCACCTGCTGGAGGGGGGCGAGCTCCCCGCCGTTGGCGCGCTCGACCGCAACCAGGACCGCACCCTCTTCCGTGCCGAACGGCGAGTCCATCGCCCGAAACATAGCTCGCCACCCTTTCCGGGACGAGTGCGCAGTCGAGCGCGACACGGCTCGGTGAGCACGTCCTCACCCGTACAATGTTGCTGGCGGGTGTACGGGACGCCGGGCGTTGTGTGAGAATAGAAGGCCGCGCCAGGTTCGGATTCCCGGATGCTGCGCTGCCCCTCGACAGGAGAGGACCGAACCACCAAGTTGCCCAAGAAAATCCGCGTCTACGAGCTTGCCCGTGAGCTGGGGCTGACAAACAAGGAAGCCCTGGACATCTGCATCGATCTAGGCATCGGTGTGAAGAGCCACTCGTCGTCCATCGAAGACGCGCAAGCCGACCGCGCCCGGCGCAAGGCCGACCGGGAAGGGTTGAGGCGCGCCGTGCAGCCGGAGGAGGCCGCCCCGGCGCCCACCGCCACGTCCAGCTCCGGTGCCGGACTTCACCGCTCGGCGAGCGCTCCGACAGAGCGCCCGGGCGCCGTGCCGGCCGCGGCCGCCCTTGCGACGGCGCCTGCTCCGACGCGGCCGGTCCCGGCCCACGGAGTCGCGTCCCGTCCCGCGGTCGAGACACCCAGCGTCACCCACGAGCCGCGCCCCGGTCAGCGTCTGGTGGTGAGCAAGTCCGCGAGCGAGGTGGTGGACGCGCCGCGCACCTCGCTCCCGCGCCCACCCGTCCCACCGCCACCCGGCGCCCCGCGACCTGCGCCGGCTGGCGGGACCGTCAGAACGGGATCGGCGCCGGCCGCGCCGCTGCCCAGGCGGCCCGTCGCCCTCGGTGGCGCCGCGCCCACCCGCCGCCCCCGCCCCGGCAGGCGCGCCCCAGCAACAGACGGGCACCTCCTCGCCGACTGCTGCCCCCGTTCAGGCGCCCCCCGCTGCCGCATCTCCCGGCGCGGCCCCTCCTGTTGCCGCCCCTCAGGTGGCTGCCGCGACGACCGGCGGGACGACCGCCGGCGGGACGACGACCCCGGTTGCCGATCGCAGCGCCGGCGCCGCCCGTCCGGTGAGCCAGTCGGGCAAGCCGATCCCGCCGCCCCCCGGACCACCGCGTTCGATGACCGGCCGCCCGATCCCGCCGCCACCCGGTGCCCGGCGGCCGTTGCCTTCCGGCGGCCCGGGCACACCGTCCGTCCTCACCGGGTTCCCGCCCGGGGATGAGCCCGTCACGGCCAGGACCGGTCGGAGCCCGACCTCCGGCCGGTCGCCCCGCGAGCCCGCGCCCGGGCGGCGGAGGCACAGGTTTTCAGCGTCCCCCCTTCCCGTCCCGCGACGGCGGCCGTCCCGCAGGGGGCGGCGGATACGCAGGCGGGGGCGGGGGCGGTGCCCCCGGCTCTCGCGGGCGGCTACACACCCGGCGGCCCGACCGGTGCCGCCCGGGGAGGGCCCGTCGGACGTGGACGGCCGCCGCAGCGCCGGCCGCGGCGCCGTCGTCGCAACATGGAGGAGCTCGAGCCGATCCAGATCGCCTCCTACCTGCCCTCGAGCGCGCCGGTACCGGACCACGAGGTGATCGTCGAGCGGGGCTCCACGCCCCAGCAGCTCGGCCCGCGCCTCAACCGCTCGGCCGGCGACATCGTCCGTTTCCTCCTCCTGCAAGGAGAGATGGTCACGGCGACCCAGCCGCTCACCGACGACATGATTGCCCTGTTCGCGGCCGAGATCGGGGCGCAGATCCGCCTCGTCGACCCCGGCGAGGAGCAGGAAGCCGCGTTGCGGGCGAGGTTCTTCGGCGACGACGAGGAAGACGACGACGAGGAGGAGTACCAGGTCCGGCCTCCGGTCATCACGGTCATGGGTCACGTCGACCATGGCAAGACGATGCTGCTGGACAAGATCCGCCATTCCAACGTCGTCGCGGGCGAGGCGGGCGGCATCACCCAGCACATCGGCGCCTACCAGGTGGAATGGCACGACCAGCTGCTGACCTTCATCGACACGCCGGGCCATGAGGCCTTCACGGCGATGCGGGCCAGGGGGGCGAGCGTCACCGACATCGTGGTTCTCGTCGTCGCCGCCGACGACGGTGTCATGCCCCAGACCGTGGAGGCGATCAACCACGCCAAGGCGGCGAAGGTGCCGATCGTGACCGCGATCAACAAGATCGACAAGGCCGACGCCGATCCGAACCGCGTTCTCCAGCAGCTCTCGGAGCACGGGCTCGTGCCCGAGGCATGGGGTGGCGACACGATCACCGTCGAGATCTCGGCCCTGCAGAACTTCGGCATCGAAGAGCTGCTCGAACAGCTCGTCGTGCTCTCAGAGGTGCTCGAGCTGCGGGCTGACACCGAGGGCGACGCCAGAGGCACCGTGCTCGAGTCGAACCTGGACATCGGCCGCGGGCCGGTCGCGACGATCATCGTGCAGCGCGGCATACTCCGCGTCGGCGAGCCGATAGTGGCAGGCGCGGCCTGGGGCCGCGTCAAGGCCCTGATCAATGACCACGGCGATCAGATCAAAGAGGCGTTCCCCTCCATGCCCGTCCAGGTCCTGGGCCTTTCCGAGCCCCCGATCGCCGGCGACGAGCTGCGCGTCACCTCCGACCTCTCGATCGCGAGGACGGTCGGGGACGCCCGCGAGCAGCGGCTGCGCTTCACGACGCTCGCTCAGGCCTCGACGGTCTCCACCAGCCCGGGCGCCAAGCTCGAGGACCTCTTCGAGCAGATCCGGCGGGGCGAGACGGCGACCCTCACGCTCGTGCTGAAGGCCGACGTGCAGGGCTCGCTCGAGGCGGTCACCCAGAGCCTCCTCAAGCTCGAGCGCGAAGACGTCAAGGTTGCCTTCGTGCACCGTGCCGTCGGAGGCATAACCGAGAGCGACGTGACGATCGCGGCTGCGTCAGGAGCGACGATCATCGGCTTCAACGTGCGGCCGGACCGCAGGGCCCGCGAGCTAGCCGAGAGCCACAAGGTCGAGATCCGCACCTACGAGATCATCTACAAGCTGATCGAGGACGTGCAGGCGGCCATGGTCGGCATGCTCACCCCCGAGATCGAGGAGATCGTCACGGGCGACGCAGAGGTCCGCAACATCTTCCGGGTCCCGAAGGTGGGCGCCGTCGCCGGTTGTTATGTCACCAACGGCGTCATCACCCGCGGCTCGAAGGTCCGTTTCCTGCGAGAGGGAGTCGTCATCTGGAAGGGCGCCATCTCTTCCCTCCGGCGCTTCAAGGACGACGTGCGCGAGGTACAGGCCGGCTTCGAGTGCGGCATCGGTCTCACCGACTTCCAGGACCTGAAGGAAGGCGACGTGATCGAGACCTACGACGAGCGGGAGATCCCCCGTACCTGAGCTCGGGCGCGGGCGACCGCGGTCGCTCGTCCGTTCTCCACAGCCTCCTTGGTAGGGTGACCGCATGATGCGGCATTGCCATCAGGTCGGCCGGTCACATGCCCTCTGACATGCGTATGTCTCATGCCTAGAAACTACGACCGGCGTTCCTCAGCCGCCTACCCACGCACGGCCCACGTCAACGCGGTCCTCCTCCAGGTGCTTGCCGACGCTCTGGAGCGCCTGCGCGACGACGACGACCGGCTCGCGCTGCTCACGGTGTCCGCCGTGAGCGTCGACCCCGATCTGCGCCACGCGACCGTCTTCATGGCGTCGTTGCCGGAGGGTGCCGTGCCCGCCTTGGAGGCCAAGCGCTCCGAGCTCCAGGCAGCGATAGCGCGCGAGGTGCGGCTCAAGCGCACGCCGACCCTGAGTTCGTCGCCGATCCGGCGATCGCCGCCGGGGAGCGGGTGGAGGAGGCGTTGCGCCGTGCCCGGCACGATGACGCCTGAGGCCGGCGACCCTGCCGTCGCGCCCGCTCGGGCCGTGAAGCGGACAGGTCGAGGCCGGCCGCCGGGAGCCATGGAGGACCCCGGGGGCTTCGTCGTCGTCGACAAGCAGGCGGGACTCACGTCCCACGACGTCGTCGCCCGGTGCCGCCGCCTTCTCGGCACGCGCAAAGTCGGGCATGCAGGGACTCTGGACCCCGACGCCACGGGCGTGCTCATCGTGGGGGTGGGCCGGGCCACCCGCCTGCTGCGCTTTGCGTCGGCACTGCCGAAGGTCTACGTGGGCGACGTCGTGCTCGGCGCGACCACCACGACCCTCGATGCATCCGGCGAGGTGACGGCGCGCTTTGACATGGGCGACGTCGTCCTGGAGGCGGTCCGGGAGGCCGCCCGCTCGCTGACGGGCCGGATCCAACAGGTGCCCCCCATGGTCTCGGCGGTGAAGGTCGGCGGACGCCGCCTGCACGAGCTGGCCCGCGAGGGGCTCGAGGTGGAGCGCGCCCCGCGGGGCGTCGAGGTGTTCCGTTTCGAAGCCTTCGAGACGGGGGAGCCGCAGTGCTTCCGGGTCCTCGTCGAATGCTCGTCGGGAACCTACGTGCGCGTGCTGGCAGCCGATCTCGGGGCGAGGCTCGGGGGAGGCGCCCATCTGCGGGTGCTGCGCAGGATCTCGATCGGGTCCTTCCGCGACGCCGAGGCGCTGGCCCTGGAGGACGTCGCGCCCGAGCGTGTGCGCCCGCCCGAGGAGCTCGTCCGGGACCTGCCGGGCGCGGTCGCCTCCGACGAGCTCACCACAGCCCTCGGTCACGGCAGGACCGTCGAGCGGCATGCTCTCGGTGTCGTGGGCGACGGCCCCTGGGCGGTCCTGGACAAGAGCGGCCGGCTCGTGGCGATATGCGAACCGGTCGGCCGCGAGCGCGTCAAACCCGTGGTCGTCGTGCGGACCAGCGACGGCTCCGGCGCGGGGGCCAGCGACAGCACCGGCCCGGGCGCCGGCGACAGCACCGGCCCGGCGACACCGGCGACTCCGGCGACTCCGGCGACGGTCGGCCCGCGGGCGACGAGTAGCCTCCTTCCGCGGTGCGACACGACAAAGGCAGCGCCGTCACCATCGGTGCTTACGACGGGATTCATATCGGCCATCGCCGCGTCATAGAGCTTGTTCGCCGCCGCGCCGCCGACTCCGGTCTTCGCAGTGTCGTCGTCACCTTTGACAAGAACCCGGCTGCCGTGGTGAACCCCGCGTCCGCCCCGCCCCGCCTCACTGACATCGACCTCAAGATGGAGCTCTTGACCAACACCGGTGTCGACCAGATCCTCCTCCTCGAGTTCAACGCCGAGCGGGCCAAGGAGACCGCCGAGGACTTCGTGACCGGTGTGCTCGTCGACGAGCTCGCCACCCGGATCGTCGTCGTCGGGGAGGACTTCCACTTCGGGAACCAGCGCCGCGGCAACGTCGATCTGCTGCGGACGATGGGAGCAGAGCTGGGGTTCTCCGTCGCGCCGGTTCACCTGGTCGCTGACGAGTGGGCGCACGTCGTGGTCTCGTCCACCCGTATCCGGGCCCTCATCGCCACAGGCGAGCTCAACGAGGCGGCCGCCCTGCTCGGCAGGCCGCACGAGGTCCGCGGCGTCGTGGTCGCCAGCGAGGACGCCTTCGAGCACCGGATGTGGCCCAGCGTGTTCATAGACATCCCTGCCGAGATCCTGTTGCCGCCGCCACGTCAATACTCGGGCACAGTGCTCACGCCGTCCGGTAAGCCCGTCGACGCACGGATAATCGTGATCGAGCGCTTCGCCGACGGTACCCAGCAGATAGAGCTCTCGTCTTTGAACGTGCCCTGGTCGCCCTTGCCGATCGCGAGGGCGCGAGGTGACGTCGTAAGGGTCCGTTTCGGCTGACCGCGTGCGATGCCTGGCGGGCTACGGCCGGTATGGGCGGCCACTAGAGTGGCGCCATGGCGATCTTCCCCATACGCGTCTTCGGCGACCCCGTTCTACGCCAGCGCTCGGCGGAGATCGTGGACATCGACGCCAGGATCGTCCGCCTCTCCGAGGAGATGATCGAGACGATGCGCGACGCGCCGGGCGTTGGCCTGGCCGCCCCTCAGGTGGGCATCGAACGGCGGATCTTCGTCTACGACATCGGCGAGGGCCCGCAGACGGTGATCAACCCGGAGATCGTGGAGTCCAGCGGGGAGTGGGAGTACGAGGAAGGCTGCCTGTCGGTTCCGGACCTGCACTGGCCGATCATCCGCCCGAAAGAGGTGCATCTCGTCGGCATCGACCTCGACGGCAACGACATATCCATCGAGGCCGACGAGCTGCTCGCTCGGGTCTTCCAGCACGAGCTGGACCATCTGAACGGGATTCTTCTCCTCGAACGTCTCGACAAGGACCAGCGAAAGCAAGCCATGCGAGTGTTGCGCACCCGGGCTCTGCCCGACACGGCCGGGATCCCGCTCGACGTCTGAGCTTCGAGCCCACGGGTGAGCGCCCGATGACCGGGAACCCGATGACGAGTGCCCGATGACCGGAACCGATGACGTGCACACGACGACGAGACTCGCCTTTCTCGGCACGCCCGAGGTCGCCGTTCCCGCCCTCCGCGCGTTGCACGAGGCCGGCCACGATGTGGCGCTCGTCGTGACGGCTCCCGACCGCCGCCGCGGCCGGGGGAGTGCACTCGCGCCGACGCCGGTGAAAGCGTGTGCTCTCGAGCTCGGGATCCCCGTCTCGGACCGTGTGGCCGACGTCCTCGACGCGGACGTCGAGCTCGGCGTCGTCGTGGGCTTCGGAACCTTGATCCGCGGCAGAGGTGCTGCGGCAGGTGCCGATGGTGAACCTCCACTTCTCCCTCCTTCCCCGTTGGCGGGGGGCGGCACCGGTGGAACGAGCCATACTCGCCGGCGACGAGAAGACCGGCGTCTGCCTCATGGCGCTCGAGAAGACCCTGGATACCGGGCCTGTCTACGCCCGTATCGAAGTGACGGTCCTCCCAGAAGAGACGGCCGCCGAGCTGAAGGCGCGCCTCAGCGACATCGGCGCCGGTCTTCTCGTGGAGCGCCTTTCAGGTGGCCTCGCCACACTTGGCACCCCGGTGCCACAAGTGGGCGAGGCGGTGTATGCGTCAAAGATCGATCGCAGCGAGCTGAGGCTCGTGTGGGAGCGGCCCGCGGTCGATCTCGAGCGGCTCGTCCGGATCGGTCGGGCCTGGACCATCTTCAGGGAAAAGCGCCTCATCGTCGAGCGCGCGCGGATCGCCGGGCCCGTAGTGGGGGATGACGAGGGCCGCGCCCGCCCCGCCCGTCCCGTCTGGCCCGCCCACCCCTTCTGCGGCCTCCCGCCCCGGGCGCTCTCCACGGGGACGAGGTCGTCTGTGGCACCGGCAGACTCCAGCTCCTGGAGGTACGGCAGGAGGGCCGCTCGGTGCAGTCCTTCGAAGCCTGGCGCCGTGGCGCACGGCCTCAACCCGGTGAGCGTTTGGGCCAGTAGCGCCCCGTCTGCGAACGCGCCGGTGCATCGCGTGCGGCCGGGCTGTTGGTAGGGGTCGTCGTGCCGCGCGCCGCGCCGCCGGTGCGGCCGCGGTTGCGGCCGCGGAGCCCATGTCCAGCCCACTAGCCTTTCCTTCGAGCAGGTGAAGACTCCAAGGAGCTGAGGTGCCCGGGCAACCACGCACGCGTTGACGCAATAGGTCAAATAACGGCCTGTCATCGCGTGCTGCCGACTGCGGCACAGCGAACCCGTCCCCCGGGCGTTTCCGGGCGCTCGTCTTACGCGCCTCGAGCCCATATGGCATCGCCTCAGCGGTTTCAAAGGAGTTCTCGCCGTGCCTCCGTTTCTTCTTGCTTGCCTGGCATATCTCAGCGTCGCCCTACCCGGTTCCACCCTGGGCCTGTTGTGGCCCTCGATGCGGCTCAGCTTCCACGAGCCCGTCGGAGCCCTCGGGATCCTGTTGGCATTTGGCATGGCCGCCTCGGTCGTCTCAAGCGCTGCCACGGGGTGGATGCTGTCTCGGATGCGGGTGGGCGTGGTCGTGCCCCTCGGTACCGCGCTCGTAGGTCTGGCGCTTGCCGAGGAAGTACTCGCGCAGACGCTGTGGGTGTTCGCGCTCGGAACAGTTCTCTTCGGGCTGGGTTTCGGGGCCCTTGACTCCGCTCTGAACGCGGACGCCGCCGGGCATTTCGGCGCGAGGGACATCAACTGGATGCACGCCAGTTATGGCCTGGGCGCCACTATCGGGCCCCTGCTCGTCACCGGGATCCTGAGCGGGGGGCTGACCTGGCGCTGGGCGTACGGGGCCATGTCTGGCGTCCAAGTGTTGGTGGCTCTCGTGCTCGTGTTGGGGCGCCGAAGCTGGGAGAAGTCCGCCGCGCCGTCGCCGCGACTGTCAGCAGAGGCCGATGAGCAGATGCGCGACAGCCCTGCCGGACGACGAAGCGAGCGGCCCGCACGACTTGTCCTCGGCGTCCTTGCCTTCAGCGCCGTCGAGACCGGGATCGAGTCCGGGGCGGGCATCTGGGGCTATTTCTTCCTGACAGCAGGACGTGGACTGCCTCACGAGGCGGCGGGTGTGGCGGTCGCGGCGTACTGGGCGATGATGGTCGTCGGAAGAACCGTCCTGGGGCCGGTCGCGGCGAGGGTCGGAGCCGAACGCGTCCTTTCCGGCGCGACCTGGGGTGTGGCGCTGGGAGCCGGGCTCATGACCGTGCCTGGCTCGGGTGCCCTTGCCGTCGGCGGAATGATGATCCTTGGTTTGGCGGCCGCCCCGATCTTCCCCCTGCTCACCCTCACCACGGCGAAGCGGCTTCGTACCGCCGACACGGCGCGGACGACGAGGATGGTCGGTCTCCAGGTCGCGACCTCAGCCGTAGGCGGTGCGGCGTTGCCAGCGGGAATGGGGCTCGCAATAGGAGCCTTCGACGCAAATGTCCTCGCCCCGTTGCTACTCGCCCTCGGCCTTACGATGTGCGGTGTCTACAGGCTCCTCGCGCGGGCGGCTGGGCGCGACTAGCTGGGACGACCGGCGGCCAGGTGCGTGAGCATCGTGTTCGGGCGGCGGCCGGCCCGCCCGGCCTAGGCGCCCGGCTCGCCGCCAGGCCCAGGCGCACCCTCGAGCGGGGCTCTTGGCTACCGTGGAGCGCGTGGCGGACCTGAGCAAGCGAGAGCACGCCCCAGGTCTTCCGCGGCTGGCCGATGGTGAGCTGAAGGTCGCGCCGTCGATCCTCGCGGCCGATTTCGGCACCCTCGCCGCCGAGGTGGCGAGGATTTCGAGCGTGACGGACTGGCTGCACATCGACATCATGGACGGCCACTTCGTCCCGAACGTCACCATCGGACCCCCAGTGGTCGAGTCGCTGAGGCCGCACACCGGGATGTTCTTCGATTGCCATCTGATGATGACCAATCCCGGAGAGTTCCTCGAGGCGTTCCGTGATGCCGGGGCCGACTCGTGCTCGGTGCACGTCGAGGTCGGGGATACCCGGTCCCTTTGTGCCGAGATGCGTGCCCTCGGGCTCGGTGTCGGGCTCGTGCTGAACCCGGAGACTCCCTACGAGGCAGCGGCCCCTTATCTCGAGCTCGTCGATCTGCTGCTCGTCATGACGGTGCACCCGGGTTTCGGGAACCAGTCCTTCATCGCCGACGCCGTGAAGAAGGTTGCAGAGGCACGCGACCAGGTCGAGCGCCAGCACCTCCGGGTCACGCTCCAGGTAGACGGTGGCATCGACGAGAACACTGCGCCCATCGCTGGCGTCCCAGGGGGCGAGTGCTTCGTGGCCGGGACGGCGGTCTTCCATTCTCCCGACCCGGCCGAGGCGGTACGTCGCATTCATGCCGCGGCGTCGGCGGCGACCTCTGTGAGCAGGTGAGTCGCGTGGCTACGCACGAGCGAGACCCTCAGGGCGACGAGCACGACCAGCACGGCCAGCACGGCCAGCACGGCCAACACGGCGGGCGCCGCGAGCCCAGCGGGGCGGGGCTGCAGGCCAAGGTGTGCACCGTCTCCGACGGGGTTGTCGCAGGCGTACGCGAAGACCGGTCGGGCGCGGCCGTTGCCGAGCGCCTCGAGGCCGAGGGCTACCAGGTCGTCGAACGGCGTGTGGTCGCCGACGGCGTCGAGCCCGTCGCCTCCGTTATCGCCGAGCTCGCAGACCACTTCGCGGGCTTGATCGTCACCACGGGCGGCACCGGCTTCGGCCCGAGGGACCTCACTCCGGAAGGCACCTTGCAGGTGCTCGAGCGCGTCGCGCCGGGCCTGGCCGAGGCGATGCGCCTCGCAAGCCCGCTCGGCCGCCTGTCCCGAGCCGCGGCCGGGACGCTCGCCGAGTCGCTGGTCCTCAATCTGCCCGGGTCCACCACAGGCTCGATCGAATGCCTGGAAGCCGTGCTGGAAGTGCTGCCGCATGCGCTCGAGTTGCTGAGGGGCGAGAGGCCTCATTGAGCAAGCCCTCCTCGCGTGGGGCCCCGCGGGGTCGCCGACGTGGTGGCGACCGGCCTCGGGGAGAACCCCACCGACGAGGTCGCGCGCCCCGCGGACGAGGTCGCGCCCCTCGACGAACAAGCGCGTGTGTCGACGAAGCCCACATGGCGCTCGCGGTGCAGCTGGCGCAGACAGTCCGCACGAAGACGTCCCCGAACCCGTGGGTCGGCTGCGTCATCGTCGACCAATCGGGCGAGATCGTGGGCGAGGGAGCGACTTCCGCATACGGCGGTCCGCACGCCGAGACAGCGGCTCTCGCAGCGGCAGGCGACCGGGCCCGGGACGCCACCGTGTACGTGACTCTCGAGCCGTGCGCCCATCAGGGCAAGACTCCGCCTTGCACCAGAGCGCTCATCGCGGCCGGCGTCTCCAAGGTTGTCGTCGGGATCCGCGACCCGGATCCGAAAGTCGCCGGTGCCGGTCTCCAGGCGCTCAAGGCTGCAGGAGTGGCTGTCTCGACGGGCACCCTCGCCGGCGTCGTGAGCGATCAGCTCCGCCCCTACCTGGTACAGCGATCGACGGGTCGGCCGTACGTGGTCCTCAAGCTCGCCATGACCCTGGACGGCCGGACGGCTGCCCCCGACGGCTCGAGCCGGTGGATAACCGGCACCGAGGCGCGCCGGGACGTCCACCGCCTCCGGGCCGAGAGCGACGCCGTGCTTGTCGGAGCGGGGACCGTGCGGCACGACGACCCCGAGCTGACCGCGCGCGACGACGCCGAGCTGGCGGTCTCGGCCGGGGCCGGCGCGGGAGGCGACCACCGCACCGGCGGCGCGCCCGGCGATGGCGGTGGCCCCGAAGGGGAGCGTCGCCAACCGCTTCGGGTCGTGCTCGGCCACGCGCCCGAGGGCGCGCGGGTCCTGCCGGCCCTCGAGCTGCAAGGCGAGCTCGGCGCGGTGCTGGACGAGCTCGGGCGGCGCCGCGTCCTGCAGGTGCTGGTCGAGGGTGGCGCGCATGTGGCGGCGCAATTCCACCGCGAAGGGCTGGTGGACCGATACGTGTGGTACGTGGCACCGGCGTTCCTCGGAGGCGACGACGGGCGGCCGGTCTTCGCCGGGCCGGGGGTGGCGACGATGGCCGAGGCGTGGCGGGGGCGGATCGTCCTCGTGCGCCGGCTAGGCGGCGACTTGCGCGTCGACGTCGAGCCCGAGGCGGTCGAGCGCGGCAGAGAGCTTGAGGCAGACCGCTGAGACGGTGCCGCCCGGGAGTGAGGCTTTGTCGACTGGAGGGAGGCGGTGTCTCACCGAAGGAGGCGGTGCCGACGGGAGGGGGGGGAGTCAGCTCAGCGTGCCTGGCCGAGCGAGGAGGCAACCGCCTCCGGGTCCTCGCAACCCACGATCAGCTCGTCGTACCGGGCGCCTTCGAGGCGGACCCGGACACCGCGAGGGGTGTCGTGATGAACGACGGCGAAGATCTTGTCGTCCCTGGAGGTGAAGGTCCCCACGGCGACCGACCCGGGAATGCCGGTCCCGACGCGGAAACCGTGCACCGCGTGGACGGCATCGTCGAGCACCTCGACGCTCTGGACCGACGCCGCCGGCACGCGGACCTCGCCGTGCACGGATTCAAGCTTCTCGACGGTATTCAGGCGCAGCACCAGCTCGTCACCCTCGACGATGAGCTCGGCCATGTCCCCTCCTTCTTTGAGCCATCTTGGCGTTCGCGAGCCACTCACCCTATTTCGGCAGACGGCCTGTTTGGCGCCGGGCCGTCGTGGGTGAGCCGAGGCAGGCTGCCCGCAGGTCGAGCGCCCTGACATCGTTTCCGCCATGCCCGGCCCCGAAGCGGCCGGCTCGACCGATGTCGGGGCATGCGCCGGATCCGGACGGCCACCCGCCGCCGCAGAGGCGCCGCGGCGAATTCATGGCCGTATGCCGCGGCCGGTAGGCTCGGGAGGGCAAGAAGGAGGCGGAAGTCGTGTCGATGGCAGACATCGAAGTAGCGATTGCCGCGATCGGCCGGGGCGAGATGGTCGTCGTCGTGGACGACGCGGACCGGGAGAACGAGGGTGACCTCGTGATGGCGGCCGAGTTCGCCACGCCTGAGAAGGTGGCGTTCTTCCTCGCCCACACCTCGGGGCTGATCTGCGTTCCCCTCACAGCGGACCGGGCCGATGAGCTCGAGCTGCCTCTCATGGTCTCGCACAACACCGAGTCGCAGCGCACGGCGTTCACCGTGACCGTCGACTACCGCTACGGGACGACGACGGGCATTTCCGCCGGGGACCGGGCGGCGACGATCCAGCGCACTCATCAACCCGGACACCAAGCCGGTGCGACCTCGCCCGCCCCGGCCACGTCCTGCCCCTTCGCTACCGGCCCGGCGGGGTGCTGAAGCGCGCCGGCCACACCGAGGCGACGGTCGACCTCGCCCGCATGGCGGGGTGCTATCCGGCCGGGCTGCTGTGCGAGATCGTGACCGAGGACAAACAGCAGAATGGCGCGCCAGCCCGAGCTGGAGCGCTTCGCGGCGGAGCACAACCTGCCCATGATCTCGATCGCGGATCTCGTCCGCTACCGGCGCCACCGGGAAAAGCTCGTCGAGCGGGTCGCCGCCGCCCGCATCCCGACTGGAGTTCGGCGAGTTCACCGCCTACGGGTTCCAGGTCGCTTCTCGACGGCCAGGAGCACCTCGCATTCGTCGCCGGCGAGCTGTCGTCTAAAGACAGCGTTCTCGTCCGCGTGCACAGCGAGTGCCTGACCGGGGACGTCTTCGGCTCGCTGCGCTGCGACTGCGGCCCCCAGCTCGAGGCCGCCGTCCGCAGGATCGGCGAGGAGGGCGTCGGGGTGATCGTGTATCTCCGCGGCCACGAAGGCCGTGGCATCGGGCTCACCCACAAGCTGCGCGCCTACAACCTGCAGGACAGCGGGAGGGACACCGTCGACGCGAACGTCGACCTCGGCCTTCCCGTCGACAGCCGCGAGTACGGGATCGGAGCCCAGATCCTTGTCGAGCTCGGGGTGACCAAGATGCGCCTCATGACGAACAACCCGGCCAAGTACGGCGGTCTCGAGGGCTACGGCCTCGACATCGTCGGACGCGTGCCGCTCGAGTTGGCCCCCAACCCGGAGAACGTCGACTACCTGCGCACCAAGCGCGAGCGCATGGGGCATCTTCTCGGCAGTTTCGACCTAGGAGGCGAAGGCGCTGCGGTGCCGGACCCGCAACAAGCTCCGGAGGCGCCCCGCACACCGGAGGCGCTCACCGAAGGAACGGACCTCCATGGCGCCGGCTGAGAGCCCCACGGGACGGCGCTCGCGTCGCCCGGAAGGGCGCTCGCGCCGCGGCCCAGATCACGCCTCATCGCCTCCCGCCTGGCGAGGAGGCCGACTGGGAGGGTATCCAAGGCTCCGCAGACGGCACGGGCCTCAGGATCGCCGTCGCCTGCAGCCGCTTCAACGGGAACGTGACCCGCCTGCTGCTCGCCGGGGCCCTTGCCGAGCTCGACCGCCGCGGTGTCACCGGGGCGGACAGGACCGTCGTGTGGGTTCCGGGCGCCTTCGAGCTTCCGCTCGCGGCGGCGGTCGCCGCCCGCAGCGGACAGTACGACGCCGTGATCTGCCTCGGCGCGGTGATCCGGGGCGAGACGTCTCACTACGACCTCATCGCCGGCCGGTGCGCGGCCGGGATCCAGCAGGTCCAGCTCGAGCTGAGCCTGCCCGTCGTCTTCGGGGTCCTCACGACCGAGAACCTGGACCAGGCGCTCGCCCGCGCCGGCGGGTCGGCCGGCGACAAGGGCGCCGAGGCTGCGACGACTGCGATCGAGATGGCGAATGTGCTCCGCCTGCTCGAGCGGGCGCGTCCCGGCTTCGCGGCCGACGACAAGCCCCGCCGAACCACCCGATAGAAGGGGCGTGCCCTAGCCGATGTTGCGTCTCGTTCTCCCGAAAGGCTCGCTCGAACAGGCGACGTTCGAGCTGTTCGCCGCGGCCGACCTCGCCGTCAGCCGCGCTTCGGACGTGGCTTACAGGGCCACGATCGACGACCCGCGCGTCGACGAGGTGCACATCTTGCGACCCCAGGAGATCCCCACCTATGTCGCCGAGGGCTTGTTCGACCTCGGGATCACGGGTCGTGACTGGGTCGAGGAGACGGCCGCGGATGTCGTGAGCCTGGGGGAGCTGCGCTACTCGAAGGTGACGACCCAGCCCGTGAAGGTCGTGCTCGCCGTGGCGGCTGACTCCCTGGTGCAAAAGGTCGAGGACCTGCCCCACGGCTGCCGGGTGTCGACGGAGTACCCGGGGCTGACGAAGCGTTTCCTGGCGGAGCGGGGGGTCCAAGCAGAGGTCCGTTTCTCCCATGGGGCGACCGAGGCGAAGATCCCCGACATCGCCGACGCCGTGGTGGAGATCACCGAGACGGGGCGGGCGCTTCGGGCTGCGGGCCTGCGGGTCATCGACACCCTTTTGCTGTCCTATACCGAGCTCATCGCGAATCCCGGCGCCGTCGCCGACCCCGAGAAGCTCCGCGCCATGGGGCAGCTCCTCATCTTGTTGCAGGGCGCGCTCGAGGCGCGGGGCAAGGTACTCGTGAAACTGAACGTCGCGCCCTTGGATCTCCCGAGCATCATCGCCGTTCTGCCCTCGATGCGGTCGCCGACGGTCTCGAAGCTCTTCGGGGAAGCCGGCTACGCCGTGGAGACGGTCGTTCCGAAGTCCGAGATCAACATCTTGATCCCGGCTCTCAAAGAACGCGGCGCCACGGACATCATCGAGCTCCCGATCTCCAAGATCGTTCATTGAGCACCGCCGGAGCCGCAAGCTCCGAGGAGCGCGCCGCGTCCGGCGGGGCCTTCGCCGAGGTTCTGTGCGGCGGTACCCGTCGTCCCCGCTTCGGGACGGTCCGGGAGTTCGACGCCGGGCGGGGCCTCGGGCTAGTGGCGAGCACAGCAAGGTGCCACGTTCGGGTTCCACTCGACCGCCATCAGCGACGGCAGCCGCCGGATCGACGTCGGCGAGCGGGTCACCTTCTCGGTGGCCGCCGCCCCCGGCGGCTGCTTCGAGGCCGCGGCCGTCAGTCCGGTCAGTCCCCGGGCATGGCCGGGACCGGGTACCGGAGCCGCCGTCAGAAGGGTCGGGCTCCCGAAGCCGGCCGGGGGTGAGTCCGGGCTGACAGCTCGAGGCTCTGAAGGCCGGGAAGACCGTCCAGGCTCGAGGGCGTTGTTCGCTTCCCTGTACTCCCGCAGGCCGTCTTCGCCCTTGCGGGCGGCCCATTCCGCCATCTGGGTCCTGTGGGCCGTGAACGCCATGAGCGGTACTCCGTAGCCGCAAGAGTCCGAGACACGCTCCGCCGACACGACGATGATCGAGCGCGCCCCTTCGATCCGGTCGGTCGGGAATTTCGCCGCCAGCTCCCCGAAGCCCTCGTCGCCTCGTTCGACGACCGAGCCGCGACCGTGGATGCGCACGATCCTCGGCGGTCCCTCGAAGGCACAGAACATGAGGACGATGCGGCCGTTCTCGCGCAGGTGGGCGATCGTCTCGACGCCGCTGCCGTTGCGGTCCAGGTAGGCGACGCGGCTCTCGTCCAGCACGACGAGCTCGCCGTCATTGCTCTTCGGTGAGCAATTCACGTGGCCCTCGGCCGTAAGTGGTGCCGACGCCACGAAGAACAGGGGTTGCGCGAGCATGAAGCCGGCGAGGCGAGCGTCGATCGAGTCGTGGGTCCGGCCCATGCGGAGATCGTAGGGCCTGTCATGGGCACCTCCGGAGCCGTGGCAGGCTTGGGGCCATGGGCAGCCCGCACGTGGAGGCGCTGAGCGATGCAGCCGCGGCGGTCGAGCGAGCGGGCGATTACCTGGCCGCTGATCCGATCGAGCTCAACGTGATCTGGAGCATCCTGCGCCAAAGAGCCGACTCGGGCTCACCGGGCCGCTACTGGTTGCTCGAGCTCGAAGGGCGCATCGGCGGCATCGTGCTGGAGTCTCCCCCCGGTCACGCCGCGGCGATCTCGCCGATGGGCGGGGCGCACGCCGCGGAGATGGCCGAGGCGATCTGTGCGGAGGGTCACCGCCTGACCGGTGTCGCCGGCGAGGCGTACACGACGGCTGTCTTCGCAGGCCGGTGGACCGAGCGCGCCGGGACGGCCGGGACCGTGGAGGACGCCCAGCGCCTGTACGCCCTCGGGTCCCTGGTCCAGCCGGTGGGAGTGATGGGAAGGCTGCGCCGCGCGGAGCCGATCGAGCGCGGCCTGATCATCGAATGGTGGTCGGCGTTCCAGATCGAGACCGGGTCTCCTCGTTTCGACGTCTCGGGCGCGGTCGATGCGGGGCTGTCGGCCCAACGCCTTTTCTTGTGGGACGACGGCGGCCCCCGGTGTGTGGCACGGGCCACCGAGCCCCTGGGCGGGATCTCGCGGATCGGGGCGGTCTTCACGCCGCCAAGATGGCGTTGCCGAGGGTACGCCTCGGCGTGCGTCGGGGCTCTGTGCGAGTGGGTCAGGCGGAAAGAGGGCGCAAACTCGGTCCTCTACGCCCAGCTCGGCAACCCGAGCTCGAACGCGATCTACCGGCGGCTCGGCTTTGCCGCCGTCTCCGAGGCGCTTGCGTATAGGTTCGGTGACGTGGACGCACAGGCATGAGACCGGAGTCAGCTGCCGAGTCCGGCCCGGTCGGTTCAGTGTCTTTGTGCGGGGCCGCAACGCGCGGTTCCGGGCGCAACCGCCGAGCTGACAAGGTCTCCGCCGATGGATCTCGTCGTGACGGACCTCGACGGAACGCTTTGGGACCGGACAGGTCTGATACACCCCGACACTATTCGTGCCCTCCGGGCTCTTCGTGAGGCTTCGGTCCCCGTTCTCGCCGCGACAGGGCGCAGCGCGCGAAGCGCTTGGCCGGTTATGGAGGCGAACGGGGTCGTGCTGCCGGCGGTGTTCCTGGACGGGGCGATCGGCCTCGAGTTCGGAGCAACGACGCCATTCCACAGGCACGACTTCCCCCCAGCTCTCGCCGCCCAGGTGCTGGACATTCTCGACGAGCTCGGCGCAGGCCCCTGCATCAACGTCGACACGCCTGGTCGAGACATCGTGCTCGGCGCCAATCCCTTGACGCATCCCGAGTATCTGCGGCGCCTCCAGCCATGGGTCCGCATGGAGGATCCCTGGACAGCTGTGCGGACGCTGCCAGTCCTGGCCTTCACGCTCCTGGGCAGCGACCATTCCATGATTCTTGACCTGGCCGCGGCGGTCACCTCCCAGGCCCCGGTCGCGTCGGCGATCTCCCCTGACCGCACCTTCGGCGGGCTCCACTTGAGCTTCCGGCCCCTCGGGGTCAACAAGTGGTCCGGAGTGACCGCCTACTGCGCCGTCAAGGGACTCGACTCCGGCCGGGTGCTCGCCATCGGCGACGCCGACAACGACTTCGAGCTCCTCGACGGGGCCTCACTCGCCCTCGCCGTGGCCGACGCTTCGCCGGGAGCCCTCGAACGGGCCGACCTGATCGTCGCTCCTGCCAGCGAAGGTGGCTGGGCCGGGATCGTCGACGTCCTGGGGCTGTCCGGGCGCGAGCTGGAGGGCGTCACCCGCACGGACTCGGCCTGACGCGGCGTGCCGCCGCCCCCTCGGCCTGAGCAGCGTGCCGCCGCCCTCGGCCTGACGCAGCGTGCGCCGCCCCTCGGCCGACGCGGCGTGCCGCCGCCTCGGTCTCAGACCTCGGTCTCGGGGCTGGCCTGACCGTCAGAGGATGGTGTCGCCGAGGAGATCCGGACAAAGGCGAGGCGCAGCTGAGACAGGCCCTCCGCCAGCGCCGGTGCGTGCTGTCCCAGTCGCTCGCCGAGGCCCTCGACCAGCAGTCCGAGAGCGTCGATCGCCAGCCGAGCCTTGTCGAACTGAGGGGGCTGCTGGGACAGGTGCAAAGCGGCGAGCTCGAACAGCCCGTAGCAGTGGTTCGCGATCACATCCTCCGCCGGGGCAGCGGCGAGGTGCTTGGCGACCTCGAGCAGTTCCTCCTCGGTGGCTCGCTCCTCCTCGCTCATCTCGCCGGCTCCGGCGACTTCGGCACCGCCGGGGGAGCCGGGCCGGCCCGGCGAACCCGTTCCGCCTTGTGATCCGGGGCCAGAGGTCCCTCCGGTACCGGGTCCCTCTTCACCCGGTCGCGGCACGCGATGTTCTCCCTCTGGTGTCCAAAGGCTGCTCATGCTGCTAGATTACGTGTTGACAACTAAGGGAAGCGGGGTGCGCTCACGGCGTGACTCCCACCCGGCCACTGTCGGTGATGCCGATGCGTGCGCCGGGTTTTGAGTTTGGCCGGACGGCACTGCCGCCTTCCCTTTCGTATGGTCGAGCATCGTCTCGGCCCCAGCGAGAGGACGACGCCCAATCACCACTGTTCCCAGCTCCAATGAGCCACGGATCAACGACCGTATCCGTGCTCGTGAGGTCCGGCTTGTCGACGCTGAAGGTCGCCAGCTCGGGATCACGCCTCTAGCGCAGGCGCTCGCCATTGCCCAGCAGCAGGATCTTGACCTGGTGGAGGTGGCGCCTCTGGCGAATCCCCCGGTCTGCCGGATCATGGACTACGGGAAGTTCAAATTCGACGTGGCGCAACGGGCCAAGGAATCGCGGCGCAAGACGAGCAACATCGGGATCAAGGAGATGAAGTACCGGCCGAAGATCGGCCCGGGGGACTTCGAGACCAAGACCCGTCAGGTGCTCAGATTCCTGAACGAGGGCCACAAGGTCAAAGTCACCGTGATGTTCCGCGGACGGGAGGTCATCCACCCGGACCTGGGCAAGCGGATCCTCGACCGGATCGCCGAGCAGATAGACGGAGTGGCCAAGATCGAGACCGAGGGTCGTCTGGACGGACGGAACATGGTCATGGTCCTGGCGCCCGACAAGCGAGCCAAGCAGTCATCGGAAGCAAAACAGCACACTGAGGACCGCCATCGTGTGGCCACGAACGGCAACGCGCCGGCCGGGACCATAGCCATGTCGCCCGCAGCTGCTGAGCGTCTCCGTTGCTGAGCTCTCTGTTGCTGAGCCCGTCGAAGCGGCCGCGGTGCCTGTAGCAGTGCCGGCCACGGTGCCGGCCGAGGCCGCTCTGGAGCAGGTCGAGACCCACCCGTAGCAGGGTTGGCTGGAGCAAGGACGAGCAAGCGAGCAAGTCGGATCAAGGCGGTGATCGGGAGACCCGATCGCCGGGCCATCGGGCCGGAGGTTGACCCTGTCGGGTCACGGGCCGCGTGGCCGAGGAGAAGGCCGGCACGAGACGCCGGCGGGACACATAGAGCGCAGTCGGACACATAGAGCGCATTGAACACAGTGCGAGCGAGCACGGAATCGATACGAAGGGGTACGGAAATGCCGAAGCAGAAGACGGACCGGGGAGCAGTGGCCCGTTTCAAGATCACCGGGACCGGAAAGATCAGGCGCCGGCAGCAGAACCGTGGCCACATGCTGGAGAAGAAGTCGTCGGTTCGGACTCGCCGCCTCTCGCACGAGGTAGGGGTGTCCTCGGCCGACCGCAAGAGCGTCCGGCGGTTGCTCGGCATCTGAGCCCGCCAGCCGGCCCGCCCGCCGACCGGCAATCGCCGTGTCGACGAGCCGGTCCGGCAGTCAGCCCGAGCCTAGCAGTCGGCCCGAGCTCAGGAATCAGCCCGAGCTCGACAGGCCCCGGTTCGACAGAGAATTCGGCTCGACAGACCAATTCGAGCTCGACAGACCGAACTCGACAGTCCAACAGATCGCACTCGTATCGACGATGAAGGGAGCCCCCAGATGGCCAGGGTGAAGCGCGGAGTCCACGGCAAGAAGCGCCGGAGGACCGTCCTCGAACGCGCGCAGGGCTTTTACGGGAACAAGTCGCGCTCGTACCGGGCGGCCAACGAGCAGGTCATGCACTCGCTCCAGTACGCCTACCGGGACCGCCGTGCTCGCAAGGGTGAATTCCGCAAGCTCTGGATCCAGCGCATCAACGCCGCCGCACGCCTCAACGGCACGACCTACAGCCGCTTCATCGCCGGCCTGCACAGGGCGGAGGTGGAGGTCGACCGCAAGATGCTGGCCGACCTCGCCGTTCGCGACCCGCAGGCGTTCGCGGCCCTGGTGCAGGTGAGCCTCGCGGCCTTCGACGGAGACGAGGACGCACTCGCGGGCGTCGAGGAAAGTGTCGACGAGGCCGCCTCCTAGGCCTCCACGTCAACTTGAGCGTTAGTGTCGGCCCAGCTGTGTCGAGCCTCCGCCAAGCCTCGACGTGAGCGTTAACGTCAGGGCCGTAGGTGCCCGTGACCAGCGGGTTCAGCGATTGCGCCGTCTCCTGCGGCGTACGAGCGTCCGGGACGCCGAGCATGCGTTCGTCGCCGAGGGCGTGCGCCTGGTGGAGGCGGCCCTGGACGCCAGAGCGCGGATCGAGGGCCTCTTCGTCGCTCCCGAATGGAGGCTGTCCGCGCCGACGGCCGCGGTCGTCGAGCGTGCAGCCGACTCTGGCGTGGCGATATTCGAGCTCGGCCCCGGGATCATGGAGCAGCGTGGCCGACACCGTGAGTCCACAGCCGGTGTGCGCCGTCGTCGAGGCTGTCGACGTAGGGATGGACGAGCTGCTTCTCGCGGCCCGCCGACGGCGATCACGACCTGATTCTCGTGTGCGTCGACGTGCGCGACCCCGGCAACCTGGGGGCGGTGCTGCGGATCGCCGGTGCCACAGGCGTGGCTGGAGTGGTCTGCTGCGCCGGCACGGTCGACCCTTTCAACCCGAAGGTGGTGCGGGCGAGCGCCGGCGCGGTGTTCCGGGTGCGGCTGGTCGTCGGGACCGCGCCGACCGAGGTCCTCGAGATGCTGGGGAGCCACGGATACCGCCGGTGGGCGACCGTCCCGCGTGGCGGCACCGACTACGCCATCGCTGACCTCGAAGGTCGCAGCGCGCTCGTGCTCGGCAACGAGGGAGCGGGGTTGCCCGAAGAGGTCGTGAGCCGGCTGGACGGCTCGCTGACGATCCCTATGGACGCTGGCACCGAGTCGCTGAACGTGGCGATGACCGTTGCCGTCCTCTGCTTCGACGCCGCGCGCCGACGCCGTCTGGCCGCTGGCTGAGGGTGCCGTAGATTGTCTCCGATGTTGCATCGCCGGACGAGCTCGTGACTGTCGACATTTCCCCAGAGATCGCAGAGCTCGAGGCCGCGGCAACGGCGGCACTCGAGCAAGCGGGTGACCTGGCCGCCCTCGACGAGGGTGAGAGGGTGGCTTTCCGGTCGAAGAAGTCCCGTTTTGCGGAGATGTACCAGCGACTCGGGTCGATGCCATCCCGACCAACGTCGTGTGGCTGGCCGTCTCCTGAACGAGCTCCGCACCCGCCTCGAGGCCCTCGCGGATGCTCGTCGGGAACAGCTGGCGGCGGCGGCGAGGGCGGAGCAGCTCGCCGCGGACCGTCTCGATCTGACCGAGGTGCTCCCGGGTCGGCTCGGTGGGCATCTGCACCTCGTCACCCAGGTCCGCGAAGCGCTCGAGGACGTGTTCGTCGGCCTCGGATACGAGATAGCCGAGGGCCCCGAGGTCGAGACCGGCTGGCGCAACTTCGAGGCGCTCAACATCCCCGAGGACCATCCGGCCCGGAGCCCTCTCGACACGTTCTATGTGGACTACGGGGAGCCGTGGAGCGTGTTGCTGCGGCCGCACACCTCCCCGGTCCAGATCCGTCTCCTGCAGCGGGGCGTGCTGCCCATCTACGCCGTGGCGCCGGGCCGCACGTTTCGCAAGGACACGCCGGACTCGACACATCTGCCCGTGTTCCACCAGATCGAGGGACTCGTCGTCGACCACGGGGTCACGTTCGCGGATCTGAAGGGGACGATCGACACCTTCGTCCGCGCCATCTTCGGCGAGGGGACCCGGACCCGGCTGCGTCCGGCCTACTTCCCCTTCACCGAGCCGTCGGCGGAGTTCGAGATGTCCTGCGTGATCTGCGGTGGGGACGGCTGCCGGACCTGCTCGGGAGTCGGGTGGATCGAGCTTGGTGGCTGCGGGATGGTGCACCCGGCGGTGTTCGAGGCCACCGGGGTCGATCCGGAGGAGTGGACCGGTTTCGCCTTCGGGTTCGGGATCGACAGGATCGCCATCATGCGCCACGAGATCGCGGACTTGAGGGTGATGATCGAGAACGATGTGAGGTTCCTCGGGCAGTTCTGAGCCGCGGGCGCCGGTGTATCGGGGCCGACGGCGGCTGCCGTTCACCCGGGCCGCCGGGGCGGTCGGCAGGGGCGCGTGCCTCGCCTGAACCTCGGCGGCGAGGTTGCGAGGGCAAGGTCGGCTACGAGGGCCGAAAAGCACAGCAGGACCAGCAGGGCAGGATCAGCAGGGCAGGATCACAGCAGGACCAGCAGGCAGCAGGGCAGGACCGGCAGCCAGACCGGCTGGGCAGGCAGTACAAGGCCTTAGGAGACGAACAAGTGCGTGTTCCACTGTCGTGGTTGCGGGAACTTACGCCGCTCGAGACGCGGCCCACCGATCGCGTCGAGGTGGCTGCGCTCGCCGCGGACCTTGACGCGCTCGGGCTTGTCGTCGAGGGTGTGGAGACGGTCGGCGAGGGCCTGGGCGACGTCGTGCTGGCGCAGGTTCTGGAGATTGCCGCCATTCCCAACGCCGACAAGATCCGCCGGGTCGTCGTCGACGCCGGTGGGCCGGAGCCGGTCGAGGTTGTTTGCGGTGCCTGGAACTTCGACGTCGGAGATGTCGTCGTATTCGCGCCCGTTGGCGCCATGCTGCCCGGTGATTTCCGCATAGAGCAGCGCAGGATGCGTGGCGTCGTCTCCAACGGCATGCTCTGCTCTGGTCGCGAGCTGAGATTGTCCGACGATCACGCCGGGATCCTCGTGCTCGGCCATGGGGATCCAGGTGGGCCGAGGGAGGTGGGCAAGGCTGCGCAGGGCGGGGCCCCGGACCACGGTAAGCATGATCTGCCTGGCCGGCGCCGGCCGCGATCTCGAGCTCGGGTTGCCGCTTGCCGAGTACCTGGGAGCCGGATACGAGCCTGACGTCGTATTCGACCTCGCGATCGAGGGGAACCGCCCCGATTGCCTGTGTATCGCCGGCATCGCCCGTGACATAGGTGCTCGCCGTGGACTGCCGCTGCGCCTGCCGGAGCCGGTCGTCGCGGAGGGCCCTGAGCCGGCTGCCGGATTCGCCAGCGTGGACGTGCTCGTGCCGGAGCTGTGCCATCGCCTGCTCGGCAAGGTGCTGCTCGGAGTGAGCAGCGTGGCCTCGCCGGCGTTGATCGCCCGCCGTCTGACCCTTGCAGGTATGCGGCCGATCGACTCTGTCGTCGATGCCTCGAACTATGTGATGCTCGAGCTCGGCCAGCCCACGCATCCCTATGACCTCGACCGGCTCGGCGGGCACGGGCTGCGCGTTCGGGCGGCGCGCGCGGGCGAAGAGATCGTCACGCTCGACGGCGCGACCCGGGTGCTCGGTACTCGACCTGCGAAGGCGGAGGATCCTCTTTCAGGAACCGACTGTTTGATATGCGACGCCAACGATCAGCCGGTGGGGATCGCCGGCATCATGGGCGGCCAGTCGAGCGAGATCAGTTCGGAGGCCTCGCGCGTTCTCCTCGAGGTTGGCTCGTTCGCTCCTCTCGCCGTGGCCCGGACAGCCCGGTGGGTGGGGCTCAGGACTGAGGCGTCCGTGAGGTTCGAGCGTGGGGTGGACCGGTTGGGCATGGACCACGCGGCGCTGCGTTTCTGCGAGCTTGTTGTCTCGGCTGCCCGGGCAGCCGGGGCGCCGGTTCCGCTTGTCGCTTCGGGCGCTCTGGACTCCGAGCCTGTTCCCTACGAGGCGCGACGAGTTGTCGTTCGGACAGATCGCATCGGGTCGCTGCTCGGTAGGAGCCTTCATGATGCCGAAGTCGGAAGGTTGTTGGAGCCGCTTGGCTTCGTGACCAAAGTGGCCGGGCCGGCTCCGGCGATCCTGGCCGCGCCCGGTGACGCTCCGGCTCCCGCGCTCTCCGAGGGCGCCGTTCTCGAGGTTGAGGTGCCCTCGTTCCGCCCTGACGTCCGGCGTGAGGTCGACGTGGCGGAGGAGGTGGCACGCCGGATCGGCTACCAGGAACTCCCGGTGACCGAGCGGCGGTCCCCGTATGTCGGCCGACTCACCGATTTGCAGATGTTGCGACGTCGCCTGAGGCGGATTCTCACCGGGCTCGGCGCTCTTGAGGCATGGACCATGTCGATAGTCGACGGGCGAGAGCAAGAGCTTGGGGGAGTGGTGAGCCCGTTGGTGAGGCTGCTGAACCCCATGGTCGCGGAGGAGTCCGCCCTGAGGGGGGACTCCTGCCGGGTCTGCTCGGAGCGGCGCGCCATAACGTCGGCCGCCGTCAGCCGTGGCTGCGACTCTTTGAGATCGGAGACGTGTTCGCGGCGCCGAGCGCGCCGTTGGCGGCGGGGGAGCGGGGGGAGCCGGTCGAGCCAGGAGCGCGGTCGAGCCAGGCGAAGCGGCTCCGCAGGTGTCACGTCCGGAGCTGCCTGAGGAGTGGGAGGCGGTAGCCCTGCTCCTGGCGGACGTCGAAGACGACGCACGGGCCGCGGTGAATGCCTGGCGAGTGATCGCCGACGCTCTGAGGTTGGAGCCTGTCGAGCTCCGCCCCACAGTCAGGGCCGGCCTCCATCCGGCGCGGGCGGCGGAGATCGTGGCGGGCGACGTCGTAATCGGCGTCGTGGGTGAGGTCGACCCGGAGACGCTGCACGCCTTCGACCTCATCCACCCGCGTGCCGGCTGGCTCGAGCTCGACCTCCGAAAGCTGGCCTCAGCACCGACGCGACCGCCCGCGGCGCGACCTGTGAGCCGCTTTCCTTCCAGCGATGTCGACCTGGCGTTCGTCGTGCCTGACGCGGTCCCGGCGGCTTCCGTAGGGCTCGACTCTCAGTCGCACCGCCGGCGAGCTCTGCGAGTCGATCGAGCTGTTCGACGTCTATCGGGGAGCCGGCGTGAGCGAGGGCGAGCGCAGCCTCGCCTACCGACTTCGTTTTTCCGCGCTCGACCACACGCTCACTGATGGCGAGATCTCAGAGCTCCGTGCACGGTGCATTGCCGCTGTCGAGAGCCAGTACGAGGCGACGCTGAGGGGCTGAGCGCCGGCTCACCGAGCCTTGCTCAGAGTCGACTGGAGCAGCTGGCTCTCCTGGCGAGCGGTGGCGCACCATCCGTCCGTGTTCTGGGTGTTCGGCTGTAGATGGGGGTCGGGGTAGCGCGAGTTCGCGACGTCGTGGTTGATCTCGTTCCGCAGTGAGTTCATGTCGTTCACGCACATGACCATTCCGTTCGAGAGGGATCCCGCCTCTTTGGTCAGCTGGCCGACCAGACCGCCGCTGAGTTGCTTTGCCCTGGCTTGCTTCGCGGCAGCCAGCTGCGATTGCAAGCTCTTTACCTGCTGGTTCAGTCGAGACGTCCGGGACTCGAGCGACGCGATGGCGCCCTGAGCAGCCGCGAGGTTCCTCGACAGCACGCCGCCGTGCGTGGAGAGGCTGAGACTGAGGGCCAGCTCTTGTTGATCACGCTGGCGCCATTGATTTGTTGACTGGGTCTGTTTCATTGCCACGAAGCCGGCGCCGAGCGTGGCGATAAAGAATACCGCGGCCGCCGCGGCCAGGAACGCGCGGGAGACGCGTGGTCGACGTCGCAGCTTTCCCGTTTCGATATAGCTCGGCGTATTCCTGAACGCCGGATCCGACGCGAGGGCGGCCTGGCGTGAGGCGGCGGTGGTTCGAATGGGAGCCGCCGCCGGTTCTGCCGACTGTTCCGGCTCCGCCACCACCGTCGTCTGCTTCGCGTCCAGGAGCGTCTCGGTGGAACCAAGTCGAGCAGCCAGGTTCGCCATTGGTGCTTCCGTCGCGGCCAAGGCGTGGTCCGTAGATGTGGGCTCTTCGACAGGCTTCGTCGATTCCATGGGGGTAGCTCGGGTCGGAAGCTCGGCGGCCTCCTCGGCAGCGGGCTCCGCGGCCTCCTCGACAGACTCGGCTTGCTCGGCGGACGCCTCAGCGACCTCTTCGGCTGCAGGTCCGACAGGCGCATCGGCTACCAGCTCCGCGGCATCCTCGGCAGGCTCGGCGGTTTCCTCGGCAGCGGCCGAGGCTCCGCGACCTCTGCGGCAGACTCGGCGGGCTCCTCGACAGCGGGCTCCGCGGCATCCTCGGCAGGCTCGGCGGCCTCCTCGGCAGCGGGCTCCGCGGCCTCCTCGACAGCGACTCGGCTTGCTCGGCGGACTCCTCGCCGCGACCTCTTCGACTGCGAGTCGGACAGGCTCATCGGCTACCAGCTCCGCGGCGTCCCCGCCAGGCTCCGCGGCATCCTCCGTACCGATCTCGACAGACGCATCGGCTACCAGCTCCGCGGCATCTTCCGCAGGCTCCGCGGCATTCTCGTGCAGCGGGCTCGACAGGCGCGTCGGCAACCTGCTCGGCGGCATCTTCGGCAGCGGGCTCGGCGACCTCTGCGACAGACTCGGAGGAGCTCGGCGGACGCCTCCGCGGCCTCTTCGACTGCGAGCTCGACAGGCGCGTCGGCAACCAGCTCCGCGGCATCTTCTGCAGCGAGCTCGACAGGCGCATCGGCTACCAGCTCCGCGGCGTCCCCGCCAGGTGCCGGCTCCGCGGCATCTTCTGCAGCGAGCTCGACAGGCGCATCGGCTACCAGCTCTCGCGTCCACCTCGGCAGCGAGCTCGACAGGCGTCGCAACATCCTCTACCGCGGGCTCGGCGGGCTCGGCGACTGCCTCTTCAGCCGGCGTGTCGAAGTCGCCAGCCTCTACGTAATCGTCCCAATCGGTCATATCGGTGGACTCGAGATCCGAAGCTGTTTCAGCCGTCTCGGAGTAAAGGTGCGGCGACAGCTCGGCGATCTCATCCTGGGGACGCTGGAGCGCATCTGCGGAGTGCGGCTCGGGGTCAGCTTCCGGCGTCGCCTGTTCCAGATAGATCGGTGCCGGCGCGACGTCTCGCTGATGGCTCGATGTTCCCTTCGAGCCTGTCCAGCCAGCCAAGGTCGAGAGGAATTTGAAGGCACGTCAGGCTGGATCGCCTCTTCGACAGCCAACTCGGGCGCGTCCGCGGCAAGCATCTCGGAATCGAACTCAGACGGATGCTCGGAGACTTGTCCGACCTCATTCTGCTGCAGACCCTCGAGGTGGTCGCCCTCGACGTCCCCGGACCCCATCGCGGTCTCGGCGAGGCCCGGGGTCTGGATCAGGCGCACCGTAGGTGGCCAACGGCGCGGCCGTGGCCCCATCCAGGAGACTGTTCCGGAGACGATGCCAGCGTTGCTTGCCACTGGCCGTCGAGCGCCTCGCCGTCGGTCAGTTGGTGAACAGGTCGAACTTCGGGCGCGTCAGGCGACCCGAGGTCCGCGGAGGCGAGCAGTTCGTCCAGCAGCCGCGCTTCTTCGGCGGCAAACTCGTTACCTCTAGGAGTCCCGGCTGGACGCAGTTCGTCGGCCTTGCCGAGTGCGTCTATATCGCCGACTGTCACCGTTCCGCCTCCCTCATGCTCTCGATTCACAACAGGCGCAACTTGCCCCCGAGGATTTATCGGAGAGCTGGAGGTCAAAATTGAGCGCATGTCCTGAATTCCAGGAAGAAACATCGACAGCGATGTCGCAGATCAGAGAGCTACAAGCAGCTCGGGGGTGCTTTTCGGCCGGCGTGGCCGGATCCGTCAATCCTCAGGCTCGGCCGGGGTCCGCTCGCCCGCCTCGGTCGGGGTCGCCGGAGCCGTGGCTCCCGAGTCGTAGGGAATGCTCCTCGGCGGGCTCGTCGGGCTATTCAGGCGGGCTCATGGGCGGGCTCGTCGGCCCGGCCGTTCAGGCGGGCTCGCGGGCAGGCTCGTTTCAGCTCGCGAACAAGCTCGCCTGGGCGGTCATGGCTGGCTGGGCCGTTTTGACTGTCCGGGCGGTCTCTGTCGTATCTCGGCAAGCGGGCATGTTCGGGCCTGCAGGGGGATCGGTGCTCGTCTCATCAGTCGGGGGCGGACCCGTGGACACAGGTCCGTCGCGGGTGCCGTCGGGGTGCACCCAGATCCAGGCCCCCGGGCCCCCCTCCAGGCGGTAGCCCTCGTGGGTCTTCAAGAAGTGGTGGTGGTGACACAGCCTCGCGAGGTTGGCGAGCTCGGTCGGGCCGCCTTCGGCAAAAGGCACGACCCGGTGGTCGATCTCCAGGTTGTACCTGGCCGAGCAGCGGGGCACGACACAGATCGGGTCCCTTTCCACCAAGGCGCTGTAGAGCCTCGAGGGGACGGCCCGCCCGAGGTTGCAGACGGCATGCACGTCGGTGGCAGAGGTGACGAGCAACTTCCCTAGCGAGGGGGTGTGACGGTCACTCCGACCGGAAGAAGGGCGGCGGGAGCCAACGCGAACCCGAAGAAGATCAATCCTCAGCCGGGACCGACATGGTGGTGGAGAGACGATCCGAGAGCAGGAGGGCCGTCTCTCCGTCGTCCTCGTAGATGAGGTCTTGGTCGAGGAGCTCGAGGACCGTCGCGGTGACCGGATGCAGCCAGTCGCGGATCTCTTCGAGGGCCCAGCGCGGCAGCTGGTCCAGGAAACAGAAGGCGACCAGCCCCGTCCCGTCTGCACCAGGCTCGACGGCCACGAGCTCCAACGCCGCGAGGCACCTTTCGATCAGGTCCTCACGCTCATCTTTTCGTATGAGCTCGGTCACATAGTCTGCAAGCTCGTTGAAGACCACCTGCGCCGTCAGATCCTCGTCGTAGATGTCCAACAGGTCGAGGTAGTAGTTCTCGAACTCTGGCAGGTTCCCGCGCAGGATCCGAATGGCGCGGTCGTCCTCCGGTGGGCGCATGGTCGTTCCTTTCCGTCGTGGAAGTTTCACGGCGGCGGTTGAACGCCACGAGCAAGCCGGCTGTCGGCTGGTGTCAGAGTATCCAGGCGAATGGCGGGAGGCAATAGGCGCGGCGGGAACGCGCGAACCGCGGAGACAGGGGCCGGCTCAGGGCTCGCGGCCGGTCGGGCTCAGGACTCCCGG
>CAWDPZ010000005.1:0-143381 GCA_963804265.1 uncultured Acidimicrobiaceae bacterium
GCCGTCGAGAACAGCGAGATGTCGGGTTGGCTCGCTTAGAAGGTAGACATTATAGAAGGCCAGAGTTATACTATGCGAGTGGCTTGGGTCATTGTCCCGCTCGAAGAGGTTGACCGCCTGGTACCGGGAGCTGTGCGACCAAGACGACGAAACGGCTGCACTCGTTGCAGCGGCCATCAACCTGCTGGAGGAGGACGACCCTGAACCGCCTTGGCCGTTGGCCGATCGAATTCAAGGCTCGAAGCTCCACAACTTGAAGGAGCTACGACCAGGTTCGACGGGCACAAGCGAGGTTCGCATCCTGTTGATCTTCGACCCACAGCGCCAGGCCGTCCTATTGGTGGCAGGCGATAAGAGCGATCAATGGTCCAAGCGGTACGCGCAGAGCATTCCGATCGCTGAAACGAGATACGAGCGGTGGTTGGCCGGCGAGTACAACGACGAGATTGGAGAGTAGGACGATGGCGAAGGCCACGAAGTGGGAGGACGTTAAGGCGGACCTTCGTGCCAAGGGAAGGTTCGATGACGAGAAGGTGCAGGCGAACATGGAGCGGTTGCGCTCCGAGATCCGCATGCACCGACCCACAGAGATCCGCGAGGCATTGGGCATCACCCAACAATTTCTTGCCGAGCAGATCGGAAATTCGCAGTCACGATTGAGCCAGATCGAGCGCGGTGAGCTTGAGCACACCGAGGTGGCGACGCTCCGTAGCTACTTCCGAGAGCTCGGCGGCGAGGTAGAGGTGGTCGTCCGACTCGGCGACGAAGGTACAGATCGCCTGAGACCAGAGGCAACGGCCTGGTCCCCTAAGAATGGCAAACGACAAGGAGCCAGCAGAGGGTGGGGGACCTGGTCACCCCGGCTGCAGAAGCGATCTGATTGCAGAACCGAGTGACACGAAGTCATCGGTGGACACCCGGTGGCTGGACGCGCACGGACGAGGATCGGGTCCAGTCTGTCGATCACGGCTAATCGAGCGTGTGCGACACGTGCAGGCCAGGCGGCGATTGCGGCGTAATACCGGTATTCGGGTTGCGAACCGATCACGATGGTGTAGTAAAGTCCAGGATAAGCAGGGTATTGGCGAATCGGTGCTGGTAGCGCAATTGGCACCGTTTAGCTTTCTCAAGCTGAGAACGCGATTCGCGTCCGCCCGCTCCGATCATCGCCCGATGGCGGCTCTCACCGTCTCATGGCTGGATGCCCGCGACGGTGACTTTGGGGGAGAGTTCAAATTCGACCGCCAGACCCCTGATCCGAGAAGCATCTCTACTCTTTAGACCCCTGAGCCGAGAAGCATCCCTACTCTTTCCCACAACCTGTCCACTGAGGTCTGACGGAGCGCTCCTGACGCGTTGGCCGACGTCCAGAAAAGCCCAGCCAGAAAAGGGGAGAGCTCCTAAATTCGACTGCCAGAACCCTGAGTCGAGAGCATCCCTATTCTTTCCCTACAACCTCTCCGCGAACGTTCGCCGGAGGGCTCCTCGTGTGCTGGCCGGCGCCCAGCGACACGAAGCTAGAGAGCCGAATTCCCAACAGGGACGCCGAAGTTGGCCGCACGCCGCGCCGAAGGCGTGAGGCTGGTGCCTTCAGTGGCAAGGTATGCAGTGTGGGTTGAACCCGAAGGTCGGGCACAAAGAAATCCATTGAAGTGTGGGTTAAACCCGAAGGTCGGGCAGAGGGAAATTCATGCATTCGTGGGCTGAAGTCCATCCCTACTTTTGCCCTACTTTTGTCTCGCGAGCCGCTAATTGGTCGTGCCTGCCCTCTCGGGGTGCCGCGAAGAAAGCCCAGGTAGAGCCAATATTCAGGCCTACTGGAGCCGACGCCAACAGACCCCAGAGAAGGCTCGGAGATGACTCATAACCCGAAGGTCGAAGGTTCAAATCTTTCCCCCGCCACCAAGCCAAAGAAAGTGCAGGTTCAGAGGCTGTCTCATGATTGACCAGACAACCGACGTGTCGCCGACATCCTTGACGCGGCCGGCGAGATCGCCGCGATTGTCGCCGGAGGCGAGGATGCCTTTCGCACCGACAGGGTGTGCTTTCCGCGACGACGACGCCGTGCAAGAGCACGACGCCTGGGCCGTTGCCGAGCTGGCGGTGGCCAACAACGGTGCCGTCGCGGAAGGTCAACGTCCTCGTCAGGTGGTCCGGTGCGGGTGCACTCACGAACCGGTCACCAAGGTGGTCCGACACGTTGCGTCGTCCGTTACTTCGATGCCTCACGGTTCACGGATGCGCTCCCGGGTGTGCGTCTTCGACCGCTTCTTGATCTCCTTGGCCTGATCCGGGTTCAAGATCTGCCACAACGTCTGTCGGCTGACTCCGAGCTTCTGTGCTGCCTTGGTTGGCCCGATCGCCTCACCGAGGCGTGCGGCGAGCTCGCGTCTTCTTGTGGCGATACGGGAGATGGCCGCTCGATGCTCTGCGGTTTCGCTGTGAAGGCGCAGCAGCTCCTTCACCACCTGGTCCGTCTCTCTGTCGTCCATGACTCGATGGTACGCGTAAGGGGGCTGATGACGGTTACCTGAGAGCTATCCGGAGAATCGGGGGAAGCTCAAGTCCAGTACACGCCGCACTCAAGTGACACCCTCACTGTTGGATCTGGCGAACCGCGATCGGGCTCGCGGTGCGGTAGTCACCGCTGTCCGACCAGAAGCCCTCGGCGTTCCCGATCACGGCGTCAGCCGGAGGGTCGGAAGGCAGTGGCGGCAAACTGTTCGAAGCTGCGGGGCGGCCGACCGGTGACGTGCTCGACGTCGGGCGTCACCCTGTCCTCGGCTCCCGCGGCAATGACGGCGTCGAGCTGGGCCAATGCCTGTGCGAAGCGCGGCGGGTAGGTGTGGGCGAGCCGCGCGGCGAACTCGGCCGGCGTCACCGACGCAATGCTACGGGACGCCCGCGAGCCGCACCGACCAGCTCGGCCACGCGCAGGTAGCTCAGCGCTTCGGGCCCGGTCAGCACCAGCTCGACTGCGGGCCTCGTTCGTCAACCAGCGCGTGCACTGCCACAGCGGCGATGTCGTCGGCGTCGACGAATCCGACTCGTCCCTCGCCGGTCGCGGTCACGATGCGGTCCTCGTCGCGGATCATCCGAGCCAGATGGTGCTCACCGATCACGTTCTGCATGAACCAGGAGGGTCGCAGCACGACGAAGTCGTCCGACCCGTTCTTCGCGAGGGCTTGGTGCACCACCCCGGCGGCCCAGCTGCCCATCGGTGTCACGGAGGTGCTGAGGAGCACCAGCCGTTCGACGCCGCTTCGGCGTGCCAGCTCGATGAAAGGCACCATCACGGGTGCGATGTCAATGCCGGGGGGCGGGACGAGGTAGACGCGGTTACAGCCGTCGAGCGCCGACGGCCACGTGCCCGCGGCGTGCCAGTCGAAGAGGACGTCGCTGTTGTGCCGACTAGCGGTGCGTACCTCGGCTCCGGCAGAGCGTGCCACCGCGGCGACCGTGTGATCCGGTCGTACCGGTCGCACCGGTGATGAGCACTCGTAAGTTGCTCATGATGCCTCGGCTGCACCTGCCCGGTCGCTCAGGGCGAGCGGGTTCCAGTACCGCGATACGACACGACGCGCCCGTCCGCCGCGCGGACGACGGCGACGTAGCGCCTCGAGTATGTCCGGTCGCTTTCGAGCAGTCGAAGGCTGGCGGTCATCTCGGCAACGATGGTACCGGCGACGTCGGTCTCGTAGACGACCAGGCTGGTGATCGAGTCGTAGGCGACGCGTGCGAGCAGCGGCTCGAGATAGCGGCGGAGGTTCTCGCGTCCGCGCAGCCGTTCGGGACGGCCGGGCGGGGCGAAGGGGAACTCGACCTCGACCTCGTCGCTCAACAGCTCGAGATAACCGTCAAGGTCGCCGTCGCCGAAGCGCTCCAACCCCGCCCGGAACAGGTCCGCAGTTTCCGACATGTGACTCCTCCTGTGTTCGAATCCGGACCACCGGTCCGGATGCAGGCGACTACTGCGACCGACAGTCCAATTGCCAAAGTAGGCTCCGGAGGTGACACGCCCCCAGCGATCCGACGCTGCCCGCAATCGCGCGACGGTGCTCGCCGCCGCCGACGAGCTGTTCGCTACGGCGGCCGCACCAGCAGGACTGTCTATGGACGATGTCGCCGCCGCCGCCGGCGTGGGCAAGGGCACCTTGTTCCGCGCCTTCGGCAGCCGGGCCGGGTTCGATCCAGGCCTTGTGGGAGCTTCGGACTGAGCCTCTCCGTCGCGCGATCGGGAGCGGACCGCCGCCGCTCGGTCCGGGGACCGATCCGCGCCAGCGCATCGCGGCCATTCTCGACGCCATCCTCGTTGTCAAACTCGACAACCGTCATCTGACGTTGGCGGTGGAGGAGCGTTCTGGCAGCGCGAGCCTTTACGAGCAGCCGCAGTACCAGCTCGTGCACCGGCTCCTCAGCGACCTGTTGCGGGACGCCGGCCGCGGCAAGGAGAGCGGGCTGCTCGCGGACCCGCCGCTAGCGGCCGTTCGGGCGGACCTGCTAGATCATCTGATCGGTGGCCGGGAAGCTCCCGCCGCCGGCTGCGCGGAGGCGTCGCCGCTGTGGCCGATCTCGTCCTGAACGGGTCCGGCGGCTGACCGCCCCCCCGGGCACGTGCCAACAGCAGGTTTCGACATTTAGGCTCGCGCGTCGGCGGGCAGCGGACCAGTTTCGAGGCATCACCGCAGCGCAGCGTCGGCATCTGGACCAAACAGGAGGGCGGACCAAGTACATCGAGGACAGCTCAAATTTGGGAACCGATGGACCCTTCTTCCCTACTATTCGAGAAGGGGGCGCGGACGTAGCAGTGTCGATAGCTGGACCTTCGAGCACCGAACCCAACGGTAGTTCGAGTGTCTCGCTGGTCTCGTAGAAAAGATGCAGGTTCCGTCGATGACTCGGGTGTTGCTGCGGGTGGCATCGGCAAAGACACCGCCTAGCATTCACAATCCATGACTGTGGTCGTCGAAGCCGAGCGCATCTCTATGAGCACGCCGGATCGGGTCTTGTTCGATGAGCTTTCGCTTACCGTCTCGGCCGGTCAACGAATCGGAGTCGTTGGTATCAACGGCGCTGGCAAATCAACGTTGCTCCGCGTCCTCGCAGGCGCCGTCGATCCAGAGTCGGGGTTGGTCCGTCGAGGGCGTGGCGTGCGTATCAGCTACCTAGAACAGGACCCGGTACTTGCATCGGGAACGGTGCGCGACGCGATCGGCAGTGGGTGGGAGTCCGAGGCCGTTGCCCAGCGCCTCGGCATGGGCGCCGAACTGACAACCGATGTCTCGAGGCTGTCCGGAGGACAAGCGAAGCGCGTCGCCCTTGCTCGCGCACTCGCGCAGCCGGCCGAGCTGCTCGTGCTCGACGAGCCGACGAACCATCTTGATCTCGGTGCTGTCGCATGGCTCGAGGATCAACTCCTCGCATTTCGAGGCGGACTCGTGATCATCAGCCACGATCGCCATCTCCTCGATCGCGTCACGACACGAATGCTTGAGCTCGATCGCGGCAGTCGCTACCTGCATGAGGGCACATACGCTTCGTATCTCGAAGCTCGAGCCGAACGCGACGACCGTGCCTCGTCTGCAGAGGCAGTCCGACGAAACCTCGCCCGACACGAGCTCGCCTGGTTGCGGCGGGGTGCGAAGAGCGCGCACGAGCAAGTCGAAAGCACGGGTCGACTCCGCTACCAAGTTGCTCGAGACGCATGCTGTGCCACCGGCACGATCAAGCGAGCTAGCGCTCAAGATCGGCACCCCCCGCCTCGGGGACAAAGTCATCGAGTGCAAAGACGTCGCGTTCGTTTATGGACCCAATGAGGATCCGGTGTTCCGCGGCGTCGACCTCATCCTCGGGCCACGCGAGCGTCTCGGGATCGTCGGGGCGAGTGGCACCGGTAAGTCGACGTTGCTCGATGTCCTTGCCGGGCGCAAGCGCCCAACCACCGGGACCGTCGATGTCGGGACGACCGTCGTGATCGGCTACTACGACCAGACGGGCGGCGAGCTCGATCTAGGAGCCCGAGTGCAAGACCTCGTCGCGGGGCCGACCCGCACGCCCGGTTCGCTCGAGGACATTTCGCTGATGGAGCGTTTCTGGTTCACCGGCGACCTTCCCTTCGCACGTGTCGGCACGCTTTCGGGCGGTGAGCGCCGCCGACTGCAGCTTCTAATTGTCCTCGCGAGACAACCGAACGTTCTCCTCCTCGACGAGCCAACGAACGATCTCGATCTCGACACCCTCCGGATCCTCGAGGAATTCCTCGAGGAGTGGCCGGGCGCGCTCGTAGTCGTGAGTCACGATCGGACCTTTCTCGAGCGCACTTCCGATCGGCTGATCGCTGTGAGCTCGAATGGCGCCGTGCGTGGGATCACGGGAGAGCTCGAATCTTGGATTGCCGCGGACCAGACGGCTCATGCCGGCAAAGCCTCATCGACGCGATCTGCTCGTGTGCATGACGAGTCGGCGGTGAAGCGAAGCGGTCGCTCCCCGAGCACGATCTACTACGAGACTCGACGTAATGAGCAAGATATGGCGCGCCTCGAGAAACGTCGTGACGAACTCGCCGTTGCCTTCTCGAACACAGTCGAGCACGAGGAGCTCGCACGAATCGGTTCGGAGCTCGCAGAAGTTCACACCAAGCTCGCCGAGGTGGAGAACCAATGGCTCTTGCTTGCCGAGGAAGCAGAGCGAACTCACTGACGCTCGGCCATCGGGCCCACGCCACCAATCATGTCATCTCCGACAGCGTGGCGCTTCCGGTGATCTGCGTTTGCGTCACGCCAATAGCGGTCCCGACCAAGTGTCGATGTCAGCGGCGATCTGCTCGGCCGTCGCGTCAGGAACGAGTGCTTCTTCTGCAAAGCTGCGCCACTCGGCGACGACTTCCAGCACCTGTTTGATGACATCGGATGCACCCGGCACCGCAAAGCGGTCGCCGACCTGCATCACATCGCTCCGGGTAATTCCGTTGGCGCGACCATTCACGGCCATCAGATGCTGCCGGGTCCACTTGCTCGATGGTGCGTGGGCGTGCGTCACGTCGTACGCGGGTGATAGTCGCCAAGCTCCAGCTTCCGGAAGCAGGAACGAGAAATTCTTCGTGTGGTCGTCACAGATCGCGGCTGCAACGTTGAAGGTCATGCGGCGAAAGACTTCCTGTCGAGTGTCGGGTCCAAGTCCGAGGCGTTCAAGCAGCAGAAACAACTGTGCGTAGTCGTGAGCACCGATCTGTCTGAAGTCCAAGTGGTTCAAGGCACACAGGGTTTGCGTGTGAATCTTGCGGCCATCGTCGGCGCGATCAAAGCGACGAGTCATGAAATGCGCTCGACCTCCCTCTTCGAGGAGCCGGCACTCTGTCATCTCGATTCCGGCCGCAAGCGCCATGCGGTGGTAGGCGTACTCGATCCGGCCGAAGTTGCCGGTCGCTCCGAGGTCGGGGTCTGCGCCAACGCCGTCGAACTTGAGCAGCCATTGCTCGAAGCCAGGATCCGCGGGGACCTGGCCTGAGCGCAGCTCACCGGTTGTCGGGTTGAGCGCGACCACTGCCTTGGCTCGCGCGCCGCCGGCCGAGGTTCCGACCGCGATGAGGTGCTTCAACGCGTCGGTGATGCCGTCCTCGGTACCGATGTCGCCCGCGAGTGCGCTCCTCGCTGCGACGACCAGCTCCGACAGCTCGATCGCGGTCGCCTTGCGTGTTCGCGGGCCGCGCATGGGATGGAACTCAAGTGCTCCGATGCCGCGGCCGGCGAGATACGCAAGACGATCCAGTGGCGTGATGTCCTCGGGGCGGACACCCTCGTTGGCAAGGTAGGCAGTGGTCAGTGCGTTGCCGAAGTCGTCGGGGAGCGCGTCGGCGATCATCGCTGGCAGTCGGTTGTACGTCTCGACCGGCAGTGTCGGAAAGACGAACGGCGCCGTCGCCGCAGTTGTGGGCATGTAGAGGGGCGCCAGCTCGACACCGGACGCGACCCATCTGGGTTCGTACTCGAACGCATAGAACCCGGACGTGGGGTCGCGTGCGAGCGCACCAACCCGCGCGCCCCAGCATCTGATCTCCACGACGTCGACCGCCTGGTACGGCATCAGGGGGTAGCTTCCGGCTTGCGCTTCCGGCTGGCCCGCACTCGTGGCCGCGGTGTCTTCTGCTTGCTACGAAGCAACTGCATCGGCGACACACCCACGGCCGGTGCCAGCGACTCGATCCAGTCCGTGCGCCCGAGCGCGCGGAGGACGCCGATCAGGGTTCGGAGCGAGGAGCCTTTCCCACGCTCGAGGTTCGAGACGGCTCCGACTGACACGTCGGCAAGCTCGGCGAGTCGCGCCTGATCCATGCTTCTGGGCGATCCGGACCCGGCGGACTTGGTCGCCGAGGATCGCCTCCCACTGGTCGACGGTTCTATAGCTTCGGTCTGCATCCATAATTCAGCTCATTGATCGAAGAAAATGTGTCTACACGTAGAATACTACGTGTTAACCGGCTGTCAAGTAGATACGGCAAAAACATAGATATCTGTGTATTAGAGTGGCAGACTGGTATCTACATCCAAAATTCTAGCTATTCTCCGACGAGGTGGTGATCACCGCAGGGCTGAAGGTCCGCCGGCAGATCGACCGGCCGGACGGCGCCTCTGCTGTTGCCTGGATCATCGACCTGGGCCGTCCTCAAGGTCTGCGAGTGTCCTCCCGACTTCGTTCGTCAGGAGATACAAGTCAAGACAGGCCGGGTCCGATGGGTCGAAGGGATGAAATCCGAGTCGTTCCCACCACGAGCGTGCCTGCTCATGGAGCGCCACCACGACAACCGCCTTGCAAGCAGCTTTCGCATTGATCTCGAGCGCAGTGGCGAGCACGTGAGCGACGAGGGCCGTGCCAATCCCGAGTCCGGTATGGCGATGGTCGACCGCGAGGCGGCCGAGCAGGAGTGCGGGGACAGGTTGAGGCGACTGTTTCGCCATTGACGAAGGTGCGGTTGAGAGGTCCACACCCGTCATGGACAGGGACGCGTACGCGACCACCGCGTCATCCTCGTCTGTGATGACCCACGTGGCGGCAGTATTCCCGCGACGGTTCTGTCCGGCGTATCGGCGCAACCAGTCGTCGAGCGTCGGGTCGCCGCAAGTGAAGTCGCCTCGGTTGTGCCGTGCTGTGTCCAGCAGCTCCGGCCGCCGAAGTTCAGTCAATCCAGGCGAACTTCCGTGGCCGCCTCAGGGCGCTCGCGAGCCGCTCGTTGACCTGGGCAGGGTGGTCGAGCGCCTCGGCGAACACTTTGGCGGCGCTCGAGGAAAGGCGCACGGCGTCCCGATCCAACAGGACTTCGTCCGCCCGCATCTCCGCAGCCTGCAGGACAAAAGCAGAGATCGTTAGATGGGAGGTCTCCGCCGCCTCCTCGAGAACCCGCTTGCGCTCGGGAGCGACCCTGATCTGAAGCCGGTCGTCCTTTGTCGTACTCATGTACTCACAATGGCAGTACGGAACGTGGATGTCAAGTGCGGGGGTACCTCGCCCGCGGAGAGCGAGCCCGACGTCGACGACGTCACCTACTGGGCGGGCTCCTCACCCACGGTCGACCAGGACGGTGCGATTCGCCACGCCGATTTCGTAGGCGCGCATATCCGCCATCTACTCCGCCAAAGATGCTCGTCTGGGAATGGCGCGAGACCTCGGAGGCAGCGGCGCGAGACGGACGGCCCGTCACGATAGAGGATGGCGCGAGCCACTGTCGGTTTCGGTGACGGGTAAGTACACGGTGTCGAGACGCGACGAGAACGTCTCGTGCGGATCAGGCCAGTCGTCACAAGGTGCTTTGCCTTGTTCGATTCCTTTGCCACCGCCTAAGGTTCCGTGCCTGGGAGCATCTCCGCGCTGGTTGCCCCGCCGAAATCAGGGCGTTGGGATCGACACTGGTTCGCGCGTCCCCATTAAGGAGTTACGACATGTCACGCCGGGCCCCCCGGAAGATCGGTATCTTGACCTCTGGCGGAGATTGTGCCGGCCTCAATACTGCCATCGCCTCGATCGTCAATTCTGGGCTGCCCCTCGGCTACACATTTCTCGGCTTCGAGAAGGGCTGGGAAGGACTCCTGGATCCGATCATGTGCCGTGAACTTGACGCGAACACGGTGCGTGGCATCAATCACCTCGGTGGGACGATCCTGCGGACGACCAATCAAGGTCGTTTCGCCGGCAAAATCGGCGGTAAAGGTGGCCGCAACAGCATCCCGGCCGGCACCTTGAAGATGGCTCGCGACAACTTGGCCAAACTAGGCGTGGAAGGCCTCATCGTCATTGGTGGCGACGGAACCCTCTCTGCTGCGATGCAATTAGCAGACTCGGGCGTGCCGATCGTCGGTGTGCCCAAGTCGGTAGACAACGACCTTTCCGGCACTGACGCCACCTTCGGGTTCAGCACCGCCGTCTCCGTGGCCGTTGAAGCTATGGACAAGATCCACACGACCGCCTCCAGCCACGAGCGGATCTTCTTGGTGGAGTGCATGGGCCGCCACGCCGGCTGGATCACGCTGCATGCGGGATTGGCAGGTAACGCCAACGCCATCTTGTTGCCGGAGTTCTACCTTGACATCGACGGGCTCATTGAGTTCCTGGAACGTCGCAACAAGACCATGCACTCGTCTGTCATTGCTGTGGCGGAGGGACTGGATCTCGGTCAAGGACCTCTGAGCGTAGGCATAAGAAGCAGTGAGGTGAAGTTGCATGGCGTAGCTGACACGCTGATGAACACCATAGAGGAAAAGGTGCCGGGTGTGTTCGAGCTCCGAACGGTAGTGCTGGGCCATACCCAACGCGGAGGCGCACCAATTGCTGCTGACCGCTTGCTGGCCAAACGCTTCGGGGTGGCGGCAATCGAAGCTTATGATGCCGGCAAGTTCGGCATGATGGTCAGGCTGACGGGACATACTGTCGGCCTCACGACCTTGAAGCGCGCCAGAGGCCTGAAGCTCGTTGGCCGGGACGACCCCTGTTATCAGACTGCTCGTAAACTCGGCGTCTATCTCAATTGAGACGCCGATTCCCGGCGAACAGCTCTGGGCCGTGTGGCGGCCCCGCCGCACCAGGGAGGCCTCATAAGGTCGTCTGTGGACTGTGACCTCCGCCGCTGTCGGCGCTCGTCGAACGATCGGCGGCGTGAGCCTGTTCGGCGAGTTGCTTGATCGTTCGAAGTCGGCGGTCCCAACGGTTGGCGACCTCGGACAGCGCCCCGGTCGCTTCGGCTAGGCGCTGTTCGCGGACTTCGTAGCGGACCTCGCGGCCTTGTCGGTGTCCATCGACAAGGCCGACTCGCTGCAGGATCAGGAGATGTTTGGAGATCGCTTGTCGACTGACGGGCATCTCCGCCGTGAGGGTTGTCGCCGTGGCGTGACCCTGCGCCACGAGGAGGTCGAGCAGCTTCCGGCGCGTCGGATCGGCCATCGCTTCCCAGAGGTCGTCGTCATCGGACGAGGGTTTCATGGTGACGATGCGTGTCCCGAGGCAAAGAGGGCCCGCAAGCGGTCTCCCTGGACCTGCCAGCCGTGACGGTGCTGTTCGAGGAACTTCTGTTTCTCGTCGTCGCCTATGTCCATTTGCTCGAGGCCGGACTCGACGACGCGCAGTCGGGTCCGCTCCTCGCCGTCGGCGACGAGCGTGAACGTGACGAGCGTCGAGTTGGCTTCCGTCGCGTGCTCGCCGGGCGGATACACCCAACGATAAGAGAAACGGTGCGGACGATCGGCGGCGACGACCGTGATCCCGACGATGTTGGGGGCGTCCGTGTCTGCCCGGAAGGTGAGCGATCCGACTGCGCCGGGTCGCGGCTTCGAGGTCTGCCGCATCGCTGAACCACGTGCGGATCAGTTGCGGTTCGGTGATCGTGCGCCACACGACCTCCACCGGGGCTTCGATCTCGATGTCGCGTTCGATCGTGTAGTCGTCCATCGGCCCAGTCTCGTACAGAGGTCGGGTTCAGCGCTGCCCGGCGATGTTCTTCCGCGCATCGACGCTGAACCCGACGCAAGGCGGGTACGGAGGTGTCGTCCGCATCACTCCGAGGTGTCGCGCGGCTCGTTCGGCCGGCCGCTTCCGGTCTCGAGGAACTGGCGCAGGCTGGGCATGAAGTGGTTCCAGCCGGCTCGGCACTGGTCGAAGCAAGCGAAGCGCGGGCCGCAGCCCGACGTGGCGGAACCCGACGGCGTGGGTTCCGTCGTCGTTCGCCCGCACCGAGAACGAGGGCCTCGTGCCGACCCAGTCCGGCTCGACACATGCGGTGACGGCCCAGGCGACTTCGCCTGTTCCCGGAGAGTGCTCGACCGTGAAGTCGACGAAGGAGGCGTCGCCGCCTGCGAAGAGTCGCACCTCGTCGCCGTGACGTTCGGAACGGGTCGCAGCGGTCCACCAACGGCTGATCACGGCGTCATCGGTCAGGGCCGCGAGGATCTGGGGCAGCGGAACGTCCACCTGCATGCCATAGGTGTAGTCGTCTGACGCTGCCGTGGCCGGAGGGGTGGAAGGCAAAGGTGTGGTCATGGTCTCTCCTTGTTCGAGCCGCCGGGGCGTTCCCGGGACGTGCAACTAATCATTGCACGTTTCTCCGGGACGCGCAACCATTAGTTGCGTATTGCTGCCGCGGCTCGAGCCGTCGGGCGGGACTCCTAGGCCTCCCGCAGCACCTCGGCGGGGTGACGACGGGATGCGATGGCAGCCGGCACGATCGCGAGCAGGTTGGCGAACGCGACCACACCTACCGCCAATAGGGCGACGATCGCGGCCGGGACCACCGCCACCGGTACGGCGCCGAGGTTCAAGATGAACGGGTTCCAGATGCCGGCGCCGACGGCGAGCCCGGTCGGCACGCCGAGGCCGATCCCGATCAGGGCGACCGTCGTCGCCTGCCAGCACACCGCCGTGCCGACCTGGATGCGCACGAAGCCCAACACCTTGAGGAGAGCAATCTCACGTCTGCGTCGTACGACGCTCACGAGGAGGAGGTGCGCGAGGGTGGCCGCTCCGAACAGGGCGAGCATGACGCCGAGGAAGGCCGGGAAGTTGACGGCCTGGCCGAAGTTCACGAGGTTGACCGGCACGGTGAGCACACTCAGGTTCTGGGCGAGTTGCCGCTCGAGCGTCGCCTTGGCGGCTCTCCCCGCCGCGTCCGGGGCAGTCGCGATCGCCATGCCCCAGTTCGCATAGCCCGCGAGACCGGAGCTTCGCGAAGAGGCTCTTGATGCACGGCCCCGAGGCCGGACCCGTCGGACATGCAGCGACCGCTGCCGCGTGGAGTGGGAGCACGGCTCCGACGCCGATACCGCCGGGACTGAGGTTGGGCGGAAACGCCATGGAACCGACGACGGTGAACTCACTCGTGCGCGAATTGCCCGACGGCCCGATCACCGACAGCGAGACCCTGGAGCCGACGTGGGCGTGCGCGGAAGACAGTGTCTGGGTTCCGAGGGCGATCTCCCCGTCGCCGCGCGGGTAGCGCCCGTCGATGAGGGAGAAGACCAGGGGCCCCTTGCCCACCTCCACGAACGTCGCCTGCACAGGGGAACCGTTGACGTTGACGTACTTGCCGTTGATCCCGTAGGTGATCCTCGTCACGGCGGGGTCCGAGGCGAACTTTGTCACCACTCCTGTGACCTGCCGGTACGTCATGCCGCCCACGTCCACCTGCCAGCCGAGCCCGTAGAGCCTCGGCGTGGCCAGCAGGTTGGACAGGCTCGCACCGAATACGGTCGTCGCCACGAGGGCGGCGACGGCGACGACCGCGCCCGCGAGCGCGGTCGCAACCGGCACGCTCGAACGCCCCCGTCCCCGCTCGAGGGCATGGCGTGTCCCGATCAGGATGCTCGGCGGGGCGCCGGTCTCGGCGAGTGCCCGGACGACCCGTCGAAGGGCCGTGGACGGCGGGTCGGTCATCGCTGCGCAGCGTTGCGCGCACCCGGGAGTCTCGCCACGAAGGGTAGGCGGCGAGCAGCAGGACGACGGCGACAATCGCCACCGTGCCGAGGCCGAAGACGAGCGTGTCGAAGAGGAAGCCCTCGGTCGGCTCGGCCGCGCGGGCCTCGCCCACCGGCGTCAGCGGCGAGACCGCGACGGCGAAGGCGAGCGCGCCGAGCATGCCTGTCACCCCGATCACCGCCGCGGAACACACCGAGACCGAAGAGCTGGGCCGGACGAAAGCCGAGCGCCGAGAGCGTCGGATACATCTCGCGCTCGACGATGCTTTGGCGCGACAGCGCCTGGCCAACCAAGGCGATCCCCGCCAGCCCCGCCAGAAAGGGCGAAGAGCCACCACCCGATGGCCTGGGGACGGATCGACCCTTCAATGGCGGTGATCTGGGCGTCCTCGCTCTGGGGGTAGACGAAGTTGCCACCGGAAAGAGGGATGTGGTTGACGGCGTAGGTGAAGCGCGGAAGGTCGGCTGCGCCGTGGACGAGGCGCACCATCGCGAGGGAACCGGTGACGACGGTGCGCCCGAGCGTGCGGTCGAAAGCTGGGCTCGTGAAAATCGAGAAGCTGGGGCTGCTCGAGGGAAAGTCGAGCATGCTCGTCTCGAAGCCCACGATGCGAAAGCTGACGAGGGGGCCGTGCGGTGTCGGTGTTCCGTTGCTGGCGTAGACGGCCTGGCGCTGGGAAGGCGCGTAGAGGGGCACGGTGACGACTGACCCGAGATGGAGGCCGAACTGCTGCTGCATCGAGAAGCCCGCGAGCGCCTCGAACCGACCGACCGGCAGCCGTCCACCGATCAGCTTGACTATCTCGGCCCGTCGAGGCGCGGGAAGGCTCGAAGACACCGAGGTCGTTCCCGGGTAGAAATTGCCCGTTCACGACCACATTGCCGTTTGCATAGAAGGTGCTGGTCGACATCGATCGCACGTCGCCCATGTGGGCGATGCTCCCCGGGATCGAGGGGGTCGAGGAGAAGAGGCCGGCGTCGAAGCCGTAGCGCGAGACGAACTGAGGAAACGCCGACGAGGTCCGCCGTGCCGCGGACACACCGGCGAGCACGGTTCCGCCCACGAGCGCAATCAGAACCGCCAAGCGCGACCCATGCCCCGAGCCGACGGCGAACTTCGGTGCGAAACACGATCCGGATGCACCGCATCTGGCCACCCCCGCACCCAAGTATGTCTGCTGCATCGGTTGTCGGGCAGTGTGGTAACGCCGAGAACTCGGTCGTGCTAGCACGACCGGCTCAGCGCTTCGGCCCCGCCGGCCCCGGGCGCGTCAGCGCTGAGAAGCTCAGCCCGTCCTGGCTTCGGCTCGCGGGAGTAGGGCTCAGGCGCGTCAGCTCCGGTGCCGATATGTAGGACATGCGGCTCCCTTCTGGAATCTCGGCACTCGGTCTCGTCGCCTTGCTCGTCGCGGCCGGTATGAGCGCTCGCCCGGTCGCTGGTGCCGCGCCCAGCACAGCTTCGACCGCCGCCACTCTCCAAGCCACGAGCTCCTACGTCGGCGTCGAATGCGTTGGGACCGGGGCCGGAGGCTTCCGGGCCTTTCCCCACCCGCCCGGCACTGGGGCGGTCAGGCACCGCCATCGCCATGCCGGCTTGGGCAACCTCGCCGTCGCGGTACCGCCGATGGTCTTCATCCGCCGGCACGGCGAGCAGCTGTTCGTCAGCACCAACACAGGAGAGCCGCCTGGAGCAGGGGACATCTTCTACTACGTCGGGCACGGCGGCTACGGCGTCAGCAAGTCCCTGCGCGACCGGATATTGCGGGACTGCTCGGCCACGGGGCATCGCTGAGCCCGGACGAGCCGGTGGGCATGCCCACCGGAGTGCAGGATCACTCCTGAGCCTCGGCGGTCCAGAGGCCCTCTAAGGCTCTGTCGCCGACCGTGCCCGGCCTGTGGCGGGAAGACCGAGCTCGGCACGGATCGCCTCGGTGTGCTGCCCGAGCGAGGGCACCGGCTTCATCGGGGTCTCCCGTCCGTCGACGATCACGGGAGCCTGCAGGGCGTGGAAGGTCCCTGCAGGCGAGTCGACCTCGAGCCATCTGTGCCTCGCCGCGAGCTGTGGGTGGTCGAACAGCTCCACAGGAGAGCGCAGTCGGGCGTTCGCGATGCCAACGGAGTCGAGGAGCGCCACGACCTCCGAGGCGGCGAGGTCGGCCAGGGATCCCTCCACGATCGACCGGAGCTCCGCGTCGTGCTCGACCCGGTCGGTGTTGGTCGAGAAACGGGCGTCGGTGGCAAGACCGGGGCTCCGCAGGACCTTCTCGCAGAACACCGCCCACTCCCGTTCGTTCTGAATCCCGATGAACACCTCGGTCCCGTCGGAGGTGGCGTAGGCGCCGTAGGGGGAGATCGAGGCGTGTCGGGAGCCTGTCCGGCGCACGGGGCGTTCGCCATAGCCGTAGTAGTAGGCGGGCTGGCTCATCCACTCGCCGAGCGCATCGAGCAGCGAGATCTCGAGGTTCGTGCCGAGCCCGGTCCGCTCGCGCTCGTAGAGAGCGGCGAGTATGCCGCTGTAGGCGTACATCCCGGCCGAGATGTCCGCCACCGAGATGCCGACCTTGACCGCCTCCTCGGGTGTTCCCGTCACGGCCAGCACGCCCGCTTCGCACTGCACGAGGAGGTCGTAGGCCTTCTTGTCGCGATAGGGACCGTCCGAGCCGTAACCCGAGACCGAGCAGGTGATCAGCCGTTCGTGCCGCTGCCGCAGTGCCGCGTGCCCCGAGCCCGAGGCGGTCGGCCGCACCGGGGGCGAGGTTCTGGATGAAGACGTCGGCCCGGTCGATCAGCGCGTCGAGCACCGCGCGGTCGTCGGGACCCTTGAGGTCGAGCTCGATGCTCTCCTTGCCCCGGTTCAACCAGACGAAGTAGCTCGACTGGCCGAGGACGGAATGGTCGTAGTCGCGGGCGAAGTCGCCCGTGCCCGGCCGCTCGACCTTGATCACCCGCGCGCCGAGATCGGCGAGCTGGCGGGTGGCAAAGGGTGCCGCGACGGCCTGCTCGAGCGCGACGACGGTGATCCCGCCGAGGGTGCCCGCCGGTGGCCGAGCCGCGCTCATCCGGCCTCAGCTGAGCGGGTTGCGCTGGATCAGCTGGCGGGCGATGACGTTGCGCTGGATCTCGTTCGTCCCTTCGCCGACGATCATGAGCGGGGCGTCCCGGAAGTACCGCTCGACGTCGAATTCGGTCGAGTACCCGTAGCCGCCGTGGATCCGCATGGCGTCGAGGGCGATCTCCATCGCCGTCTCCGAGGCGAAGAGCTTCGCCATGCCCGCCTCGAGGTCGGCGCGGGCGCCGGAATCGTACCGCCGCGCCGCGTACAGGACGAGCTGGCGGGCAGCCGTCAGCTTCGTCGCCATGTCGGCGAGGTAGTTGCCGATCGACTGGTGCTTCCAGATCGGCTTACCGAAGGCCTCTCGTTGTTGTGCGTAGCGAAGCGAGTCCTCGAGGGCGGCGCGGCCGACGCCGAGCGCACGCGATGCGACCTGTATGCGGCCGATCTCGAGGCCGCGCATCATCTGGGCGAAGCCGTGTCCCTCCTGCCCGCCGAGGAGGCAGGACGCGTCGACGCGCAGCTCGTCGAAAGCTATCTCGCAGCTCTCGACGCCCTTGTAGCCGAGCTTCGGAAGGTCGCCGCGAGACGCTGAAGCCCGGGCCCTTCTCCACGAGCAGGATGCTGATGCCCCGGTGCGCCGGCTCCGCCGTCGGGTCGGTCTTGCACAAAAGGGCGATGAGCTCGGAGCGACGGGCATTGCTGATCCAGATCTTCGACCCGTTTATGACGTAACGGTCGTGGTCGCGGATCGCCGTCGTCCTGATCGCCTGCAGGTCCGAGCCGCCGCCGGCTTCGGTGAGGGCCATGGTCGCCCGGAGCGCGCCGGTGGACATCGCCGGCAGGTAGCGGTCCTTTTGCGCCTCCGTGCCGTGGTCGAGCGAGCAGCTTGGCGACGACGGTGTGGCCGCCCATCGCTCCGGCGAGGCTCATCCAGCCCCGGGACAGCTCCTCGGTCACGAGGGCGTAGCACGAGGTGCTCACGCGCACGTTCCCCCAGGGCTCCGGGATGGCCAGCCCGAAGATCCCGAGCTGTTTCATCTGCTCGATGAGCGCTTCGGGATAGGTGTTGGCGTGCTCGAGCTCCTGCACGACCGGCAGCACCTCGCGGGCGACGAAGAGCCGCACGACCTCGACGATCGCCTGCTCCTCGTCGCTCAGCTCGTCCATCGCCCTCCAGTCGCAGCCGACGACCTAGCGGGGACGTGCTCGCGCAGCACCTCGACCGCATGTTCCCACGTCCAGCTCGATCTCTCGAGGTCGAGGCCACGGGTGCAGTCGGCGAGCTTGGCAGCGAGATCGTCGCGTCCGGCGGCCTTCTGCGGCGAGCCCGGAGGGAACCTCTGGCTCGCCGAGAGCACCGTGCCGTCGGTGATCTCCACCTCGGCGGTGAGCCTGCCGGAGAGCAGGTCGGTCCCGCCCGGCTCGAGGTCGACCTCGACCATCCCCATGATCTCCCGCGCCTCGTGCCTCGCGTACCGCGGCGTCGGTGAAGCAGTCGAGTCCCTGGTGGGCGTCGAGGAGCGCCGTGGCGGCCGCGTACTCGATGCTGAACTTGCCTTCCAGCCCCGTCGTAGGGGCGTGGTGGATCAGCGGCTCCACGGTGGAGGCGGCGGTGTGCAGCACGATCCGCACGACGTCACGCCAGTCCTCCACCTCGCCGGCGAGCCCGGCGAGGGCGCTGATGGGCCGCTGCAGCGCATAGCAGCAGGGGTAGATCTTCGTCGCCAGGCCTCCAGGAACAGCTGGTCCGCAAAGGTCCAGAGCCGCCGGGTCACCGCCGACGAGGCGCATCCACACCTCGAGGGCGGAAGGATCTCCGCGGGCTCCGTCGCCGGCGAGCCTCGCCGCGCGCATCCCCGCCTCCACCGCGAAGCCGACCTGGAGCGCCTTGCCGTCGGTGCCGAACGACCGCTGCACGCCACCGGCGGCCGGCACCGAGAGGGCGATCGCCGCCGCGGTCTGCTCGGGATCGAGGCCCCAGGCGACGGCCGCACCCGCGGCCGCCGCAGGCGCCCCGGCGGTGCAGGTCGCGTGCCACCCGGCCGAGTAGTGCGCCCAGCCGAGGGCGTTGCCGAGCCGTGCCATCACGCCTGCGGCCGCGAGGTAAGCCCTCGCGCCGCCCCCGGCGGCGAGGGCCGTCGGCACGCAGACGGCGCTGACGTGCGTCGTCGAGGGCACGTGGAGGTCGTCGTAGTCGAGGACGTGGGCGGCGACGGCCCAGCGCGGTCCGTCGTCGAACCAACGCGTCAGCTCGACGAGCGGGTCTGATCTCGCGGCGAGCATCACCGCCAGCGAGTCGCGAAGCGACCGGTCGGCGAGCTCGCAGTCGGCCGCACCGGGCCGGAGGTCGTGTGCCCACTGGGCAAGCGCCTCGGCCGGCGTGGTGCTCAATTGCCCCTCACCCGGACAGCGACACGCCGGGACCGCCCTGTGCGACCGGCCGCGGCGGGATCGGGCGGTACGACCGGCCGGGCTTCAGCTCGAGCGCTCGACGACACGGTTGCGCAGGGTGCCGAAGGGCGGGCAGGTGATCTCGACGACGTCGCCGTCGACGAGGAACTCCGGGGGTTCTCGCCAGACTCCCACCCCCGCCGCCGTCCCGGTCAAGATGACGTCGCCCGGCAGAAGCGCCATCCCGAGCGAGAGGTACGAGATCAGCTTCGGGATCGGGTGGTACATCTCGCCCACCAGGAAATCCTGCTTGACGGTTCCGTTCACCGTGAGCACCATGTGCAGTCCCGCCAGATCGGGCACGGACGGGGGAGTGAGTATCGCGGGCCCCAGTGGGCAGAACCCGTCGAGGCTCTTGCCCTTGTGCCATTGCGAGGAGGGCCCGTTGGCCGACTGCAGGTCCCTCGCCGAGACGTCGTTGGCGAGGGTGTAGCCGAACACGTGGCTCATGGCGTCCGCCTCGGCGATGTTCACGCCACCGGTGCCGATCACAACGGCCAGTTCGGCCTCCCAGTCCGCCTTCTCCGTCGCTTTGCGGTCGAGGACTATGTCGCCCCCCGGCGCGTTGAGCGTCGTCCAGGGTTTCGTGAACACGACCGGGGTCTCCGGCATCGACGAGCTCGCCCGCTTTCCCTCGTCGTGGTGGCTGACGTAGTTGAGCCCGATGCAGAACATGTTGCGGGGAGGCCGGGTGACGGGGGAGACGAGCGCGACGTCCGCAGGCCAGTGCCCGGCCGCGCCGGTCGACTCCTCCTCCACGTGCGACCAGGCGCCCTCTCCGGCGGCTATCAGCTCCTCCACCGCCGCGAAACCCCAGTGCCTGAGCGACGCGACCGAGCCGTCGCCTGTCACCACGCCGCCTTGCTGGCCGTCCGCGGTCTGCACGGTCACGAGGCGCATCGGTTGTCTCCTTGTGTCGGGGGTCTCCGGCCGGCTCTCAGCCGTAGGGCTTGTCTTCGAAGTAGTGGGGCCCGTCGTATATCTCGAACAGTATCGACGGTTCCACCGCCTCGGTGGGGCCGTGCTCGTTGCCGAGCGGGTTCCAGTAGAAATCGCCCGGTGTCAGCTCGAGCCCGCTCGAGACGTAGTTGTAGCGACCGCTCACGCAGTACATGAACTGGTTGGAGGCGTGCCGGTGGCGCCGCGGGATGCCCGCCCCCGCCTCGAAGCTGAGCAAGGCGATTGACAGGCCGCCCTCGCGTGCCCAGAGCTCCTTCATGCGAAGCCCGGGGATCTGCGGCATCTCCGGCCAGGTCTCGGGCCCGTCGGCTCGGAGGTGGACCTCGCCCCCGGGGCTGTCGTGTTCTTCGGTCATGGCAAGGTCCCCTCCTGGGTCTGGGTTTCGGGCTGAGGATGCGTGCGGTCGAGATAGCGGCCCCGGGGCGCTCCCACCACCTTGGCGTCGCGGAGCACGGGCTCGCCGCGAAGCAGCGTGTGGAGCACGCGGGCCTCGAGCGTCATGTTCTCGAAGGGCGTGTACTCCTGGGCGGATCTCGAGTCGGCGGCGTGCACGACCCAGGGGGCGTCGTTCTGCACGAGGGCGATGTCGGCGTCGAAACCCTCGGCGATGGCGCCTTTGCGATCGAGGCCGAAACGACGTGCCGGCTCCCAGCTCAGCATGCGGGCGACGGCGTCGTAGCCGAGCCCCCGGCGGCGGCCCTCGCTGATGAGCCCGGCGAGGAGGTACTCGGTGCCGCCGAAGCCCGACTTGGCGAGGAACACGTCGTCGCGGGGGTCGCCGAACTTGACCTCGTCCCGGCAGCAGGCGTGGTCGCTCGCCACCCAGCTGACGTCGCCCGCGCAGCACGTGCTCCCAGAGGGCCTCCACGTCGCGGCGCGGCCGCAGGGGCGGGTTCACCTTCCCGCCGACGCCCACGGCGGAGTCGCAGTCGGCGAGCAGGTGTCCGATGGTCACCTCGCGGCGGAAGTCGACGGCGGGGAATGTCGCGGCCATCTTCATCGCCGCGTCGATCGCCTTCTCGGAGGAGAGATGGAGCAGGTTGATGTTCGCCAGGCCCGTCTCGTAGGCGAGGTAGGAGGCGATCGTGACGGCGAGGCCTTCGCTGTGCTGGGGCCGCGAGGCGCTATAGGCGGGAAGCCCCTTCAGCTCGCCGGCCTCCTCGACGAGCTTGGTGTAGGCCGTCATTATCTCCGGGGTCTCGCAGTGCAGCGAGAGGGAGATCCGGTCCGCGAGGGCGGGCCGGTCGCGCCGGGCGGCTTCGATCGCTCGCATGATGAACTCGAAGTGCGCCAGGTTGTAGTGCTCCTCCGGCGGCGTCATGAGGAACGAGGACTGGTCCGCCGAGCGTCCGTGCAGCCCGTGGCTCCCGTAGAACATGAAGATCTTGAACGAGGTGACGCCGAAGTCGTCGATGATGGAGGGGATCTCGTCGATGTGCTGCTGCATCATCGGCGCGAGGTGGAAGGCGTAGTCGACGAGCGGGCGGCCCTGCGTCCTCTCCAGCACCTCGGGGAAGAATGTCCGGTACGGCCCAGAGCGGTTCAGGTAGTACTGGCCGGTGCGCATGTAGTTGATGGATGTCGTGACCCCGCCCTGCGCGCAGGCGCGGCTTTCGACGACGGCGTCGACCTCGATCGGGTTGTAGATGCCCCAGTGCTGATGCGCGTCCACGACCCCGGGGACGGCGACGAGCCCGGAGGCGTCGAGGGAGTCGTCAGCGTCGGAGCCGGCCAGCTCGCCGACGGCGGCGATGCGCCCGCCGACGATACCGATGTCGGCCACCTTCGGCTCGGGGTCGTCGTGGCGCGGCGACGGCTGCGCCCCGGACGATCAGGTCGTAACGTGCCATCAGCCGCGCGCGACCCTGCGTGGGCGAGAAACGTGCGTGTTCCGCTTCGCGGACATCTGTTCCAACTTAGCGGCGTGCCGCCGCCCGCGAACGGATGCGCTCGGCGCCGCGGACCTGACCGGCGCAACGGGCGTGTTGTCAGCCAGGGCGGCTCCAGTCCCCTGATTCGGCCAGGAGCCGCCGTGCGGCACGGGCGACAGCCTCGTCGACCATCTTCCCCTGGCCGTCGCGTGTCACCGCGCCACCCCGGGCTCTGGCCGAGTCGTAGCGGGCGAGGAGCTTCGAGCCTCGGCGAGCTCTCCTTCGCTCGGGCGGAAGATGTCCCGCACGATAGGGATCTGGCTGGGATGGATCACCGTCCTGCCGCTGAACCCGAGCCGTCGCAAGCGCATAGTCGAGGCCCGCAGGCGCTCGAGGTCGTCGATGGCCGTCTCGGCCGAACCGACCGGTGGCTCGATGCGGGCGGCCCGCGACACGGCGACGACGAGGCTGCGCCAGGGGAGGAGCTCGATCTCGTCGTCGCTCACCTGGATCCCGAGATCGGCCATGAGGTCCCTCTCGCCGATCTGGATCCGCGTCACCCGGGGTGCCCGTGCGAGAGCGCGCATCTCCTCGAGGCCGGTGGCCGACTCGATCAAGGGGACGACGGCCACCGAGCCGGCGGGCAGCTGGCGCGCCGCCTCGAGGCGGGAGAGATGGCGGTCGAGCTCCTCGAGATCCCCGAGCAGCTCCGCCTTCGGGTAGACGACTCCGGTGGCCGCGGGGATGCACGGCAGCCCCGAGGTCCAAGAGCAGCTCCTCCTCGCCGACCGCCGAGCGTGGGTTGACCCGGACCCAGATCGGCGCCGGTCCTCGGACCTGGTGTTCTCAGATAGGCGGCGACGAACTCGCGGGCCTCGGGCTTGGCCGAGGAGGCGACGCCGTCCTCCAGGTCGAAGATGAGCGCGTCGGCCCCCCGCTTCTCTGCTCCTTCGAGCATCGCTTGATTGTCACCTGGGACATAGAGGAGCGTGCGCGCGATTGTCAGGGGTGACCTCCGACGGACTTCGGGTACGGATTTATGGAACAGTATTCCAGTTCCTGGAGCATCCTGCGCTTGGCCGGGGGCGGAGGCCATGGTGAAGATGGCCCATGGTGCAGATCACCCATGGTGGAGCTGCCCATGGTGGAGATGAGGAGGAGGCCGGCCTGCCTGACCTGACGACGCCCGAGGTGGACGGGAGACCGGTTATCACCGCCGACCTGGTCGCGAAAGCGCGCGCGGGCGCCGCGCCGTCCGACGGTGTCGACCTCGTGGTCGCCGGGGCCGGGGGCGGGCTCGCCGGAGCGATCCGGGCCGCCGAGCTCGGGCTGCGCGGTGCTCGTGATCGACTCCAGCCCGCACTTCGCGAACGGGAACAACACCTCGATGTCGACGGCGATGCTCCCCGGCGCCGGCACCCGCTGGCAGGCGGAGGCGGGGATCGAGGACTCGCCCGAGCTGTTCGTCGAGGACATCCTGCGCAAGACCGGATACGAGGCCGACCTTCCCCTCGCCGTGGGCCTGGCACAGCTCAGCGCCCGGCTCGTCACGTGGCTCGCCGACGACGTCGGCCTGCCGATCGAGCTGACGGTCGACTTCGCCTATCCGGGTCACAGCCGACTGCGCTGCCACACCATCCCGCGGAGGAAAGGCGCCCTCTTGTTGGCCGGGCTGCTCGAGCGCGCCATGTCCTCGGTCGGCATCGACCTGCTCGTTCCGGCCCGACTCGTCGACGTGGCGGAGTCGGATCACACGATCACCGGGGCCGTCGTCGAGTACCCGGACGGCGGCTCGGGAGGAGATACCGTGCCGTGCGGTGCTGCTTGCCACGAACGGCTTCGGGGCGGCCCCCGAGCTCGTCCGCCGGCACATCCCCGAGATCGCGGCCGCCCGGTACCACGGCAGCTCGGAGTCGCGCGGAGACGCCCTGCGTATCGGGGCCGAGCACGGGGCCGCGACCGCCTTCCTCGACGCCTACCAGGGTCACGGAGCCGTCGCGACACCGCACGCGACCCTGGTGGGGTGGGCGACGATCATGCACGGCGCGCTGCTTGTCAACCAGGACGGGCGCCGTTTCGGCGACGAGACCTCCGGCTACTCCGAGTTCGCTCGCGAGGTGGTCGCCCAGCCGGGCTCTACCGCCGTGCTCGTGCTCGACAAGCGCATCCACGACGCCTGCCTCGTCTTCGACGACTACTGCCAGACGGTCGATTCGGGTGCGTTGCGATGGGCGGACGATGCGGCCGAGCTGGCGCGGAGCTTCGGCATCGATCCGGCTCCGCTCGGCGGCCACGCTCGAGGAGGCCGGCAAGTGCGCCCGCGAGGGCGGGACCGACCGGTTCGGCCGCTCCTCATGGGAGGCCGCGCTGCGGGCGCCGCTCGCCGGCGTGCGTGTGACCGGGGCGCTCTTCCACACCCAAGGGGGACTGCGCGTCGACGAGCACGCAAGGGTGCTCCGCGCCGATGGGTCGCCGATCGAGGGCCTTTACGCCTCGGGCGGGGCCGCCATGGGCATCTCGGGGCACGGGGCCGCCGGCTATCTGGCGGGCAACGGGCTGCTGTCGGCGCTGGGACTGGCGTTTCTCGCCGCGGAACACGCCGCCTCCTGACTTTCTCGCCTGAGGCCCGAGGACCTCGACGACGCCCTGCGGGCCGGCGGCGGCACGAGGGCGACCTCTCGACTGGCAAAGGCGCGGTAGGTATTATTGATACCGCGTTCCGAAGAACGGAACCGCTTGCGTGCCTCCTCGAGCCGGCAGGCCGTGCGCCGGAGAAGCGGGGCACGCACCACGGCCTCGGGGGACAGGAGCAGGCAGTGCGACTTGGCACAGTCAGGATCGGTGGCGGCGGCGGCCGCGTCACCGTCGTCGCCGCGGAAGCGAGGCGAGCCGGAGACGCGGCTGCGCCTCGTGGACGAGCAGGCCTGATCCTGTGGCACCTCCTCCTGAAGGCGGTCGTCCTCGGGGGAGGCATCGGCGGCCTAACCGCGGCCTTGAGCCTGCTCGCGGTGGGGGTCGAGGTGCAGGTCTTCGAGCAGGCGCCGTCGTTCTCCGAGATAGGTGCCGGGATCCAGGCTTCGCCGAACTCGGCGTGGGTCCTCGTCCATCTCGGCCTCGCCGACTCGCTCGACGCGGTGGGCGTGCGGCCGGACCGCCTCGAGAGCCGCCACTGGGAGGACGGACGGCTCCTCGGCACGCACGAGGTGAACGGGGACCCGCCCCCCTACGGGGCGCCCCACTACCTCATGCACCGGGCGGATCTTCTTCGCACCCTTGTCGACGCGCTGCCCGAAGGCGTGATCTCCCTTGGAAGACGTGCCGTCTCCCTGGAACACGACGGCGACCGGCGAAGGTCGCCTTCGCCGACGGCGGCGAGGCATCGGCCGATGTGGTCATCGCCGCTGACGGCATCCATTCGGTCGTGAGGTCGTTGCTCTTCGGGCCGGACCTGCCCAGCTTCTCGGGCACGGTCGCCTACCGAGGCCTCGTCCCGGCGCACAAGGTGGCCAGTCTCGCCATCCCGAACACTTCGACGAAATGGTGGGGCCCGACTCCAGAGCACCATCTCGTCCACTACCACATCGCCGGCGGCCGGCTCGTGAACGTGGTCGGGGTCGTGCCCGAGCAGTGGGAGACCGAGTCCTGGACGACCAAGGGCGACGTCTCCGACTTCGCGCGGGCCTTCGCCGAGTTCCACAGCCCCGTCCCCGAGCTCGTCGGGGCAGTCGAGGAGGTCTACAAGTTCGCCATCCACGACAGGCCACCGCTCCGGAGCTGGACCGTCGGCAGGGTGAGCCTGCTCGGCGACGCGGCCCATCCGATGGTGCCCTTCATGGCCCAGGGCGCCGCCATGGCGATCGAGGACGCCGCCATCCTCGCCCGCTGTTTGCACGGGGCGGGCAGGGCCGAGGTCACCGGAGCCCTTGTCCGTTACGACCGCACGCGGCGCGATCGTACGGACCGGATGCAGCTCGGCTCCCGCATGGACACCTCCGACACCTGGAATGCGCGTGACTGGGTCTACGGCTATGACGCCTACACTGCGCCCTTGCTAGATTGAAACATGATTTCGCTAGCCGGGACGAAGCCGCCGAGCTCTCGTCATGGGCAATCGGTCTGACGGAAGGGGGGCGATGAGCGAGAACCGCGACGAGGGACGAGTCACGGGCGAGGGGCACGAGCGCTCCGGCCCACTTTCGGGGCTGCGGGTGCTCGACTGCTCGACGGTCGTGGCCGGTCCGCTCGCCTGCCAGCTCCTCGGCGACTTCGGAGCCGAGGTGATAAAGATCGAGCACCCCCGCTACGGCGACACGCTCCGCGGCCACGGCCCCTCCAAGGACGGGGTGCCCTTGTGGTGGAAGGTGATCAGCCGCAACAAGCGGACGGTCGGCCTCGATCTCGGCGAGCCCGAGGGGGCCGCGGTGATGCTGCGGCTCGCCGAGACCGCCGACGCCATCGTCGAGTCGTTCCGCCCCGGCACGCTCGAGCGCTGGGGACTGGGATGGGACGTGCTGCACGCCCGCAACCCCCGGCTGGTGCTCACCCGTGTGACAGGTTTCGGCCAGGACGGCCCCTACTCACCGGGCGCCCCGCCTTCGGGACCCTCATCGAGGCGATGTCCGGCTTCGCCGCCATGACAGGCGAGCCGGGCGGCGCGCCTGTTGCCCCCCTTCGGTCTCGCCGACGGCATCGCCGCCATCAGTGCCGCCTTCGCCACCACGCTCGCCCTCTACCATCGCGACGCCCAAGGAGGCGACGGCCAGGTCATCGACCTCGCCATCCTCGACCCGCTCGTCACGGTCCTCGGCCCGCAGCCGACGGTCTACGACCAGCTGGGCGTCGTGCCCGAGCGGACCGGGAACCGTTCGTCGAGCAACGCGCCGCGGAACACCTACGAGACCTCCGACGGGCGCTGGGTGGCCGTCTCGACAAGCGCCCTCGAGGTCGCCCGGCAGCCGTCATGCGGCTCGTCGGACGCGAGGACGTGATCAACGAGCCCTGGTTCGTGCACGGGCAGCGGACGGGCCGAGCACGTGGAGCTGCTCGACGGGGCGGTGGCCGAGTGGATCGCCAAGCGGACCCGGGACGAGGTCATGGACGAGCTCGCCCGCGCCCAGGCTGCCGTTGCTCCTGTCTACGACGTCGCCGACCTCCTCGCCGACGCCCAAGTCGTGCACCGCGGGTCGATCACCGAGGTCGACGACGCGGATCTCGGCGCTTTGCGCATGCAGAACGTGCTCTTCCGCATGTCCGCCACACCCGGGAAGATCTCCTTCGGCGGGCGGAGCCCGGGGCGCCGACACCGACGAAGTTCTGGTCAGCGAGCTCGGCCTGTCCCCGGCCGAGCTCGCTGACCTGCGAGAGCGGGGCATCGTTGCCTGAGGCGGCCACCCTGCTCGAGGCGCTCGCCGCCATGGTGTCGGATGCGACCCCGGACCGCCTGCCAAGAGAAGTCCTCGACGACGCCCGCGCCCACCTGCTCGACACGCTCGGCATCTGCCTGGCGGCGACCGAGCTCGACACCAGCAGGGCCGTCACGGAGTACGCCCTCGGGCAGGGCGGCCGGCCGGAGGCCCATGCCATCGGCGGCGATTCCCGATCCCCGCCGCGCTGGCGGCGCTCGTGAACGGGACGCTCGCCCATTCCCTCGACTACGACGACACCCACCTGCCATCGGTCGTGCACCCGAGCGCGACGATCGTGCCGGCGTGCCTGGCCGCCGCCGAGCAGTGCGGAGCGGGGGGTCCGGCGCTGCTGGCCGCCATAACTGCCGGGACCGAGGTCTGCGTGCGACTCGGGATGGCCGGCTACGACAGGGCGGGGCGCAACTCGGTGTACTTCGACCGGGGCCAGCATGCCACCTCCATGTGCGGGGCGATCGGCGCCGCCGGGGCGGCCGGGGCGCTCATGGGCCTCGACCGGGCGGGCATCGCCAATGCCATGGCGATCGCCGCCAGCATGGCCTCGGGCATCATCGAGGCGAACCGGTCGGGCGGGAGCGTGAAACGCCTGCACTGCGGGTGGGCGGCGCACTCGGCCATCACGGCGGCGGCCCTTACCGGGTTGGGCTTCACGGGGCCGGGGACTGCGCTGGAAGGACGGTTCGGTTTCTTCGAGGCGTATCTGTCGGGCAGGTTCGATCCCGAGGAGATCACGGGCGGACTCGGCGAGCGCTGGGCGGTGTCCTCGGTGCACTTCAAGCCGTACCCGGCGAACCACTTCACCCACGCCGGCATCGACGCCGCCCTCGCGATGCGGGCGGGGGGCGTGCGCCTCGAAGAGGTGGCGAGCATCCGTCTCGGCGTCGCCGGCCCCACGGTCCGTACGATCGGCGAGCCGATCGCGCTGAAGCGAAACCCCGAGACGGGATACCAGGCGCAGTTCAGCGGCCCCGTATACCGTCGTGGCGGCGCTTCTCGGCGGGGGCGGCCTCGGGCTGGGCCTGGACGACTTCACCGACGAGCTGCCCGCTCGCCGGAGCGGAGACGTCACATGGCCAAGGTGGAGGTCTTCGAGGACGAGAGCTGCAACGGCATCTTCCCCGACGCCTTCCCGGCCGTGCTCGAGGTCGAGACCGCGGGGGGCCGGGTTGTGACCGAGCGCGTCGAGGTCAACCGGGGCGGCCCGGAGCGCCGCTCTCGAGCACGGATCTCGAGCTCAAGTTCTCCGACAACGCCCGTCGCGTCCGGAGCGGCGACGCCGTCTCGCGCATGCTGGAGGCGGTCGGTGCCCTCGGCGGGCAGGGCACGGTGGCCGAGGTGCTGGCTTCGGTCGCGCGCCTGAGGCACCGCCTTTCCGGCGGCGGGGCTCAGGCCCGGTGGCCCATCCGCGCCGAGACGCCCCGGGTGGCGGCCATGAGCGTTCCCGCCGCCTCCTTGGCCTCCCCCGGAAGCGCTCGGCGGGGCCTGAGATCGAGATCACGCCGAGGAGCTGATCGTTCATCCCGAATATCGGCGCCGCCACCGAGCCGGCACTGTCGTCGCGTTCGCCGAAGGAGACGGCGTGGCCCTTCGCGGATGGACTTCAGCTCGGCACGCAGCTTGACGGGGTCGGTGATCGAGTGCGCCGTCATCGCCACGAGCTCGTGGGAGGCGAGGTACTCCTCCTGCTCCGGCGTGGGGAGGAAGGCGAGCAGGGCCTTGGACGACGCACCCGTATGGAGGGGGAACGGGCGTCCGATCTGCACGACCATCTTCACGTCACGCTCGGGCGTGATCTGGTCGATGTAGACGCGGTCCCACCCGACGCGGATCGAGAGCGTCGCCGTCTCGTTCGTCGTCCTGACGAGCTCGGTCATCGCCTCGCGGGCAATGACGCGGAAGTCCAGCCGGTCCATGTTGCGCAGCCCGAGCATCAAGATCTTGGGCCCGAGCCGGTAGCGATGGGTCATGTCGTCGATCTCGACGAATTCCTTCGCCCGGAAGGTGGACAGGATCCTGTGCACGACGGCCTTGGACAGGCCGAGGCTCTGGGCGATCTCGGTGACGCCGAGCGTCTGGGACTCCGCCTCCACGAACAGCGAGAGGACATCGAGCGCCCGCTCGATGCCCTGCACGCTCTGGATGCGGGGCTCGGCCGCATCGGCCTGCGTCACTGCCACCTCCGAGAGTCGAGGAACGCCACGGGCCAACGTAGCCGACCCGAGGTTCTTTAGGCCTGATTTGCGGGCCGCTGAAGCTGTCTGCCGGGCGACGAAAACCTCCCCGGCCTGTTCAGCGCGGCCTGTTCAGCGCCCCGATGGCGACCGGTCTCACGGGCGAGCCGGTGGCGCCGACGAGCTTCAACGGCAGGCAGACGAAAGTGAAGCTCCACAGCCGGGCCCTCCACGAGCGCGTCCAGGTCGAGCGCCTCGATGATGTGGATCCCCGACTCGACGAGAAGCACACGGTGGCCGGGAGCAGCCTGTGCCCGGCTCCGGGCGCGATGTGCTCGAAGGCGATGGTGTCGGACCCGACGGCGAAAGGCGAGGCTGCCGCGAGCCAGCGAGCGCCCGCCTCGCCCGGGCCCGGGACACCGGACTCGAGCCCTACGAAGCGCTCCTTGTCGTCGAAGTGCCGACCCCAGCCGGTGTGGATCAGCACGACCGAGCCGGGCGCCAGCTCGACGCCTCGCGCTCGGCGGCGAGCTCCAGGTGCCTCGGGCGATATCTCGACGGCGGGCAGCGCAGGTCTGAGACCGAGGGCGCCGGCGACGTCCAGCAGCACGCCCGGCCGCACGATCGGCTCGATCGTCTCGACCCCGAGCTCGCTGAAGCGCCCCCCGGTCTGAGCAGCCATGGCGTCGACGCCGCCGTGGAGCAGGCCCCGGTGCGACACGTGGCAAAGCGCGTCGATGTGCGTCCCGACATGGGTGCCGACAACGAGGAGGTCGTTCGCCGCCGAGGACCCGTCGTCTCTCGGACGTCGCCATGGCGGCGCTCGAGGGTCATGCGGAAGGCGGGGTGGTTCGGCGACTGCGGCATGCCGACGAACAGCGGCCTGCCGAGGTCGAAGACCATGCCGCCGATCACGTCAGATCCGACCGCCCCGTCGCCATCCCCCATGGTCAATGATCCTCCGGGCCCGCCGGCCGCGAGATGCGCCCGGTTCCGAGCCGCTCAGCAACGACGCCCAGCGGAAGAATGTCGACCGCGGCGTTCCATCAGGCGTAACTCAGTTCCAAACGCTAGGGGAGGGCAGTTGCGGTTGCGAGCGCGCGGGTCCGGGCCGCAGTTTTCTCCCTCCCGCCGACGCCGGCCACACGTTGACACCGACCGCGTCGCGGCGCTACCTTGATCCGTGCGCCGGTATGGGATTCCGGTACATGGAACAAGCTGGGATGGGGACCGGATCGGCCAGGGGGGATCTGCGACAGCTGTGACCGCGAGACCTGTCACTCCGCTCCTCGTAGCGGGTAAGCAAGTATGACCACTCAAGCCCTGCGGCTCAAGGTCATCGTGGGGAGCACCGGCCAAAGCGCGCCGCCGACCGTGTCCTGCCGTGGGTGCTCGCCCGGGCGAGCTCGCACGGGGCCTTCGACGTCGAGCTGCTCGATCTTCGCGACTGGCCCTTGCCCTTTTTCGGCGAGCACATCACCAACGTCGGCGACATCAGGAACCCGACGTACTCCGACCCCATCGTCAAGGCCTGGAACGACAAGATCCGCGAAGCCGACGCCTTCTTGGTGATCACCCCGGAGTACCTGCACAGCGTCCCGGGCGTGCTGAAGAACGCTCTCGACAGCGTCTATCTGAGCTTCGGACTGCGCAACAAGCCGATGTCGGGCATCTCCTACAGCATCAGCGTCGCCGGCGGGACCCGCGCCCTCGAGCATCTCGCCGACATGGCGATCGAGCAGGAGGCGGTGCCGCTGCGGAACACCGTCATCGTCTCCTACGTGCAGAACGCGTTCGACGAGCAGCAGCGGCCGAAGGACCCCCTGACCGACGGGGCTTTGACCGTGCTCCTCGACGACCTCGCATGGTGGGCGGCGCTCCTGGCGAAGGGCCGTGCCGAGGGCCAGCTGCCGCCGGCAGGACAACGGCCCGCGCCCGCTCCGGCCGCGGGGCCGACGGCCACGGGCGACTAGCGGGCCGATCGGTCGGGGGCCCGGTCATGACCAGATACCTCACCAAGCGGGCACTCCTCGTGATCCCGCAGCTGGTCGTGGTCGCGGTTCTCACCTTCGTGCTCATCCGGCTGCTCCCGGCCAATCCCGTCGAAGGCATCGTCGGCCCGGAGGCCACGAAGGCCACCTACGACGCCGAGAGGGCGCGACTCGGGCTCTCCTCGCCGATCATCGACCAGCTCGGCCACTTCCTCAACCGGGCCTTCCACGGTGACCTCGGGACGTCACTGGCAGTCCAACACGCCGGTGCGCACCGAGATCGCCACCCACCTCCCGATCACGCTGCAGCTGATCGTGCTGGCCCTGGTCGTGGCCCTCATCGTCGGGATACCGCTCGGCTACCTCCTTTCGACCTCCACGGGCCGGCGCCGGCGCAAGCACCCGATACTGCGCATCTACTCCCTGCTCGCCGGGTCGCAACCGGACTTTTGGTGGGGACTCGTGTTCATCTACGTGTTCTTCTTCATCGTGCACATCTTCCCGGCACCGCTCGGCGTCACCTCGCCGACGACGGTGGCGCCGACGCCGGTCACAGGTTTCATCCTCCTCGACTCGTTGATAAGAGGGCAGTTCTCCGTCTTCTGGGACACGTGCCAGCACTTCGCCCTACCGGCGCTGACGCTGGCGTTCGTGATCACCGGCCCGATCATCCGCATCACCGCCCAGGGCATGCGCTCGGAGGCGAGCTCTGAGTACCTCCTCTACGCGCGGGCGGCCGGCCTGCCCGAGCGGCGGGTCGGTTGGTACGTGGCGCGCAACGGCCTCGCCCCCGTTCTCACCTTGACCGGGGTCCTCTTCGGGGTGCTCCTCGGCGGGGCCGTGCTCGTCGAGACGGTCTTCTCCCTCGACGGCCTCGGCGTCTACACCCTGCAGAGCGTGCTCACGCTGAACTACCCCTCCATCGAGGGCTCCGTTGTCGTCATGACGGCGATCGCCCTCCTCGTCTACATCGGCATGGACGCCCTCTACGCCCTCTTGGACCCCCGGGTGAGGACGCGCTAGATGTCGCTCATCACCGAGGACCCGGGCGAGCAGGCGAGCGCCGGCCTCGCCTCGGGCGCCACCATCGACCCCGGCGTTCTCGGGCACCCCGGGTTGTGGGCCCATGTCGTGGACGTCTTCAAGCGCGAGCTCATCCCGAAGATCGGCCTCGGCATCGTCGCGGTCGTGATCTTCTTGATGTTCTTCGGGCCGTTGATCACCCCGCACAGCCCGATCGCCGCCACGCAGTACGTGAACGTGCCGCCGAGCTGGGCGCACTGGTTCGGGACCGACGCCAGCGGGCTCGACATCTTCTCCCGGGTGATCGCCGCCCCGCGGATCGACTTGAGCATCGCCCTGATCGCCACGGCGCTCGCAGTCGTCGTCGGGTCGGCCATCGGCCTTTTCGCGACCTTCGCCGGCGGCCCGATCGGCGAGCTCGCCATCCGCACGACCGACACGATCCAGGCTTTCCCGGCTCTCATCCTGGCGATCATCGTCGTCGTCCTGACCGGGCACAGCATCGACAACATCATCTTGGTGATCGCCATCTTGAACATGCCGCTGTACGTCCGGCTCATGCGAAGCCAGGTGTTGTCGCTTCGCGAGCGGGCCTTCGTCGAGGCGGCGAGGGCGAGCGGCGCCTCCGAGTTCGCCATAGCCTGGCGCCAGGTGCTGCCGAACGCGCTTGCCCCGATCGTCGCCCAGGTGAGCGTGACCATCGGCTGGGCCGTGCTCGCCACCGCCGGCCTGTCCTTCCTCGGAGCCGGCGTCCTCCCGCCGACGGCGGAGTGGGGCTCGATGATCTCGAGCGGCTCGAGCGAGGTCATCCTCGGCACGTGGTGGCCCTCGGTCTTCCCGGGCCTCGCCATGGCGATCACCGTCTCGGGCTTCGCGGCGGTCGGCGACGGGATCCAGACAGCCCTCAGGCGCGAGGGCTGAACATGCTGTTCGAGGCCCGCCAGATCAGCGTCGAGTACACGAGCCTCGGTCTCGTCAACCGCGCCGTCAACAACGTCGACGTCGACCTCGGGCGGGGCGAGGTGCTGGGAGTCGTCGGCGAGAGCGGCTGCGGCAAGTCGACCCTGGCGCTGGCGCTGCTCGGGCTCACCCGCCCCGGGGCGAAGATCACCTCCGGCTCGATCAAGCTCGACGACGTCGAGCTCCTCGCCGGTTCGCAGGACAGGTGGAAGTCGACGTGGGGCGCCAAGATCGGCCTTGTCACGCAGAATCCGAGGGCGAGCCTGAACCCGACGATGCGCATCGGCAGGCAGATCTCGACCGTCTATCAGGCCCACACACAGGCGAACGCAAAGCAGGCCCGGGCGGCGACGATCGCCGCGCTCCAGCTGGTCGGGATGAACGACCCCGAGCGCCGCTACGACGCCTATCCCCACGAGCTGTCGGGCGGGATGGCCCAGCGCGCCCTTATCGCCATGGCGACTGTCACAAAGCCCACGGTCGTGATCGCCGACGAGCCGACGAGCCGGTTGGACGTCACCATCCAGGCCCAGATCCTCGACGACCTCGTCCGGGCCGTGGGCGAGGTGGGCTCGGCCCTCGTGCTCATCACCCAGGACCTCGGTGTCGTGGCGAACTACGCGGACCGTGTCTATGTGCTGCACGCCGGCGAGGTGGTCGAGGTGGCCGACACCACGAGCTTTTTCGACATGCCCACGCATCCGACCAGCATTTCGCTGCTTGCCGCCGAGCTCGGCACCGAGGACGGCGCGAGCAAGCTGACGGGCCTGCCCGCCGACGGCCGGCACCTGCCCGAGGTGGGCTGCTGGCTGCAGGGCCGCTGCCCGTACGCGGACGAGGGGAGCGGGTGTCTCGCCGACCATCCGGGTCTCAGCGACGTGGGCGGGGGGCACCTCGCCCGCTGCCACCGCTGGGCGATGCTGCGTGAGCAGGGAATCGGAGCCCTGCGATGACCGCGGTGGTCCCCGTCCTCAAGATCGAGAACCTCAGCGTGCACTTCCCGATCCGGGGGACGAGGCGCGTGGTGCACGCCTGCGACGAAGTGAGCTTCGAGCTCATGGCGGGCCAGACCCTCGGGCTCATCGGCGAGAGCGGGAGCGGCAAGACCACGATCGGTCGCTGCACCTTGCGCCTCCTCGATCCCACCTCAGGCTCGGTGCTCTTGAAGGGCGAGGACATCAGCCGCCTGAAGCGCCGCCAGCTGCGCCGGCTGCGGGCGAACATGCAGATCGTCTTCCAGGAACCTCTCGAGTCGTTCAGCCCCGCCCTCACTGTCGGGAGCCAGATCGAGCTTCCCTTGAGGGTGTTCTCAGGCCTCAACTCCTCGGCGAGAAAAGCCCGCGTCTTCGAGCTGCTCGAGCGCGTGGGCGTGCCGACCGGGAGCGCGGGGGTCCTCCCGAGTTCGCTGCCTGCCGGCGTGCTGCAAAAGTGCGCCATAGCCCGGGCGCTCGCCACCGACCCGCAGCTGCTCGTGCTCGACGAGCCGACCTCGGCGCTCGCGCCGGAGGCGGAGGCCGAGGTGATGGAGCTCCTGGGCAGACTGCAGCGCGACTCGGGCTCGCCTACCTCTTCATCTCCCACAACCTGTCGCTCGTGCGCAGCTTCTGTGATCTCGTGGCGGTCATGTACCTCGGCCAGATCGTGGAGTTCGGCCCGCAGTCCACCGTCTACGACTCACCGAGCCACCCGTACACACAGGCCCTTTTGAACTCGATTCTCCGCCCCGATCCGCGCCAGCGCCTCGAGCGGGAGGGAGGGCGCGCCGACCTGCAGGGCGAGATTCCGAGCCCGATCGACCTCCCGCCCGGTTGCTATCTCGCCACGCGCTGCAAGTTCGCCGTGGACCGCTGCCACACCGAGCGCCAGGAGCTGACCGAATTCGAGCCCGGGCGCCAGGCGCGCTGCTGGCGGGTCAACGAGCTCTCCGGCAGCTCGGGACCGGTCGCTTCGTTGCCTCGCTGAGAGCCGCCGCCGGCGGCGATCAGCGGACGCCGGCCCTTTGATCAGGGGACGACGGCCGTTGATCAGGGGACAACGGCCCGTTGATCAGGGACGCCGGCCCGTTGATCAGGACCGGCCCGTTGATCAGGGGACAACGGCCACGAGCTTTCCGCAGACGGTGTTGCTCTCCATCGTGCGGTGGGCCTCGGCGATCTCCTCGAGCTGGAACACCCCGGCGATATTGGGGCGGTAGGCACCTTCCTCGACACCTTCGACGATCCGCTGCAGGGTCGAGCCGTAGGTCGCCCGTGTGATGACGCCGCTGCGGAACCTCGCGAGGCGTACGGTTCCGAGCTTGCCCGTCAACTGGTCGAAGTCCCACGAGTTCCCGAGGAACCCGGTCACACAGACCACGCCTCGCTCCGCGAGGCGGGAGCTGTCGATCGTCGTCGCCGGGCCGACGAGCTCGAGGGCGACCGTCGCGCCGTCCGGGAGGACTTCGCGGACCGCCGTTGCGATGTCGCCGCCATCGATCAGGACGATGTCGGCGCCCGCGTCGAGAAGAGAGGGTTGCTTCTTCTTGTCGTGGGTGGTGGCCACGACCGTCGCGCCGAGCGAGCTCGCGATCGACAGCGCGGCCATCCCGACCGAGGAGGTGGCACCTCTTATCAAGATGGACTGGCCCTCGCGGAGCCCGAGCGTGTTCACGACCGAGCCCCAGGCGGTCCCGTAGCTCTCAGGGATGGCGGCGAGCTCGGTCCAAGCGAGCGAGGTGGTGACGGGTATGACCGAGGAGGCCGGGACGCTCAGGAGCTCGGCGTAGCTGCCGTCGATCTCCTTTCCCATCTGCCCCATGAGCGCCACGACCGACTGGCCGGGCTGCAGGCCCTCGCAGTCCGGGGCCTCGATCACCTCGCCGGCGCATTCGATGCCGAGCACGCGCGGGAACGTGACGCCGTGACCGGAGTCAGTAGCGCGCGTCACGACCTCGGACCGGTTGATCCCGAAGGCCCGCACGCGCGGATCAGGGCCCATCCGGAACGAGGCAAGGGATCGGGTACCTCGCGGATCTCGAGGACCTCGGGGCCTCCGGGGCGGCTGACGACGACTGCTTTCACTAGGGCTCCTTCGTGCCGGTGCGGTGCAGGAGAGGGTGCAGGCGAGCTGGCTAAGCTCAGCGGAACGATGTTCCGAAAATGATAACCCCGGGCCCGCCGGCGAAACGGCGCCGAATCTGCCGGCCTGACCGGCCCGCCGCAAGAGGCCGGCCCGCCGCAAGAGGCCGGCCCGCCGCAAGAGGCCGGCCCCCTGCAAGAGGCCGGCCCCCTGCAAGAGAAAGGACGTCATGTTCCCGAGCCTGACCGCCGAAGAGATCCGCTTTCAGGGCCACGGCGGCGACGAGATCGCCGGCTACCTGGCCCGTCCCGGCGGGAGGGGGCCCTTCCCGGGCGTGGCGGTGCTCCACCACATGACTGGTCTCGACGAGGCGACGCTCGAGATCGTGAACAGGTTCGCAGCCCATGGATACGTCTCGGTGGCGCCGAGCCTGCACTTCCGGGAAGGGGCGGAGGCGGCACCCGACGATGCCGCCGCCGCGAGCAGGGCCGCCGGGGGGGTGCCGGACGCCCGCATGCTCGGCGACCTCGACGGGGCCGTCCGCCACCTGCGGTCGCTCTCCGAGTGCAGCGGCAAGGTCGGAGTGATCGGCTACTGCTCGGGCGGGCGCCAGGCGTTCCTCGCCGCCTGTTCGCTCGCCATCGACGCGGCGGCGGACTGCTACGGCTCCTTCGTCAACACGACGCCTCCGAGCACGACGCCGCTCACCTACCTCCCTGTTCTCGATCGGGCCGCCGAGATGCGCTGTCCCCTGCTCGGCATCTTTGGCGGGGAGGATCCCAACCCCTCGCCCGAGCACGCCACGGAGATCTCCGAGGAGCTCCAGCGCCTCGGCAAGGTGCACGAGTTCCACGTCTACCCGGACGCGGGGCACGGCTTTTTCGACACGTCCTCGGTGCGCTACAGCCCGGCGGCGGCGAGGGACGGATGGGAGAAGGTGTTCGGCTTCTTCGGGAGGTACCTCACCGGCTGAGGACTCGATCCGCGCCCGCCGGCGTGGCACACTGGCGCCACATTGGAATCAGGTACCGCTAAGCGGGACAGTCTTCCTGCCCGCGGCGCGGTCGCGTTCGAAAGGACAGGTCGATGACGGCACCGACGCGTCGTGAGTTCCGGGTCAGCTCGCTGTTCGAGCCCATCAGTCATTACACCGACGCCGTCGCGCTCGGTGACCTCCTGTTCGTCTCCGGCTGCGCCGCGACCGATGAGTCCGGCGGCATCGTCGGCGGGGACGACGCCGCGGCCCAGGCACGCCAGGCGCTCGCCAACCTCGTGAGCGTCCTCGAGGCGGCCGGCTCGAGCATCCGCGAGGTGCTGAAGATGACGGTGTTCCTGACCGACATCAACGACCGGGAGAAGATCAACCCCGTGCGCCAGGAGTTCTTCGGCGACGTCCGCCCCGCGAGCACCCTCGTCGAGATCTCCCGCCTCGCCATTCCGGGCGCCAGGGTCGAGATCGAGCTCGTCGCCCGCATCCCGGGCGGGACCGCGTAATCGCCCCAGGCCGAAATTCTCAGGAGAAAAGGCAGCAATACGACTGCCAACTCTTGACGTTGCGGGCGCCGATGATAAACTGGAACACGGTTCCGCTGAGAGTGGCAACCAAGACGACGGGCAAATTGCCGCCTGGGTGCTGCTCGGATGGGCCGCGCTCTTTCGGCGAACAAGAGGGGGGATTATGCGACTCGGCACGGTGCGTATTCGTGGGACGGCCGCGCGACCGGTCGGCCTGGTGGACGATCGGGTCATCGACATCGCCGAGGCGGCGTTCGACCTCGGCTTGATCGAGGGGCCGTACTCGGCACCCCACCCACGGACGCTCGTCGAGCTGTTCGACCTCGGCCGCTACGGCGACGCCCTGCTGGCCGACCTCGAAAAAGCCGTGCACGACCACGGCGATCTCGCCAGTGCTCCCTGGGCATTCGGCCTCGACGAGGTCGCGTTCCTCGCGCCCGTGCCGCGGCCGGGCAAGGTCGTCTGCGTCGGTGGAAACAAGGAGAATCCCGGCGACCCCCTCGACGCCTCCATGCAGGACGAGTGGCCGAGGCCGATCTACTTCGAGAAGGCTCCGTCGGCTGTCACCGGACACGGCGCCACGGTCGAGGCGTGGGGTGTGATGCGCCCCGTGCAGGTCGAGGGCGAGATCTGCCTCATCATCGGAAAGCGCGGCCGGCACCTCAAGGCGGCGGACGCCATGTCGGTAGTCGCCGGCTGCGCCCTTTTGAACGACATGTCCGCCGGGCGCTTCGGCCTGCAGGACGGCATGGCGATCTACATCTCCAAAGGTGTCGGCAACCCCAAGGAGGAGATGATCACCCGCTCGATGACGCGGGCGAAGATCCCCGACGGCATGTGCCCGATCGGGCCATGGCTGGTGCCGATCGCCGACCTCGGTGTCCCCTTCGAGGACCTCGTGGTCACGACCCAGGTCGGGCCGAACATCGTTCAGGAAGGCTCTGTGGGCAGCTACGGCTTCAGCGCCGGCCGCTGCCTCGAGGAGATCTCGAAGTGGATCACCCTTGAGCCCGGGGACGTCGTCTCGCTCGGAGCCTTTGCCCAGAAGCCCGACCACCCGCTTCGGTTCACCGACGCGGCGTCGGAGGGGAACCAGAAGGTCGTGGTGTCCTGCCCGCAGCTCGGCGAGCTCGTGACGTACGTCACGCTCGTCGACGCCTGATTCTTCGAAATTCCACGCCGCACGCGAAGAGCCCGGCGCTTCGTCCGGGGGCTTGTCGTGCGGCACCGTTGCTGTATCTCAAAGGGGGGTAAGAGAGCATGACGAAACGACAGGAAAACGAGACGGAGCGTTCCGCCTTCACCTTCATGCAGAGGCCGGTCACGCGCCGGGGTTTCCTGGCCGGAGGTGCGGCGACGGGAGGGATGCTGGCGGCGCACCCACTCCTCACGAGGAGCGAGGCACTGCTGCGCGACGGCGTCGCCGCCTCGACGCGCTCGGCGGGCGGGATCAAGGTACTGACGGCGGTCACGTCGTCGGTGGCGAGCGGCTTCGACCGGGACGGGCCCAACACCGACCCTGGATTCGGTGAGGCGAACTACAATTGCTTCTACCCGCTCATCCATTACCCGCAGCCGCTCTCGAACGGCGCCTACGTGCCGAACTTCTCCGCCAAGGCGAACCAGTTCGTCCCGGTGCTGGCCGAGTCGTGGCAGAGCGAAGGCCCACTGCGGTGGGTCATGAAGCTGCGCAAGGGTGTCTACAGCGCCGCCGGCAACGAGTTCAACTCTGAAGACGTCGTGTACACCTTCGCGCGGGCGAAGTCGATCAGCGGCAGCGCCTCGAACTCGTGGTTCCTGTCCAATGTGGCCGGGATCCTCTCCTTCGCGCCGGTGCTGCCCGGTGCGAAGCCGTCCGACAAGAAGCTGCACGGCGAGGTCGTTGCCCTGGACCGCTACACGGTGCAGTTCAACCTGTTCGAGCCGAGCGGGCTCTTCTTCTTCATGGCCTTGACCGACATCAACCTCTCCCCGTTCGACTCGGTCGAGATGAAGAAGCACGCCACCGCCGCCGACCCCTGGTCGCACACCTGGGGCAACGCCAACGCCGCCGGCTACGGGCCCTATCACGTCACCTCCTGGAACCCGGGGGTCGAGCTCATCTACCAGGCGACCCCGAACTGGTTCCAGGGCAAGCCCGAGTACGGGACGGTCGTGACGACGGCCGTGGCCGAGGGCGGGAGCCGCCTCGCCGCCCTCGAGGCGGGGGACGCCCAGATCGCCAGCTACCTCGAGCCGCCCGAGCTCGCGAAGCTGAAGACCAACTCGAGCGTGAGCCTGATCGGTGCCTACACGAACCAGATCAACTTCATGTGCCTGAGCTACAACTACGCGCCTTGGAATCTGCCGAAGAACCAGCTGCTCCGTCAGGCAGTCGCCTACTCGATCCCTTACGACGACATCGTGAAGCTGAACTACCTCGGCTTCGGCCGGCGCATGTACAGCCAGGTACCGTCGAGCTTCGCCGGCTACAAGCAGATCAAGACCTACTCGACGAACCTGTCGAAGGCGCGGTCGTTGCTCGCCCAGGCCGGTTTCCCGGGCGGTTCGGGGCTTTCCCAGTACAGCTCGGGCCTGCAGATGTACTTCGTCAGCGAGCGGTCGACGCTTCTCGAGCCGATAGCCAACCAGATCCGCACCAACCTGGCGTCCATCGGCATCAACGTCACCCTCCAGCCGCTGCCGCAGGCGGAATTCGCCACCAAACAACTGCAGACGCACGACCTGCCGATGTCCATCTTCGACTTCTCGTCGCCGTCGGTCCCGGACGCGGGCTTCGTGTGCCAGCTGCTCTACCAGTCGCAGAAGGCGGGCGGCCTGGTCGACCCGACGAATTTCGCCAACGCGAACTTCGACAAGCTGTCGGGAGAGGCGAAGAGCGCCACCGGAGCCAAGCGGACCGCGCTGCTCCACGAGATGCAGGACATCTTGATGTCCCAGCTGCCCACCATCCCGCTCGTCGAGGCGCTGCCCATCGAGGCCATGCGCAAGCCGGTCACAGGCTGGTTCGTGCCGACCGAGGCGACCGTACCGCTCTACGCCTACGTCAAGTCCTGACAGGGTCCTGTCTCTGCGCCCGGCGATCAGCGTCGATCGCCGGGCGACAGGACGCCGGGCGAAGGGCACCGGCGCCGGATCGGGCGCCGTGATGCAGGCGGCCGAGTGATGAGCACCGAGGAGGATGATGGCCGGGGAACAAGTGCGCTAGCGCCTACCAGGCAGACCGGGAGGCGCTCGTCGAAGCCGTTCGGGCGCTGTTCACAAACGGGGTCATGTCGAGCACTGGGCACGGGGACGTCTCCCACAGGATCGACGGGGAGCACATGCTCCTCACCGTCCCCGGGCGTCTGCGTACCTTGCAGGCGGACGACCTGGCGGTGGTCGCCCTCGACGGTCAGGTCGTCGAAGGAGAGATCGACTCGCTGAAGGCGGAGATCGCCGACCTGCATTCGGAGATCTACCGCCTGCGTGAGGACATCAGGGTCATCATCCACACCCATTCGCCGAGCGTCCTCGCCTTCGCCATGGCCAATCGCGTCCTGCCCTGCCGCTACGAGGCGATGAGGTTCGGCCAGCCCTCGGAGGTCCCCGTGGTGCCATGGGCGCGCCGCGGGACTCCGGCATGGATCTCGGGCATCGTCGCGGTGCTCGCCGAGCACCCGTCCACCCACGCCCTGATCCTCGGCAATCACGGGGTTCTCGTGTTCGGCGCCGACCTTGCCGCGGACAGTCACGCTGTCGACTGTCCTCGAGGAGGCGGCCGCGGGCGAGCTCGGGGCTGACCGGCTCGGAGGTGCCGTGGCGATACCGCTCGGTGCCGCGGCTCCGGCCCCCGGGGGATCTCACGGGGCAAAGCCGTGACCGAAGAGCTGGCCGAGCAGATCCGGGCGCTGTACACGGGCCGCGGCGTGCCGGTGCCGGCAGCCATCGAGGGCCGGATCGAGGTGGCGAGCCGAGTGGGCCGCTTGGAGGCGCTCGAGGCCGTGGAGCTGGTCAAACGGCGACTTGTTGCCGGCAACACCCTCGGACGAAAGCTCGTGCAGCTGATCCAGTTCTCGCAGCTTCTCGGCATCGGCCATCAGCAGACCGCCAGCCTGCACGCTCGCGCCGCGATGAAAGAAGGAGCGACCGTCGAGGAGCTGGCGGCGGTCGCCGAACTCGCCCTGATCACGGGCGGCCTTCCCGCCTACGTGATGGGCATGGACATCCTCGCCGGGATCTTCGCTGAGGAGAAGTGAAGCTGCCGCGCGACGGTGACCGTGCGCGGCTGCGACTGACGATCGATGCAACTTCGACGGGAGGAACATGACGACCGAATTCATCAACCCCCCGGACATGTGGAATTCGGGGCCACGCGGATACAGCCACGTCGTGAAGGTCAGCCAGCCGGGGACGATGTACTTCGTCGCGGGGGTCGCGGCCGTGGACAAGGACCTGAAGGTGCAGCACGTCGACGACATCGAGGGCCAGACGAGGCTCGTCTTTGAGAACATCAAGAAGGACCTGGAAGCCTCAGGGGCGACCCTGGCCGATATCGTCAAGATGACCGTTTACCTCAGAGACAAGGACCATCAATGGCCGGTCCGCAACGTCCGCAGCGAGTTCTTCGAGCAGGGCCGGTTCCCTGTGTCGACGATGATCGAGGTGAAGGACTTCTGCGTCGAGGGGATGCTCATCGAGGTCGACGCCATCGCCATCACCCCCTAGCGCCTGACCGGACGAGCTGACCGGTCGCTCGTGCGCCGGCAGCTCAGACCGATCGGGTCGAGGCCCCGTGCCGGCTCAGGACTCGGCGGCGGCCCGGGCCGCGACGATGGCGGCCTGAGCTCGCTCTCGAGCGGCCGGCGGATCGGAGTTCTGGCGATCTGCTGCCTGAGCCTGTTCATAATCCAGCTCGACATCACGATCGTCAACGTGGCGCTCCCGTCCATCGGCAGGGAGCTCCACGCCTCGGTGTCGGGCCTGCAGTGGACGATCGACGCCTACACCCTTGTGATCGCGAGCCTTTTGATCCTCGCCGGATCAACGGCCGACAGGATCGGCAGGCGGAAGGTCTTCAGGATCGGACTGTGGGTGTTCACTCTCGGCTCGGCAGCCTGCAGCCTCGCGCCGAGCCTCGCCTGGCTGGTCGTCTTCCGGATAGTCCAGGCCATCGGCGGGTCGATGCTCAATCCTGTCGCGATGTCGATCATCCGCAACACCTTCGACGACCCGCGAGAAAGGGCGCAGGCAATCGGCATCTGGGGCGCCGTGACCGGGCTCGGGATGGCGATCGGCCCGGTGCTCGGTGGCGCGCTCGTGCAGAGCGTCGGCTGGCGGTCCATCTTCTGGGTGAACATCCCCGTGGGGCTCGCCGCGGTGATGCTCACGACGCTGTTCGTGCCGGAGTCGAAGGCACCGGCTGGACGGCGCACGGATCCTCTGGGCCAGGTGCTCGTGACGGTGATGCTCGCCAGCCTCACCTACGGGATCATCGAGGGCCCGGAGCGCCGATGGAGCTCGCCCGAGATCCGCAGCCTCTTCGCCTTGTCCCTTGTCGGTGTCGTCGCCTTCGTCGCCTGGGAGAAAAGACGACGCCAGCCATTGGTCGAGATGCGCTTCTTCCGCAGCGTGCCCTTCACGGCCGCGACCGTGATCGCGGTGGTGTCGTTCGTCGCCTTCGGAGGGTTCCTCTTCTTGAACACGTTGTACCTGCAAGAGGTCAGGGGACTGTCGGCACTCCGGACCGGGCTTGACACCTTGCCGATGGCCGCCGCCATGGCGGTCATGTCGTCGATCTCCGGGCGCCTGGTCGGGCGCCTCGGCACGAGACCCTCGCTCGTCTTCGCCGGAACCTGCATGGCCGCCGCGACCCTGCTGCTGACAGGGCTGTCGCCCACGACGTCGTTCGCCCAGCTGTTCCTCGCCTATGTGATCTTCGGCGCAGGATTCGGGGCGGTCAACGCGCCGATCACGAACACGGCGGTATCGGGGATGCCGGCCAGCCAGGCGGGCGTAGCGGCCGCGCTCGCGTCGACGAGCCGCCAGATCGGCGCCACGCTCGGTGTCGCCATTGTCGGCTCGGCCGCAGCCGCGGGCCTTGCCCACGGGGTGGTGACGAGGCATTTCGCCGAAGCCACCCACGTCTGCTGGTGGATCCTCACCGGATGCGGTGACGCCGTCCTTGCTGCTCGGCTTGTTCAGCACAACGGGATGGGCGCTGGAGACCGCGGCACGCGCCGCGGCGCGGCTGGAGGTCGCGGGGCCCTCGAGGTGAGGCGGAGGCTCTGGCGATGTCCTTGACGGTCGATCTCCGAGGTCCCAGATTCCCGAGACTTCCGCCGATTTCGACGCGTCCCTCGTCCCGCCGTCTCGCCCCTGTTGCGCAAAGCGGCAATGGCGCACAATCGTGGCTCTCCCGTCGATGCGGAGGCTGATGGGTGCGCAAAGGCGCGCAGTAGTTCAGTGGAGGAACGGTGGCCGTGCGAGGATGGGCTCGATCAGCCGAGGGCGGTCAGACCCCCTCGCGGTAGGTACCACCGGAGAAGGAGCGAGATGTGACTGCAGCACCGACACGCTGGGGGACTGATCGGCACGGGGCTGATCGCGGATTGGTTCGCCAAGGACTTGACGGTGACCGACACGGGCCGGGCGGTCGCCGTCGGATCCCGCAGCCAGCAGGCGGCCGACCGGTTCGCCGACAAGTTCGGCATCCCGAACCGCCATGCCTCCTACGAGGCTCTCGTGTCCGACCCGGAGGTGGACGTCGTCTACGTGGCGACACCCCATCCGATGCACCACGCCAATACGCTGCTCGCGCTCGATGCGGGCAAGCCGGTCCTCGTCGAGAAGGCCTTCACGATGACCGCCGCCGAGGCTCGGGAGCTGGTCGCCAGTGCTCGCTCGAAAGGGCTGTTCCTCATGGAGGCGATGTGGACGCGCTTCCTGCCTCACATAGCCGAGGTCAATCGACTTGTCGCTGAAGGAGCGCTCGGCGAGATCGTCACTCGTCACCGCCGATCACGGCCAGTGGTTCGTCAAGGATCCCGCCTTCCGCCTCTTCGCGCCCGAGCTCGGCGGGGGAGCGGTCCTCGACCTCGGCGTCTACCCGATCTCGTTCGCGTCGATGGTGCTCGGCAAGCCGGAGCGGATCGTGTCCATGATCACCCCGGCCTTCACCGGCGTCGACGCTCAGACCTCGATGATCTTCGGCTACGCCAGCGGCGCCCAGGCGTACTTGAACTGCACGTCCTACGCCAGGACTCCGACCACGGCGGTGATCTCCGGTACTGAGGCCCGCATCGAGATCGACGGCTTCTTCTACGCACCCGCTCCGTTCGCGCTCGTCAGCCGCGACGGGGCCTCGACCCGCTTCGATGTCCCCTACGAAGGAAAGGGCCTGCATTACGAGGCCGACGAGGTGGCCCGATGCCTCCGCGCCGGACTGCTCGAGAGCCCGCTGATGCCCCTGGACGAGACCATCGAGATCATGGAGACCATGGAAACGGTGCTGGCCCAGGCGTAGTCGGATACCCGGTGCGGCTCCGAGCTCGACGAATAGGCTCGCCCTCGGCCGGCGAGGCTGAGCACGGAGGAGTTGGGAATCATGAGCGCAACAGGCGGCGATCTCGGCAGCGTGGATCTCAGTGGCCGCCGGGCCCTTGTGACCGGAGGCGCCAGCGGCATCGGTCTCGCCTGTGCCCGGCGGTTGGCAACGGCGGGGGCGGCGGTCACCGTCGCCGACCGCGACGCAGAGGCCACCGCCGCCGTAGCTGCTGCAGATCGGCGCCGAGTCCTGGATCGTGGATCTCGCCGAGACTTCTGCGCTCGCCGGGCGCGGAGCTCGACTTCGACATCCTCGTGAACAACGCCGGCTTCCAGCACGTCGCCCCGATCGTGGAGTTCCCGCCCGAGGTCTTCGCCACGATGCTGAAGGTCATGCTGGAAGCGCCCTTTCTCCTCATCCGTGCCGTCCTGCCCGGGATGTACCGGAGAGGGTTCGGCCGGATCGTCAACATCTCGAGCGTGCACGGCCTGCGGGCCTCGGCGTTCAAGTCGGCCTACGTGGCCGCCAAGCACGGCCTGGAAGGGCTTTCCAAGGTCGTCGCATTGGAAGCGGCAGAGCACGGCGTCACCTCGACGACGATCTGTCCGGGCTACGTCCGCACGCCGCTCGTCGAGCACCAGATCGAGGCGCAGGCCCTCGCGCACGGCATCTTGGCGGACGAGGTCCTCGAACAGGTGCTGCTGAAGGAGTCAGCCATCAAACGCCTCATCGAACCTGAGGAGGTGGCCGAGCTCGTGGCTTTCCTGTGCGGGCCGGCGGCGTCGTTCGCGACCGGGGCCCCGTTCGTGCTCGACGGGGGCTGGACCGCCCGATGACAGGCGCCCACACGTCCCGGGGCCACGTCACGGCGAGCCCGGGACCCGATTGCGGCGCCGCAATGGAGCCTGCCGCGACGTCGTGCCAGAGGCTCGAAAGCCGCCTGCTGATCGGCAACGGGGCGGAAGCCCTTCTCCCGTCTGGGATTGGTACCCGCACACCCCGGCAATGAGGCCGAAGCGTGCATCGTCCTTGACGGACCATCACCTCCGGGTTAAGGTCGGGTGGAATCGATTGTTGGACCCTGGCCAGGGAAGCGACGGAGCTCGCGCCACGACAGCCGTGGTCATGCGATCGTGCCGCGTTCCGTGTCCGCCCCGTCGTGCGGGCGCAACAGCGGAACCTGGGCCGCAGCTGAAGCTCGAGGGACGGGGGAGGGAGCGACGTGAAGCTATCTTGCGCCGACTACACGTGGCCGGCACTCGGGCACAAGGCCGTCATGGCCGTCGTGGCGGACCTCGGTTTCACGGGCATCGATCTCGGCGTGTTCGGCGACGACACGCAGGTCAAGCTGAGCTCGGTCGTCCATGACCCGGCCGCCGAGGCGGCGCGAGTGGGTCGGGTGGCAGAGGCGGTGGGTCTCGCCATTGCGGACGTCTTCTTGATCCCGGCCAACGACCTCGAGAACCTGGCGCCGAACCATCCCGATCCCGCCGTCCGGGAGGCTTCCCTGGCCCTCTACCGCAGCACGCTCGCCTTCGCCCGGGCCCTCGGCGCACCCGGGGTCACCGTGCTGCCCGGGGTCTGCTTCGACGGCGAGAGCGTCGGGCAGGCGATCGCCCGCGCCTCGGAGGACCTCGGTCGACGGGTCGAGCTAGCCGACGCGCTCGGCCTCAGGTTGTCGATCGAGGGCCACAGCGGGTCGTGCGTGGAGACGCCGGAGGACTTCGCCGACCTGCTCGAGCGCACCCCGGGCCTGCTGGCGACGCTCGACCCGTCCCACTACGCCTATGCCGGCTACTCGGCCCCGGACCTCGACCCGCTCGTGCCCCGCACCGGCCACGTGCAGATCCGCCCGTCCGGTCGCGGCCTGATGCAGGGTCGCCTCCCCGACAACACCTTCGATCTCGAGCATCTGGTGGCCTCGCTCAAGGCCGGCGGCTACGGCGGCTGGGTGGCGACCGAGTTCGTGTGGATGGAGAAGTGGTCGTGCGACCGCGTCGACAACACGAGCGAGACGGCACGGCTGATGCAATATCTGTCCGAGCTCGGCCAGCGGGCCGGGCTCTAGGAAGGAGCGCGCAAAGTGGCTTCCACGACCAAGGCCGCACCGGGCGACCTGCTCGCCGGCGTCGCCCGGATCGACATCACACCGCCGATGCCGGCCGATTGCATGGGCTTCGTGCGCCGGGCGGCGCCCGCGACCGGCGTGCTCGCGCCACTGACGGCGACCGCTCTCGTGCTCGAGGACTCAAATGGCCGGCGCTGCCGTGATAGTCGCCATGGACCTCGTCGCGATCGGGATGGCCCAGGCCGAGCGCATCCGCGAGATGGTCGGTGAGGCCGTCGGCGCCTCTCCCGACGCGGTGTTCTTGAACTACAGCCACACCCATGCCGGCCCGCACGTGACCGAAGGCTCGCTCCGCAAGCTCGGCGGCTCGATGCGGACGATCTTCGAGAAGGAGCGGCTCTACATAGCGAGCCTTCCCTACGAGCTCGTGGGCGTGGCGACGATGGCGGCTCGGGACCTCGAGCCCGTCCGGCTCGCCGGAGGTTCGATCGCCGTGCCGGGGATATCGGCGAACCGGCGGGAGCGGACGGCGGACGGTCGGACGATCCTCGGGTGGAACCCTGACGAGCCGCTCGACGACGAGCTGATCGTGCTCAAGCTGGCCAAAAAGGACGGCAATCCTCTGGCCGTCGTGGCGAACTTCGCCTGCCACCCGGTGGTGCTGGGAGGCGAGAACCCCAACGTCGGGCCCGACTTCCCCGGGGCATTGCGGGAGCTCGTGGAGCGCAATCTCGGCGGGAAGTGCTTGTTCTTGGCGGGGGCGGCCGGCAACGTGCTGCCCCTGGAAGGCTTCCACGAGGAGGAAGGCCCCGAGATCGTCTTCGGTGAGCGCCTCGGCTACGCCGCGTTGCACGTGGCGGCGCAGACCTTCCCCTACGTGACGCACATCGAGAAGCTGGACTACGGCTCTGTGACGCCGATCTCGCTCTACCGCCGGGTGCTGGACGATCCGCAAAAGCCGCAACCCATATCGTGGGGTGCGGTACGGGCCGAGCTGCCGCTGAAACCGCTCCCGAGCCTCGCGGACGTGGAGAAGCTCCTCGACGAGTACCGCGCCAACCTGCAGCGCGCCGTCGACGCCGGCCGCCCCCAGGCCGAGCTGAACCCGCTCGACTACCACGTGCAGTGGGCCGAGCACTCGGTCGACCGGCTGAAGTCCGGGGAGGAGATCGAGACCTCGGTGACCGCCTACGTGCAGGCCATCCGCATCGGCGACGTGGCCATCGTCGGGCTGCCGGGGGAGCCCTTCAACGAGATCGGGCGGGCCGTGAAGGACCGCTCGAGCGCCCCGTTCACCTTGTTCGCCGGTTATTCGAACGGCTATATCGGCTACTTCCCGACCGCGGCCGAGTACCCCTACGGGGGCTACGAGCCGTCCTACTCGCACCACAACACCGAGCTGCTCGAGCAGGTCGCGCCCTGAGAGCGAGGCGATCCTCGTGCGTTCCTGCCTCGAGGCCGTTGCCCTGGCTTTTTCCGAGGGCCGCCCGTGACCGCCCGCGGCAAGAAGGCCGCAGTCGCCCACGAAGCAACGGACGGCCCGACATGAGCTGGGACGCCGGCGCCGGGCTCAAGGGAAAACGCGTCGTCGTGACGGGTGCCGCCGGCACGATCGGCGCTGCCGTTGTGCGTGCCTTCGCGGGCGCCGAGGCCCGTGTCTGCCTCGTGGACGTGGCCCTCGGGCCGATAGAGGACCTGCGCGGCACGCTCGCCGATCCCGGGACGCACATCGCCCTCGCATGTGACCTCTGCGCCGTCGCGGAGATGGAGTCGATGTTCGACGAGGTGCGCTCTTTGTTCGGCGGCCTCGACGTCCTCGTGCATGTCGCCGGGGTCCTCGCGAGGACCCAGGTGGAGGACGTGACGGAGGAGATCTGGGACTGGCACCTCGACAACAACTTGAAGGCGACCTTCTTCGTCGACCGGGCCGCGGCGCGCCTCATGCGCGAAGGCGGGAAAGGCGGCCGGATCATCAATTTCGCCTCGGACGCCTGGTGGACCGGCGGCCTCCACGCCGCCACCGCCTACGCGGCTTCGAAAGGTGGCGTCGTCTCGGTGTCGCGGGGCCTGGCGAAAGCCTTCGCCCACGACGGGATCACCGTGAACTGCGTCGCGCCGGGGACCGTTGACAGCCGCATGCTGCGCTCGGGCCTCTCGGAATACCAGATCGCCCACATGACCGACGTCATCCCGCTCGGGCGTCTCGCACAGCCCGAGGATGTGGCGGCGGCGACGGTGTTCCTCGCTTCTGACCACGCCGGCTTCATCACCGCCACGACGTTGAACGTTTCGGGGGGCGAGCTGATCTACTGAGGAGGGAGCCCTTGGGCTTGGCGGCCGGAGCGACCGGTCAGGTTGGGAATCGATTCCGCCGACCGCCCGGGGCAGGAGTGATTTCGCATTGTCGTGACGGGGCCGCCGGGCATCGTCGAGGAGAGGAGCCATCGAGTGAAGATCACGAAGGTCGACGCGATTCCGGTCGCCTACCCGGAGCCGAACGACTGCGACGCCACGCGGTATCTGGTCTTCTGCCGGCTCGAGACGGCCGACGGCGTCGTCGGGTGGGGTGAGGCGATCACCCAGTTCCCCGAGTCGACCAGAGCCACGGCCGTGCTCCTGGACGGCCTCTCCGAGGTGCTCGTCGGCCGGGACCCCTTGCAGCACCTGGCGATCTGGGAGGACCTCATCAAGCGGTCCTGGTGGTACGGGTACGAAGGGGGGCTCGCCTGGTTCGCCATCAGCGCCATCGACGTCGCCCTCTGGGACCTCAAGGGCAAGATCCTCGGGGCATCGGTGAGCGAGCTCATCGGGGGAGCGGTGCGGACCGAGCTGCCCGTGATCGCCTCCACGCACGCCTTCAACCCGAGCCTGGACTTCGAGATCGAGCGCCACGGGCGGTATGTGACCGAGGAGAAGTACCAGGGCGTCAAGATCGGCATGGGCAAGAAGGGCGAGGCCCGGCTCGGCTACGAGTTCGACCGCGACGTGGCCTTCGTGGCGGGGCTGCGCGAGGCGATCGGCCCCGAGGCGCTCTTGATGATGGACCGGGGCCAGAGCCTGGCTTGGGACGTGGCGACCGCGATCCGAAGGACGCAGGCTTTCAGCGAGCACGGGCTCACCTGGATGGAGGAACCTCTCGAGCCGACGGACGTGGAAGGCTTCCGCCGCCTGCGCCAGCAGGTCAGCTGCCTGATCGGCACGGGGGAGCGGGAGTTCACCATGCGCGGCTACCGCCGTGTCGTCGAGAGCGGCATCAGCGACGTCATCGGATTTCGACCCCGGTCGCGCCGGCGGGATCACGGGGGGTCTGCAGGTGATCGAGCTCGTCGAAGCAGCCGACATCTGGTTCAACGCCCACACCTGGAGCAGCGCCGTCTCTACGGCGGCGAGCCTGGCGCTGTCCGCGAGCACGCGCCGTTGCCTCACCTTCGAGCTCAAGCCCTTGGCGAACCCTATGCAGCACGAGCTCGTCCCGGAGCCGTTTGCCCAGCAAAATGGCTGGATCAGCGTCGGCAAAAAGCCCGGGCTCGGCATCGAGGTCATCGAGCCGGTGCTCGAGAAGTACCGGCTCAAGTAAGCACTGCAGCGTCGGGACTTCGGGGAGGGATCACATGGCCGACAAGTTGCTAGCCGGCAGGCGGGCGATCGTCACCGGCGGCGGCGGTGGGATCGGCTCGGCGGTCGTGGCCGGGCTGCACGCCTCGGGTGCCGCCGTCGCGGCCGTGGGCCGCTCCGCGAGCGTCCACCACACCGTCGTAGCCCTGCCGCAAGGAGGCCCCTTCGCGGTGGGCGTCGAGGCGGACCTTTCCGGGCGGAGCGGTTGCGAGGACGGCTTCGCGGGCGCTCGAGCAGCTCGGAGGGCTCGACATCCTCGTGACGGCGCACGGCCATGTCCGCCCGCAGCCCTCGGCGCTGGTGGACGAGGAGGACTGGGAGCGCACGCTCGCGACGAACCTCACCTCGGTGTTCCGGCTCTCCCAACTGGCCTTCGCGGAGATGGAGCCGCAGGGCAGGGGCAAGATCATCCACATCGCCTCCATGTACGCCTTCCTCGGCGGTCTCCGGGTCGCCGCCTACGCCGCCAGCAAAGGCGGCGTAGGCCAGCTCACAAAGAGCCTGGCGATCGAGTGGGCGCCGTCCGGGGTGAACGTGAACGCCATCGCCCCCGGCTACATCAGAACCCAGTTGAACCGGCACATCTGGAACGAACCGGAGCGCGCCGCGCAGGTGATCAGGCCGCATTCCCGCCGGCCGGTGGGGCGAGCCCGAAGACCTGCTCGGCGCGGTGAGGTTCCTCGCCTCCGCCATGTCCGACTACGTCCACGGCATCGTGCTCCCGGTCGATGGCGGCTACCTCGCCCGCTAGCGGGCGGCGGGCGGACCCCCGCCGGCCGCCCTTGTCCGGACCCGGGCGCATGTGAGCGAGTCCGGGTCCGGTCGCGGATCCGCCTGGACCGCCAAGGCCTCCGAGGCTCGGCGTGGACAGCTTCTCCTTCCACCGGTTCTTCGGCGAGACGAACCGGTGGGAGGTGCCGATCGGTCAGCGTTGGGCCCTCGGCGACCTCCTCGCTTACGTCGAGGGCCTCGGCGCAGACGTGCTCTCTTTGCAGACGATCCACGTCGCGGACAAGAGCGCGCTCGGCGATCGAGCGAGCTGCGCGACGAGCTCGGCCGGATAGGCGTCGAGTGCATCTACGCCTGGGGTCACCGCAACGGGCTGGAGAACGGCCGCAGCCCCGAGAAGCTCGCCGATGCGCTCGCAGCGGTGCGTGCCGCGAGCGAGCTCGGCTGCCGCACGGTCCGGGTCGTATGCGGCGACCAGGACTCCTGGAGCAGAGACCGCGGCGACGGGGTCTGCAGATATCCCAGCTGCGGGCGCCTCTGGCGGATATCGGCCGGGAAGCGGAGCGGCTCGGGCTCGTCGTGGCCGTCGAGAACCACGCCGACCGTCCGGTCGCCGACGTCGTCGACCTCGTCGCCGGCGTCGGGTCCGCTCACGTCGGCATCTGCCTCGACGTCGGCAACGCCGTCCGGGTGGGCGACGATCCGGTGGAAGCCGTCGAGGCGGCCTCGCCCTGGATCGTCATGACGCATCTTCGGGACCTCAGTACCGCCGGCGCCCCGCACGGGGATCCCGCGGGATGGTGGCCGTGCGTGGCCCTCGGCGAGGGCGACCTCGACATCCCGGGCATTCTCGGGGCTCTGCAGCGCGCCCCGCGTTGTGATGACTGGGTCGTCGAGATCTCGAACGTCTGGCCCCGCACCTCCGAGCTCGCCGTCCTCGACGCCAGCCTCGCCTATCTAAGGGCCTGGCTCACCGCCCGGGCTTGACGCGATGGAAGCGGAGAGAGCGGTCGTCACGGTGCCGTCCGACTTCCTCGCCTCGAGGAGGCACGAGGTGTCGTCCTCCCGCAGGATGTAGACGTCGACCCCTTCGCCGTCGAACACCGCAGCCTTCGAGCGGAACTCGAGGGTGAGCGACGATCCGAGCTCCCGCTCGGCCTCGCGGGCGAGCAGCATCGTGAGCAGCGGACCGTGCACGACGAGACCGGGGTAGCCCTCCTCGCCGGTCGCATAGCCGCGGTCGTAGTGGATCCGGTGCGAATTCCACGTCGCGGCCGAGAAACGGAAGAGAGCGACTGAGCTGAACTCGACATGGCGGACGACCTCCCAGGAACCCTGGGCTGTTTGCGGTGCCTCGCCGGCTCGGGCGCCCGGGCTCGCCGGCCTTTGCTCTTCGGTCCTCGCCGGCAGGTAGACGAGCGACTGCATCTCCTCGAGCGCGGTGGCCCCGCTCTGGAGGTAGGTGTGGCGCCACTGGCACACGACGAGGTCGCCGCTTCGCCCGTGGTGCTCGCGCATCTCGACGATCTCGGAGAGCTTCTCCGCCGGCTCCCCGACGACGAGTCCTCTCAGCTGCTGCACCCTGCCGCCGCCCGCCATGCGGCGCGGGAATCTCTGCGCCAGCTCGTCGTCCCGGCGCGGGTGCCCGTCCGGGCCGAGCTCGGCGAGCGGCGCGAGCTCGGGGAAATACGCCCAGTGCCACAGCGCCGGCAGGAGGTCGCCCCCCTCGAAGCGCCTCCCGGGCCCGACCGCGGAGGCCAGCCTCTCGGCGACCTCGGGCGACATCGAATCGGTGCGGGTCAGACGGGCCTCCGTGCTCAAAGAACCCGGCCTCTTGCCGTGGTGGCGGGCCGCCTCACCGCGCCGCGGCCCTCCTCGCCGCCACGCGCTGGTGAGCCTCGGCACGGGGGCGCTGGGTCGATTCGCGTTGTACGTAGTAGGTGGGCAGCACGATGCTGCGCAGGGGCGAGTCGCTCTCCTCGAGGCGGGCGAGGAGCAGCTCGGCGGCGACCGTGCCCATCTTCTCGGCGTCACGGGCGACCACGCTCACCGGCGGGTCCATCAGGCGGAGCAGCTCGACGTCGTCACAGATCACGAGGGAGACGTCCTCCCCGTGGCGCAGCCCGCGTTCGTTCAGTGCCGCCAGCGTGCCGACCCCGAGCTGCGAGTTCCCGGCGATGATGGCTGTCGGCGGCTTGTCACGGTCGAGCAGGCTCGTGGCGGCGTTGAAGCCGTCGTCGCGTGAGTAGGAGCTGACCTCGGCCACGAAGTCGTCCGAGGAGGAGATGCCGGCCGACATGCAAGCCGCCCGGAAGCCCTTCAACCGCTCGCGCGAGCCACGCGTCTCGCCCGAGCCCACGATGAGGCTGATCCTGCGGTGGCCGAGCTTCAAGAGGGCCGTCGTCGCCTCGCCCACCCCGGCCGAGTGGTCGAAGAACACGGCGTCGGAGGCGACCCCCTTGATCTCCCGGTCGAGGAACACGATCGGCGTCGACTGGTTCTTCAACGCCCGCACCGTGTCGGCGTTCGTCTCCGACTGCAGGGAGAGGATCAGTCCGTCCACGCGGCGTTGGCGCAGCACGCCGACATGCTTGGCATCGAGCATCGGATCGCCCAGCGAGTTCATGAGGAGTATGGAATAGCCGTGGCTCTCCAGCTCCTGTTCGGCTCCCTTGACGATCCCCGCGAAGAGGGGGTTCGAGATGTCGCGCACGACGAAGCCGATGGTCCGTGTGGCACCGAGGCGGAGGCTCTGGGCGAGGAAGTCCGGCTTGTAGCCGAGCTGCTCGACGGCGTGCATGACGCGGGCGCGCATGTCCGGGCTCACGTCCGGATGGTCGTTGAGGGCGGCGCGAGACCGACGAGGCCGCGACCCCGGCCAGGCGCGCCACCTCCTTGATCGTTGCCTGCTGTTCGTTGGGAGCCATCAGCCTTCCGAGGGACTGCCGTCTGTGTGGTGCCGGTCTGTATGGGCAGGTCTGTGTGGTGCAGGTCTGTGCTGTCCCGGCCTTCGCGGTGCCGGCCTGTGTAGTGCCAAATAATACGTGCGCCGCGGCGCGACGCCGGGTGATGCGGTCCCGGGTGGGCGCCCACGGTCTGCTGCCGGGCCGCCGGACGTGCCACGGCTCAGCTCTCGATGACGCAGACGGGCGCCCCGACGTCGACCTCGTCGCCCTCCGAAGCGAGGTGCTCGACGACGGTGCCGGCAACGGGTGAGGGCACCTCGATCGTGACCTTGTCGGTCTCGACGACCATCAGGGTCGAGCCGACCTCGACGCGCTCGCCCACCGAGGCCGTCCATTCCGCGATGAGCGCGGTTTGTGTGGTGTCTCCCGGGCGGGGGAGTTTGACGATATGACGCATGGTTCTCAGCTCTCCGAGGCGGCTACGCGGGTGAACATGTGGGCAGTGGTTGGCCGGGGACTTTCCAGCACCCGGGCGAGCGTTGCCTCGAGGGCTGCCCGCTGTTCGGCCCAGATGCGCTCGATGCCGTCCTCGTCGAGGGTGCCGGCGGCCACGAGCTTGTCGCCGTAGAGCCTTATCGGGTCCCGCTCGAGCCACGCCTCGAGCTCGCCCTCGGGGCGGTAGGTCGCCTTGTCCGAGCGCGAGTGGCCTGAATAGCGGTAGGTCTTGGCTTCGAGGAAGCTCGGGCCGTCTCCTGTCGGGCCCGGGCGGCCGCCCGTTCGACGGCGTCGCGGACGGCGTCGACGTCCTGGCCGTCGACGGTCTCGCTCGGGATGGCGTAGCCCGCTGCCCGCAGCGCCAGGTCGGCCACGGGGGTGGTCCGGTTGATGCGGGAGTACTCGCCGTAGAGGTTGTTCTCGCACACGAACACGACGGGAAGCCGCCAGATCGACGCCAGGTTGAGCCCCTCGTGGAATCCGCCGATGTTCGTCGCTCCGTCGCCGAAGACTGAGACCGCGACCCGGTCCGTTCCGAGAACCTGTGCCGTCAGGGCGGCCCCGGCCGCGACCGGGACGCTCGCCCCGACGATCGCCATCGTCGGCAGCAGTCCGACGGAGGGGTCGCTCAGGTGCATCGAGCCGCCGAGGCCGCCCATGCACCCGATCTGGCGGCCGAGGATCTCGCCGAGCACGGCTTCGGGCAGCATCCCGAGAGCAAGGGCGATGCCGTGACCGCGATAGGTGCACACGACAGTGTCGTCAGGACGCGTGGCTCCTGCGATGCCCAGGGCGACGGCCTCCTGGCCCTGGGAGGTGTGCGTCGTGCCCGGGATGAGCCCTTCTCCGAACAGCTCTATCACCCGGTCCTCGATGAGTCGGATCTCGATCATGCGCCCGAGGCAGGCCGCCTTGTCGCTCGTGACCGCCTGGCGCCTGGCGATGGTGCTCGAGTGCGAGATGGCCTGACCGCTTTCGATCCCGGAAGTGCTCATCGCTCCTTCTCCCACCAGTGCTCGGGCGCCCTGCCCGTCGAGACCAGGGCCGCGATCTGGGTCGCGGCGTATTCGGCCGAGGGCAGGAACCGCAGCTCGAGCTCTGAACCGTAGGGAACATGGACGTCCGGTGCCGTTACACGCGCCACAGGGGCCCGCAGGCTCGTCGTGGCACCTGGAGGCGACATGAGAGGCGATCTCGGCGCCCCATCCTCCCGTGAGCTGGTTCTCCTCGACCGTGACCAGCCGTCCGGTCTTGGACACCGACCGCTCCACGATCTCCTTGTCCCAGGGCATCAAGGTCCGAAGGTCGATGACCTCGGCGTCAAAGCCTTCGGCCTGCGCGGCGGCCTCGAGGGCGACGGCGACCGTCTGCCCGAGAGCGACGACGGTCACGTCGCCTCCCTGCCTGGCGATCTCGCCCACGCCGAGGGGGACGACGGCATCCTCGTTCGGCTCGAACTCCTCGCGGCGCCCGTACAGGGTCCGGGGCTCGAGCACGACGACAGGGTCGGGGTCGCGGATCGCCGCCTTGGTCAGCCCGTAGGCCGAGCGGGCGCCGGACGCGACGGCAAGCTTCAGTCCGGGCGTGCCGAGGAGCCACCGCTCCAATGTCTGGGAGTGCTGGCATCCGAAGCCGAGTCCCGATCCGCACGAGGCCCGCACCGTGAGGGGAGCGTTCAGCCTCCCCCCGGACAGGTAGTGCATCATCGCCGCTTCGGTGACCACCTGGTCGAGGGCGACACCGAGGAACTCGATGAACATGATCTCCACGACGGGGCGCAATCCGGTTAGGGCCGCCCCTACGGCTGCGCCGAGGAATCCCATCTCGGATATCGGCGTGTCGCGGACCCGGACCGGGCCGAAGCGCTCGAGGAGCCCCTCGGAGGTCTTGAACGGGCCCTCGGCCTCGGCGATGTCCTCCCCGAAGACCACAACCGTCGGGTCACGCTCCATCTCCTCGCGGATCGCCAACGTGATCGCCTGGTTCATCCTGAGTCTTGCCACGCCTCACCACATCCTCGTCACGTCGTCAGTCCCCGTTCCTCACGTCACCGGCCTTCGCGTGGCCGCTCCGATCCCCGAACCCGCCTGCGGTCCCGAGCGACTCGATCTCGTCGTCGCGCAGTCCGAGCACCTCCTCGAGCACCTCGCGAGTGTGCTCGCCGAGGAGGGGTCCGCGCCGGCGCACCGGCCCGGCTCCGCCCATGCGGGCCGCGCCTGCGACCTGGCGGACCGTGCCGAGGCTGGGGTGCTCGGTCTCGACGATCATGCCTCTTTCGGCGACCAGGGGATCGGCGAGGGCGCCGCCGACGTCGTTGACCGGTCCGCAAGGGATGCCTTTCGACGACAGGGCCGCGAGCCACTCGTCCGTCGAGCGCTGCGAGAACAGTTCGCACAGCTGCGGCACGACGACATCGGCGTTGCGCCGGCGCGCCTCGAAGCTGGCGTAGTCCGGGTCGGTCTTCCACTCGGGCCTGCCGAGCTCGTCGACGAGGCGGCTCCAGAACTTCTCCTTCGGGCAGGCCACGACGATCCAGCCGTCGGCGGTCGGGAAGTTCTGGAACGGGACCATCGAGGGATGTGCCGACATCGGCATGCGGCGTGGTTGGTAGCCGCCGCTCAGGTGCCACGTGGCGACGTAGCTCAGCATCGAGACGGCCACGTCGAACAAGGCGACATCGCAGTCGGTGCCGACGCCGGTCTGCCGGGCGGCGACGACTCCGGCGAGGAGCGCCATCGCCGCCGCAAGCCCCGTCGAGAAGTCGACGACGGAGAGACCCGCCTTCGCCGGTGGTTCATCGGGGCCCCCGGTGAGTGACATCCAGCCCGCCCGGCCCTGCATGATGTAGTCGTAGCCCGGCTCCGCCTGGGCGGAGCCGGTCATGCCGTAAGAGGTGAGGAAGCAGCAGACGATGCGCTCGTTGAGGTGGCGCAGGTCGGCGTACCTGATCTTGAGCTTCTCCGGCACGTCGCCGCGGACGTTGGCGAAGACCGCGTCCGACTTCTCGACGAGACGGTTGAACACGGCGCGCCCTGACGGGTTCTCGACATCCAGGAGAATGCTGCGCTTTCCGCGGTTGAAGGTCTCGAAGAACAGGCTCGAGTCCTCGCTCCGGAACGGTGGCACGGACCGGCCGACGTCACCCCCGCTCGAAGGGTCCTCGACCTTGATCACGTCCGCGCCGAGATCGACCAGCTGCGACGTGCCGAAAGGCCCGGCGCCGTACTGCTCGAGGGCGAGGATCCTCAGGCCGTGCAGGGGTCCTCGGGCAACCGTGCCCCCGGCATCGGTGCCGTCCGCGGGCGAGTCGGTGCGTGCCGTCTCCTCAGAGCCGGCCAATCGAGCCCTCGCAGTCGGCGCCGAGCTCTGTCGTAGCGGTCACTTGTCGGCCCGGAACTCAGCGATGAAGTCTTCGTCGAGCTCCCAGCCGAGCCCCGGCCCATCGGGCAGCTTGAACAGCCCGTTCTCGAGCTCCGGCCTGTTGGCGAGCATGCGCCAGAAGATGGGGTCGCGCTCGGGGTGGAACGCCTCGGCGTAGGTGCCGTGCGGGATCGAGGCGAGGAGATGGCTCGAGAGGTGGGCCTCCTCGTGATGGGCCATCTCCACTCCGAAGCTCATCGCCATCTGCGCCACCCTGCGCCACTCCGTCGGTCCGCCGCCCCAGGAGGCGTCGAAGTTGGACACGTCGATCGCCTCGCCGGTCATGAGGTCCCGCATCGCCACCCGATTGATCTCCGTCTGGCCGGCGGCGACCGGAACGCCCGTCTTCAGGCGGACGGTCTGCATGGAGCGGCGGTCGTCCGGCCACTGGCACGGCTCCTCGAACCAGCGCAGCTGGACGAAGTCTCGCGTCCCCTCGACGAACTCGATCGCCTGGGAGGCCGTCCAGCCCTGATTCGCGTCGACGAGGAACACGAAGCCCGGGCGGGCCGTCTTCACGGCGCGGCGGAGCCGCTGCAGGTCCTCCTCGGGCGAGGCGCCGCCGATCTTGAACTTCATGCCGACAAAGCCCCCGTCGGAGAAGAAGCTGACCTCCTTCTCGATGTTGGCGGGATCGTCGGTGTAGTAGCCGCCGATGCCGATCATGGGGATGTCGGAGCGGAACCCGCCCCAGAGGCGGTAGAGCGGCGTCTCGAGCGCCTTGCCGACGGCGTCCCAGAGGGCCGTGTCCACGCAGCCGATCGCCTGCATGGCAAAGCGGCGGTCACGCAGCTGGTCGAAGGTGATGCGGCGCATGGCCTCCCAGCAGTCCTCTATAGCAAAGGCGTCCCGTCCCACGAGTAGAGGCGTCAGCTCGTCGCGCACGATCGTCATGATCGCGGCCTGCTCGTCGTCGGCATCCGCGTTGTACGACTCGCCGACGACGCCCTCCTCGGTCGTGACGCGGGTGATGATCGTGCATCGGCGCGGCATGCGGTAGTAGCTGCCGCGGTAGAGCCGCGCCAGGGTGACGCGCACCGGTACGGTCTCGATCGATCGGATGCGAAGTCGCACTGCCCCCCAACTTTCGTATCGTTCCGTGTCCTCTGGCGAGCGGAGATCCTGTCCGCCGTCACGCACTTTCACACTGGCGAGGATGGCACTGACTTTCCTCGCCAAATTACTGGTATCGATTCCGAGACTAGTCGGCCCAGAGATGCGTCGTCAACCAGCCAGCCCTGCCTTCAGCTGCCCCGTCGCGAAACCGAAACCTTGGATTCCGTCCGTTCCGAGCAAGGGCATGAAACGTTTGCCCTGCAGCCGTCAGGGCGAGACTCCGGCGTGTTGCCATCGCCAAGTCACCTTCGGCTCAGGCCGGTGACGCGGTATGCGGCCGGCCGCGATCGGAATTCTCGCGGACCGGGAGTTTCGGACCGGAGCACCTCTTTGCGGGGCGGCGGGGCCTACGAACAGGTGCTGGAACACCTCCGGCCACCATGAGCGACGGCGAACCGGCACCCGGTTCTGCATCCTCTTTACTCCGGGCCGACCGGAGGATCCCCTGCGCGCCAGCCGCCCGGAGCTCGCCAGGTCTCAATCCTTTCGCCTGAGCACCCCTGTTTCCAAGGCTTCTAGCAGCTCAAGATCCGGCTCCTGCCGTCGCTCAGCGCCTTCGCCCAGATCGGCGGGAAGATCCAGGCCCGTCGCCCGGGGAGCGGGGAGCGGTTCGGGGCCGATACGCTTCGGCGACCGATCCCGGTTCTTGACGTCTCCGTGTGGTCCAGATACAGTTTGGCCACAATCGATTCCGGTCCCGAGGGGGGGAGTCGTCGGCGGCGCTGGGGAGATCAGCGCCCCGACGATGCGGAGAAGGAGGCTGCACGTGACGGACAGCAAGCTTGATTGGGAGACGCTGACGCAGTGGTCCAAGGGCTTCCCCTTCCGTGGGAACAAGCAGGTCCCGACGGTGATACCCCGGCGGTCCATCCCGTTCTCGTCGTGGGGGCCGGACCCCGACGGCTGGCACCGCACGCCGTGCTGGATCTACACGAGCACCCCGCAGATCGGTTTCGTGTGCACGATGTCGGTCGCGCCCGGCGACTTCTTCGAGAACGGCAACCACCCGAACGTCGAGACCTACTACCAGATGTCCGGCACGCTGCATGTGCAGAACGCCGACACCGGGCAGGTCATCGAGGTGCGTCCCGGCGACGGCTTCGTCATGCCGGCCTTCGAGTACCACATAGGCCACAACTTCTCGACCGAGGAGTCGGTCACCTTGTGCTGCGTTCCCGGCGAGTCGCACACCGAGGAGTTCCACAAGAACCCGATCCTGGCGGAGAACTACGCCCGCGAGCCCGTGACGCTGTTCGGGAAGTCCAACTCGAACTCCGGGTTCCCGTCCCAGCTGCGCCACCTCGCGGAGTGGCCTTCCATGAACCCGAACTCGCGCGGCAAGAGCGACTTCGTGAGCGTGCCCCGCGCCGACTGGCTGAACGTCGTGCTCGGCGCGGACCCTCGTCACGCGCTGCTGGCGTCGTTCTATTACAGCTCGCCGCAGCTGGCCGCCTACAGCGTCACGGTGCCGCCGAACCGTATCGGCCAGGCACACGCCATCAACGGCGAGACGGTGATCTACGTCAAGGAGCTCGACGTGATCATCGACGTGCTGGAGACCGGCGAGAGTCTCTACGCCGAGGAAGGCGACGCCGTCTTCATTCCGCCAGGCGTCAAGTTCCAGTACCAGAACCGGCGCGACAAGACCGTGGAGGTGATGGTGTTCAGCTCGCCGTGGGACCCGGCGACTTTGGTCCCGAGTTGATTCAGCGACGGCGGAGGCGCCGCCGTGGGCCGCAGGCTCAGGGCGCCGCACCGGCAACAAAGCATCTCTTTCAACTACCAAGGGGGGTTTATGGAAAATCTGTCACGTAGGGAGTTCCTCGGCTACGGCGCGGCGGCGGCGGCTGGTGGGGTCGCGCTCGGTCTCGGTGCTCCGGCGCTCGGAGCCGGCGCGACCGAGCGCCACCAGGCTGAGGCTGAGGAGCCCCATGCCGGCAACACCGGCTCGATCACGGTCGGGATGCGTGCCATCCTCACCAGCTTGAGCCCGTTCGCCATCCAGGGCTACCAGTGGTCCCAGATGATGGGATTCGTCCTCTACGACCCGCTCGTGCAGGTCATGGCGGACGGCACCCTGGCACCTGTCGCGGCGGCGTCGTGGGACACCTCGAGCCCGACCCAGACGATCATCCACGTGCGGCCCGGGATGCACTTCCACAACGGTGCGGAAGTCACCGCGAAGGACGTCGCCTACTCGATCGCCGCCCGCTGCGACCCGAAGGTCATCGCGGTCACGAGCGGTCGGCCGGTGATGTCGCCCAAGCAGTGGGCGGGCGTCACGACGCCGAGCAAGTACACCGTCGTCGTGCACACGACCTCCCGCGTTCGCCTGCTCGAGAACCCGCAGCCGATCCTCGTCGTGCCCTACAACGCCTTCAAGCTCTTCAACGTCAACACCCAGGACGTCGGGTCCGGGCCGTTCACGCTCGAGAACTTCGTGAGCGGCAGCAGCCTGGCCGTGGCGGCGAACCCGAACTACTGGGGCGGCGAGCCGAAGATCCGCACGCTGACCTTCCGGCTCTTCAACGACGTCTCCGAGGAGGCGCTCAACATCCGCTCCGGCGAGGTGCAGGGCATCTACGACGTCGACCCGCTGAACTTCAAGCAGGTCTCGGGCGTGCCGAACACCAAGGTCATCCGCGAGGCGACGTACGCCAACTGGTGGATCATCCAGATGGGCCAGCCGCCGTTCGACAACCCGGCGGTGCGCAGAGCCATCCGCTATTGCTTCAACATGCCGCTCATCAACAAGACGGCTTTCGGCGGCCTCGGCACCCACCCCTGGGACGGGTTCGGCTTCTACCCGCCCTCCTGGCAGATCAGCCAGAAGTACACGGGCGGCTACGACCCGGCCAAGGCGGCGTCGCTGCTCAAGGCGGCCGGTGTCAAGACGCCGTTCAACGTCGGGCTGATCGGCCTGAACAACTACCAGGACTCGATCAACGAGGGCCAGGTCATCCAGCAGGGGCTGAAGGCGGCCGGGCTCAACGCCACCTTCCAGGCCCTCACCGACGGGGACTGGCTGTCGTCGACCTACGGCAAGGGCAACTGGACGGGTCTCGCCTTCAACGCGGGCAACATCCCGTTCCCGTTCCTCAACTTCTGGGACTACCTCGTCGACCCCTCGAGCCTGCTGAGCGCCTACAAGAAGGGCTATCCGAACCCGACCGTGGCGGCGCTCTACAACAAGGTGGAGGCCGGCACGGATCCGCAGGAGCCGGCGCTGCTGAAGCAGGCCCAGACGATGATCCTGAACGACGCCGTCGTGTACTTCATGTTCGGCGGACCGGTCAACATGATCCTGCCCAACAACGTCCACGGTGTGATCGTGAACGGATACGGTGACGTGAGGTGGCACAAGGCTTCCTTCTCGTAAGCACGCTGCAGTAGGACGGCCACCTCTCCTGCGGGGGAGGTGGCCGTTTCGATTTCGTCCTCGGGGTGCTCCGGTCACGGCAAGGACCGGGCGCCCCGGCAGTATTGGAAACAGCCGATAAGGGGTGGAGTGGCAAAGATCCTCGCGAGCAAGCTCCTTCAGCTCGTTCTTGTCCTGCTTGCCATCTCGGCCATCACGTTCTTCCTCCTGAGCGCGCTCCCCGGCAACGCCGCGCTCTACCGGATCGGGCCCCTGCCGAGCTACACGCCCCAAGAGCGCGCCGCGCTCATCGCCAAGCTGTCGGCGCAGCTGGGCCTCAACAAGCCGCTCATCGTGCAGTACTGGATCTGGCTCACCCATGCCGTCCGCGGGGACTTCGGCCTCACGACCCAGGGCGAGCAGGTCACGACGCTGCTCGGCTCCTCGGTCTGGGCGAGCGTGGAGCTGGCGATCGCCGGCCTCGTGCCGAGCCTCATCGCCTCGTTCGCCGTGGCGCTCTGGGCGTTCCGGACGAGGTGGCGCCGAATGCAGGCGCTCGTGCAGGGCATCATGTCGACCCTCTTCGTGATCCCGAGCTTCTGGCTGGGGTTCCTCCTCGTCTACCTGCTGGCGGTGAAGACCCAGTCGTTCCCGGCATCCGGCTTCGTGCCTCTCGCCCAATCGGCGTCCGGCAACTTCTCCCACCTCGTGCTGCCGGCGCTTACGCTCGCATGCCCGCTCACGGCCCTCTTCTTCCGCTACCTGCTGGCGGGGCTCGAAGAGGCCGAGATGGGGGCCTTCGTCGTCGCGGCGCGGGCCAAGGGCATCTCGGACCGCGCCGTCGCCTACAAGCACGTGCTCCCGAACGGCTTCCTGCCCACGATCACGATCGTCGGCCTCGCGACCGGTTCGCTGCTCAGCTCGCTCGTGATCGTCGAGTCGGTGTTCTCCTGGCCCGGGCTCGGGTCGCTCCTCGTGCAGTCGGTGACGGTACGCGACTTCAACACCCTCGTGGCGATCGTGCTCTTAACGGCGGCCGTCTTCGTGTTCACCTCGATCGTCGTCGACCTCATCTACTGGTTCGCCGACCCGCGGACCCGCCGTCCGGGGCAGGTGTAGCCGGTGTCCCTCGCCTCGATCGCCGCCCCCCGCAAGGTTCTCGCCCCCGTCCGGGCCTTCTTCCGTCTGCCGAAGGCGCTCGTCGCGGCTGTCATCCTGCTCTTCCCGTTCGCCCTCATGGCCGTCATCCCCAGCCTCATCGCGCCCTACAGCCCTTACACGACCGTCGGGATCCCGCTTTCTGGACCGAGCGGCAGCAACTGGCTCGGGACCGACGAGATCGGGCGCGACGTGCTGAGCCGCGTCATCTTCAGCGCCCAGAGCGACGTCGTCATCAGCCTCGCCGCCACAGCGATCGCCTTCATCGTCGGGTCGCTCATCGGCGTCTTCCTCGGCTACCGGGGAGGCTGGGTGGACACGGCCGGGACGCGGGTCGTCGACGTCGCGCTGGCCTTCCCGGCCATCGTGCTCGCCCTGTTCCTCATCGCCATCTTCGGCCACGGCGAGCTCGTCGAGATCGTCGCCATCGCGGCGGTGATGATGCCGTCCATGGCACGCTTTGCCCGCGGCACCAGCCTCCTTTTGAGAAACCGTGCCTACATCGAGTCGAGCGAGATCCTCCGTGCATCCCGTGCCTATGTGATCCGCCGGCATCTCGTGCCGAACGCCCTGCGCTCTCTGCTCGTGGCGGCGTCTGTCCTCGGGGCGAGCGCCGTGCTCATCTCCGCCGCGCTCAGCTACCTCGGCCTGGGCGTGACCCCTCCCACCCCGAGCTGGGGCACGATGCTTTACAACGCCTTCCAGAACGTGTTCCAGGCGCCCATCTACGGCGTGGCCCCGGGCGTCTGCATCACCGTCCTCGCCTATGGCTACATGCTCCTCGGGCGCGGCCTCGGTGAGCTGCAGGGTCGCACAGGGCGCCAGGAACGCGCCTTTCGGACCTCGGTGACCCGGGTATGACCGGGCCCGGGGCCACCGGCCTCCTCGAGACCACCGGTCTCCTCGAGGTGACCGGGCTCACCGTCGACTACCTCGGCCGCGGCGATGCCGTGCGCGCCGTCGACGACGTCTCGCTCGAGCTGCCCGCGGGCGGCCGCCTCGGCATCGTCGGCGAGTCGGGGTCGGGCAAGACGACGCTCGGCCTGGCCCTCGCCGGGCTGCTCCCGCGCACGGCACGCGTCGTCTCGGGGAGCATCACCCACGAGGGCAAGCAGATCGTGGGGCTTCGCGAGCGCGCGCTCCGCGACATCCGCGGCAAACAGGTCTCGGTCGTGTTCCAGGACGCGAAGACGGCTCTCGACCCGGTCAGGACCATCGGCTCGCAGATCGGAGAGGCGGTCCGCGCCCACAGCTCGGCCAGCCGCCAGGAGGCGCTCGCCGTCGCGCTCGGTCTGCTGCGCGAGGTGGAGCTGCCCGATCCCGAGAACCGCCTGCGCCAGTACCCCCACGAGCTCTCCGGCGGCCAGCGCCAGCGGGCGATGATCGCCATGGCACTGGCTGGCCAGCCGAAGCTCCTCGTCGCCGACGAGCCGACGAGCGCCCTCGACGTCACGACCCAGGCGAAGATCATCGACCTGTTGCACCGGCTCGGCGAGGAGCGGGGCATGGCGACGATCCTCGTCACCCACGACCTCGGCGTCGTCGCAGGCTTCGCCGAGACGGTCCTCGTCATGTACGCCGGTGCCGTCGTCGAGACCGGCCTCGTCGGCGACATCTTCGGGCGGCCCTCCCACCCCTACACACGGGCGTTGATCGAGGCCGTCCCCTCGCTCACAGGTGCCCGCGTGCGCCGGCTCCCCTTCATCCCCGGGGGGCTCCCGCGCAGCAGCTCGGCTGCGGCCGGCTGCCGTTTCGAGCCCCGATGCTCGGTCGGCCAGGGCAACCCGCGTTGCCAGGCGTCCGAGCCCGAGCTGAGCCTCACCGCCTCAGGCACGGTGGCGGCCTGTCACTTTCCCGGTCGACGGGCCGCTGCGGGTCGGCTCGCCTGCCGGGGCGGTCAAAGAGGCCCAGGTCGCCCAGAGCTCGGCGGGGGATGCTGCGCCCGCCGGCCCGGCTCCGGCGCTCCTCGAGGTGACCGACGTCGTCAAGACCTTCCGGGTCACCCGCGGCGGGAGCTCCACCGTGCGCCTGCGGGCGGTCGGGGGAGTGTCGCTCGTCGTGCGCAAGGGCGAGTCGTTCGGCATCGTCGGCGAGTCGGGCTCGGGCAAGACCACCCTCGCCCGGATCCTCGTCGGCCTCGAGAGCGCCGATTCCGGCACGCTGAACTTCTCGGGCGAGGAGGCAGTGGCGGCCTCGAGCGCCGCCCGGCGCCGCCGCTGCGTCGCGGCCCGGCGAGATCCAGATGATCTTCCAGGACCCGGGCGACTCCCTCGACCCGCTCATGACCGTCGAGCATCTCATCGCGGAGCCGCTCGAGATAACCCGCGGCGGGCGGGCCCACCGGTACCGCAGCCGAGGTGGCCGGGGCGCTCTCGGAGGTCGGCCTCCCGGAGACCATGATGAGCCGGAGGGCGAGCCAGCTCTCGGGCGGCCAGCGCCAGCGGGTCGCCATCGCCCGGGCGCTCACGACCAAGCCGCGGCTGCTCGTGGCCGACGAGGCGGTGGCTTCCCTCGACATGTCGGCGAGAGGCCAGGTGCTCAACCTCCTCTCCGACGTCCAGGACGAGGGCGACCTCACCTGCATCCACATATCGCACGACCTCTCCATGGTGCGCAACGTCTGCGAGCGTGTCGCGGTCATGCACGCCGGCCGCATCGTCGAGGTTGCTGACGCCGAGGAGCTGTTCACGAGCCCCCGCCACCCCTACACCGCCGGGCTCATCTCGGCCATCCCCGTCCCGGACCCGACCTACGAGCGGACCCGCACGCGGATCGAGGTCGTGGGGGAGCTGCCGGATCTCACCCATCGCGTCGTCGGGTGCGCCTACAGGTCACGGTGCCCGAACGCCCAGGAACGCTGCGCGGCCGAGGACCCGCCCCTTGTGGAGTGGGACCCGGCGCACTCCTGGGCCTGTCACTATCCGGAGCCGCCGAAGCTGGAGCTGGCAACGGTTCCCGCCCCGGTGACGGACGCGACGTCAGCATGAACGGGAGGTGGACCTGGTGAGTGGTCTCGGTGCGGTCACGGTCCTCGGTGTCGTCGACGCCGACAACCTCGGACTCGTGCTCCCCCACGAGCACCTGACCGTGGACAACCGGGTGCATCTCGCCACGGGCCCGGAGTACGACCCTGACGCGGCCCTCACCCTCAAGACCCTGCCCCAGGCCCGGCTCGCGCCGCGCTCGATCGCCGAGAACATCGTCATGGACGACGACGCCGCGTCTGCGGCCGCCCTCCTCCGCTACCGCGAGGCCGGCGGGGGCACGATCGTCGAGCTGACGCCGACCGGCATGGGGCGGGACCTTGCCCGTCTTCGCGCCATCTCGTCCGCCACGGGGGTGAACGTCGTCGCCGCGACCGGCTACTACGTCGAGCGGGCCCACAAGGGCCGGGTGGCGGGCCGGAGCGAGGAGGACCTCGCCGCCGAGTTCGTCGCCGAGCTCACTGCCCCGGTCGACGGGGAGTCGCGCTGCGGAGTCATCGGCGAGATCGGCATCTCCCCGCCGCCCCATCCCGACGAGCTCCTCGTCCTCAGCGCGGCCCTGCGGGCCCAGGACCTCACGGGCGCACCGATCTGGATCCACGTCACCGGCCGGCGCCCGGTGCCGCCCCTGCTGGACTTCCTGGAGCGGACGGGCAGGGACCTGAGCCGCGTCGCCGTCTCGCACATGGACTACGACCTCGACGACCTCGGCGACCACGTGCGGGCGCTCCGGCTCGGGCTCTACGTGGAGTTCGACCTCTTCGGGTTCCCGATCTGGAACGCCGGCAATTTCCTCCACATGCCGACCGACACCCGGCGGGTGCAGGCGATCATGGACCTGGCCGGTCGCGGGTATGCCGGCACAGCTGTTGATGAGCCACGACGTCTGCATGAAGATGCAGCTGCCGGACTGGGGCGGCTTCGGCTACGCCCACATCCCGAGCAACGTGCTCCCGATCTTCGAGCTCCTCGGCGCCGAGCCCGGCCTCGCCGGCCAGATCACCCGGGACAACCCGCGGCGCCTCCTCTGCTGGGCCGAGACATCGTGAAGGTCGCCTTCTACGGGGCCGGCAGCGTGTCGCGCTCGGCGGCCGAGGTGCTGTCGCGCCGGGACGGCTACGAGGTGGTCGGCGTCTTCGGGAGGGACGGGCGCGAGGCGGCCCTCACCTCCGGCGCGGACGTGGTCGTGATCGCCACGACCTCGTTCCTCGAACAGGTCGCACCGGACATCCGTCTCGCGCTCGAGCACGGGTCGAACGTGCTCACGACGGCGGAGGAGGCGGCCTTTCCCTGGAGGGCGCACGGCGAGCTGGCAAGGGACCTCGACGCCCTCGCCCGCGAGCACGGCGTCTCGATCCTCGGCGGCGGGGTGAACCCCGGCTACGCCTTCGACGCCCTCGTGCTCACTGCGACAGGCGCCTGCTGGGACGTCGCCTCGATCGAGGTGGAGCGGGTCGTCAACCTCTCGGGGTTCAGCGAGACGATCCTCGCCCGCCTCGGCATCGGTTACGAGCTGGACGAGTTCGAGCGGCTCGTCGCGAGCGGGGACATCACGGGCCATATCGGCTTCCCGCAGTCGATGAACGTCGTCGCCGGCGGCCTCGGCGTCTTGATCGAGCGGATCGACCGGGTGATGACGCCGGTGCTCGGAGACCGCCTCTACGAGCGGCCGCACGGCAGCACCCCGGCGGGGCTCACCGCCGGCTTCCGCCAGCACTACACGGCCGTCGTCGCCGGCAAGCCCTGGTTCACGGCGCTGTTCACCGGGCACCTCGACCCGGCCGACCTCGGCCTCGCGCCTCGCGACAGCATCACTGTCGGATCGAGCACGCCCGTCCACATGGAGATCGTGCCGGGACTCAACCCGCAGCTCGCCTCGGTGGCCCTCGTGGCGAACTCGCTCCGCCGCCTCGTGGCGGCACGGGCGGGCTGGGTGAGCGTCGCCGAGCTGCCGCCGGCCACGCCCGCCTCCGCGCCGACGGCGGGCTGAGGCACCGCGGGCCGCCGGGGATGTCGGGAATCTGAGCGTCGTCGCAGGGCCTCTAGGCAAGGAGCCGACAGCATATGGGCAAGGTTCGAATCGGAGTGATCGGTGCCGGTGTCTGGGCGACCACGTCCCATCTCCCGGTGCTCGCCCGGCGGCCGCAGGACGTGGAGTTCGTGGCGGTGTGCCGGACGGGAGGGGCCGAGGTGAAGGCGGTGGCGGAGCAGTTCGGCTTCGCCATCGCCACCGAGGACTACCGGGAAGTCCTGGACGCGGGTGTCGACGCCTGCATCGTCTCGAGCCCCGCCTATCTCCACCACGAGCACGCCCGCGCCGCCCTCGACGCCGGCTGTCATGTCCTGCTCGAGAAGCCCGTGACGGTCACCTCCGCCGACGCCTGGGACCTCGTCGAGCGGGCCCAGGCCGCCCGTTTGCACCTCGTCATCTCCTTCGGCTGGAACTACCTGCCGACCTATGTCGCCGCCCGAGAGCTCCTCGACACCCACGGCATCGGCGATGTGACAGGCATGAGCGTGCACATGGACTCGGGCATACGCGAGCTGCTGCTCGGCGCCTCCCTGAGCTCGACGGGCGACCCGAACGACCGGGCCGATACGGCCACGTGGACCTCGAGGCAGATCTCGGGCGGCGGGTACGCGCAGGCGGCGCTCCCCCACGCCCTCGGACTGGCGCTCGGCCTGGCGGGGATCCGGGCGAAGACCGTGCACGGCTTGGTGGCGGGCGGCGGAGACACGGGCATCGAGCTCTACGACGCCATCGCCGTGGAGTTCGCCGGCGGCGCCGTCGGCACCGTCTCGGGGATGGCACACCATCTCGGCGCCGCGCTGCGCCACGAGCTCGAGATCCGCATCTTCGGGACCGAGGGCCAGATCCACCTCGACTACTTCCGGGACTACGTCCGCCTCTGGAACACCTCCGGCGCGGACGAGCAGCCGCCGCTCCCGCCCGACGCCGGTCTCTACAACTGCGACGGGCCGCCCAACGCCCTCATCGATCTCGTGCAGGAGCGTGACGCGATCAACCGCTCACCGGGCGAGCTCGGCGCCGCCACCGTCGAGCTGATCGAGGCGGCCTATGCGAGCGCAGCATCGGGACTCCCGGCGCACGTGGACTTCGGTCGGCCGCGCTGAGCCCCGGATCTCCGGCCGCCGGACGAGAGTGCCGGCGAACCACCGGCCGCCTCACTCGGGCAGGTGCCAGACCTCTTCGTAGTGCGTGAGGCCGGGCGAGTCCTCGACGATCCCGGCCATCGACTCGCCCCAGCGGGCAGCCACCTCCGTCCCGGCCATCTTCCCGGCGGCGGATGCGACGTCCGGGTGGCACTCCGCGTACCCGATGACGGTCTGCTCGCGGCGAAACAGGGTGTAGTTGCCGTATCCGGCCTCCCGCATGGCCGAGGCCATTTCGGGCCAGAGCTCCGCGTGGCGGCTGTCGAACTCGGCTTCTGTGCCGGGCACGATCGGAAGTACGAAGCAAAGACGTTCCATCGGGATCTCCTTCAGGCGGTCGGAGGGCTTTCCCCCTGCGGTACCGCTTAGCCTTGCGCGTGCTCGGACGTCCCGTGGCGCCGTAGCCCGCCGCTGCCGACCGCGATGGCGCCCAGCCCGCCTGCATGGTCGCCTCAGCCCGCCCGCATGGTCCCCTCGCGCAGATAGCGGTCGTGCCACGAGAGCGCCTCGCTGAGGATATGGGGCGTGTGCTTGCCGGGGGCCGTCGCGAGGGCCCGGTCGAAGTAGTCCTCCAGCGCGGCCCGGTAGTCGGGGTGCACGCAGCGGTCGATCACCTGGCGGGCGCGCTTTCGCGGCGGGAGGCCGCGCAGATCCGCCAGACCCTGCTCGGTGACGATGACGTGCACGTCGTGCTCGGTGTGGTCGACGTGGCTGACCATGGGCACGATCCGCGAGATCGCTCCGGCCTTTGCCATGGAGGGAGCGACGAAAAAGGAGATGTAGGCGTTGCGGGCGAAGTCGCCCGAGCCGCCGATGCCGTTCTGGATGGACGATCCCATGACGTGGGTCGAGTTGACGTTGCCGTAGAGGTCGGCCTCGATCATGCCGTTGATGGCGAGACAGCCCAGGCGGCGGATGACCTCCGGGTGGTTGCTGATCTCCTGCGGGCGGAGCACGATGCGCTCCCGGTAGTCGGCGAGGTTGTCGCGCAGCTCCCGCGATGCCGGCTTGGCTCAAGGAGAAAGCCGTCGCAGATGCTGACGCCATCGTGCCGGAGCGCAGCATGGCGAGCATCCCGTCCTGGATCACCTCGGTGTAGGCGGTGAGGGGGTGGAACGGGCCGCCGTCGAGGCCGGCGAGGACGGCGTTGGCGATGTTGCCGACGCCGGACTGGAGAGGCAGCAGCGCCCGGGGCAGGCGGTCGTTGTTGACCTCGAACTCGAGGAACTCGAGGATCTGTCCGGCGATCTGCTTCGACTCGTCGTCGACCGCCTTGAACTCGGTGTTGCGGTCCGGCGCGTCTGTCAGGACGACGGCCACGACCTTGTCGGGATCGCACTGCAGATAGGGGACCCCGATCCGGTCGGTCGGTCTGAGTATCTGCACGGGCTTGCGGTTCGGGGGCAGAGCCGTGCCGTAGTAGACGTCGTGCATGCCCTCGAGCTCGAGGGGCTGCCACGAGTTCACCTCGAGGATGACCCGGTCGGCGAGGTCGAGCCAGGTCTTGTTGTTGCCGATCGACGAGGACGGGATCAGCTGGCCGTCGGCGGTGACGCCCGCCACCTCGACGACGGCGAGGTCGAGATGCCCGAAGAACCCCTCCCAGACCATTTGCGCGACATGGCTCAAGTGCACGTCGAGGTAGTCCATCAGCCCGGCGTTGATCTTGGCGCGGGTGACCGGGTCGCCCTGGTAGGGCATGCGCAGGTCGATGCCGTCGACCCGGCCAGGGCCCCGTCGAGGTCGGGCCCGGTCGAGGCCCCGGTCCAGACGCTGACGGCGAAGTGCTCGTCGTGCTGCTTGGCCTCGGCGATGCGGCGGGCGAGGGCCTCGGGCACGGCCTTCGGGTAGCCCGAGCCCGTGAAGCCGCTCATCCCGATGGTGGCGCCCTTCGCGATGAGCGCGGCGGCGTCGTCGGCCGACATGATCTTGGAGGCGAAGGCTGGGTGCTGGACACGGTTGTCGGGGGTCATGATCAGACTCTCGCGCAGCGAAGGCGGAAAGCTTCAATCGGAAAGGCGCCTAGAGCCGTGTCACGTCCCTCTCCTCCTGGGGAACGAGCCAACCGGGACACGGATCCCGGTAGCCTTCGCACTCGTAGCCGGAGTCGTGTGGGGAGGTGGGGAGGGTGGTGGCCAAAGTCAGCGACCTCGACCCATATCTGCCGAGACCGGCGGTGGAGTGGGATCTCACCTCGCCCGGCAAGCTGTGGCGCCGAACTCGACGCCTCGCTGTGCTTCGTCGACATCTCCGGCTTCACGGCGCTTTCCGAGCGCCTCGCTCGACGGGGCCGCGTCGGGACCGAACAGCTGACCGAGGTCCTGCACCAAGTCTTCTCCCGCATGCTCGCCATTGCCGCGGACCAGGGGGGCAGTCTTCTCAAGTTCGGCGGTGACGCCCTCCTCCTGCTGTTCCCGGGCACCGACCACCAGCTGTGCGCCGTCAATTCGGCCGTGGCCATGCAGGCCGCCCTCCGCGATGCCCAGAAGGCTCCATTGGCCGCTGGACGCATAAACCTGCGGATGTCGGTGGGCATCCACAGCGGGACGGTCAACCTCTTCATGGTCGGAGGCTCCCATCGGGAACTGCTCGTCTCCGGTCCGGCGGCGTCCGGGACGGTGAAGATGGAGCAGATCGCCGAGGCCGGAGAGATCGTCGTGAGCCCGGCCGTGGCCGCCGCGCTCCCGCCGGCCACGCTCGGGGCGGCGAAGGGCGAAGGCTTGCTGGTGCGAGCCCGGCGCATCGTGAGCGGCGGCCCGGGCCCGATACCGATGCGGGCGGTACCACGGGACGAGGTCGCCACGCGTCTGCCCGTGGCTCTGCGGACCCACCTCGGGTCGGGCGCGATCGAGTCCGAGCATCGGCTGGCCACCGTTGCGTTCATCAAGTACAAGGGCGTCGACGACCTGCTCGCCCGTGAAGGCCCGGAGGCGACGGCCGAGGTGCTGCAGGAGACGGTCGTGGCGGTGCAGGAGGCCGTCGACGCGGAAAAGGTCACGTTTCTCGCGAGCGACCTCGATGCCAACGGGGGCAAGATCATCCTCGTCACCGGCGTGCCAACGGCCGGCGACGATGACGAAGGGCGCATGCTGCGCGCCGTGCGGGCCATAGCGGACCGCCCGCTGCGACTCTCGGTGCAGATCGGCGTCAACCGGGGCCACGTCTTCGCGGGCGAGATCGGGGCCGAGTTCCGCCGCACCTTCACGATCATGGGCGACACGGTCAATCTCGCCGCCCGGCTCATGGCGGCCGCCTCGCCGGGCGCCATCTTCTCGACGGCGGAGGTCTTGAACCGGTCGCACACGCTGTTCGTCACCGAGTCGGTGCCGCCCTTCAACGTCAAGGGCAAGAGCGCTCCCGTGCAGGCCTATGCCCTCGGGCCGGCGCAGGGAGTCAACCCCGAGGTGCGGTCCACATTGCCCTTCGTCGGCCGGCAGGCCGAGAGCGAGATACTCGAGAGAGCCTTCTCGTCGGCCGAGACCGGGCACGGCCGTGTCGTGCTCATCGAGGCAGACCGCGGCCTCGGCAAGAGCCGGCTCGTCGACGAGCTGCGCACCCGGCACCCGGAGGCGTTCCTGCTCCTCTTGCAGGGCGAGCCCTACGGCGAGGGCACGTCCTACCTGCCTTTCCGGCGGTCACTGCGCGGGCTGCTCGGCGTCTCCACCGACGACTCGGAGCTCGCCGCCAAACAGCTGACCGATCTCGTCGCCGGGCTCGGCCCGGACGCGGCACCGTTCGCACCGCTGCTGGCGCCGCTGACGGATCTCGAGCTCGCCGACACGGCCGAGAGCGCCGCCATCACGCCGGAGTTCCGCCGGGACCGCACCGCGGATCTCCTCGTCCAGCTCTACGACACCTTCATGGACCGGACCCTGCTCGTCCTCGTCGAGGACGCCCACTGGTTCGACGAGGCGACGGCGGGCCTCGCCGAGCGGCTTCTCGCCGCCGCATCGAGCAGGCGCTGGCTGGTCGTCCTCACCCGCCGGCCGGGCGCCGGCGGGTTCCGACCAGTCGCGGACGAGACCATCGAGCTGCAGCCACTGCAGGGGGAGCCCGCCCATGAGCTCGTCGAGGCGGCGACCGCCGCCGCGGCGCTGAAGCCGCACGAGAGCGACGCCATCGTGGCGCGGGCGGGAGGTAACCCGCTCTTTTTGGAGGAGCTCGTGCGCGTGGCCCGATCCGACGGGGTCGAGTCTCTTCCCGAGTCGCTCGACGCCGTGGCGAACACCGCCATCGACACCCTCCCGCCCCTCGCCCGCCAGGTGCTGCGGCACGCGGCGGTCCTCGGGCAGAGCTTCGAGGAAGAGCTGCTGGCGGACGTGCTCGAGGAAGAGCAGCTCGATCTCGACGACGCCGTGCGCCGGGACCTGAGCGACTACCTCGTCGGCGCCGGAGACGGGCGCATGCACTTCCGTCACGCCCTTTTGAGAGAGGCCGCCTACGAGAGCCTGCCCTACAAGCGCCGGCGGGAGCTGCACAGCCTGGCGGCCCGGGCGATCGAGCGCCGCGCCGCCGCCGGTCCCGAGGACCCGGTGGACGCGCTCTCGCTGCATTTTTCCCGTGCCCAGCTGTGGGAGGAGACCTGGCGGTACGCACGCCTCGCCGGTGAGCACGCCAAGGAGATGTTCGCCCCCGGCGAGGTCACGGTCCACCTGGAACGGGCGATCGAGGCGGCCCGGTATGTCTCCGGCCTTTCTGCCGCCGAGGTCGCCGTGCTCTGGAGCGATCTCGGGGACGCCCACGTCCGCCTCGGGTACTACCGCCGGGCCGAGGACGCCTATCGACGGGCTGCGTCCCTGGTCGCGGAGGACCGCCTGGCGTGGGCCGCCTACGTCCGCCTCCGCGCCGGCGTCGTGGGCGAGCGCGAACGGCGGTACGGCTCGGCCATACGGCTCCTGCACCGCGCTCTCGGCGGACTGGAAGGCAACGCCGGCCGTGAAGCCGTTGCCGTCCACGTGCGGCTGCTCGCGAGCGAGGCGGAGATCCGTGCGCGGCAGGGGCGCTTCGACGACGCCTTGGACCTGTGCCGCCGGGTGATCGAGCGGGCGCCTGAATCCGGCGAGCTGAGGGCCTTGGCGACGGCCTACAGCATCATGGACGAAGCGCTCACCTCGTTGGGCCGCATCGGCGAGGCCCAGCACCTCGCCTCGGCCCTCGAGATCTACGAAGGGCTCGGCGACCTGACATGGGTGGCGGCGACCCTCGCCAACCTCGGCGCCGTCACCTACTTCCAGGGCCGCTGGGACGACGCCGCCAGCCTCTACAGCCGGGCGGCAGAGGTGGCCCGCCGCGCCGGCGACGTCGGTGGCGAGGCAGTCGCCGACTTGAACCTCGGGGAGCTCAACGCCAACCAGGGGCGGCTCGACGAGGCTTACGCGGCGCTCCGTCGGGCGACGAGAACGGTGCAGAGCCTGGGGTATGCCACCCAGGAGCTGTTCGCCATCACCCAGCTGGGCCGGGTCGCCGCCGAGCGCGGCTTCGACGAGGAGGCTTTCGGCCACTTCGAGCGGGCGATAGAGCTTGCCGACGCGGCCGGAGGCCCGCTGGCGCTCGACGCGCGGGGTTTCCTCGCCGAGGCGCACGTCCTCGCCGGACGCAGCGCGGAGGCCCTCGAAGTGCTGGCAGGGGCGCGCAACCGGGCCGGCTCGGTGCTCGAGGGGACGCCGACCGGCGTCCTCCTCGATCGCGTCGAGGCCAGCGCCCTCGCCACCATGGGAGACACGGAGTGGCCTTGTCGAGAGGATCGACCGGTCACTTCCCGCCGCCCGCGAAGCGGGCTCCTACCACGACCTGGTCGTGCTCCTCAGTTTGCGCCGCTCGCTGGTGGGCGGGGACGAGCCGCCGGCATTGGCCGAGGAGCGGGAGACGCTCCTCGGCCAACTCGGCATAGTCGCGGTTCCTGCCCTTCGGCCGCAGCCCCGTGGGCTGAGCGGCCCGAGGCCGGGGGACGGCTCTATCAGCCTCGGGACCAGGTCGGGTCGCCCTGGCCGTTCCAGGTCTTCGGTGATCTGGGTCTCCGTCGCCTTCCCGGTGTGCCCCGGGTCGAGGAAGGCGTAGGTGATGTTCGTAGTGCACCAGCTGCTGGAGGTCGGGTCGCTCGGCGGCGTGCTCGCTCAGGCAGAAGGTCTGGGGCTGCGGGGTGCCGTTGACCGTGAAGGCGATGTCCGTGGGACCGCACTCCGGCGCCGGGCCGATGCCTGGCGTGCAGACGGGGACGACCCAGGTCAGAACGGCGGTGGCGTTGTAGGTGCCGGTGCCCTGCGTCGTGTCCCAGTTGACGGTCTCGGTGCTGCCGGGAGCGCCCGAGGTCGTGAAGTCGACGAAGCTCTTGCTCCCGGTGTTGATCTGGATGTTGGCCGCTACCGGGCTGCCGTTCTGCGGGGTGGCGTCGAAGGGCGCTCCCGGAGCGGTTATCACGAGCGTGAACTGCTGCGTGGCCGCCGGCGAGACGCCGTTGTCGGCGTTGAGGCACAGCGTGTACGTGCCGGCGTCGCCGTCCGCAGGCGTGCCGGAGATCGTGGCGGTGCCGTCTCCGTTATCGACGAACGACACGGTGCCGGGCAGAGTCGACGAGCTGCACGTCCCGAAAGTGGCGTTGGTGATCGTGGCGGTCGGATTGCCGGTGGTGGTCACGCTGTAGGTGAAGGCCGTGCCGGCCGGGACGATGTCGGTCGGGGCACTCGTGATGGCCGGAGCCTGATCGACGGTCAGCGTGAAGGACTGCGTCGCGTCAGGCGAGACGCCGTTGGAGGCGGTGATCGTGATCGGGTAGGAGCCGCCCGCAGCGGCCGCGGCGGTGTTGGTGATCGTCGCCGTGCCGTTCCCGTTGTCAGTGAAGTTGACCCCGGAAGGCAGGGTGCCCGTCTCCTTAAGGCAAGGGTGGGGCCACCCGGGTACCCGGTGCGTCGTGACCGTGAAGTCCGGCGAACCGCCTCCGGCAGGGAAGGTAACGGTGTTGGCACTCGTGATGGCGGGCGCCTGGTCGACCACGAGCGTGAAGCACTGGGTCGCATTCGGCGAGACGCCGTTGGAGGCGGTGATCGTGATCGGGTAGGAGCCGCCCGTGCTGGCTGCGGCGGTGTTGGTGATCGTCGCCGTGCCGTTCCCGTTGTCAGTGAAGTTGACCCCGGAAGGCAGGGGGCCCGTCTCCTTCAAGGTAAGGGTGGGGCCGCCCGGGTAACCGGTGGCCGTGACCGTGAAGTCAGGCGAACCGCCTCCGGCAGGGAAGGTAACGGTGTTGGCACTCGTGATGGCGGGCGCCTGGTCGACCACGAGCGTGAAGGCCTGCGTCGCGTTCGGCGAGACGCCGTTGGAGGCGGTGATCGTGATCGGGTAGGAGCCGCCCGCGCTGGATGCGGCGGTGTTGGTGATCGTCGCCGTGCCGTTCCCGTTGTCGGTGAAGTTGACCCCCGAAGGCAGGGGGCCTGTCTCCTAAGTGAGGGCGGGGCCGCCCGGGTAACCGGTGGTCGTCACCGTGAAGTTCGGCGAGCCGCCTCCGGCAGGGAAGGTAACGGTGTTGGCACTCGTGATGGCGGGCGCCTGGTTGACCGTCAGCGTGAAGCTCTTCGTCAGCGTCGAGTTGGCGTTGGAGGCGGTGATGCACACGTTGTAGGTGCCGCCGGTGCCCGCCCCGGGAGTGCCGGAGATCGTGGCAGAGCCGCTGCCACTCGTGGAGCTGAAGCTGACTCCGCTGGGCAGTGCCGTCGTGCAGGTGGCGGTGCTGGCGTCGCTGAGCGCCGGGGTCGGGTAGCCGCTGGCGGTCACCGTCATGGATCCCAGGGTGCCCACCGTGAACGTCGTGTTGTTGGCGCCCGAGATGCTCGGCGCCGAGTCGAGGTAGAACGTCGCCTCGACCGCCGGGGCCGGGGCGTCGCCGCCGTCGTTATCGCCGTTGCTGGCGGGGCCGACAACCGAGACCGCTCCGGTGGACGGCGAGTTGACCTGCACCTCGACCTGGTCGAACCCGGCCGTGAAGACACCCGTGTTGACGACGGTGATGTCGTCGGCGTCGTCGTCCCCGTCGGCCCTGGCCAAGGTGAACGGTACGGTGCCTACGGTCGCCTCGGCGCCGCTCGTCATCCGCCGCAGCACGAGGGTGCCGCTCAGGGATCCTCTGTTCAAGTCATCGCGCTCGAGGGGGATGGTGGCCTGGCTGAAGACGCGACCCTGTGTCAGGGCGTTGCCCTGGCCGATGCTGAAGACCAGGCCCTCGTTGGGTCCGACCGACCAGCCCGTGCCGACCGGGGAGCAGACTCCGGTCTGGTACTGGAAGGTGCCCACCGACGCCGAGGTCGAGGTCCCCGAGTACCCCTTCGCGTAGTAGGAGGCGCTGATGGGGAGCAGCGCACCGGAGGCGGGCGAGGGGGCAGGATTCGAGACCGTCCCCCTCGGGCAGGTGCCGGTGCCCGCGGAGAGCGTCTGGGTGACCGTGCTCCCGCTGACGGGCACGTACTGGACGTAAGTGCTGTTCTTCGTCTGGTAGTAGAGAATCTGGTCCTGCGCGGCGGGCGACGCGGACACGAGGCCGGTGAGAGCGACCACCGGCGCGGCGATTATGGCGGCGGCGACCAAGGTGCAAAGTGCCGTGACGCGCAGACGCTTACTGAGCTTGTACATGTCTCCCCCTCGCACTACCTGCCCGCACGGTGCAGTTCTGGTGGATGTTACACGTGCTTTGACCTGGGTTTCCAGAGGCGGAGTCCGCTGGACAAACGTATTTCCACCGGGGAGTGCCGTGTGGTGGCGCTCCGCCGCCAGCAGTCGGGCACGAGCTGTCGGACTAGCCGTCGAGCACGCCTTGCCAGTCGCGGGAGATCGTCCTGTGGCGGGCGAGCATGTCCTCGAGCCCGGGTGCCTGCAGCTCTCCTGACCGCACGACGACGCGGCCGTTCACGACGGTGTGGCGGGCTTGGACCGGCCCGCAGCGGAGCCACGCCTCGACGAGGTCGGTGTGGGCACCGGCGAACGCCACGCCGTCGATCGGCCATACGACGAGGTCGGCGGGAGCGCCCTCAGCGAGAGACCCGAGCTCGTCCTCGCGCCCGAGGCATGTCGCCGAGCCGTGTCGTCGCCATCGCCAGGGCATCCCAGGCGTTCATCGACTCCGGGCCTTCGAGCAGCCGGCAGAGGAGGAGGGCCGTGCGCGCCTCGAGCCACAGGGAGGCGTGGTCGGTGGACGCCGACCCGTCGCAGCCGAGCCCCACGGCGACACCGTTCGCGAGGAGCTTCGCGACGGGCGTGGCACCGCCGGCGATCAACATGTTGGAGCTCGGGCAGTGCGCCACCGAGGTGCCCCCGGCTCCGAGGCGCGCCATCTCGTCATCGGTCGGGTAGACGCAGTGGGCCACCCAGGCGTTGCCGTCGTTCCAGCCGAGGTCGTCGAAGTGCTCGACCGGTCGGCGCCCGAAGGTCCGCAGGCAAAAGGCGGTCTCGTCCCGGTCCTCGTCGAGATGAGTGTGGAGCCGTACACCGTGGCGTGCCGCGAGGGCCGCACTCTCCCGCATGAGCTCGGGCGTGACGCTGAAGGGCGAGCACGGGCCGAGCGCGATCCGGCACATCGCTCCCGGAGCCGGGTCGTGGTATCTCGCTATCAGCCGCTCGGAGTCGGCGAGGATCTCGTCGTCGCTCTGGACGACGTTTCGCGGCGGGAGGCCACCGTCGTCCGCCGAGAGGCTCATCGAGCCGCGGGTCGGGTGGAAGCGGAGGCCGATTTCGCGGGCGGCTGCGATCTCCGCGTCGATCAGCCCTGCGCAGGGATGGACGTAGAGGTGGTCGCTCGTCGTCGTGCAACCGCCGAGGGCGAGCTCGGCCAGCCCGATCCAGGCCGAGACGTAGGCGGCCTCCTCGTCGAGGCGGCTCCAGAGCGGGTACAGAGTCGTCAGCCAACCGAAGAGTCCGCCTTTGAGCGCCGGGGCATATGACCGCGTGAGGTTCTGGTAGATGTGGTGGTGCGTGTTGATGAGGCCCGGCGTGACGAGGCCGCCCCCGCGGAGAGGACCTCGTTCGCGGCGGGTTCCGCGCCCGGCTCTCCCGACGGCGACGACGAGGCCTTCGCTCACGGCCACCCAGCCCCCGGGGATCGGGTCTCCGGCCAGGGTGACGAGGAGCTCGCTGTCGCGCACGAGAAGGTCGCAAGGCGGCGGAAGGCTCAGCGGATATTCAACTCCGAAGCCGAGGAGGCCGCCTTCCTTGTCGGGAGAGCGGCCCTTGTCGGCTCGAGGCGCTTCCCTCTAAAAAGAATGTTACTATCAGAAACTAGTAACTATCAGTTAGAGGTAATATCAGTATAGAGGTAACCGTCATGAATGTCGGGACTCGCAGATGGTGGGCGCTCGGTGGGCTGACGCTCGCCGTGCTGGCGGTCGGCCTGGACGGCACGGTCCTCAGCGTGGCGCTGCCGACGCTGTCGAAGGCGCTGCGCGCCTCGGAATCGGACCTGCAATGGTTCTCTTCCGGATATCTGCTCGTCCTCGCGGCGGTGATGCTGCCCGCCGGGCTCCTCGGTGACCGCTATGGCCGGAAGAAGGTGCCTGCTCTTCTCCGTGGCGCTCTTCGGGGTCGGCTCGGCTGCGTGCGCCTACTCGAGCTCGGTCGGCGAGTTCATCGCCGCGCGGGTCGTGCTCGGAGTCGCCGGAGCGGGCATCGTCGTGATGGCGCTCTCGGCACTGACGGTGATGTTCTCCGAAGAGGAGCGTCCGAAGGCGATCGGGGTCTGGGCGGCGGCGAACTTCCTGGCTCTGCCGATCGGCCCCATCCTCGGCGGTTGGCTGCTCTCCCATTACTGGTGGGGATGGGTGTTCTTGATGAACGTGCCCGTGGTGCTGATCGGCTTGGTGGCCACAGCGGCGCTCGTTCCCGAGGTCGCGGGCGGCCGAGCCGCCCGGGCTGGACCCGGCCGGGGTGAGCCTCTCGGTCGCCGGGCTCGTCGCCTTGACCTATGGGTTCATCGAAGCCGGCGAGCACGGCTGGGGCTCCCTCGGCGCCTGGCTTCTCATCGTCGCCGGGATCGGCGGTGATGGTCGCCTTCTTCGCCTGGGAGCGTCGGCTCAACCGGCGCCCCGGCGGGCAGCCTCTGTTGGATCTCGGGTTGTTCTCGTCGCGGTCCTACCTCTGGGGTGTGATCCTCGCCGCGGTGCTCGTGCTCTCCATGATGGGCGCCCTTTTCACAATGCCCCAGTACTTCCAGGGCGTGCTCGGCACGACGGCGATGGGCTCGGGGCTTGCGGCTGCTGCCGCTCATCGGCGGCCTCGTGCTCGGAGCCGTGCCGGCAGCAGAGGTGGTCCGCCGCATCGGAGCGAAGGTGACTGCGGCGATCGGTTTCGCCGTTCTCTGCGTCGGGTTGGTCATCGGGACCGCGACGTCCGTCTCGTCGAGCGGTGGTTTCCTCGCCCTTTGGATGGCGATCGCCGGCCTGGGGCTGGGTATCGCCATGGCGACGACCACTTCGGCGGCGCTGTCGGAGCTGTCGCAGGATCGCGCCGGGGTCGGCTCCGCCGCCCTCCAGGCGCTGAACAAGGTGGGGGGCCCGCTCGGGACGGCGGTGCTGGGAAGCGTGCTGACGGCCGCTTATCTCGGTCGGCTCGATCTCTCCGGGGTTCCCGCCCCGGCTGCGGTCCTGGTCCGCCAAAGCGTCTTCGGCGGGGTCGCGGTCGCCCACCGGCTCGGTTCGGCGGCCCTGCTCGAATCGGTGCGGGCGGCGTTCGTCCACGGCATGGATCTCGCCATGGCTGTCTCGGCGGGAATCGCCCTCGCCGGGGCGCTGCTGGCTCTCGTCTTCTTGCCGCGCGGCGGCGTGCCGGTGAGCCAAGATCAGGAGCAGCCCGAACAGGAGGTCCCAGTTGTCGCCGAGTGAGCTGTCGCCGAGTGGGCTGCTCGAGGGCGGTGCGGCCCGCCGCCGGTCCCTCGCCGGCAGGCGGCCGGCCCGCGACCGGGTTGCGGGAGCGGAAGAAAGCCAAGACCCGCGCCGCCATCCAGTCGCACGCGCTCCGGCTCTTCCGGGCGCAGGGCTACGAGGCGACGACCGTGCAGCAGATCATCGAGGAGGTGGAGGTCTCCGAGAGCACCTTCTTCCGCTACTTCCCGACAAAGGCGGACGTCGTGCTGGCCGACGAATTCGACCCCGTGATCGCGGAGGCCTTCCGGGAGCAGCCGTCCGGGATGACTGCCGTTCAGGCGCTCCGCGCAGCTTTTCGCGCGGCCTTCGCCGGGCTCAGCCAGGAGGAGCAGGACGCCCAACAGGACCGGATGACCCTGGTCCTCGGGGTCCCGGAGCTGCGTGCCGCCATGCTCGACCAGTTCGCATCGGCGCTCGGAATGCTCGGCGAGGTCGTGGCCGAGCGGATCGGCCGCAGCCCGGACGAGGTCGCCGTCCGTGCGCTCGCCGGCGCCGTGGTCGGCGTGGCGATGGCCGCCCTGTTCACGATCGCCGAGGATCCGTCCGTCGGCCTCGCGGAGGGATTCGACCAGTACATGGCCTGCCTCGAGGACGGACTTGGCCTGTGAGCGACAGGGCGCACGCGAGCCGCTCTTGCCTGTGACCGCCGACACGCCCGGGGACGAGAACCGCTGGACTGCTATCGCAGCCTCTTGAGAGCGTCGTTGACGTTGGCCTCGATGCGCTCCAAGGGATCGGCGCCGTCGTCGGAACGCACGAACTCCTGGCCCGTGAGCTTCTGGAACAGCTCGATGTAGCGCTCCGACACGTCCTGCACGAACTCTTCGGGAAACTCCGGGATGCTCTGTCCCTCGAGACCCTGGAAGTCCCTCGCGATCAGCCACTCCCGCACGAACTCCTTCGAGAGCTGCCGAGGGCGCTCGCCGCTCGCCCGGCGCTCTTCGAAGCCCTCGAGGTAGAAGTAACGGGAGGAGTCCGGAGTGTGCACCTCGTCGATGAGGCACAGCTGCCCGTCGTGGCGCCCGAACTCGTACTTGGTGTCGACGAGGATGAGGCCGTTCTGCTCGGCCGCCGCGCTGCCGACGGGCGTAGAGGCGCCGCGTGAGCTCCTCGATCTCGGCGTAGTCGTCGGCGGGGATGAGGCCTCTTGCGACGATCTCCTCGGCCGAGATGTCCTCGTCGTGGCCCTCCTCGGCGTGCGTCGCCGGCGTGATGACGGGTTCGGGGAACCTGTCGTTCTCCTTCAGCCCGTCGGGGAGGGCGACGCCGCAAAGGCTGCGCTTGCCGGCTTCGTACTCACGCCAGGCGTGTCCGACGAGGTACCCGCGGATGACCATCTCGATCTTGTACGGCTCGCACAGATGCCCTATCACGACGTTCGGGTCGGGCGACTCGATGAACCAATTGGGCACGATGTCGGCCGTGTTGTCCAAGAAGTATGAGGCGATCCGGCTGAGCACCTGACCCTTGTAAGGCACGGCTACGGGCAGCACGACGTCGAAGGCCGATATCCGGTCTGTGACGACCATCACGAGGTACTCATCGTCGATCGTGTAGATGTCGCGGACGCTGCCTCTTGCAAAGCCTGTCTGGCCTGGAAAGGTGTAGTCCGTTGTCTTTATGGCGGGTGCGGTCATCGCCGGGCAGTATATCGACGGGCGCGTTTGTGCGACGCTGCGATTCGTACTCCTGCCCCGGCCCGGCTCGGCATCGGCATCGGCATCGGCGTCGGCATGGTGAAACCCATGGTCAGCCGGGCGCGACAGGACCGACTCGCGTGCCGCCCGCTGATATCGTCACCCGAGGGGCCGCGCAGTCGTGCAGGTCGGTCGACGACGACCGCTCGCAGGCTTGCGGGCAGCCGACCGGGCAGCGTCGCCCGGGCAACTCCCGGAGCAGGCAAGCGTTCTCGATCACGGTCAAGGAGTGGTGGTGGCGACCTCAGCAGCCCCGATAATCGGTGTCATCATGGGTTCGCGCTCGGACCTCGACATGATGGCCGGCGCCCTCGAGACGCTCCAGCGCTTCGGCGTCGCCTTCGAGGTCCGCATCCTCTCGGCGCACCGGACGCCGGACCTGCTGGCCGACTACGTCAAGGGGGCAAAAGACCGCGGCCTTTCGGTCATCATCGCCGGGGCCGGCGGCTCGGCGCACCTGGCAGGAGTCACGGCGGCCCACACGACGCTGCCGGTGATCTCGGTTCCGATACGGCGCGAGAACCACGATCACGAGGCCCTCTGGTCGAACATCATGATGCCGCCCGGCGTTCCGCTGGCGACGATGCCCGAGAACGGGTCTACGAACGCGGCCTTGTTCGCGGTGCGCCTGCTGGCCCTCGGTGATCCGGAGCTGGCCCGCAAGTACGACGAATTTCAGGCAGAAGCAGGTCGACTCCGGCATCGAGGTCGACAGGCAGCTGCAGGACGACGGTTGGGAAGCCACGCTCAGCGCCCCGAGGGGCCGCTGAGCCATGAGGGGGATTCCCTCCGACCATGAGCTGAGGGAGAAGTGCGCCGTCTTCGGCATCCACGGTGCCGGCAGCGAGGCCGCCAGAGTGACCTTCTACGGCCTGTGGGCGCTCCAGCACCGCGGCCAAGAAGGATCCGGGATCGTGACGAGCGACGGGCGGCACATGTACCGGCATGCCGGCGCAGGCCTGGCGTCGTCGGTCTACCGCGACGAGGACATGCAGCGCCTGAAGGGCGGCATCGCCATCGGGCACAACCGGTACTCGACCTCCGGGGGCAGCGGCGACGTCTACAACCAGCCCTTCGTGCACGCCGAGGGCCAGTTCGCCCTCGCCCACAACGGCAACATCCCCGACTGCTCCAAGCTGCAGGAGTTCCTGGCCGATCACGGCGTCGCGACCGAGCTGCTCAACGACACCCGTCTCATGGAGGCCGCCATAGCGCACCACGTCCTGCGGGGCTCCTCCCTCGAAGATGCCATCGCGGCGGCGTACCCGCTCTTCACGGGCGCCTTCTCCGCAGTCGCCATGGACGAGACGAGGTTGATCGCCTTCCGGGACCAGTGCGGGATCAGGCCCCTTTCCATCGGGACGCTGGACGACGGCTATGTCGTCGCGTCCGAGACCTGCGCCTTCGACACGATAGGAGCCGTGTTCCTCCGTGACGTGAGGGCGGGCGAGCTCGTCGTCATCGACAAGGACGGTCTGTGCTCCGCCAGGTCGTGGAGGGCGACCAGAAGATCGACGCCTTCGAGTTCGTCTATTTCGCCCGGCCGGACAGCATCCTCATGGGCCAGCGGGTGAACAAGGTGCGGGAGAACTTCGGTCACGAGATGGCCCGGGAGTTCCACGTCGACGCCGACGTCGTCATACCGATCCCGGACTCCTCCATTCCGGCGGCTCTCGGCTACTCCAGGGCGAGCGGGATACCCTTCGACATCGGGATCATCAAGAACCGCTATATCCACCGCACCTTCATCCAGCCGACCGCCGGTTTGCGCCGCCGTGACGTGAAGATGAAGTTGAACCCGATACTGGAGAGCGTCGCCGGCCAAAGGGTGATCCTCGTCGACGACTCGGTCGTCCGCGGCACGACCATGCGCCAGGTGGTGCAGATCGTGCGCGGCGCGGGCGCCCGCGAGGTCCACCTGATGATCAGCTCGCCGCCGGTCCTCTACCCGGACTTCTACGGCATAGACACCCCGGATCAAAAGGACCTCATCGCCGCCCACATGAGCCTCGAGGAGATGCGCTTGTTCATGGACGCCGACACGCTCAACTTCTTGTCGATCGACGGCATGGTGCGTGCGACCGGTCTCGCCCGCAGCCAGCTCTCGATGTCATGTTTCGACGGGGTGTACCCGATCGACATCGGCGCGCCAGCGGGCGCGGCTCGACGGGAGCGACGAGAGCCGGATCGCCTACGCCCTCGAGACGGAGGACCGGCCGAGCGGGTTGCGGGTCTAGGCCGGCACGGTCTGGCGCGGGCAGGCGATCATGGGCGGCACGCTGGTGGCGGTACTGGCCTCGGGGGACGGTACGACGGCCGAGGCCCTGATGCGGGCATGCCTCGAGGGTGCGGTCGCCTGCGAAGTCGGACTCGTGATCTCGAGCAGGGAGAGCGCCGGCGTGCTCGGCCGCGTCGAGCGGATCAACCGGGAGCGCGGTGCCGCCATCGCTCTGGCGTGCGTCGGCCCGAAGAGCCACCCGCCCGAGGCCGGGGAACGCCTCGGGCCGGGGGACCAGACCGCGGCGGAGGCGGCCGCCATCGCCCAATTGCTGCAGGACGGGGCCTTCGGCCTCGTCGTGCTCATGGGCTATCTGAGGCGGGTCGCCCCGGGACTGGTCCACGACTACGGCTGGAGGCCCGGGTACACGAGCGTGCACCAGGCGCGGATGCTGAACATCCATCCCGGTCTCCTGCCCGAGACGAAGGGCCTCTACGGCATCCGGGTCCAAGAGCACGTTCTCGCCGGCAAGCTCGCCCAGGCGGGTCACGTCGTGCATGTCGTCGGGCAGGACTACGACGACGGGCCCGTGGTCGCCGAGCACCGGATCCCGGTGCGTGCGAACGACACCGCCGCAGTGCTGTCGGAACGGGTCAAGGCGTTGCAGCGCCAGCAGGTGCCGGGCGACATCGGCGAGTTCGCCACGGCTCGGGCGCGCTTGCTGGGGGGCTCTGGCTCCCCTGCGGGCGGCCTCGTGGCGAGCTGAGGGAGCTCCGGGTGGCGCGGGTACTGGTGATCGGTGGCGGCGGTCAGGGAGCACTCCCTGGCGTGGAAGCTCGCCCAGTCCGAAGAGGTCGAGCAGATCTACGTCGCGCCCTGGCAACGCCGGGACGGACGAGATCGCCGAGAACGTGCCCGTCGGCTCGAGAGACGTAGAGGGACTGCTGAGCTTCGCCAAGCAGAACAAGGTCGATCTGACCGTCATCGGCCAGGAGGCCGCCAGTGAGGCCGGGGTCGCCGACGAGCTCGTCGCCGCGAAGATGGCCGTGTTCGGGCCGAGCAGGGCCGCCGCCCGCATCGAGACCTCGAAGGCGTACGCGAAGGAGCTCATGCGGGCGAATCACGTCCCGACGGCAGCCTTCCGCAGCTTCGACAGCTACCCCGAGGCCCTTGTCGAGGTTGCCGGCCGGCAATTCCCCTTGGTCATCAAGGCGAGTGGCCTGGCCGAAGGCAAAGGTGTCGTGGTTGCGCAGTCCCTCGACGAGGCCGAGCAGGCGCTCGAGCTGATCATGGTCCGCCGGATGTTCGGCGCCTCCGGGGACACTGTGGTCGTGGAGGACTTCCTCTCCGGCCTCGAGGTCTCGGCTCACGCCCTCTGCGACGACAGGACCGCAGCGATGTTCCCGGCCTCACAGGACCACAAACAGGTCTACGACGGCGACAAGGGGCCGAACACGGGCGGGATGGGCGTGGTGGCACCTCTGCACTGGGTGACCCGCGCCCAGCTCGAGGCGATCGAGCAGCGGGTCGTGCAGCCGACGCTCGACGGGCTGCGCCGCGACGGCGCCGGGTTCGTCGGCTGCCTGTACCCGGGCCTCATGATCGAAGGCGAGTCCGTGCACGTCGTCGAATTCAACGCCCGCTTCGGCGATCCCGAGGCCCAGACCTACATGCGGCTGCTCGACGGTGACCTGTTCGAGATACTGATGTCGTGCGCCGAGGGCAGGCTCGATCCGGCAGCTGTGGCCTGGAAGCCCGGCGTCTGCGTCTCGGTCGCCCTCGCATCGGCCGGCTATCCCGGTGAGTTCGCGAGAGGCGTCCCGATAACCGGGGTCGACGAGGCGTCCGCCCAGCCGGACGTCGTCGTCTTCCACGCGGGCACGGTCCGGGCGAACGGACTGCTCAAGACCTCAGGCGGCCGCGTCCTTTACGTCACCGCGGTCGGCGACGACCTGGCCGATGCCCGCACCAAGGCCTACAGGGCGATCGGGTCCATCGAGTTCGAGGGCATGCACTTTCGGACCGACATCGGGCTCCGCCCACCGCCTGGGACGACACAGGAGCTGGCGCATGGCTGAAGGCCTGTCGTACCGACAAGCTCGTCGACTACGCCACGGCCGATCCGGCGAAGGTGCTCGCGCCAGCGGGAAGGACAGGCCACGAGCTCCAACCTGCCCTTCGGCTACACGGAGGTGCCGGGGACCCGGGGCGAGTCGGCCTATGTGTTCGACATGGGCGCCATCTACGGCGCCCTCGTGCAAGAGGGCCTCGGCACGAAGAGCCTCGTGGCGCGCGACGTCTACGAGGCGACCGGGAGGTCGTACTTCCCGGCGATTGCGCAGGACACCGTGGCGGCGGTCATCAACGACCTCGTCAGCGTCGGCGCCACGCCGGTCGCGTTGAACGCCTACTGGTCGGCGAGCTCGTACGAGTGGCTCGGGGACGCCGGGCTCGCCGAGGGCTTCATCAAGGGCTGGCGGGCGGCCTGCGACATGGCGAAGGTCGCCTGGGGCGGCGGCGAGACCCAGTCGCTGCCGGGAGTGGTCGTGCCCGGGGCGCTCGAGCTCGCCGGGTGCGCCTTCGGGGTGGTCCAGGACAAGAAGCGACTGGTCCGGGGCGACGCCCTGCGTCCGGGCGACGCCGTCGTCCTCGTCGCCTCCAACGGCGTGCACGCCAACGGGATCAGCCTGATCCGCGAGATCGCCGGGCGCCTGCCGGACGGCTACCGGACTCGCCTCGCCGACGGCACCGAGTTCGGCGACACCGTGCTCAGGCCCACGCATATCTACGCCGGGCTCGTCGCCCACCTCGCCGCCGCCGGCGTCGAGATCCACTACCTGTCGCACATAACCGGCCACGGCTGGCGCAAGATCATGAGGGCTCCGGGCGAGCTGAGCTACGTCATGAGCAGCGTCCCGCCGGTCCCCGAGGTGTTCGGCTTCGTCGCGGAGCAGGCCGGCAACGACGTGCGCGAGATGTACGGCAACTACAACATGGGCGCCGGGTACGCCGTCTACGTGCCCGAGGCAGAGGCCGAGGAGGTGGTCTCGCTCGCCACCCGCTGTGGTCTCGAGGCCAACGTGTCGGGCCAGGTCGTGACCGGTCCGCGACGGGTCGTCATCGAGCCGGTGGGCGTCGTCTTCGAAGGCGAAACCCTCGGGGTCCGCTGATGCTCGTCTACAGGGGAGGCCCCGCCCTTTCCGAATTCCGCGCCGCCCGGCTCCTGCGCCGGATCCAGGTCGAGCACCCCGCCGTCGTGAGCGTCGCGGCCGAGGACGTCTACTTCGTGCACGCCAGCGAGGCGCTCTCCGACGCCGAGGAGACCGTGCTCCAGGACCTGCTCGGTTGCGCGAGCGTGCCCGCCCCGCGGCCGGCGGGCAGGCTGCATCTGGTGGTGCCGAGACCGGGCACCATCTCGCCCTGGTCGTCGAAGGCGACCGACATCGCCGTCAACTCGGGCCTCGGCCTCCAGCGCATCGAGAAGGGAGTCGCCTACTACCTCGAGCTGTCCGATCCGTCCTCTTCTCCCGAGCTGGCCGGCTACCTCCACGACCGGATGACCGAGACGGTGCTCGGATCGATGCAGGCGGCGGCGGAGCTGTTCGCGGACGAGCTGGCGAGGCCCTTGTCGGAGCTCGACGTGCTCGGCCTCGGCAGAAAGGCGGTTGCGCAAGCCAACGAGGACTACGGCCTCGCCCTCGCCGAGGCGGAGATCGACTACCTGTGCGGGCTGTTCGAGGACCTCGGGCGCAACCCCACCGACGTCGAGCTGGTCATGTTCTCGCAGGTGAACTCCGAGCACTGCCGCCACAAGACGTTCAACGCCGCCTGGATCATTGACGGCGAGCGCCAGGCGAAGACGCTCTTCGAGATGATCAAGAACACCTACGAGCGGACCCCCGGGGGAGTGCTGTCGGCCTACTCCGACAACGCCGCGGTGATGAGCGGGGGAGTGGGCGGCCGCTATTTCGCCGACGCGGGCACGGGCGTCTACGGATATCACCGAGAGCCGATCCACTGGGCGATAAAGGCCGAGACCCACAACCACCCGACGGCTGTCGCGCCGTACCCGGGGGCGGCCACCGGGGTGGGCGGCGAGATCAGGGACGAGGCCGCGACAGGTCGGGGCGGCGAGCCGAAGATGGGCCTGTCCGGTTTCAGCGTGTCGAACCTGCGCATCCCCGGTCACAGGCGCCCCTGGGAGGAGGACTACGGCAAGCCCGACAGGGTCGCGTCGGCCCTCGAGATCATGCTCGAGGCCCCCCTCGGCTCGGCGGGGTTCGGGAACGAGTACGGCCGGCCCAACGTCGCCGGGTACTTCCGCACCTACGAGCGGGCGAGCGGCCAGATCGCCTACGGCTACCACAAGCCCATCATGTTGGCGGGCGGCTCGGCCGAGGTGAGGCCCGAGCACGTGCACAAGGACCGCTTGGCGGACGGGGCCGTCATCGTCGTCCTCGGCGGCCCGGCCATGCGCATCGGCCTCGGGGGCGGCACGGCTTCGAGCATGGACTCGGGCGCCAGCTCGGCCGCGCTCGACTTCGCCTCGGTGCAGAGGGGGAACGCCGAGATGCAGCGGCGCTGTCAGGAGGTGATAAACGCCTGCTGGGCGCTCGGGGCGGACAACCCGATCGTCTCCGTCCACGACGTCGGAGCCGGGGGACTGGCGAACGCCCTGCCCGAGCTGGTCCACGACTCGGACATGGGGGAGTCTTCGAGCTGCGGAGCATTCCGAGCGCCGAGCCGGGCCTGTCCCCGATGGAGATCTGGTGCAACGAGGCCCAGGAGCGTTTCGTCCTCGCGACCGGCGAGGAGGGGCTGGACGTGCTCGCGCGCCCTGTGCGAGCGCGAGCGTTGCCCGTTCGCCGTCGTCGGTCGCGCCACCGCCGAGCCCCGGCTCGTTCTGACCGACAGCCTCTTCACCGGCACGCCCATCGACCTGCCGACGTCCGCGCTGTTCGGGAGACCGGTCGAGAAGACGGTGGAGTGCTCGAGCCCGAGCCCGCACCTGTCGGCATTCGTGCCAGACGGCATCGAGCTCGCCGAGGCGGTGAAGCGGGTCCTGCAGCTGCCGGCGGTTGCGAGCAAGAAGTTCCTGATCACGATCGGGGACCGCAACGTCGGCGGCCTGATCGTCCAGGAGCAGATGGTGGGGCCCTGGCAGGTGCCGGTGAGCGACGTGGCCGTGGCGGCCCTCGCCTTCGACGCCGACAGCGGCCAGGCGATGAGCCTCGGAGAGAGAGCCCCGGTGGCCCAGATCGACGCCGCCGCCTCGGCACGGATGGCCGTCGGGGAGGCGATCACGAACATCCTCGCCGCGGACGTGCAGCGGCTCTCGGACGTGAAGCTGTCGGCGAACTGGATGGCCGCGGCCGGCTACGGCGGGGAGGACGCGGCCCTCTTCAGGGCCGTGCGGGCCCTCGGCGAGGACTTCTGCCCTGCCCTTGGGCTCGCGATCCCGGTGGGCAAGGACTCGCTCAGCATGCGCACGGTGTGGGACGCGAACGGCGAGGAGCGCTGCGTGATCTCGCCGCTCTCGGTGGTGATCAGCGCCTTCGCGCCGGTGGCTGACGTCCGGCGCACCTTGTCACCGCAGCTGGCGCTTTCCGGGGATTCCGTGCTGATCCTGCTCGACCTGGGTGACGGCAGGAACCGTCTCGGCGGCTCGGCCCTCGCCCAGGTGTACAACCAGCTCGGCGACGAGGCGCCCGACGTCGACCCGGCCGTCCTGACACAGCTGTTCGAGTCCGTCGTCGAGCTCAAGAAGTCTGACCTGTTGCTGGCCTACCACGACCGTTCCGACGGGGGCCTGCTCGCCACGGCGTGCGAGATGGCCTTCGCCTCCCGGTGCGGTCTCAGCCTTGACCTGAGCCAGCTCCCCGGGAGCGTCCTCGGGAAGCTCTTCAACGAGGAACTGGGCGCGGTCGTCCAGGTCCGCAGGGCCGACGCTGACAGGGCGATGGCGCTCTTGTCGGAGCATCTCGGCGGTCGCGCCGCCATCATCGGACACCCGACCCGTGACCAGACGATCTCGATCGTCGCGGGCGCGACGGTGTACTCGGCCAGCCGCTCCGAGCTCGAGGGATGGTGGGCGGAGACGAGCTACGAGATGCAGAAGATCCGGGACAACCCGCAATGCGCCGAAGCCGAGTTCGCGGCCGTCGGCGACGACGACGATCCCGGTCTTCGTACCTCGGTGAGCTTCGGTCTGCTCCCCCTCGCGCCGCCGGGGCGGCCACCGGGGCGCCCCGGGTGGCCGTGCTCAGAGAGGAGGGCGTCAACGGGCACATCGAGGCGGCCGCGGCCTTCGACGCCGCGGGCTTCTCGAGCGTCGACGTGCACATGAGCGACGTCATGTCGGGAAGGGTCGACCTGGCGGACTTCAACGGGCTCGTCGCCTGCGGCGGCTTCTCCTACGGCGACGCCCTCGGGGCGGGGGAGGGCTGGGCGAAGTCGATCCTCCTGCAGGACGAGCTGCGCGGGAATTCGCGACGTTCTTCGAGAGGCCTGACACCTTCGCCCTCGGTGTCTGCAACGGCTGCCAGATGCTGGCCTTTCTCCGGGACATCATTCCCGGGGCGCGCGCCTGGCCGCGCTTTGTGCGGAACACCTCCGAGCAGTTCGAGGCCCGCCTCGTGAGCGTGCGCGTCAACGAGTCCCCCTCGGTGTTCTTCCGCGACATGGCCGGGTCGGTGCTGTCGGTGCCGGTGGCGCACGGCGAGGGCCGGGCGCTGTTCCCGGACGAGGCGTCGCTCGAGACGGCCCTGTCCGCCGGTCTCGTGCCCCTGCAGTACGTGGACAACCGCCACCGCGTCGCCGAGACCTACCCGCACAACCCGAACGGCTCGGCGCGGGCCGTCGCCTGCCTGACCAGCGACGACGGCCGGGTCACACTGCTCATGCCGCATCCCGAGCGGGCGTTCATGAACCGTCAGCTGCCCGGGAGACCGGGCGCGGGCCCGTACTCGGAATGGCTGCGTTTCTTCCAGAATGCGAGGGCTTGGATCGGGGCCGGACGCCGTTCAGCGGTCCCCCCTCGTCCGCCTCCGTCCCCTGCCGCCGTCGCCCCGGCTCACGACCAGCGCCACCTCCTCTTGGCGGGCCCCTAAAGCCGGTGGCTCCGGGTACCGATGATGAACGCAAGAGGTTGAACGATTCCTCCTGTTCGACGCCGTCGTCGTGCCGGTGACGCCCCGTCGCCGGGAGGGACCTCGAAGAGTCTCGGGGGAGGCCCAGACGCCTCCCGGGGGAGGTATCGATGTTCTGGCACGCCCGCTTCCGGGACGACAGCGTTTGGATGTTCGAGACGTCGCCGGAACAGACGCGCCCCGCGGAGGTCCTCGGTGCCGGGATCGAGGCGAGCGGCGCGGCAGCTGCGGCGGGAGGGGAGGAGGACCGTCCGTCTCCCGGGCGGGCCGTCCGACGTCGACGCCGGGCGAGCCGGCCCCGCCTCGACGGCGGGCGCGGCAAGACGGCCCGCATCAAAGGCCTGCACCGCGACGTGAGACTGGGCGCCGGCATGGTGGCGGCCTTTTGCGTCGTCGTCGCCTGCACCTCTCCCTTGTTGCACCTGAGCGCCGGCCACGGGCCGGGCCGTCGTCCTCGTCGTCGCTGCGGTGGCCGCCGTGGACTTCGGCCTTCTCCTGCTCCCCTGGGACCGCTGCCGGCGCCAGCTCCTGCTCGCCTTCCCCTTGCTCATGCTGGCGGGCGAGGTGCTGCTCGCCGTGACCTCCAAGGGAGTCTCGGCCAACTACACGGGCTTTTTCACGCTCGGCTTCGTGTACATCGGGCTCACCCAGGTGCGCGGCACCGGAGTGGTCTTCTCGCTGCTCGCCGCGCCCTGCTGGGCGGTTGCCCAGCAGCACTGGGACGTCGAGCTTCGCCATCAAGCTGGGCGTGAGCATGACGGTCTGGCTCCTGCTCTCGGGAACTCTGGCCGTGCGGACCAACCGCGACCTCAACAGCAGCCGGGAGCTGGCCGTGCACGCCTACACCGACGTACTGACGGCCCTCGGGAACCGCCGGGCGCTCGCCGAGCGCCTGGAGCACCTCATCGCCAACCCGGTCCTGTCAGGCTCGACGGTGCTGCTCGTCGACCTCGACGGCTTCAAGAAGGTGAACGACACCTTCGGCCACGGCGTCGGCGACGAACTGCTGGTGGTGGCCGCGAAGCGCATCGAGTCGAACCTCCGCGACTGCGACCTGGCCGTCAGGTTGGGAGGCGACGAGTTCGCCATCGTCCTCGACGAGGGGGGCCTCGCCAAGGCCAAGGAGGTGGCCACCCGGATGATCCTCCTCCTGGCGGCGCCGATCACCTTGAGCCGGATCCGCCTCTCGGTGACGGCGAGCATCGGGATCGTCGAGATAGTCCCGCCTTCAGAGGTCGAGGAGATCCTGAGCCATGCGGATCTCGCGATGTACCAGGCAAAAGCAGCCGGCCGCAACCAGGTGACGGTCTACGAGCCGGCCCTGCACTTCCAGATGGTCCGGCGGCTCGAGGTCGAGGCGGAGCTGCGTGACGCCGTCGACGGGGAGGAGTTCGAGCCCCACTTCCAGCCGATCGTCCACATGGGAACCGGGACGGTCATCGGCGTGGAGGCTCTGGCGCGCTCGGCGCCATCCGCGGCGCGGCCTGCTCCTCCCGGCGGACTTTCTCGGTGCCTGCCAGGACCTCGGTCTCATGCCGACGCTCGGCGAGCACCTCTTGGTGCAGGCCTGCCGCCAGGCGCAGCGACTGGCAGCCGATCGATCCTGGCAAGGCGGTCTCGCTGGCGTTCAACCTCTCGGCCGACGAGGCGTTCGCCCCCGGGCTCGTCAGCCGGGTCGAGCGGACGCTCGAGGAGACGGGTCTGCCGGCGCGGCTGTTGATACTGGAGATCACAGAGCAGGTGGTCTGGGCGGACAAGGTCCGCGCCCGCCAGACGATGAGGGACCTGCAGTCACTCGGCGTGCGCATCGCCATCGACGACTTCGGCACCGGCTACAGCTCGCTCGCGTACCTGCGGGAGTTCCCCGTCAACATCTTGAAGATCGACCGCAGCTTCGTGGCGCCGCTCGGCACCGACGAGCGCGCGCTGGCGCTGTTCCGCTCGATCCTGGCGATCGCCGAGGCCCTCTCCCTCGATGTCGTCGTCGAGGGGGTCGAGACCCGGGGCCAGGCCGAGATGCTCGTCGAGCTCGGCTGTCTCGTCGCCCAGGGCTACTACTTCTCCCGGCCCCGCAGCGCCGAGGACCTGGGGAGCTCCGCCGACGAGTGGCCCCGCCAGCTTCCCGTGCGGGCCGAAGGCGAGCCGCACCTCCTCCGAGCACGAGGGGGCCTAGCCCGCACGCTGTTCTACGGTGTGACGATGCCGCCAGAGACGCCGCCAGAGACGCCGCCCGGGACAGCAAGCCCGCTCCCGTCCGACAACCCCGACGAGAAAGAGCTCCTGCTCGGTTGGCTTGACTTCCTCCGGGGGGCCGTCATGGGCAAGCTCGAGGGCGTGTCGGAGTCAGACGCCCGGCAAAGGCCGCAGGGCCGGTTGATCCCCCTGCTCGGCGTCGTCAACCACCTCACCCATGTCGAGTGGCGCTGGATCGACGGTGGTTTCTCAGGAGAAGAGGTGAGCCGGAGCGAAGAGGAGTTCTTCCCCGGGCCCGAGCTCACCGTCGGCCAAGCCCTCGACGCCTACCGGATGCGGGCCGCGGCCACGAACGCCACCGTCAGGACATTGCCCCTGGACGCGCCCTGCCGCCGCCAAAAAGGCGCGACGCTGCGCTGGGTGCTGCTGCACCTGTTGAACGAGACCGCCCGCCACGCCGGCCACGCGGACTGCGTGCGTGAGCTGCTCGACGGCACGACGGGCGAGTAAAGGCCACCAGGGGAGGCTCCCGACGCGGGGCCAAGCGCGGCCGGGGGCGTCCGCGGAGGCGGTGCCATACTGAGCCCACCACGGAGCCAAAGGACACGGAAAATGGTCACTCTCATAGTTCGTTACGAGCCCAAGCCCGGGACCGGGGATACCATCGCCGCCGCGCTGGAAAAGCAGGTGGCCGCCTCCCGCAAAGAGCCCGGCTGCGTGACGTTCATCGCCTACAGGTCAGTGGAGGAGCCCGACCACTTCGTCCTCTACGAGCAGTACGCGGACGACGAGGCCCTCGCGGCTCACCGGGAGACCCCGCACTACCTGGAGATGAGCAGCATCGTCGCGCCCCTGCTCGCCGAACGACGGCGCGGTCTTTATGCCGAAGTGCTGCCAGGACGAGACCGGGGGCGCTCATGAGAAACGAGGACCTCGCTTTTTACACGGCCCAGAGCCCGGTCACAGACCCGGGCCGGATGTCGGCCTGGTTGGGCGGGCTGCCGAGCGACATCGCCGCCCTGCAGCGCCTCGCGCGGGTGCTCGTCATCCACTACCGCGCCGACAGCCCCCTCGAGGAAGGCATCGCGCCGGAGAGGCTTGCCGAGATCGACACCCGTTATGCCGAGGCGATGTTCTCCCGCCTCGCCGAGCTTCGCGAGGGGCCTTTCGGGGCCGGGCCGCGCCAGCCGGCCGAGCGGCTCGTCGGGTGCTGTCGCGACTTCACGATCCTGTTCGTCTCCCTGGCGCGCGCGGCCGGGGTCCCCGCCCGCGCCCGGGTCGGCTTCGCGCCGTACTTCATCGCCGGTTTCAACCTCGACCACGAGGTGGCCGAGGTCTGGGACGCCGCCACCGGCCGGTGGCGGCTCGTGGACGCCCAGCTCGGGGACGATCACCGGGATCCCAACGACGGCGAGCGCATCGACCCGCTGGACGTGGGAGGGACCGGTTCCTCGTCGCCGGGGAGGCCTGGCGGCGCTGCCGTGGCGGCGAGGCTGACCCGGAGAGGTTCCTGGTCGGTCCGGACGTCGACGTCCCCGGAACCCGGAGCTGGCCTTACATCGCCCACAACCTCGTCCAGGACCTCGCCAACCTGAACAAGGTGGAGGTTCTCCTGTGGGACTACTGGGGGATCATGCTGCGGGAACGGTTCGAGCCGGGCGATCTTGAGCTCTTCGACCGCCTCGCGGACCTCACGGCGTCGGGCGACCCGGATCTGGCACAGCTCCGCCAGCTCTACGCGGCCGCGCCGGAGCTGCAGGTACCGGCAACGGTGACGAGCGGGGACCCGCTCGGAGGTCCGCCGCGCCAGGTCACCCTCGGCTAGGTGGGCTCGGGCCGCGCCGGCCGCCGGCCCTAACATGACCGAGGTGAGCGAGCCGCCGCCCGAGAGCGAGCCCGACGTCCGCTTCACCTATGCCAACGAGCGCACCTTCCTCGCCTGGAACCGTACCGCGCTCGCGCTCATCGCCACCGGGGTCGCGGGCGACCCAGCTGCTGCCCAAGCTCCAGGTGGCCTGGGGGCGCCGCCTGCTTGGCCTGCCTCTCGTGGCTCTGGGGGCTCTGGTGGCGGCGGAGAGCTTCCGGCACTGGCGGGCCAACGAAGAGGCCATGAGGAGGGGCGAGCCTCTTCCCCGCTCCCGCATGCCGCTCGTCCTCACCGTCGGCATAGTCGCGATCGGGCTGCTCGCGGTCGTTCTCGCTGCTTTCGGGAGCCGCTGAGTACCGGTGGCTCCCGAGCACGAGCCCGTGTCGGGCGGTGCCTTCCGCGAGCGCACAGCCCTCGCCTGGAACCGGTCGGGGCTCGCGGTCGTCGTCTGCGTCGCCGTGCTCCTGCGCCACCTCTGGCCGCTGCGGGGCACCGGCGGGGACGTCGCCCTCGGCCTCGTCGCGGCGGCGGCGATGGTCTGGGCCATGATCCTGTTGACCTTCACGACCTCGGGCGTCCCGCGGGCGCACTTCGGGCACAGGGGGACCAACGTCTTCTGGCTGATGACAGTCGCGACGGTGATCCTGGCCGCTGTCGGATTTGTCCTGGCCTTCTTCGTCTCTCCTTAGCGGCGCGCCGGGTGCGGCCGGGAGCGCTCAGCCGTGCTCGAGGCGCAGCGTCAGCCACGCCGGCGATCCCGACTCGTCCGAGGCGGCGAGGTCGACCTCGGCGACGATGGCCATGTCGTGCCAGCCTTCCGGGTCGTCGAGGACCTGGCGGACCTGCCATCGACCCGCCTGCTCGACGAGGTCGAAAAGGGCCGCGCCGCGGGCCGCGGGGCCCGTGCCGAGGCTCGGATGCGCCGAGAAGTAGAGCTCGACCGCCCCGGACCAGCCGGCGGCATCCAGTCCGCCCGGCGACTCCGACTCGGCGAGCGAGACCGTGTCGCGACGGGCGAAGAGCTCGACGCGGCGGAAGGCGGCGTTGCGCACCATCACCTTGAAAGCGCGGGCATTGGCCGTGACGGGCGGAGGAGCCGGGGACTCGCTGCCCAGCTCGAGGCCGATCTCGGCCACCGCCTGCTCGAGCGAGCTGCTGGCCGCGGCGGCGGCGAGATGCTCCCACTCGTCGATGAGGCTCGAGTCGACCTGGCGGACGAGCTCGCCGAGCCACTCGGTCATGTCCGCCAGCTCCTCGGTCTTGAGGTCCTCGGGAACGTTGCGGATGAGGCCCTTGTAGGCGTCGGAGAGATAGCGCAGGAGCAGGCCCTCGGAACGGGTCAGGCCGTAGTGGGCGACGTACTCGCCGAAGGTCATCCCTCTTTCGTAGAGCTCCCTCGCCACCGACTTCGGCTGGATGTTGAAGTCGGCGGCCCAGGGATGGACCACCCGGTAGGTGTCGAAAAGGTCGTAGGTCCAGTCGCGGAGCGGTTTGGGGTACTCGAGCTTGTCGAGCGCCTCGATGCGTTCCTCGTACTCGACGCCGGCCGCCTTCATCGCCGCCATGGCCTCCGTCTTCACGCGGTCCAGCTGGGCCGCCAGCACCGGGCCGGGGTTGACGAGGGTCGACTCGACGACGCTCAGGACGTCGAGGGACCAGGTCGGCGCCGAGCGGTCGAGGCGGGGGACCGCCTCGAGGACGAAGGGGCTGAGCGGGCTGTCGAGGGCGAAGTCCGGCTGCAGGTCGCGGGTGACGCGGATCAGGCGCCCCTCGTCGTCGGGGACCGTCGAGGCGTTCCAGCGCCCCCGCCGCGATGAGCGAGCGGTAGATGGCGATGCACTGGCGGACGAGGCGGCGCTGCACAGGCCGGGGCTCGTCGTTGTCGGTCACGAGCTGCGCCAGGGCCGCGCAGCCGTCGCCCGGCCGGTCGAGCACGTTGAGCAAGGTGGCGTGGTTGACCCTGAGCTGGGAGACGAGCGGCTCGGGCGGCGAGGCGACGAGCTTGTCGAACACGGCCTCGTCCCAGGCGACGAAACCCTTGGGCGGCTTGGACCTGACGAGCTTGCGCGTCCGGCGGGCGTCCCCCGCCACCTTCTTCGCCGCCTGCTCGTTGTCGATCACGTGCTCCGGCGCCTGCACGACGACGAGGCCGGACGAGTCGTAGCCGGCGCGGCCGGCCCGCCCGGCGATCTGGTGCAGCTCCCGGGCGCTGAGCAGCCGCGAGACCGACCCGTCGTACTTGGCGAGGCCCGAGAGGACGACGGTCCGCAGGGGCAGGTTGACCCCGACGCCGAGGGTGTCGGTCCCGACGACGACGCGCAGCAGGCCCGCCTTGGTGAGGCGCTCGACCAGGCGGCGGTATTTCGGCAGCATGCCGCCGTGATGGACCCCGATGCCGTGGTGGAGGAGCCGGCTCAGCGTGCGGCCGAAGCCCGGCGCGAAGCGGAACCCGACGAGGGCGGCCGAGAGCGCTTCCCGCTCGGCCCGCGTCGTCACCTGGGCCGATGTGAGCGCCTGGGCGTGGGTGAGCACCTGGGCCTGGGTGAAGTGGACGACGTACAAGGGCGCCTGGTCGCTCCCGAGCAGCGACTCGATCGTCGCGTTGAGGGGAGTCCGGCGGTACTCGAAGACGAGCGGCACCGGGCGGACAGCCGAGCGCACGACCGCCACCGGGCGTCCCGTGCGCCGCGCCAGTCCTTTCTCGATGGCGCTCGTGTCGCCGAGGGTGGCCGACATGAGGACGAACTGTGCCCGTGTCAGCTCGAGGAGGGGCACCTGCCAGGCCCAGCCGCGGTCGGGGTCGCCGTAGAAGTGGAACTCGTCCATGACGACCTGGTCTATGGGCGTGGCCGCTCCACTCCGCAGCGCCATGTTGGCGACGATCTCGGCGGTGGCACACACGACGGGCGCCGACGGGTTGATGGAGGCGTCCCCCGTCAGCATGCCGACGTTCTCCGCCCCGAGATCGCCGCAGAGGGCGAAGAACTTCTCCGACACGAGCGCCTTCACGGGCGCGGTGTAAAAGGTGCGCAGCCCGCTCGCCAAAGCGGCGACGTGGGCGCCGAGGGCGACGAGGCTCTTGCCCGAGCCGGTGGGCGTGTTCACGATGACGTGGGCGCCGGAGAAGACCTCGATGAGCGCCTCCTCCTGGGCGGGATAGAGGTGGAGCCCGTCGTCGGCCGTCCAGGTGAGGAAGGCCGTGAAGGCGTCGTCGTGGCGTCCGGCGACGGCGGCGAGGTCGAAGCGGGAGGCCATGGGACCTCCACTCTGCCGCACTTGGTGCCGGCGGCGGACCGTCTGCGGTCCTTCGTGCAGCTCCCGCCGGGTTCGTGGGACGCTGGGACGGTGGAGGTGGCACGGGTCGACCGGTGGCTCTGGGCTGTGCGGGCCGCCCCGACGCGGGCCGCGTCGACGGCGCTGTGCCGCGGCGGGCACGTCAAGGTGAACGACGTCACGGCCAAGGCGTCGACGACGGTCCGGCCCGGCGACACGGTCACGGCACGCGTCGGCGACCGCCAGCGCGTGCTCGAGGTGGTGCGGGTGATCGACAAGCGGGTGGGGGCGCCGATAGCCGCCGAGTGCATCGTCGACCACAGCCCGCCACCGCCCCCGAAGGAGGTCCGGTCCCAGGTGCTGGTGCGGGACCCCTCCTCGGGACGCCCGACGAAGAGGGACCGGCGCCAGATCGACCGGCTGGCGCGGCGCGGTGAGCCTCCCGGTGCCCGAGAGCGGCTTCCATGCCTGGCTCACCAGGAGCGGTGCCCTGCGCGTGCCTCAGATCACGGTCTACTTCTGGGTGGTGAAGGCCCTGTCGACGGCCATGGGCGAGTCCACGTCCGACTACTCGGTGCACAGGCTGAACCCCAAGCTGGCCGTCTGCCTGGGGTTCGTCGCATTCGTCCTCGCCCTCGTGCTCCAGTACTCCAGGCACCGGTACATCGCCTGGACGTACTGGCTCGCCGTCGTCATGGTCGGCGTGTTCGGCACGATGGCGGCCGATGTCCTCCACGTCGGTTTCGGCGTCCCCTACGACGTCTCCAGCACCCTCTACGCCTTCGTGCTGGCGGCGGTGTTCGTCGCCTGGCAGCGAACCGAGAAGACCCTCTCGATCCACAGCGTCGACACTCCGCGCCGGGAGGCCTTCTACTGGGCCACGGTCGTGGCCACCTTCGCCCTCGGGACGGCCGTCGGGGACCTGTGCGCGTACACGTTCAACCTCGGCTACCTGACCTCCGGCCTGATGTTCGCAGGGCTGATCTGCGTTCCCGCCGTCGGCTACCGGTGGCTCGGTTGGAACCCGATCCTCTCGTTCTGGTTCGCCTACGTGGTCACCCGGCCCCTCGGCGCCTCCTTCGCCGACTACATGGGCAAGCCGAGGAGCGTCGGGGGCCTCGGGTGGGGATCGGGCAACGTGGCCCTCGGGCTGAGCCTCGTCATCTTCTGTCTCGTGGCGTTCCTCGCCGTCACCCGTGCCGACGTGCCCGGGGCGAGCCGCTCCGGGCACCGGGGCCGCCCCGGCGGGCACGCCGCCTAGCGCGCGACCGCCGCCGTCGGCGGGCGGTCGCGCCCTGCCAGGCTGGGTGCTCTAGCGCGGCCCACGTCGAGGCGTCGCCTCGGCGAGGGCGCGGCGGACGCCCTCGGCGTCGTAGTCCTTCGCGTACACGGGGCTGCCCGGTTGCTGGCGCCACGACCCGTCCAAGTCGCCGGCGTCGACGGGATCGAAGCCCAGATCATCGACGAGCCGCATCACGAGCGCCTTCGAGGCGGCGTCGTCACCGGCCACAGGCAGGGCGATGCGCCCGGGCGAGCCCGCGGGCAGTCCCATCTCCAACAGGTGCTGAGCCTGGATGTTGTTGAACGCCTTGACCACGGCGCGCCCGAGCTGGCCAGCCACCCAGCCGCTCTCGGTCTCGCCGTTCTCGATGGCCTCGATCCGGCCGTCCCGCTCGGGGTAGTAATTGCCGGTGTCGATGATCACGGCGCCCGGCGCCGCCCGGTCGAGCACGCCCGCCGGGAGGTCGGGGACCTTGAACTCGGGGATCGTCACAACCACGACCGCGGCGCCCTCGGCGGCGTCGCCGACCTCGACAGCTCTGGCGCCGGTTGACGCCGCCAGATCCGCCAGGGTCTCGGGACCGCGTGAGTTCGCCACCGAGACCTCGTGGCCGAGGGCGGCGAAGCGCCTGGTGAGAACAGAGCCGATGTGGCCTGCGCCGATGATGCCGATCTTCACGATATGCCTCCAATGGCCGGCGGTGACACCGCTTGGTCCCTCTGGCTATCACATCGACGGGTCGCGACAGCGCGAGGCCGGTGGTGTCGTCCGGCCACCCCGTCCCGACCACGGGCCGGAGCCACGGCCGCGTTGCTGCGCGTCCCGGTACCGGGGCAAGCTGGAGGCTCGACAACGAGAGGGGAGAAATGGCTCGCGTCTTCGTTACCGGGTCCTCCGACGGGCTCGGTCTCATGTCCGCCCGGCTCCTCGTGGAACAGGGCCACGAGGTCGTCCTGCACGCTCGCGACGACGGCCGTGCCGAGGACGCCCGCAGGTCGCTCCCCGGAGCGAGCGCTGTCGTCGTCGGGGACCTCGTGACCCTCGCCGGCATGAACCAGGTCGCGGACGGGGCGAATGCGACGGGACGTTTCGACGCGGTCGTCCACAACGCCGCCGTCGGCTCGAACGAGCGCCGGATCGTGACCGCCGACGGGCTATGCCACGTGTTCGCTGTCAACGTCCTCGCCCCCTACCTGCTCACCGCCCGGATCGAGATGCCCCGGCGGCTCATCTACATGAGCTCGGGCATGCACCGCGGCGGCAACCCGAGCCTCGACGACCTGCAATGGGAGCGCCGCCGCTGGAGCGGGTCGCAGGCGTACTCCGACAGCAAGCTCTATGTCTCCGCGTTGGCGGCGGCGGTCGCGGTGCATCGGCCGGAGGTGTGCTCGAATGCCGTCGACCCGGGCTGGGTGCCCACGAAGATGGGGGGTCCCGGCGCCCCGGACGACCTTGCGGAGGGGGCGGTCACCCAGGCCTGGCTGGCCGTGAGCGACGATGCCGGAGCCAAGGTTTCGGGCTCCTTCTTCTTCCACCAGCGGGCGGTGCCGGCGCACCCGGCCATGGCGGACCTCGGGCTGCAGGTGGGCCTGCTGGCGGCCTGCCGCGGCCCTGAGCGCAGTCGCGTTGTTCCCTGCCGCCCAGCCTTGAGCTCCGGGCCGGTCGCGCCGGCCGGCGCCGGCGACCTCAGGCGCAGCGGAGCTCGACGCCTCTGGCCGGAGCCTTCTACCGCGAGAGCCACCGGGCGAGCTGGGTGAAGGCCTCGGCCTGCATCGTGCGGTCGAACCTGTGGTCGCCCTCGAAGAACTGACCGACGTAGGCCTCCGCTGCCCCGGCCGCCGCGTAGACGGCGCCGATGCGGTCGTGGGCCACGAGCATCCCCTGCAGCGGGAAGAGGGGATCGCCTCTCGTGTACTGGACCACCAAGGGCGATGGTGCCCGGCATGCCGCCAGGTCCGGCCAGTCACCGAATCTGGCCAGTTCTGGCGGGAAGAACATCCACGTGTGCGGAGCGACATGAGCATCGAGCAGCGAGTCGTAGGTGGACATCATGCAGACGACGACGGAGACCGAGACATCTGGAGCCAACGCCTGCAACAGCGCCGCCCGGCATCCACCGCCGGACAGACCTATGCAGCCGACGGGCGAGCTGGCGACGTCCGTTCGTGACCTGAGGTAGGCGAGCGCCTGGCGGTCCTCGTAGTTGACGACGCCCGCCAGGCTCGTGCCGAGCAGCGTGCAGTACTTCGCGACGACATGCTCATGCCGGATGGCCACCTGGTTGTACGCCCTTATGTAATCGGCCCGGCTCGACAAGACGTCGTCGGTGAAGGGCGCCTTTCCCGGCGGGAGCCACTCGACCCCGGATCCGGCAGCCTCGGACTGCACCATCTCGTCAAGATCGAACCCACGACTTCCCCAGAGGAACACGTCGTGGACGAGAACGGCGAAACCCTGCCGGGCCAGCTCGTTGGCGAACGCCACGCCGCCGTACTCGCGACGGCGGAGATCGGTCACGAGCGGATCAGGTTCTGCCGGTCCGTCGGCGATCTTCTCCTTGCCGAGGAACTTGAAGTGACTGTGGTCGTGCAGAGCCAGCACCCCGGGCAGCGGTCCTCGGGCACCGGCCGGACGCAGCAGCCAGGCACGCGTTCTCGGTCCGTAGCCGACAGACCACGACACCTCTTCCCCTATGACGCCGTCCCGGGTCCATGTGCCGTCGGTCGACGGATCGAGCAAGGGCCGGTCTTCTCCAAATCCCAGGATCTCGCGCACGCGAGAGGATGTCAGCCGGCCGGCTGAGCACAGCGGGTACTTGGCGTTCTCCTCGAGCGCAGAGGCCACCCAGTCGCTGAACCTCCCCAGGTGCCTGAACTCGCTCCCGTTCTCGTTCCGGCCCGGGTCCTTCTCCGGCGGGCCGAGGTTCACCTGCATCGTCGGCCGTGCCCGCGCGGGTCGACCCGGTCGACTGTCCGCGGGCGCCCTCTGTCGCTCAAGTCGCCTCCCTTGCCCGGCAGGTCGAAGCCCGCAGCACGACGCTGGTCGGCAGCTGCTCGAAGCGGACGCCTGATCCCTGGGGTCCGAGGGCGAGCTCCACGGCCTTCACGCCCAGCTCGACGAGCGGTACCCGCACGGTGCTCAACGGGGGCCAGACATCGGCCACGATGGGAATGTCGTCGAAGCCCAGCGACGGAGATGTCCTCGGGCACACGAAGGCCTCGCCGCCGTATCGCCCGCAGCGCACCGATCGCCATCACGTCGTTGAGGGCGAAGACGGCCGTTACGTCCGGTGCGTCGTCGAGGAGGCTCTCGGTTTGCCGCTCGCCTCCGTCTCGCGTGAAGTCCCCGACCCGGACCAGCCGGCCGGGCAGGGCCACGCCCGCCTCGCGAAGGCCCCGGCGGAAGCCGGCCATCCTGTCCTCGGTAGTCGTCAGCGATGGCGGCCCCGAGATGACGCCGATCTTCCGGTGGTTCAGCTCCACCAAGCTCTGGGCCATCTGCAGAGCCCCGTCGTCGTTCGTCGGCATGACGGTGTCGCCGAGGATGTTGTGGCGCCCGATGAGGGCCACGCGACCCCCGTAGCGCTCATAGGCCCGGATCTCCGAGGTCATCCTGGCACCGAAGTCCCGGTCCTCGAAGCCGCTGCCGGCGAGCAGGATGGCTTGCACCCGCTGGATGCGAAAGTGCCGGACGTAGTTGAACTCCCGCTCGGGATCGCGGTGGGTGTCGCAGACGACGACGATTCGCTCGCTCGTCTGCGCCCGGTCGAGCACGCCGCGGAGTATCTCGATGAAATATGGATCGCTCGAGTCGTGCACGACGACGACGATGGTCGCGTCCTCCGAGCTGGCCAGGGCCCGAGCATGGAGATTGGGCGAGTAGTCGAGCGCCGCGGCGGCCTCGAGCACCCGCAACCGCAGGGCCTCGCGCACCTGACGCGAGCCGGTCAGGGTGCGGGACGCCGTCGCCACCGACACCCCGGCCAGGTGGGCGACGTCTGTCATCGTGGGCGTGCTGTGCAGTCGTCGCATGGGTTCACTCAATCGCGGACTCGAATGGGTACCTGACGGCAAACGCTTACCATAGCGTGAGGTTTTCGCACCTCGCAACGCAATCGGCCGGCGAGCCACCGCGAGCGGCTCGGAGCTGCGCCGCCGCCATCGGCTGCGTCGCCGGCTCGGTGCAGAGCCTCACACCCAGCGGTTTCGGGCAGTAGACGCCTACGTGTGGGGCCTGCAACGTGCCCGCCTCGAGGCGCCCCGTCGAGCTCGTCCAGGAGCACAGCTGCCTCTCCCGGCGTGTGAATGTTGACAACGTCAAAGCGGGTTGTTACCTTAAACCCGCATTGCTGAAAGCGTTTGCCAACGGCGGTGGGGGGATGACGAAGGACAGGCCACGCGGAGACGTGGCGCGGCAGCTGGGGGAGGGTGTTCGTGGCGTTCAGGGGGGCTGATTTGTCGCGCCGGCTGTCACTGTCGAGCCTGGTCAGAGGGTCAGATCTCGATGCGTGATCGGTGCGGCGAGCGGCACGGTGCCGCATCTTCGTGGACGGAGTCCCGGAGGCACGACAACGGTGTCGGGAACGGTCCTGGACGACGGGAAAGCGCTGTCAGCGATCCTGTGCCGTCGGCAAGGACTCGCCCGGTCGCGCCACCCGGTTCCCTGCTGGCCGAGCGTGCCGGATGAGGGGCGCCGCCGTCGTCGGAGCGCCCCGGACGACCCTGGCCGACGAACGCGAGCCAGCTAAGGCGCCGAGCCGAATATGAGCCATGACGGGTCCACAGGGAGGTTGGGAGCAGACCATGTCGCCAGGTGACGGGAAGTTAAGGCTTGTTCATGATCACGGGAGTCATCTCGATGTGAGCGTCGGCGAGCTGGTGATCGCGCGCTACGTGTACAGCCCGCTCGCGGCGCAACGAGAGTCGCCCAAGCCCTATTTCGTGCCGGTCCGGACCCTTGCCGGAGATGTCGTGACGGTCTTTCGCCCGAACGACCACGTCTGGCACAAGGGGATATATCTGGGTTTCCCCTACGTGGGCGAGGAGAACCTCTACGGCGGTCCGACCTACGTGGACGGCCAGGGCTACCTGTTCCTCGACAACAACGGCTCGATGGTGCACGAGAGCTTCGACTCGCTCGAACTGTCGGCGTCGTCGGTCGAGTTCAGAGAGCGCCTGGGATGGTTCGACCACGACGGCCAGCGTCTCGCAGATGAGCATCGCGTCGTCAGCCTGAATGTGCCCGACGCGGCCGATGGCGCCTGGTTCCTGCGCTTTTCCGCCAATATCCACAATCACCGGGAGGAGCCGCTCGTGTTCTCGAGTCCGACTGTCCGCGGTCGTCCCCAGGCCGGCTACGGCGGGCTCATGTGGCGAGGACCTCGGAGCTTCACGGGTGGCGAGATAATCGGCCCGGAGGGAAGATCGGGACCGGACATGATGGGCCAGCGAGCCGAGTGGCTCGCATTCGTCGGACGTCACGACGAGGTCGACCGTCAGTCGACGATCGTGTTCGTCGACGCCGATAGGGGCCCCGGAGAACCGATCCAATGGTTCGTCAGGTCCGAGCCGTACGCGATGATCGGGTCGGCCCCGTTCTTCGACGCGGACGTCGTCGTCGCAAAGGGCGGGAGCTTCCGCCTCGCATCCTCGGTGATCATCGCCGACGGTGCCTGGAACGCAGGTGACATAGAGAAGTACGTCGAGGTACACGATCTCGCGAGCGCTGACCTGGCGCCGGGCGGTCACGGGCCGGGTGCCTCGTGACGGCGAACTTCCAAGGCCCGCCGGGGGCGGTAGGGGTCTCGCACCTGGCCGTCTACGACTCCACCTCCCCTGACGGCGTCCCCGGTGGATCGGCGCACGTCCACCTCTCCTGCACCGAGAGCTACGTCGTCATCGGTGGTCGGGGCAGGCTGCAGACCCTCTCCTACTCCGGCTTCCAGGAGATCAACCTCGATCCTCTGCAGGTTGTCTGGTTCACGCCGGGCGTCATCCACCGGCTCGTGAACGACGGTGATCTGCAGATCATCATCGTCATGCAGAACGGTGGCCTCCCAGAAGCGGGCGACTGCGTGCTCAGCCTCCCGCTGGGTACCTGGAGAGCCCCGACCGCTACCGCGAGGTGGCGGACCTGCCACCGCCCGACACCGGACACGATCACATCGAGGCTCACGCGAGGCAGCGAAAGGACCTGTCCGTGGCGGGGTTCGTGGAACTGCGGACGCGGGTGGAGCAGGAGGGCATGCAGGCTCTGGACGACTTCTACCGGGCCGCAGCGGAGCTGAACCAGGGCCAGCTAGCCGAGTGGAGAGAGCTTTGGCGATCAGGTGCCCACGCCGCCTCCGAGACCACTGCGGCCCAGATCGGTGCCCTCGAGACCGGTGACCTGCAGTATCTGGAGGAGGCGGTGCTCCAGCAGGCGCAGCTGCGCGCGGGCTCGCCACGGCCGGGCATGTGCGGGCGCATCACGAACTTCGACGTCGTGCCGGGCCCGACCGGGGTGGCCCACATCCGATGACGGCGAGCACCCGGAGGCGCATCGTTCTCGCTGGGGCCGGAACCATAGCCCAGAGCCATGTCCGCGCGGTCAAGCAACTGGCCGACAGGGCGGAGCTGGTAGCGGTGGCGGAGGTTGACCCGGCGCGACTCGCCGCGTTCGCGGACCAGCACGAGATCCCAGGTCGTTATGACGATTTCGAGAAGATGCTCGAAACCGAGCAGCCCGACATGGCGATCGTGTGCACCCCGCCCTATCTGCACTCCGGGCAGATCATGAAGTGCCTCTCGTCGGGCGTGTGGGTGCTCTGCGAGAAGCCGATCTGTGGTTCCCTCGCGGAGCTCGACGCCATCGAGCTCGCTGAGGGCGCGAACGGTGCCCGTTGCTCAAGCGTGTTCCAGTGGCGGTTCGGAGAACGGATCGAACAGTTCAAGAGCCTCATCAGCGCGCAGTCCATGGGGCGCCCGCTGGTCGTCTCGTGCCTGATGAACTGGTACAGGGACCAGGCGTACTACGGCATCGCCTGGCGCGGGGCCTGGGCGACCGAGCTCGGCGGCCCCACCGTCGGTGCGGGGATCCATTTCATGGACCTGATCCTGTACCTGCTGGGTGACTGGGAGCGGGTCACAGCGATGACCGCCACTTTGGACCGGGACATCGAGATCGAGGACGTCTCGATGGCCGTGGTCAGCCTCGCGTCAGGCGCCATGGTCAACGTGGTCAACAGCATGCTCTCGCCCCGTCAGGAGACCGAGCTCCGCTTTGACTTCCAACGAGCCACGGTCGAGGTCCGCTGCCTGTACTCCTACGAAGACCGCGACTGGACCTTCACCCCGCTCGCGGGCGAGGACGCAAGCGGAGTCGCCGACCTGTGGAAGCCGGCCAGCGCCGCTGGCTGACCGCCACGCGCTCCAGCTTTCGAGCTTCCTCGATGCGCTGGACGGGAGAGCCGAGGTACTTGTATCGGTGCCTGACATCAGGCCCACCTATGACCTGATGACGAGCCTGTACAAATCCGCCGCCACCGGGCGGGTGGTCGAGAGAGGGTCGATCACGGGAGAGGATCCCTTTTACCGCCATTTCGCAGGACGCCTGTGAGGAGGACGGATCACGGTCGTCCCGTCAGCGACAGCTGCCATCCAGAAGAAGGAAACCGACGAACCCTTGATGCACATCGGAACAACACAAAGGAGCAAGAAATGAAACGACGTTGGCGGGTATCGACTGCACTGGCGGCATCTGCGTTCACATTGGCGGCGCTTGGAACGGCCGGCATGGGTGCTGTCGCCACAAACGCATCCGCGGCCGCTCGGACGACAACGACCCTTACCTTGTGGCAGGACGGTTCGGTCGCGAGCAGCGCCTCCTACCTGCCTGATCTCGTCGCAAGCTTCGAGCACTCCCACCCCGGCGTGAAGGTCAACATCATTGCCGAGCCGAGCGGCAACTACTTTGCCTTGCTTCAGACGTCTTTCATCTCCAAGACCGCTCCGGACATCGCGGACCTGTTCGCAGGCACCTATCTCTCCGGCCTCGAGCCTTACATGACCAACCTGAAGAGCTACATACCGGCCAGCCTGGTGAAGACCGCCAAGGGAATGAAGTACTACGCCGAGAACGAGAACATCAACCAAGCCCTTTACGGCGTACCTTCGGCTGACCAGTTCTACAACGGGTTCTACAACAAGGCCCTCTTCCGCAAGGCCGGGATCAAATCATTCCCGACAACCTGGTCACAGTTGTTCGCAGCCTGCTCGATGTTGAAGTCGCACGGCATTGAGCCCATGTCGTACTCCTTGAACGAGAATGGGGCGCATGAGGACTGGAGCTACCTTGCGAGTGCCATCGCACTGAGCAACTGGAACAGCCTGCTCAACGACAAGCTTTCATACGCTGATCCGACGTTGATCTATCAGGTACAACAGTGGGCGATGCTGTACAAGAACGGGTGCACCAACCACGACCCGGTCACGTCGACAACCGCTCAGCAGGCGTTCTCGACCGGAAAGTCGGCGATGTACGTCGGGGGCAGCTGGCTGATCCCGCCGTACCAGTCGTTGGGGGCGAACCTCGGCGTGATGATCCCTCCGTACTCCAAGGGCCCACAGCAAACCATCGTCGAGATGCCCGGCGGCGGGTACGGCGTACCGTCGTCATCCCAGCACGTCGCGCTCGCCGCTGAGTTCCTGACCTACATGTTGTCGGAGAAGGGGCAACAGATCATCGCGTCGAGCGGGCAACCGCCTGTCATCTCAACGGGCGTGAAGTTGACCAATCCGGCCATGAAGCAGCTGATAGCGCTGGCTGACAGCGGCAAATACGTTCAGTACCCCATGTTCGACAACTACACTCAGCCGAGCGTTGCGACCGCGATCAACAACGAGATGAACCTCGCTTTCGTGGGGCAGACCTCTGCAAAGGCGGCTCTTTTGAACCTGGAGGCCACCCAAGCCGCGCTGCCGGCGAAGCTACGGAACATCAATTACCGTTTCTGATCCGTCCGTAGCTTGTCTGTATCGGTGTCGATCGTCATGACTCGTCGACTGAGCGTGAAACGAGACACGCGCCGATGAGGCAGGCGTCGAGCGAACAGGACGAACGCTAGTGGCGATGAACATTGGCGCAGAACGACTTGTGACAAGCAGTGCCGGAGGGACAGCCCCCGATTCACGGGGGCTGTCTCCGGGCACGGCGGCCAGGCGGAGCGGTCGACCGTCGCCGCGCCGGGCGTGGCGGCCTCGAGGTTCGCGAATGTCGGCCCTGGAAAGGCAGCGGCGGCGGGCGGGACGACTGTTCGTCATACCGGTGGTCCTGATCTCGGTCGCGGTAGTCGGCGTCCCGGCGGTGCAGGCCGTCTACTACAGCCTGACGCAGTGGAACGGTCTGACGTCGGTCTTCATCGGCTTTCAGAACTACACGACGGGCATCCTGCGGGACCCGAACCTCACTCAGATCCTTACCAACAACGGGATCATTCTGGCCTCGATCCCGGTCGGCGTGTCCTGTTCGCTGGTGGCGGCCGGCGCTCTCACGCGGATAGGTCGTAGTTCGCGGTTCTTCCGATCCGTCTTCTTTCTGCCCGTCGCCGTCTCCTGGGTCGCGATCGCGGTTCGCGGCGCAGGGACTCCTCTCCTACACGGGCGGCCTGAACTCCGTCCTACGTTTCGTCGGCCTCAGTGGTCTGCAGCGGGACTGGCTCGGCGAACCGACGACTGCACTGGCTGCGGTGGTCTTCACCTTCAACTGGGCGGTGTTCGGTCTCAACACCGTGATCTTGTACGCGGGGATGTCGGCCGTCGACCCGAGCCTGCACGAGGCTGCCGAGCTGGACGGAGCCGGATCGATCGCCACCTTGTGGCACGTTACGTTGCCGCTCATCCGGCGGTTCATCGACTTGGCGGTCGTCATCACGGTGGTGACAGCTTTGACGCAGATCTTTGCGCTCATATTCGTCATGACAGGCGGCGGCCCGGGATATGCGACCACCACCCTGGAGTTCTCGCTTTACGAAGACGCGTTCACCAACGGTTCCTTCGGGCTCGCGGCGGCGGTCGGAATTGTCCTGCTGCTGATCACGCTGGTGGTGGCGGGCCTCAGTATGCGCTCGGGCATCAAGAGCGGGGAATACATTTCATGACCGGAAAAGGACGTCGCGAGGTTCGGGGCGGCCGTAGGCCCATGGGGTTGCTCAGCCGCACGATAATGTTCTCTTGTCTGTTGTTGGTGGCCTTCATCATCGTCGCGCCGTTCGCGTACGTGTTCGTCGCCTCGCTCCAGGTCACCGGCACCTCGGGGCTCTCGTGGGCCAACTGGTCAGGATTGCTCTCGACGATACCGATGGTCCGCGACATGTCGAACTCGGCGATATTGGCGGTCGGTTCTGCGGGCGTGATGGTAAATTCCGGCATCGATGGCAGGATTTGCGTTTGCCAAGCTCCGCTTTCCCGGGTCACAGGCGTTGCTGTTCTACTGCATCGGGACGATCACCGTCCCTGTGATTGCCGTGATAATTCCGGAATACGTGAACTTCAGCAAGGTCGGGCTTCTCAACACCTACTACGGCACAATTCTGGTGTACGTTGCTTTCAATCTGGGATTGTGCGTGTTCTTCTTCACGAGCTATTTTCGCAGCCTGCCGGACAGCTTGGTCGAGAGCGCGTTGGTGGACGGTGCGTCGTACGTGAAGACGTATTTCCGCATAATGCTGCCCATGGCAGTGCCGGCGGTGATCACTGTCGGCGTGTTGATGTTCATCCTGGTCTGGAACGATCTGCTTGTGGCACTGCTGTTCATGCCCGGGCTCGACACCCGCACCATCGGTGTGGCATTGGCCACTTTGACCTCGCAGCACTCGAACAATCTTGGTGCGGTGACGGCGGGTGCACTCGTGAGTGCCGTGCCGACTGTGTTGGTCTATTCCTTCTTTCAGCGTTATCTGGTGACCGGGGTGACCATGGGGGCTGTGAAGTAGTCATGCCGAATTGGAGCGCGAAGACGGAGGGAGGCGAGGCAGTAGGTGACTCGTAGACGGGTCGGGATCGTGATGAACGGCGTGACAGGCCGGATGGGCAGGCACCAGCATCTGGCGCGGTCGATCGCGGCGATCCGGTCCGAAGGTGGGCTCGAGGTCGACGGTCTTGTCATCTGGCCGGACCCGATCCTGGTGGGTAGGAACATCGAGCAATTTGGAGCGCTTGGGTGAGGCGTACGGGATCGAGCGCTACAGCACGGATCTCGACACCTGCCTCGGGGACCCGGACTACGAGCTCTACTTCGACGCCCAGGTCACTTCGCGGCGGGAGGAAGCGCTCGCATCGGCGATCAGGGCCGGCAAGGACGTGTACTGCGAAAAGCCGATCTCCACAACGATTGCCGGGGGCCTCGAGCTTGCGAGGATGGCCGAGGTGGCAGGAGTCCACAACGGAGCCGTGCAGGACAAGCTGTTCCTGCCCGGCATCGTCGAGCTCGGCGAGGTACTGGACTCGGGTCTGTTGGGCACTTTGCTGTCCGTGCGGATCGAGTTCGGTTACTGGGTGTTCGCGGATCGTCTGGGTGCCGGCCAGCGTCCGTCGTGGAACTACCGGGCTGAGGACGGTGGCGGGATCGTGCTGGACATGTTCTGCCACTTCCGTTATCTGCTCGATCACCTCTTCGGTGGCGTCCGGTCCGTGTTGTGCGTGACACGGACTCAGATCCCCCAACGGGTCGACGAAGAAGGCCGCACCTACGCGGTGACTGCGGACGACACCGCCTTTGCCCTCGTGGAGCTGGAGGGAAGCCTCGTCGCGCAGATCAGCGCCTCGTGGTGCGTCCGGCCCTACCGGGACGACCTGCTCGTCATCCAGGTGGATGGCGAGAGCGGCAGCGCCACCGCCGGGCTGCGGTACTGCCGGGTACAGCCGGCCGCGACGACGCCCACGTTCGTGTGGAACCCCGACGTCCCCCAGGAAATCGATCCACGCGGGGGGTGGCTCGAAGTCCCGGGCCGCCAGCCTCCCTCGAACGCCTTCCGTCGCCAGTGGGAGCTGTTCCTGCGCCATGTCGTGCTCGACGAGGCGTTCCCGTGGAACCTGAGGGATTCGGTCCGCGGCGTGCAGTTGGCGGAGCTCGCCCTCCAGTCGGCTTCGCAGCGGCGGTGGGTGGAGGTCCCGGAGCTGCCCCGGTGAACAGCCCCGGCGTGCCAGGGCTCGGGAGGTTGGCCATGAACCAGGCGACCATCCCGAAATGGACAACCGAAGAGGCCATCGCCGGCTGTGCCCGGGCAGGCTATGTCGCACTCGGGCTGTGGCGGGACCGAATCATCGAGGCGGGGCCCGCCCGTCTCGGGCGCTTGGCACGGGGGGCCGGCCTGCAGATCTCTTCGCTTTGTCGCGGTGGCTGGTTCTGCGCGAGCGACCTCGCCGGCCGCCGGGCTCGCATGGAGGACAACTTCCGTGCCGTCGAAGAGGCGGAGGCTCTCGGAGCTCTACGCTCGTGCTCGTGTGCGGCGGCGGCAGACAACGACCTCGAGGCAGGCCATCGCGAAGTCGCCGATGCCATAGCCGAGCTGCGGAATACGCTGCCTCGGCACGGGTTCCCCTCGCCATCGAGCCGTTGCACCCGCTCTACTGCGGCGACCGGTCAGTCGTGGTGACCCTTGCCCAGGCCCTCCAGCTCGCTGCCTCGGCGTCGACCGGAGAGGTCGGGGTGATGCTCGACAGCTACCACCTCTGGTGGGATCCCGAGCTCGAGACCGGGCTGGGTGCTGCGGCCGGCAGGGTGCTCGGACTGCAACTGGCGGACTGGATCGCGCCCCTTCCGGATCCTTTGAACGGTCGAGGAATGCTCGGCGACGGGACCATCGACCTGAGGCGCTTTTCCGCGGGCGTGGACGCTACGGGATACCTCGGTCCGATCGAGGTCGAGATCTTCAACCCGCAGGTCTGGGCGCTCGATCCGGAGGAGACGTTGCGCCTGGTTGCCGATCGTTACTTCGAGCACGTGGCGTGACCATGCGTCGCCAGCTGAGCCAGAAGAACCTCCACTTTCCGGGTGAGGGCTGAGCCGGTGGAGATCAACCAGTCCCTCCGACCCACGGACTTCGGGTCACGGATGGAGCAATTCTGGGAGGTGTCCGGCACGAAGATCGACATGATCGCCGGCTCGTACGACAATTCGAGGGCGTCCCCGGTGTGCACGGTGGACGGTATCTACACTGCCGGTCGGGCATGGACCGATTGGACCCAGGGCTTCCAATACGGCTCGGCGATACTGCAGTTCGACACGACCGGCGACGAGCGGTTCCTGGAGCTCGGCCGGACGGCCACGTTGGACCGGATGACGCTGCATGTCACTGATTTCGGCGTGCATGACCACGGCTTCAACATCGTCAGCACATACGGGAACCTATGGCGCCTCATGAACGAAGGCGGGATCGAAGAGGACCCACGAGAGCGCCGGCTGTACGAGCTCGCGCTGAAGGTCAGCGGGGCCGTGCAGGCGCGGCGATGGACCGAGATCGGCGGGGGACTGGGCTACATCTATTCCTTCAACGGACGGCACTCCCTCTTCGTCGACACCATCCGCTCGTTGCGGTCCCTGGCCTTGGCGCATCTGCTCGGACATGTCTGAGAGACGATGCCCAGCGCGAGGTCTCGCTGCTCGAGCGGCTCAAGCAGCACGCCGTCTCGACGGCGCGCCATTGCGTCTACTACGGCGAGGACGCCGACATCTACGACGTCAGAGGCCGGGTGGCTCACGAGGCGTTGTTCAACGTGGCCGACGGAACCAGCAGGTGCCCGAGCACCCAGCAAGGGTATTCGCCCTTCTCGACCTGGACACGGGGGCTTGCCTGGGCTATCTGCGGCTTTGCCGAGCAGCTCGGGTTCCTGAGGGCCTCCCGCGACGAGGAGGTGCGAGCTGTCTTGTTGGAGGCGGCGCGGGCGGTGTGCGACTTCTACATCGAATCTGCCACGGCGGCCGACGGCGTGCCCTACTGGGACACGGGTGCCCCGGGGCTGGCCGCCATGGGCGATTGGAGGTCCGTGCCCGCAGACCCGTTCAACGAGCGCGAGCCGGTCGACAGCTCGGCCGCGGCCATCGCGGCTCAGGGTCTCCTGCGGCTGGGCACCTACCTCGGCGAGCAGCGGTACGTGAGCGCGGCTCTCACCGTTGCCTCGGCCCTGTTCGCCGCCCCGTACCTGAGCGAGAGCCCGACGCATCAAGGACTCCTGCTTCACAGCGTGTACCACCGGCCGAGGGGCTGGGACAATATCCCCTCGGGCCACTCGATACCGTGTGGCGAGTCCAGCATGTGGGGTGACTACCACCGCGAATTGGCCCTCTTGATAGGCCGCCTCGCCGGGGGCGGGCCATACCTCACATTCTTCAGCGGAGGTGAGGGCGCGTGAAGGCGGCTCTCGTGACGGGCGGTACGAGGGGAATCGGTCTCGGGATCGCGCGGCGTCTTGCGGCTTGTGGCTACGACCTCGCGGTTTGTGGCAGGCGCCCCGAGAGGGAGGTCGTCACCGAGCTCGAGGAGTTGCGTCGAGCAGGGGTCCGTGCCCTGTACGTGAGCGCCGATGTCGGCGACGGCGCGGCGCGCGAGCGCCTCGTGGAGACGGTTCGCGACGAGTTCGGTCGTCTCGACGTGTTGGTCAACAATGCAGGCATCGCCCCTCGCCAACGGGCCGACCTGCTCGAGGCCACCGAGGAGAGCTTTGCAGAGGTGATGCGGACCAACCTCGTCGGGCCGTACTTCCTCACCCAGGCATGCGCCGCTTGGATGATCGAGCAGCGAGCGGCCGAGGCGACATGGAGCGGTTGCATTGTCAACATCTCGTCGATGTCGGCTTCGGTTGTGTCCACCAACCGCGGCGAGTACTGCGTTTCCAAAGCCGGTCTCAGCATGGCGACGAAGCTCTGGGCGGCCAGGTTGGGCGAGTTCGACATCCCCGTCTACGAAGTCCGGCCCGGGGTCATCCGCACGGACATGACAGCGCCGGTCGAGAGCACCTACTCGAGGCTTCTCGAAGAGGGCCTCACGATACAGAGGCGTTGGGGCACGCCCGACGACGTCGGTGCTGCAGTCGCTGCCCTGGTCCGGGGGAAGTGCCCTACTCGACCGGTCAGGTGCTGTGCATAGACGGTGGCCTGACCGTGCAGCGACTTTGACCGAGAGGGAACGAACCGAGCGGCACATGCCCGAGCCCTGCGCTCCGAGCGCCTCCGGGGCAGGTGCGCCCATTGTCCACCGGTTTCAGGCCGGCCTAGGTCCGTCGTCGGGCGCCTCAGGCCCGCACGACCTCCAGGGTCTTGAGCGTCGGGTCGGCCGCGTAGGCGACGCGGACGCCGTCGGCCGCCACGGCTCGAGCCCCGAGAGCAGCGTCTCGGTTACGAGCTCGCCCGGGGCCAGCACCGGGATGCCGGGCGGGTAGGGAGCTATCAGCTCGGCGGAGACGTGCCCGACGGCGAGGTCGGCCGGGACGGACTCGTGGGCGGAGAAGAAGGCCGCACGCGGGCTCATGGCGTAGATGGGCTGGACGTCCCAGCTCAAGGCGACGGCCGCTGCGCGGGGAGGCCCCGACGTCTCGAGGATCGCCGGGATGAGGGCGCTGACGAGCCTGTCGAGGGTCGACTCGTCGTCGGCGACCGAGACGATGGCCACGATCGTGTCCCTGTCGGCCAGCTCCAAGGGAAGGCCCTTTTCGATGAGCCGGCGCTCGATCTCGATCCCGTTGGCACCGACGCCTGACAACAAGAGCACGAGCCGCGTCGTGTCGAAGCGCCCGGGCGGGAAGGAGTGCTCGTCGGGGACTCCGAGCCCGGGGACCGCCTCGCGCAGGCGCTTGCGGGCTGCGGCGACGTTGCGGATCACGCCCGTCAAGAGCTCTTCGCCGCGGGCATCCATGAGGGCCCGGGTGGCGTCGATGCTCGCCAGCACCGACCCGGCCGCGCTCGTCGTGTGGCTGGCCTCGAATCCCCGGTCGAGCCGGTCGTGGTCCAAGCGGAGGGTACGGGCGCACACCAGGCTTGCCTGGGTGTAGCCGAGGAGGAGCTTGTGGATGCTCGTCACCATGGCGTCGGCCCCGAGTGCCATCGCATGGGGCGGCAGGTCCGGGTGGTGGCCGAAATGGGCGCCCCAGGCCTGGTCGACGATGACGGGCACGTCGCGGCGGTGGGCGACCTCGATTATGCCGCGGAGGTCCGAGAGCGTGCCCAGGTAGCCGGGCTCGGTCACGATGACGGCGCGGGCGTCCGGGTTGGCCGCGAGCGTGGCCTCCACGTCCCCGACGGCCACTCCGATCGGCATGTCGGTGACCGGGTCGATCCTCGTCGGCAGCCAGCACGGCTCGAGGTCGGCGAGCACGAGCCCGAGGAGCAAGGACCTGTGCAGGGAGCGGTTCACGACCACCTTGTCGCCCGGTTGGCCGATGGCGAGACACAGCGCCTGGTTGCAGTGAGTGGAGCCTCCGGGCGAGTACCGGCACCAGTCCGCGCCGTACCACTTCGCGGAGCGTTCCTGGGCACTGGCGAGGAGGCCCCGCGAGGACTTGACGGTGTCGACCCCGCCGTAGAGGGGGACGTCGTCGGCGAGAACCTTCGCGAGGTCCTTGTCGAGCTTCGCCGCCCGTCCCTTGTGGCCCGGCGTCGTGAAGGGCGTCTGGTCCGACTCGCGGAAGTTCAGGTAGCCGTTCAGGAGGGGTGCATCGGCGCGGAGGCCCGATGGGGCGTCCGACCCGGGCACGGCATCATCGGCGGGCTGTCGGGGGGGAGTGCTCATATGTTCACGCTCAGCCGAGGTTAGCTCGCCGTCCCGTCGGCTTGAGCAAGCGAGACCGCCGAGCAGCGGGGACGGCCGGGCGGGCGGTCCGCAGCGGCGTGGACTGTACGTACAAGTAGGCCAGCAGACACGGCGGTTGGGTGGAGTAGCAGCCTTCGCGTGCGGTACGTAACCGAGCCGTACCGGGAGGGACCGGAACCACTGCCATGTCCACCCTGATCACGCCGATGGACCCGGACCCGGAGCGGGTCCGCGGCTGGCGGTCAAGGACCTGATCGACGTGACGGGGGTGCCGACGACCGCAGGTTGTCGGGCGGTGGCTGACGAGGCGGTGCCTGCGGTCTGCGACGCGCCCTGCATGGCGGGGGCCAGGATGGGTGGAGCGCGGGTCATAGGCAAGGCGAACCTGGTCGAGCTGGCCTACGGGTCTCATGGCATGAACGAGTACTTCGGGACGCCTGTCAACCCCTTCGACCCGGCTCTAGCCCGGGGGGATCCTCGAGCGGGTGTGCCGTGGCCGTGGCCGACGGGTCTGCAGAGCTCGCATTCGGCTCTGACACCGGGGGCTCGATCCGGGTACCTGCGGCCTTCTGCGGCACAACCGGACTGAAGACGACATACGGCCGCATATCCACCGAGGGCGTGTGGGCTCTCGCCCCCAGCCTGGACACGATAGGGCCGATGGCGCGGGACGTGACCGGGCTCGTGCTCGGGATGAGCCTGCTGGAGCCGGGCTTCACCCTTGATGCCCCCGGTGCGGGCCTGGTCGGTCGCCTGCGCGTGCCCGGGATCGAGGTCGATCCCGCCGTCGACGCCGCGGTCGACCGAGCCCTGGTGCTCGCGGAGCTGCAGATCGTCGAGATCACGATGCCCGACTGGCCGGCCGCTTACGAGGCCAACGTGGTCATCACCGCCTGGGAGGCGGCCCAGGTCAACCGCCGGCTCATGCAGGACCCGAGTCTCAGGTCCAAGCTGAGCCCGGCGATCGTGGCCCGCCTCGCTGAGGCCGCCCGGGTGCCCGCGGACGAAGCCGCCGCGGCCAGACGGTTCGGTTCTGCTGGTCCAACTGCGTCACGGCCCTGTTCCAGAGGGTGCAGTTGCTCGTCGCGCCGACTGTGGCGTTCTTCCCCCCACCCCTGGAGAAGGCGCGGCGCACTCGCAACACGGCATTGACGGCGCCGGTGAATCTCGCGGGTCTGCCCGCCCTGACGATCCCGGTCCCGAGCGGCCGGAGACTGCCCGCCGGTCTTCAGCTCATCGGTCCGGCCGACGGAGAGGCCCTTTTCTGACAACCGGGTTGCGTCTCGAGAGCGCCCTCGGCTGAGCTCTGCCGGCCGCAGCGGCTCGAGCCGCCCGCACGACCCCGCTCTCGCTCCGGCGGATCGTGGCACCGGGGTGCTCATGGCGTCCCGGGCGCCTCGAGAGCGCCGAGAGGCCCGCTCCCGCCGACAGCGCCGAGAAAGCCGATCCGGCGGAGAGCACCGAGAACCCCGAGCCGGCGGACAGCGCCGAGAAACGGGACCCGGCGGAAAGCGCCGAGAAGCGCGAACCGGCCGAGAGGATCGAGAAAGCCGAGCAGAAGCTACCGATCGAGCCGATCGAGAACGCCGAGCCGATCGACCCGATCGAGCAGACGGAGCCGATGGAGCCGATCGAGAGAACCGAGCCCTTGCTCCCGATCGACAGGAAGGAACGATCCGACCCGATGGAGCGCCACGACTTGCCCATGGCCATGTCCTAGCACCGAGCTCAGGCCCGCCCCGCCAGCACGCCAGGTGTCCCCCGCACTCGGACCGGGCGATCAGCCCGCTTCGCAAGAGCGCGCCAGTCGCAGGAAGAGGAACCTCGGCGCCGAGACGAGCACCTCGTAGGCGGCCGGGTCGAGCTCGGCGAGCTCGGGCAACGGCGCGGGCTCGACGAGCCGCTCGATCACCAGGCCCGCGGCCGCGATGTCCTCGCTCATCGCCGTGAGCGGCCGACGCCAGAAGGTGACCTCGAAGTGCCCCGATCCCTTCGACCAGGTCTCGGTGATCTGCCTGACGGCGAAATAGTCGTCCTTCGCGTGCAGCTGCCAGTCCATCGCCGGGTGGTGCGTCGACACCACGACGTGGCCGTCGGGTCTGAGGACCCGGGCGAACTCGCGGAGGACGCCGCCCCAGTCGCGGACGTAGTGGAGAACGAGGGACGCCACCACCAGGTCGAAGCTCGCGTCCTCGGCGAACGAGAGTGCTCGCCCGACATCGGCCACGAGCAGCCTCGCCCGGTCGCCCACCTTTGCACGGGCGATCTCCAGCATCGCCGGGCTGACGTCGAAGGCCGTCACGAGCGCTCCGTGGTCGGCGAGCCAGGCCGTCAGCACGCCGCTGCCGCAGCCCGCCTCGAGCACGCGGAGGCCCTCGACGTCCCCGAGCAGGGCGATGGTCGCAGGCCGCTCGTAGAAGGCGTTGAAGCTGTTGGCGGCGTTGTCGGCGGCGTACTCCGCCGCCATGGCGTCGTATTCGCCGGCGGACCGTCCCGCGTCGTCCATCCGGCCATGGTGCCACGACGGCTGCGGCCCCGCCTTGCTGCGCCCCGGCTTGCCGGGCGCCGGCCTGGCAGACTGGCCCGGTGACAGATGTCGCCTTTCACCTCGTCGCCGACATCAGCTCCGACAGCCCCGAGATCATCGGGACCCTGCTGCAAGAGCTGGTCGACGGGACCGTCACCGCGTCCCCGGAAGGGTTCCACGTCGAGGGTGTGATGCGCGGCTCTGAGGCGCGCGAGCTCAACCGGTTCCTGCTGTCGGCGCTGCGGCGGGTCGAGCGCCGGACCCGGCTGCGTGCGGAGTGGACGGGAAACGGCGAGACGCACCGTTTCTTCGACTACGTGCCGAAGGGCGTCCGCCCGGCCGACCAGCCAAAGCCGGGCACCTGAGCCTGAAGGGCCGGCAGCCTCGTCGTCTACCGTGGCGGGATGATCACCGGAGTCCACAACCTCGTCTACTCGGACGATCCCGGGGCCACCCGGGACTTCTTCCGGGACGTCCTCGGTTGGGCGAACGTCGACGCACATGGGGGATGGCTGATCTTCAGGACCGGGCCCTCGGAGCTGGGGGTGCACCCGATCTCCGGCGAGCACGACGGAGCGAGGTGGTCGACGCCCAGGCACCACGAGATCAGCCTCCTTTGCGACGACATCGTCGGGACCGTGAGCGGGCTCACCGCCAAGGGCGCCTCTTTCGCCCGCGAGGTCAGGGACGACGGCTGGGGACTCACGACGTCCCTCGTCGTGCCCGGCGCGGGCGAGGTGCTCCTGTACGAGCCGAAGCACCCCACCGCCTTCGACCTCCAGGACGAGCCCCCGGGGCCGTGAGCGCCCAGATAGGTCAGCCTGCCGATCGGTCAGCCCGCCTGAGCCGCCGGCGGCCACCACGGCCGTTAGGGCGAAGCCGACTCCTCTGCGGACCAGGCCCGCTCTGCCGCGTCGAGGGCGTCTTGAACCGAGCCCCGGGGCCGCGCCGAGCCCTCGAGGGCGATGCCGAGGGCTTCGAGGGCTTCGAGCACGATGCTCAGCCGGGCGCGGCTGGCCGGTGTGGTCGATCCGGAAGACGGTGCTCGCGAGCTCGCCGTGACCGGAGCGAGACGGCGACTCGACGGCACGGCCTGGGCGTGCGCCACGAGGTCCCGTCCGTCGGTGCCCTCCGGCGCCAACAGGGTCGTCGCCACGACCGCCGCCTCGGTCTCGGCGGCGAACGGCTGCAGGCCGAGCGCCCTCGCCCCTGCGCGGCTCGCGGCGGCCGATGCCCGGTGCCGGCGCTCGGACGTTGTCCAGACCCTCGGTCGCGACGCGCTCGACGGCGGCTTCGAGGGCGATGATCTCGAGGGGGGCCGGCGTGCCCGGGATGGCGCGCTTGTCCGTGTCGATCCAGCGCTGCTTCCAGTCGAGCAGCGAGAGCAGCGAGCCTCTTGGCGCGCCCGGGTTCTCGGACATGGCCTGCCAGGCGGCGGCGCTCACCGCCGCCACCGAGATGCCGGCAGGCCCGGCGAGGGCCTTTTGCGGCCCGACGACGGCGAGGTCCAGCGCCCCAGTCGTCCAGCCGGACCTCCTCGGCCCCGAAGGAGGCCACCACGTCGATGACGAGGAGGGCCCCGTGCCCGCGGGCGAGGGCGGCGACAGCGGGGGCGTCGTTGCGGACACCGGTGGCGGCCTCTGCGTGCACGAAGCTCACGACCGAGATCTCGGGATGCCGCCGGAGAGCCTCCTCGACGGCCTCGGGCCTGATCGCGTCCCGGTACCCCGAGCCGATGCCGACGACCTTCGCCCCGGCCTCCTCGAGCCAGCGCCCCATGGCGATGCCGTAGGGGAGCGTGTCGAGGTTGAGGGCCGTGACCCCTGCCCGGCCCAGTCCCCGCGTGGCCGCCTCGAGGGGCAGCACCGCCTCGGCCTGGGGCAGCACGACGTCGAGGCGGGTCTCGAGCAAGGAGGCGACGGCCTCTTCGAGCCGCAACAGGCGCGTGGGCGCGATCGGCGGCGGGTCGAGCATCGGACTGGTCATCGTCCCCCCATGTCGCTGTCCGGCAGATCCCCCCGGGGCCCCGCCGCCTCGTCGCGGAAGTGGCATGCGGCGCGGTGGTCGACCCCGATGCCGACGTTCTCGAGCGTGGGCCGCAGCTCGTGGCACACCTGCTCGGCGCGGGGGCAGCGGGGGTGGAACGAGCATCCGGAAGGGATGTCGATCGGGCTCGGAGGCTCGCCCTTCACGAGCGGGCGGGCGAGCTCGGTCTGGTGGAGGCGGGGCGCGGCCTCGAGCAGGGCCCGGGTGTAGGGATGGCGCGGGTCGACGAAGACAGGCTCCCGCTCGCCCTCTTCGACGATCCGTCCCAGGTACATGACCACGACGCGGCGCGAGAGATGGCGGACGACGGCGAGGTTGTGCGAGATGAAAAGGATCGTGAGCCCGAGCCGCTCGCCCAGGTCCTCGAAGAGCCGCAGGATCGTCGCCTGCACCGAGACGTCGAGCGCGGAGACGGGCTCGTCGGCGATGATGACCCGCGGCTCGACCGCGAGCGCCCGGGCGATGGCGATGCGCTGGCGCTGGCCGCCGGAGAATTGGCTCGGCAGGCCGTCGAGGGCGTCGGGCGGCAGGCCGACGAGCGCCATCAGCTCCACGCAGCGCTCCCTCGACGCCGGCGGGTGGGACGAGGCGGTGGAAGCCGATGAGCTCGCGCAGCACCTGGCGGACGGTCATCCGCGGGTTGAGCGAGGAGTACGGGTCCTGGAAGACCATCTGCACTGCCCGCTTGTCCTCGACGGTTCGCTGCCGGCCCATCTCCCGCCCGTCGAGGCGCACGACTCCCGCGCTCGGGGCTATCTGGCCCACGATGCACCTTCGCGACGGTCGTCTTGCCGCAACCCGACTCGCCGACGAGTCCGAGAACCTCACCTTCGCCCACCTGGAAGCTCACGTCCTCGACCGCACGCAGCAGGCGGCCGTGCTCGGCCCGGAAGCTCACCGAGAGGTGCTCGACCTCCACGATCGGCTCAGCCACGGCGACCGGCCCCGGGCTCAGTCACCGCGCGCCGGCCGCCTGGGCAGCCGCCAGCTCGTCGGAGTGGATGCATGCCGCCTTCCGGCCGGGGCCGACGGGCTCGAGCCGCACATCGGCCGTGGAGCACTCGGGGGTCGCGAAGCGGGCAGCGGGGGTGGAAGGTGCAACCGCTGGGAAGGCGCATCGGGTCCGGCAGCGAGCCCGGGATCACGAGGGGCTCGCGATCGGGCGTGTCCACGTCCAGGGCGGCTGCCAGGAGTCCTGCTGTGTAGGGGTGCCTCGGGGCGGCGAGGACGGAGGCCGCCGGCCCGGTCTCGACAAGGCGGCCCGTGTACATGACGGCCAGCTCCTCGGCGACCTGGCTGACGACGCTCAGGTCGTGGGTGACGAAGACGAGCGAGAGGCCCCGCGCCGCGCGCAGGTCTGCCAAGAGGGCGAGGATCTGGGTCTGGATCGTCATGTCGAGCGCCGGTCGTCGGCTCGTCGCAGAGCAGGATCGCCGGTTCCGACGAGAGGGCGATGGCGATCATGACCCGCTGGCGGGTGCCCCCCGACAGCTCGTGGGGATAGGCGCGGTACCTTCGCTCGGGATCGGGGATCCCGACCTGGCGCAACAGCTCGAGCGCCCTCTCGCGCGAGGCGCGGCGGCCGAGGCCGAGCACATGGCGGGGCGCCTCGGCGATCTGGTGGCCGACCGTCGCCACCGGGTTCAGGGCGCTGAGGGAGTCCTGGAAGACGATCGACATGCGTTCCCGCTGGTGGTGCCCCCTGCCCCGGCCCCGGGCGCTCCGGCCGAGCTCGACCCCGTCGACGACGACGCGGCCCGCCACGACGCGCCCCCTGTTCGGCAAGAGGCCCATGATCGCCCGCAACGTGAGGCTCTTGCCCGAGCCCGACTCCCCGACGACGGCGAGGGCGCCGCCGCGCTCGACCGAGAAGGAGACGCCGTCCACGGGGCGGAAGGACTTCCTGTGGCGCCGCATCTCGACGACGAGGTCCTCGACCTCGAGCAGGGGGGTCACCCGGGCCTCAATACGTCGGCGAGCCCGTCACCGAGAAGCGACAGCCCGACACCGGTGTAGACGACGGCGAGGCCCGGCACGAGTGCCAGCCACTGGTAGCCGGTCGTGATGAATTGCTGGCCGTCGGCGATCATCGCCCCCCAGTCCGGCGAGGGCGGCTGGATGCCGAGCCCGAGGTAGCCGAGCCCGACCACGACGAGGATCACGATCACTATGTCGGACATCGAGTAGACGATCGCCTGGGTGATCGTGTTGGGCAGGATGTGGCGCCACAGCACCCGCCTCCTGGACAGGCCGCCGCCCTCGGCCGCGGCCACCCAGTCGAGATTGCGGGCGACGAGGGTGGCGCTTCGCGTGTCGTGCGGGCGTAGACGACCCAGTCGGTCAGCCCGAAGGCGATGTAGATCCCGTGCGTGCCCTCGCCGACGACGAAGACGAGGGCGATGATGAGGACATAGAAGGGGAAAGCCAGCACGACGTCCACGACCCGCATGACGATCGCGTCGAGCCAGCCGCCGAAATAGCCGCACAGGGTGCCGATGAACACGCCGAAACAGAACGGGAAGACGATGGCCAGCACGCCGATCTGCAGGTCGGTGCGCCCGCCGTAGAGCATGCGCGACCAGGTGTCGCGGCCGAACTCGTCGGTCCCCAGCCAATGCAGCGCGCTCGGGCCCGAGAGCGGGTGCGAGAGGTCCAGGGTCACAGGGCTGTAGCGCCCGATCACGGGCGCCAGCAGCACGAGGGCGACGATGCTGCCCGTCATGACGGCGCCCGTCATGAGCGTCGGGCTGTGCAGGGCACGCGACCTCATGGAGATCCGGTCCGGGACGTCCTGGCCCGTCTCGACCAGCTCCGGCGGGGGCGTGAGCGCCGTGCTCATTTCAGCCTCACCCTCGGGTCGAGCCGGGCGGTGACGAGATCGGTGAGGAGGATGACGATGATCACGCCGAGGGCGTACAGCAGTGTGACGCCCTGCACGACGGGGAAGTCCCGCGGATCGATCGCGTTCAGCATGGCGTTGCCGAGGCCGTTCAGGCCGAAGACCCGTTCGATCACGACGGTGCCGCCGATGAGGTAGGCGATGTTGATCCCGAGCAGGTTGACGGTCGGGATCGAGGGCGTTGCGGGCCACGTGCACGAAGGTGACACGCGAGCTGCGCAGGCCCTTGGCGCGCGCCGTCGCCACGAAGTCGGCCCCGAGCACCTCGAGCATGCCGACGCGGCAGGCTCCGGATGAGCACCGGGACGATGGCGAAGGCCGCGCAGAAGCCGGGGAGTATCAACGAGTGCAGGTGCTGCCAAAAGCCCGTGCCGTAGCCCCCGACGGGGAACCAGTGCAGGTCGAGGGAGAACCAGATGCTCAAGATGACGCCGAGCCAGAACGAGGGCATCCCGAGCCCGATGACGGAGAACAGCCGCACGGCGTGGTCGGCGGCCCGCTCCTGACGGGTGGCGGCGAGCGCGGCCAGCGGCACGGTGATGACGACCGCGAAGATCGTCGCCACGAGCACGAGGGCCGCGGTGAGGGGGATGCCGGGGGCGAGCACCGAGGCGACCGGGGTCTTGGTGTAGTAGATCGAGGTGCCGAGGTTGCCGTGCAGCAGGCCGTCCAGGTAGTGCCAGAACTGCCGCCAGATGGGCTGGTCCAGGCCGAGCTGGTGGCGCAGCGCCGCGACCTGGGCGTCCGTGGCGTGTATCGAGAGCAGGGTGCGGGCAGGGTCGCCGGGGATCAGGCGCAGGAGGAGGAAGGTGACCACGACCACGCCCAGCAGCACCGGGATCGAGAAGCAGCGTGCGGCGCACGGCGTAACGCAGGCCGGTGCTCGAACGCATCCCCGCCACGAACGCACCGGCAGATCCGCGATCGCCGCCGGCCACGGCGGGACTTGCGGGCGCGCCCGTGGACCCCTCGTCGCCGAGCTCAGCTCGGCCGGCCAGCTCAGCCAGAGGTCCTCCAACCGTACGCGAGACCTGGTGCACACCGGCGTGCAACGCGATTGCCAAGCGTAGCGGTGGGCCTGGGGCGAGGCCGGGGCGAGCACCGGCCGCCCGGCGGGCGTGGCGTTGCCTAGGGCGCGGTGGCGCGGACGCGCGCCCGGCGCATCGTGACCAGGGCGACCAACGCGCAGAGCAGCATCATCGATCCCGCGGCCGAGAGCGAGGCGTCGAGGCCGTGGCCGAAGGCCACGTAGGCCGCCTGGGTCACCTCGTGCACGATCTTGTCGATCGCCGGCGTTCCCTTGAAGGCCTTGGCCTGGGAGCTGAACGTCCCCGTCGTGACGGCGGTGAGGACCGTGTCCTGGAACGACTTCGGGATGCCGAGCATGTCGAGCTGGCGGACGAGGCTCGAGATGAGCTGACCGTTGACGAGCGAGCCGAGGATGGCCACGCCGGCCACGGCGCCGAGCTCGCGGCTCGTGTTCGTCGCGGACGCCGCCATGCCGGAGTGCTCGGCCGGCAAGGAGGACAGTGCCGTGGAGGTGACCGGCACGATGGCGATGCCGAATCCGGCCCCGGCGATGGGCAGCGTCCAGCCCAGTGTCGACAGCCCCGAGCTCGGGGTGAGGACGACCTCGGTCAAGATGATGCCGATCCCTGCGAGCGCGCAGCCGACCGTCATGGGAAGCCTCGGGCCGGACCTGGCCACCCAGCGCCCGGTCAGCAAGGAGGCGATGATCATGGCCGCCGCCATGGGCACGAAGTCGAGCGCCGTCCCGTAGCCCGAGCTCGTGCCGACGTCTTGGAGATAAAGGGCCACGAAGAAGAAGATCGAGAACGTGCCGAAGTACGTGCAGAAGGCGACGACGTTGGCACCGGCGAAGGCGGACCGCTTGAAGAACGACACGTCGAGGATGGGGTGTGCCGCCGTGCGTTCGTAGAGCACGAAGAAGACGAACAGCATCGCCGAGGCGGCGAACAGAAGGTCGATGCGGAAGTTCCTGTAGCCCGCGGTCTCGCCCTGGATCGTGGCGAAGGAGACGGCCGCGAGGGCACCGGCTCCGAGGAGGAAGCCGGCGAAGTCGAGACGGCGAGCGGGCGGCGTTGGCGCTCTCGGGGAGGATGGCCGCGGCGCCGATGAGCGCCACCAGGCCGAAGAACAAGTTGAACCAGAACACGGCCCGGAACGAGTACAAGCCGACGAGCGACGCCTCCGATCAGCGGCCCCATGGCGAGGGCGAGTCCGGAGACGGCCGCCCAGATCCCGAGCGCTCTCGCCCGGGCGCGCTTTTCGGGGTAGAGGTGGCGGATCATCGAGAGCGTCCCGGGCTCGGACGCAGCCGCGCCGAGCCCCATGACGACCCGGCCCCCGATCAGCTCGTCGGCGTTCGCAGCGAGGGCGGCGAGCACCGAGCCGGCGCAGAACAAGACGACGCCCGCCAGCATGATCTTCTTTCGCCCGAGCTGGTCGCCGAGGGTGCCGAAGAGCAGCATGAAGCTCGCGAACACGAGGGCGTAGCCGTTGATCACCCACTGCAGCTGGCTGATGCCCGTGTGCAGGGTCTGCTGCACGTTCGCCAGGGTGACGCTGATCACCGTGTTGTCCATGAAGGTCAGGAACAGCACGAGCAGCAAGGTGGCGAGCCCGAGGCGCCGCCGCATCGGCCGGAGCCGCACGGCCATCTCCGGGACGCCGTCGTCCGAGCCGACCTGGAAGTCCCCTACGGGTACCGGACCCATCGCCTCGCGCGTGCGCGACACGACGCGGGCGATCGGGCCGTCACCGGTCGTCGGCATGTGTGACATCAGGCGTACCAGCCGGAGGTGTACTCAGAAGGCCGTCGTCCCGCTGCGGCGACCCCACAACCGGCCGGTTGCATACAGCCGATGGGCGGTGCTCCTTTCGAGAGTCCTGAGGCGAGTGTATGACCGGGTCCCGCGACGGCTCACGGCCGACGAGTCATTGCAACGCTTCTGTAATCGGGCAGCGATCCCCTGTTCACCAGGGACAGGCCGCCACGCCCTCGTCGTCCTCACTCTCGACCTCGGCCCCCGGAAAGCCGCCGAGCGGCACTCCGGCGGTCGTCAGGCCGTGGCCGAAGCCGTCGAGGTAGGTGTGCGCCTCGGCCTGGCGCGGGTAACGGTTGGCGAGGTCGTAAAAGCGCGGCGTGTGGCCGGCCTCGAGGAGATGGGCGAGCTCGTGGACTATCACACCGTCGAGCACCCACTCCGGGACCGTCTGCAGGCGGGAGGCGATGCGGATCTCGCGCGAGTGGAGCGAGCAGGAGCCCCACCTTCGTTGCTGGCGGCTGGACCACCGGATCGACGACGCCCGGACGCCGTCGAGGTACTGGTCGGAAAGAACGGCGGCCCGTGCCTCGAGCCCCGAGTCCGAGGCGTGGCGGCGGCCGGTGCGCCGCATCAGGTGCGCGACGAGCTCCTTCGCGAACACGTCCTTGGCGGCGCGTGACATGCGCTCCGGCACGACGACGACCACGCGGCCGCCCTCCCAGAAGGCGACGCCCGTCTTGCGGCGCCGGGCGCTGGAGCGGATCTCCACCTCCGGTGTGACGTCCGGGTCCATTCGACTCCCTTTTCCCATCCGGCTTTTCCCATCTGGCTCTTGCCCGCCCGGCCTCTCCATCCGGCGTGGCCCGATGGTAACTACGGGGTGTGCGCCGGAGGGGGATGGCGCCGGTCCGAATCCGCCCGGACGAGGGGTCGTGAAGCGTCCGGACGAGTGGTCGTGAAGCGTCCGGACGAGAGGCCGCGAACCGTGCGGAGCTCAGTGGTGGAAGCCCGAGCGGTCCTTCGTCTGGCCCCCCCGAGCCTGAGCCGAGCTCGCCAGCGTCCGCATCACCTTTTGCAGGTCGTCGAGGAGCATTCTCGCGAGATCGCGGCTGAAGCCGTTGCGCACCACAACGCGCAGCACCGAGACGTCCTCGAGCGCCGGGGGCAGGGTGTAGGCGGGAACGAGCCAACCCCAGGACCTGAGCGCATCCGAGACGTCGTAGACGCTGTAGGGCACGTCGCCCGCGAGCCGGAAGGCGAACACCGGGATACCCTCTGCCCTCGACACGAGCGTGAAGGGGCCGAGGCGCTCTATCTCACCGGCGAGCCACTGGGCCGTGTCCCGGCACGCCGACTGCACCTCGCGGTAGCCATCGGCGCCGAGGCGCAGGAAGTTGTAGTACTGCGCGACGACCTGGGCGCCGGGGCGGGAGAAGTTGAGCGCGAAGGTCGGCATCTCGCCGCCGAGGTAGTTGACCTTGAAGACGAGCTCGTCGGGGAGCGCGGCCTCGTCGCGCCAGAGGACCCAGCCGACTCCGGGATAGACGAGGCCGAACTTGTGCCCCGAGACGTTGATCGACTGGACCCGCGCCAAGCTGAAGTCCCACCTGAGCTTGGGGTCGAGAAACGGAGCCACGAGCGCCCCCGACGCCCCGTCCACGTGCATCGGCACGTCGGGGCCGCCCCGGGAACTGAGAGCGCGTCCAACGCGGCGGCTATCTCCTCCACCGGCTCGTAGGCGCCGTCGTAGGTCGACCCGAGGACGGCCACGACCCCGATCGTGTTCTCGTCACAGGCCCCGGCGGCACCCTCCGGGCTGAGGTGGGCCACCTCCGGCCCGACCGGGACGAGGCGGGCCTCGACGTCGAAGTAGCGGCAGAATTTCTCCAGCAGACCTGGACGTTCGAGCCCATCACGAGATTCGGGCGGTCGGCGGGCAGCCCGGCGTTCGTGCGCCGCTGGCGCCAGCGCCACTTGAGGGCGAGGCCGCCCAGCATGCACGCCTCGCTCGAGCCGGTCGTCGAGCATCCGGTGGCGCTCGAGCCCTCCGCGTGCCAGAGGCGGGCGAGGATGTTGACGCAGCGCCGCTCGATCTCGGCCGTCTGGGGGTACTCGTCCTTGTCGATCATGTTCTTGGAGGCGCACTCGGCCATCAAGAGCTCGGCTTCGGGGTCCATCCAGGTCGTGACGAACGTGGCGAGGTTGAGCCGGGCGTTGCCGTCGAGCATGAGCTCGTCGTGGATGATCTGGAACGCGGTCCGAGGCGGCATTCCCTTGTGGCCGAGGCGCAGTCTCGGCACGTCGGCGACGGCGCCGTGCTGGGCGAACTGCGGCCGGAAGCTCAGCTCGTCGTCGCCACCTGCCTCGGGCGTGTGCTTGTGGAGCGGCATGGAGACCTCCTCGTGGGTTGCCAAACAGTACGAGGTGCCGCCGGGCAGCGGTCAGGCGCCCGGCCGGGCGGTTTCGCGGCCCCGCCCCACCCGGTCGCGACCTCGCCCGCGTCGGAGGCCCTCGATGATCTCGGCAGGCATGGCCTGCGAGCCCATCTCGCCCGCGATGCGCTCCGAGGCCCGGGCGTAGGAGGGGTCACCGAGCACGGCGAGGATGGCCTCGGCGATGCCCGCCGGGGTGAAGTCGTGCGCCCGTGGGCGCTCGCCGCTCGGGCTGGAGGCCAGCACCCGCAGCCCTGCGCCGGCTTCGGCCACGCGACGGGCGTTGGGGAGCTGGTCCGCGAACAGCGGCACGAAGACGACCGGCAGTCCGACCGCCAGTGCCCCGAACGTCGTCCCGGATCCGCCGTGGCAGACGACGAGGCTCGCCTCGGCGAAGACGTCGTCCTGGGGGACGAAGGCCTCGACGCGGACGTTGCCGGGTATCGGATGCAGGCGGGCGATGTCGGTGCGGCTGCCGACAGTTAGCAGCACCCTCAACGGCATGCCGGCAACGGCATCGAGCGCGATCCGGTACACCTCGGCGGCACTGGACATCGAGCCGGCCACCGTGCCGAAGCTCATGTAGACGAGCGGGAGCGTTTCGTCGTCCCACCAGCGCGGGAGGGGCGCGACCGTCCCCGGCCCGGGCACCTTGTAGCGGCGGGTGTCCGGGTACGCCACGGGATCGAGCGAGGCGGGAAAGCGGGTCAGATACGGCGAAGACCTGATGTGGGCAACGACGCCGCGGAGGTGGACCTCCAGGGCCGGAGCGGCAGTTGCGAGTGCGGAGGCTTCGATGGCACCCTGCGAGATGGCGACCTGGGCGTGCGCGACACCTGCCCGGCAGGCGACGACGACGGCCGCGTACTCGCAGGTCTCCCGCAGCACGAGCTCGGGCCGCCACGCGGCGAACGCCGCCTCCATGGCGGGCAGCATGGCGGCTGTGCACATCCGGCCGAACAGCTCGCGTTCTGAGAGAACCGCCGCCGTTTTCGAGGGAGCGGTCGCGATCGCTTCGCGGACGGGTGCGACCTCCTCTTCGGGAGGCTCCCCGCCGATCTCCACCTGGCAACCGAACGCCGCCGCCTGATCCTCGAGCGACGGCGGCACCACGAGCAGGACCTCGTCGCCTGCCTTAAGGAGAGCATCGACGAACGGGCGAAGCGGGCCGAGATGGCCGGCCCCGCCCATCGAAGAGGAGACGAGGACCCGCACCGCAGAGACGCTAAGCGAATCAAGGTCCTCCGTGGCTCAGTCGCCCGGGTCGAGCTCTTTTCGCATCTGGAGCGAGGCCACCTCGTAGCCCGCCGACTCGTAGAGGTTCCGGGCGACTCTGTTCGGTCCGAAGACGTTGAGGCCCATCGTCGTCACACCGCGCCTGACAGCCTCCTCCTCGGCTGCCTGTAGCAAGGCGCGGCCGAAGCCTTTGCCGCGCTGGGAGGGGTTGATCTCGATGTCGTAGACCCAGGCGCCGCTGCCGCCGAACGGGCGTTTCAGGCCCACCCAGACGTGGCCCACTTGCACACCTTCCGGGTCGACGGCGGTGAGCAGGAACATGTCGGGGCTGTCGACACCCCGGGGAAGAAGCTCGTCGGTCTGCGCGGTCGGCGCCGCGCCTCTGCCTCATCCGCGCTCCAGTTGCCGGCGCGGACGTGCTCGGCGGCGTACTCGCGGATCATGCGCGGCGCGGATCGCCTCGAACTCGGCGGCCGTCATGGGCCGCACGGAGAGCTTGTCCATAAAGCGAGATCCTAAGTGCCTGTCGGGTCCTGGGTCCGGCCCGTCGCCTGCGCCTGCGCCCGACCAGATGTCACGACGCACCGTCCAGAGTCGAGCCGCCGTGTGCTCGTGGCCGGCGAGGCGATATGACATTCGCCTCTACTGGGCGAACGCCGACGCGGCTTACCTTGAGGGTGGAGACGTCCGCCGGAACAGGCGAGAACGTCCGATCGGACCCGCACAGGGAGGCTGCAGCTTGAACATCGAGTACTACCACGCCTCGAAATTCGGCAACGGGGCCCTGGTCGCCGAGGAGTTCAAGCGCCAGATGGCGGCGAAAGGTGTCACCGTCGGCGTCCACCATGTGCGGGACGTCAAAGCGGGGCGGCCGGCACCGGCCGACCTGTACGTGTTCAGCTCGCCGGGACGAATGGGCAAGCCCATCGGGAGCGTGCGCCGGTTCCTCAAGAAAATTGCCTTGCCGGCCGGCACGCACGTACGCCCTCTTGACCACGGAGATCGCACCCAGGCCGGACAAGCGGACCGGGAACGTGCCTACAGAAACGGAAATGGCCAAGTGGCAGCGGGTGATCCCGATCATGAACGAGTCTCTGCAGAAGCGGGGCTTCGTCAAGGTGGCCGAAGGCACGGTCCGCGTGACGGCTCTCAAGGGGCCCTTGGAGGACGGTTGGCAGCAGAAGATAACGACTCTTGTGGCCGGTCTCTCCGGCGCAACAGCCCAGGCCTGACCGAGGAGCCCTAGCCGGAGGAGCTCTGATCTGGGGGCAAATGGTCGCGGCGCCTGCTCCGCGACGACCCGCTTGCCGGAAGGTGCTTCTCGGACTCCACCCCTCTGTCCGATTTCCGCCAGACCCGGATGTGGGCACCTGGCAGACTGGCGGCATGGGCGGGGCGACGATCTCGAGCGGGCCGGCCTGTGCGGCCGGACCGGCGGCACTCGACGACGAGGCGAGGTACCTGGCGGTGCGCAGCCGCGATCCCCGTTTCGACGGCTGGTTCTTCGTAGCCATCACCTCGACCGGCATCTACTGCCGGCCGAGCTGCCCGTCGCCGCCGGCGAGGGTGTCGCGCATGCGTCTCTTCCCGACCGCCGCTGCCGCCCAACGGGCCGGCTTCAGGGCGTGCAAGCGCTGCCTCCCCGACGCCACGCCCGGTTCGCCCGAATGGGACCGTCGGGCCGACGTCGTCGGCCGCGCCATGCGCCTGATCGGCGACGGCGTCGTAGACCGTGACGGCGTGCCCGGCCTTGCCCGGCGGCTCGGATACAGCGAGCGGCATCTCAACCGGCTGCTCGTCGCCGAGGTCGGCGCCGGTCCTCTGGCGCTCGCCCGCGCCCAGCGCGCCCAGACGGCGCGGATCCTGCTCGAGACGACCGGGCTGCGCGCTGCCGAGATCGCCTTCGCGGCCGGCTTCTCCAGCGTCCGCCAGTTCAACGACACGGTCAGGGAGGTCTTCGCTCTGGCTCCGATAGAGCTCAGGGCACGATCGACAGCCCGGCGCGGCGACCGGGGTGGGCTCGTGGGCTGCGCCCGGTGCGGTCGCCCTCAGGCTTGCCCACAGGCGGCCGTTCCAGGCAGGCCCGCTCTTCGGGTTCCTCGCCGCCCGGGCGGTTCCCGGCGTCGAAGAGGGCGATGCCGGGCGGTACCGCAGGACGCTCTCGCTTGCCGCACGGGACCTGTGTCGCCGAGGTCAGCGCCGATGGCGGTTCCGAGGGCTACCTGCGGTGCCAGTTGGCCCTCGAGGACCTCCGCGACCTGACGGCGGCCGTGCGCCGGCTGCGGCGGCTCTTCGACCTCGACGCCGACCCGGTCGCGGTCGTCGAGGCCCTGGGAGCCGATCCCGTGCTCGGCCCGTCGGTGTCGGCCCTGCCGGGGCTTCGCACCCCGGGTCATGTGGACGGTGACGAGCTGGCCTTTCGGGCCGTGCTCGGCCAACAGGTCAGCGTGGCCGGAGCCCGCACGATCGCGGGCCGTCTCGCCTCACGAGTACGGGCGGAAGCTGGGCGAGGCCTCCGGCGAGCTCACGGGCATGTTCCCGAGTGCGGCGACGATCGCGGCGCTCTCGCCCGACCAGCTTCCGATGCCGAGGGGCCGGGCCAGAGCGGTGATCGCCCTCGCGACGGCGCTCGCCTCGGGAGATCTCGTGCTCGACGCCGGCGCCGACCGTGACGCGGTCGCCGGGCGCCTTGTCGCCATCCCCGGGATCGGGCCGTGGACCGTCGCCTATGTCCGCATGCGCGCCCTCGGCGACCCGGACGCCTTCTTGGCGAGCGACCTCGGCGTCAGGCGGGCGCTCGAGGCGCGTGGACTGCCGGGTGACCCCCGCAGCGCCACGGCCGTGGCTGAAGCGTGGCGGCCCTGGCGCTCCTATGCGTTGCAGTACTTGTGGTCCACCCCGGTCGGGCCCGGATGTGGACTCGATCCAACAGCCGCGGAGCGGCACGAAAGGAGCAGGCAGCATGACCACCTTGATCGCCGCCCAGCCGCTCGCGAGCGACGCCGCGGGCCGAGGGCCGACGGCCGCCTGGGCGACATGTCGCGTCGCCGATCGGCGACATTCTCGTCGTCGCGGACGACGTGGGACTTCGCGAGCTTCACCTCCCGGGCAGCTTCGCCGCCCGGGCCGACGTCTCGGCCGAGGGTCCGGCCGCCGCCACCCTGGCGAGGGTCCGCCGCCAGCTCGATGCCTACTTCGCCGGTGAGCTGACCGAGTTCGACCTGCCTCTCGCGCCGAGCGGGACGGCCTTCCAGCTCCAGGTGTGGCAGGCGCTGGCTGACATCCCGTACGCGAAGACCGAGAGCTACGGGTCCGTCGCCGCCCGCATCGGCAACCCGAAGGCGAGCCGGGCCGTCGGCATGGCGAACAACAAGAACCCGCTCGCCATCGTGCTGCCCTGCCACCGGGTCATCGGCGCCAACGGGAGCCTGGTCGGCTACGGCGGAGGACTCCCGATGAAAGATTGGCTGTTGCAACACGAGCGCCGAGTCGCCGCGCGGACTCCGCGTCCCGCTGAGCGGCGGCGTCCCACTCGGTGCCGGCCGTCACCTGCTGCGGCGCGATTCCGCCGAGCCGGTCCCTGCCCGGGAGCGGGCATACGCGTTCAGGCGCTCGAGCTCGTCGAGGTAGATGGCCCGCATGGCCTTCGGGGCGAACATCTTCTCGAAGAAGCCCCCGACGCCGCCGGCGCCCTTCCAGGCGGTGGAGATGGTGACCCGTGCCGAGGCGCCCACCGGGTCGACCGTGAACGTCGTGACGAGGCTCGAATTGGTGTCCGACTCGGTGATGACACGGCCGGGCTCGGGCTCGGCAATGGCCATCCGGTACTGGCGGGTCCTCCCGCCGGCGGTGACCTTGAAGCGCGCGACCGTGCCCGCGCCCACGCCGCCGGACTCGACCTCGAAGTCCGAGAAGGCGGGAGGGAGGAAGCGCGGGTGGTGCTCCTTCAGGTCCGCCAGGTAACCGTAGACGGCTTGCGCCGGCGCCTCGATAATCCGCTCGGCAGTGACTTCGACCATGCCCATGACGCTTGCTTACCATCTCCGATCTGGACGCGGTGTCCGGGGGATCCCGAGCCCAGGGAGCTGGGCACGGAGGTTCTCCCGTCACGCCCGGAGGTTTCCCCGCTACGCCCGGAGGTTCTCCTGCAAGGCCTGGGCGTTTTCCCGCTACGGTCGTGAGGGCAGCATCGTAAGGAGGCCCCCACGTCCAAAGCCCATCTGGCCCGTACCGAGCGCGGCCGTCTGTGTGACGAGCTGACCGGAGCAGGCCCCGAGGCGCCGACGCTGTGCGAGGGGTGGCTGACCAGGGATCTGGCCGCCCATCTGTTCGTGCGCGAGCGCCGCCCGTTCGCGGCGACAGGCATCTTGCTAGGTGGCCCGTTCGCCCGCCTCACCGCCAGCGCGATGTCCGCCGCGCTGCGGACCGACGGCTACAGGGGCCTCGTGGCCAAGGTGCGCTCGGGCCCCCCGGCGTGGTCCCGCCCGGTGGACGAGCTTTTCAACCTCGTCGAGTTCTTCGTGCACACCGAGGACGTACGCCGGGCGGTTCCGGGTTTCGAGCCGAGACACGACCCGCAGCTCGACGCCGCCTTGTGGGCCTCCTTGGGCCGCGGGTCCAAGCTAATGACCCGCAAGCTGCGCGGGGCCGGGCTCGAGCTCGAGCGGCCGGACGGCGAGCGGATGGTCGCCCACCGCGGGGAGCCGCGCGCCGTGCTGAGCGGGGGTCCCCAGGAGCTCGTGCTCTACCTCTATGGCCGTGGCCGGGCCGCCCGGGTGTCCCTGAGCGGTCCCGCCGAGGCCCAGGGCGCCGTGCGCGGGGCTCATTTCGGGATCTAATGGCGCGGCATCCGACCTCTACCCGGCCCGGCTGCCGAGCCGATGTCGCCGCTCAGGCGCGGCCGGACCGTACCGCGGCTCAGGGCCGAATCCCGAAGCCACCCCCGTCGGCCCGCCTCGCGGCTTCTCTCGCGCTCGTCGCGCTCTGACAATCTGGCTGCGTAAGCGGCGGCTTCACTGCGGCGGTCCATGCCCAGCTTGGAGAGCATGCTCGAGACATAGTTCTTGACGGTCTTCTCCGCCAGGTAGAGCCGGTCGGCGATCTGCCGGTTCGTCAGCCCCTCTGCGACGAGATCGAGCACACGGTGTTCCTGGTCCGAGAGCCGGTCGAGGCGTTCGTCACGGACCGGCCCGTCGCGCAGCCGGTCGAAGACGCGCTTTGTCATCGAAGGGTCGATGAGCGACTCGCCGCGCCCGACCCGTCGCACGGCGTCGACGAGGTCGGCGCCCTTGATCTGCTTGAGGACATAGCCGGACGCCCCAGCCATGATGGCGGCGAAGAGCGCCTCGTCGTCCGCGAACGAGGTCAGCATGAGGCACTGGAGGTTCGGCAGCCGAGAGCGCAGCTCCCGGCAGACCTCGATCCCGTCGCCATCGGGGAGCCGGATGTCCAGCACCGCGACGTCAGGGCCGAGAGCGACGCCCCTCGTGGTCGCCTCGGCTGCGGTGCCGGCTTCGCCGACGACCTCGATGTCGCCGTCGGCTTCCAGCATCGACCGAAGGCCGGTGCGGACGATCTCGTGGTCGTCGACCAGGAACACGCGTAGAACCATCTGCCCCTCCCCTGAAGCTCACCCCCGAGGTTACTGGCGGCGGGACTCGCGATCGGGAGGCATCTGCAGGAGGGCTTCAGGACCGAGGTTGCGGTAGTGGACCCGCCAGATGAGCCGGTAGACGCCCACACGCCGGGGGATCGATCGAACGACCGGGATGAACGGCAGGAGTATCAGCAGGAGGGTGAGCACCATCATGATCGCCCATACCTCCACGTCCCCGTTGGAGGAGCTGTTCATCGGGGCCACCTGGTACCAGAAGGTGTAGAGCCAGAGCCACGGCTGGCCGGGGAAGTTCCCGGTCTCGTTCATCATTCCCCACTGGTCACCCTGGAGGTGCCGGACCGCGGCAAGGCTCGCCATATAGGTGCCGTCGGCGACGAACAGCAGCGGGTCGGTGTAATTGGTGTCGTAGAGCTGAGGCGACTGCAGCAGTGCCCCGTCGAGGGCCCCTGTCCGGGCCATCGACTCGAGGTTGGTCATGAGGACGCCCACCGGCCCGTAAGGACCGCTCTTGACCACCAGCTGCCCGTTCGTGAACGTCGCGTTGGCGACGACCTTCTCGTAGGCCGCGTCCCAGCTCGCCTGTTGAGCCGCGGAGGCCGAGTTGTAGTCGGCGAGGGCGGTCGTGAGCGCCGGCCGGTCGGGCAGCGTCGCGAGCGGCTTCAGCACGAAGTCCCTGGCCGTGTCGATCGGGATCCTGACGCCGACGGCGTGCTCCAGCGAGATCGGCCCGAGCTTTTGGCTCGCGCCCGGCGTGCTGTTGTACGGAGGTCCGTAGGTGGCGACTCCGCTCGTCCCGTCCAGCTCTGTGATCGCCGTCTGGGCGAAATCCACCGGCGCCGCGTTCGACCATGACTTCACCGTCACGGGCGTCTCGTCCGGTGACGAGAAGATGATCGCGCAGCCCACCACCAGCAAGAGGGTGACGAGGAAGCAGACGAAGACCTCTTTCACGAGGTCGTAGCGGCGGTATCCTCCCTGCCACTCGACGACGTCGCGGTCCGGCCTGAACCGGCGGTGCGCTCTCGGTTTCGCGGTGGCGGCGGCGCTCATGACTCGTCCTTCGGCAATTGCCACATCGGGTCCTGTCCCGGCGGGGCCTTCCGCCGCGGGCTCGTGCGGGGCGGCTGCGTCCGCTGGCCCGGGCAGGCTTGGCGGAGGCGGTTCCTGTGCCGGCGGTTCCTGTGCCGGCGGTTCCTGTGCCGGCAGCTCGATGAGGGCGGCGAGCTCCTCGTCCGAGAGTCCTGACGGAATCTGGGTCGAGAGCCCTGCCGGGATCTGGGCGGCCGTGCCCGATGCGGCGGGGGGTGCCGTCACCGCTCCGGTGAGGCTGAGGCCGGCCCTCGCGAGCTGGCGATCGGTGGGGGCGAACGGCGGTACGACGCCGCGGCGTCGGACCAGGAGCACGTGAAGGCCGATGAGGGCGGCGACGACGAGGGGCAGCAGCACGATGTGCCACATCAGCATCTGGCCGAAATTGAGGACGTTCCAGAAGGCGCCGGCGCCGGTCGAATTGATGCCGTCCTTCGCCTGCGTGCCGATCCACTCCGAGTCGAAGTTCTGTTGGGAGAGATATCCCGTGAAGGCCGCCGCGATGGAGAGGGCGAAGGCGAGCACTCCGGTGATCCAGGTCGCCTTGCGCTTGCCGCGCCAGGCCGCCATGAAGAACTTCGCCCAGAGGTGGACGACCATGAACATGAAGAAGAACTCGGTGCTCCACATGTGGAGCGAGTTCACGAAGAGACCGGCATTGGACTTGTGCCACCACGACGGGCCCTCGACCGCGAGCACGCCCCCCGAGAGGAGCACGACGGCGAAGGCGCCGATGCTCAAGGCCCCGAAGACGTATATCCACGACGCCACATAGGCGGGCTGCCGGTCCGGCAAGAGGCGGTCCGGAGGCAGTTCCTCGAGACCGCGCTGCGGATGCGGCCGGTCCAGGTGTCCTTCTCGGCACCGACCGCGAACGTGTCCGCCGATTGTGCGCTCACTTCTTGCGCGCCTCGTGCTTGGGGAACGGCAGAATGATCGCGGCCGCGAACAGCACGATCATCACGGCGATGATGATCAGGTTCGCGAGCGAGATCTGGATGACGCCCCAGCTGATGTACTTGCCTGTACCGCCGAGGTGAACCAGCGCTGCGAGCGTGTTCGTTCCCCCGGACATCCCCATGTGACCCACGGTGTCCCCACCTCCCCCTGCATCATCGCGGTGCAGTGATGGCAACCCTAGGGCCGAAAGTCCCGAATCCGCTCGTCGATATCATTCGGTCATGAGCTGGGCGTGCCTCGCCATAGGGGTCGTGGCGTTCCTGCTGGCGCTCAGCACCCTCGTCCCCCTCCAGGGCGCGGTCGGGTCGGCGCTGTCGTTCGTGCCCAGCTGGATCGTCGGCGAGGCACCACTGCACCTGGCTCTGGTCGTGGTCGTCGCCGAACTGGCCTGCGGGCTCGCGGGCGGCCTCGAGAGCGCGCCGGGCTGGGCAGGCTCCTTCGCTGGCCGCGGCCGGCTGCGCAGGCCTGGCGGTGCAATTCGCCTCCGGCCTCAGGTCCCACCGGTACCTCGAGGCTGCGTTCGCCGAGTCGGGGCTGGCGGTGCCGCAGTAGGGCTGGAGCGCGGGCGACACCCGCCGGGTCGTGGCCGCCCTGCCGTTCCGGCCGCGAGGCGTCGAGAGGATCCGCAACATCGCCTACTCGGAGGACGGCGGCCGGGCCCATCGCCTCGACCTCTACCGCAGGGCCAGACGCGGGCCGATCGGGAGCGGCACCGGCGCCGGTGGTCCTGTACTTCCACGGGGGCGCCTGGATGATGGGGGACAAGCGAGAGCAGGGCATCCCGATGCTCGAGCACCTCGCAGGTCGCGGTTATGTGTGCGTCACCGCCAACTACGCCCTCAGCCCGAAGGCGCGCTGGCCCCAGCACGTCCTCGACTGCAAGCTCGCCCTCCGCTGGGTCAAAGCCAACATCGCCGACTACGGCGGAGATCCGGGCCTCGTCTTCGTGTCGGGCTGCTCGGCGGGCGGGCACCTTGCGGCCCTCGTGGCGCTCAGCGCCAACGATGCGGCGTGGCAGCCCGGTTTCGAGGACGAGGACACCTCTGTGGTGGGCTGCATCCCCCTCTACGGGGTCTACGACTTCGTCGACCGGGAAAGGATCGGCAACGCCAACCTGTCGCCGATCCTCGAGCGCCACGTGTTCGAGCGGTCGAGCGCCGAGGACTTCGCCGCGGCGTCGCCGATCTTCAGGGTGCACGGGTCCGCACCGCCGTTCCTCGTCGTGCACGGCCGCAACGACGTGCTCGTGCCCGTGCGGGCCGCCAGGTCCTTCGTCGACGCCCTTCGCGCCGCCAGCACGCAGACGGTCGTCTACGCCGAGCTGCCTTTGGCCCAACACGCCTTCGACAACTTCTGGTCGCCGCGCACGGTCCACTTCGTGCACTTCCTCGAGAGCTTCACGGAGGGGATCGTCACGACGCGTGCCGCCGAGCGGGAGGTGGGGCGGTAGTTCCCCGGACGGGAGCGGCCTACCATTCAGCAGATGCCGCCCGTCGCAAGAGCAGACCGGCTCGAACGGATGACGAACCTGGTCCTGGTGCTCCTCGAGACGCCGAGGCCGTTGTCGCTGCGGGAGATCGCATCGAACGTCGTCGGCTATCCCGAGGGCAAGGAGGCGAGCCGCCAGGCCTTCGAGCGGGACAAGCGGGCGCTTCGCGAGCTCGGGATCCCGATCAGCGTCGAGCCGTTGGCCGGGGAGGAACAGCTCGGCTACCGCATCCACCCTGAGGGTTACTACCTGCCCGAGCTCCGGCTGGAGCCCCGCGAGGAGAAGGCGCTGAGCTTCGCCGTCGCCGCCGTGCAGCTCGGCGGCGCCGCGGGTCGAGACGCCGTCGCCAAGCTGGGCGCGGCGGGGGAGGTGCCCGAGCCGGGACTGCCGCCGATCGCGGTGCTCCCTTCGCTGCCGGCCCTCGGCCCCTTGCACGAGGCGGTCCGGGACCGGGCGCTCGTGAGCTTCGGGTACAGGGGCCGCCGTCGCGAGGTCGAGCCTTACGGCCTGGCGTTCCGGCTGACCGCCTGGTACCTGGTCGGGCGCGACCGGACAGCTCCGGACGCGGGTCTGCGGACCTTTCGCGTCGACCGGTTCGAGGACGCCCCGGTGCTCGGGGAATCGGCCGCTTTCGAGCTGCCGGAGGGCTTCGATCTGCGCGAAGCGGTTCGCTTCCTCCCTTGGCGCGTGGGGGCGAGACCGGCCGGCCCGGGCGGTGAGGGCGAGGACGCGGATCCCCTCGCCGAGGAGGTGACGATGGTGGTGGACGCCCGGCTCGCCCGCAGCGTGGTCGCCACGGTCGGCGCCGGCTCGGTCGAGGCCTGGGAGCCGTCGGGTGCCGCCCGCCTGCGGATCGCCGCCCCGGAACAGGGTGCTTTCGTCGACTGGGTCGTCGGCCTCGGCGACACGGCCGAGGTCCTCGGCCCTCCCGGGCTGCGCGAGGCCGTCGTCGCCCGCCTCGAGGCATTTGC
>CAWDPZ010000006.1:0-15538 GCA_963804265.1 uncultured Acidimicrobiaceae bacterium
TCGGCACGGGCGAGGCCGTCACGCCCCTTCAGATCCTGGACGCGTACAACATGGTCGCAAACGACGGTGAGTTCATCGCTCCCCGTCTGGTCGAGGCGACGATCTCGGCCAAGGGCGTCGAGCACGTCCTCCCGGTGCAGTCCGAGCGGCGGGCGCTGTCCAACAAGACGATCAGCGAGCTCCTGCCGATGCTGGAGAAGGTGACCGAGGACGGCACCGCGCTCGCGGCCCGCATCCCGGGGTATACCGTCGCCGGCAAGACCGGGACGGCGCAGATCCCGAGCACTACGGGCCCCGGCTATCAGCCCGGCGCCTGGAACGCGACCTTCGTTGGCTTCGCGCCGGCACAGAACCCCGCTCTGACCACCTTTGTCATGCTCAGCCACCCTGACCTCATCTACGGAGGCCTTGCCTGGCGCCGGTCTTCTCCGCCATCATGCGCTACGCGCTGCGCCACTTCGACACCGCGCCCACGGGCGGCCAAGGGCTGTCCTCGGGCTCATCGGGGGCCGGTGGGCTGTGAGCTGCGCGGCAGCCGTGCACGCCGGCGCCAGAGGTTCCTCTCGAGGCGATTGTTGCGCGACTGGGAGCCTCGGCAAGGATCGTCGGTGAGGTCTCGCGCTAGGGGTCACTTCGGTGACGTACGACCATCGCGCGGTCAGCCCCGGCGCCCTGCACTGCTGCCTGCCCGGTGACCGCTTCGACGGTCACGAATTTGCGGCGGCGGCCCGTCGTGCCGGTGCGGTCGCCTTCGTGTGCGAGCGCCCGCTCTCCGACGAGGCCGGGGGAGCGGTGCAGCTGATCGTCGGGCCGGCCGGCGCCCGTCCCGCGATGGCACTTGCCGCCTGCGTCCTCTGGAACGACCCGGCGACGTCGCTGCGCACCGTCGGGGTGACGGGCACGAACGGCAAGACGACGACGACCTACTTCCTGCGCTCGGTGCTGGAAGCCCATGGCTGGGCGACGTCGGTGATCGGGACGCTCGGGGGAGAGCGCACCACGCCCGAGTCACCCGAGTTGCAGCGCGCCCTCGCCCACGCGCGGGACTCGGAGCGCGTCGGCCGTGGCCCTCGAGGTCAGCTCCCACGCCCTCGTCCAGCACAGACTGGACGGTTACCGCCACGACGTCGCGGTCTTCACGAACCTGAGCCAGGACCACCTCGACTACCACCGCACGATGGAGGCCTACTTCGGGGCCAAGGCGCTGCTCTTCACACCGGAGCACTCGGGCTGGGGCGTGGTGAACGCCGACGACCCGCTCGGGCGACGGCTGCTGGACGCGCGCCGCGATACCGATGAGCGTCTTCTCGCTCTGCCCAAGCCGAAGAGCTCGAGGTCGGCCTCGAGGAGAGCCATTTCCGTCTCGAAGGGTGAGCCAGTCACGGTCCGCCCGGGCGGGGAGATCAAACGTGGCCAACGCCCTCGCTGCCGCCGCCGCCGCCCGGGCGCTCGGCGTGCCAACCTCGACCATCGCCGCCGGCCTCTCGGTGGCGACAGGCCCTGCGGGCAGGCTGGAAGCGGTGCCCAACGACATCGGCGCCACCGTCGTCGTCGACTACGCCCATACGCCCCAGGGAATGAGCGGAGATCCTCCGCGCCTCGCGCCTCGAGGCCGAGCCCGGGGCGGACGCGTGATCGTGGTCTTCGGCTGTGGCGGGGACCGCGACCGGGCCAAGCGTCCCGTCATGGGGTCGATCGCCACTCGTCTCGCCGACCTCGCCGTGCTCACTTCGGACAATCCCCGCAGCGAGGACCCTTTGGCGATCATCGCCGAGGTCGCAGGCGGGCTGCGACGGGGCCGCCCGGCTGTTGGTCGAGCCGGACCGGCGACGGGCGATCGCCGGCCGCGCTCGGGTCCGCGGCGCCGGGGACGTCGTTGTCGTCGCCGGCAAGGGTCACGAGACGGTCCAGCAGATCGGGGACACCTCGATCGAGTTCAACGATCGAGACGTCATCGGCGAGGAGCTGGCACGCCTTGGCGCGCGGGGGGCCGCGCATGATCCCCCTGCTCGTCCGCCGGGGCGGTCTCGATCCTGGTTGCCGGTTTCGGGACGCCGATACTGCTGCGTTGGCTGATCCGCTGGCGGCATCGGCCAGCAGATCCGGGTGGACGGGCCGGCCCACCACACCGTAAGGCAGGCACGCCGACGATGGGTGGCATCGCCATTCTCGTCGCCGTCGTGGCCGGCTACTTCCTCGGCCACGTCGGCACGTCAGCTCCCTTCACCGGCCCGCCTGGCTCGTTCTCGCCGCCATCGTCGTCGCGGGCGCCGTCGGCGCGGCCGACGACTGGATCAAGGTGAGCAGGCGACGCGCGCTCGGGCTCAACAAGCGCTGGAGGACCTCGGCCTCGTGCTGGTCGCCGTCCTGTTCTGTGTGGCGGAGGCCACTGGGGAGGAGTTCACACCGACCTCTCGTTCACCCGCTACGACCTGCCGGGCGCCGGGCTCGGGAGCCGTGGGCTGGGTGATCTGGGGGACGGTGATCATCTCGGGACGCCAACTCGGTCAACCTGACCGACGGGCTCGACGGGCTGGCGGCAGGCTCGGCCGCCTTCGTGTGCGGGTTTCTCGCCCTGGTCGGCTTCGTGCAGTACCGGCACCCCGCCATCTACAGCGTGCACAACGCCCTCGACCTGGCCCTGTCGCCATGTCCATGGGCGGCGCGTGCGTCGGCTTCCTGTGGTGGAACGCCGCGCCGGCCCGGATCATCATGGGCGACACCGGTTCGCTGTCCATCGGAACGGGCCTCGCCTGTCTTGCGCTCGTGATGAACGTGCAGCTGCTGCTGCCCATAATCGGCGGGCTGTTCGTGATCGTGACCATGTCGGTCGTGATCCAGGTGATCAGCTTCCGGGTCTTCCACCGGCGGGTGTTCCTGATGGCACCGCTCCACCACCATTTCGAGCTGCGGGGATGGCCCGAGACGACGGTCACGGTCCGGTTCTGGATCTTCTCCGGTCTCTGCACGGCGCTCGGCGTCGGGCCTTTTCTACGCGGACTTCCTCTCAGCGGGGTCGCTCAAGTGAACCGGCCGGCAACGGCGCGCGCCGCAACGATGCCCGAGCGCACCGGTGGCCCGGTGCGGCGCCTTGGGGCGGAGGAGAAGCGCCAGGCGATGAGGCTGGTCAAGGGCGGCGCCCGCTGCGAGGCGCGCCGCGCCCGAGCATCCAGCTCACGGTCGAGGCCAAAGTGCTCCTCGCCGCGGTGGCCGGTCTTTGCCTCCTCGGTCTTCCCATCGTGTTGTCGGCCTCGGCCCCCGGGGCGATCCTGGCGGGCGCCTCCCCTTGGTCGTACGTGATCCACCAGTGCATCTACATGGCTTGTGGGCTCGGCGCGGCGGTGATCGTCAGCCGAACGCCCGTCGGTCTCATCCGCAGACTTCGCTTCGTGCTGCCCGTAGTCGCCTTCTGCCTTCTCGTCGTGGTGTTCCTGCCCGGCTTCGGCCATTTCGCCGGCGGCTCGAGCCGGTGGATCGGAGTCGGTCCGGTCCAGATCCAGCCGTCCGAGCTGATGAAGCTCGCCCTTGTCGTCTTCGCCGCCGACATGCTCGCCCGCCGTGGCAAGCGCCGGGACCAGTGGCACGCTTTGTCGCGCCCTGTTCTTCTTCATGTCGCTGGCGGCCGTCCTCATCGTCAAGCAGCCCGACCTCGGCACGGCCATCGTGCTGGGCTGCATCACCTTCTCGATGCTCTTCGCCGCCGGCACGCGCCTGCGCCTGCTGCTCGCGCCGGGAGTCCTGGTCCTGGCGGCGGGCGCCTTCGTGGCCATGTCGGCCAGTTACAGCCGTGATCGCCTGCTCTCGGTCCTCAATCCGTTCGCCCACGCCTCGACCACCGGCTACCAGGTCGTGCAGTCTCTCGCCACGCTCGGCCTCGGCGGTGTCACCGGGAGCGGGGTCGGGGCGTCGGTGACGTCCTGGGGCTTCCTGCCCAATGCCCACACCGACTTCGTCTTTGCGGTCATCGCCGGCAACCTCGGCCTCGTCGGCGCCCTCGTCGTTCTCCTGGGCTTCGGCGCCTTCGGCTGGGCCGGCTTCCGGATCGCCGCCCGCGAGCACGACCCCTTCGCACGATTCGTCGCCATCGGGGTCACCTGCTGGATCCTGGCTCAGGCCGTGATCAACATCGGCGGTGTGATCGACGCCTTGCCCGTGACGGGCATTCCCCTCCCGTTCATCTCCTACGGCGGCTCCTCCCTGGTCGTCGCCCTCGTCGGCGTCGGGCTGCTGTTCGGCATCGCGCGACGCCAATCGGCGGCGGTGCAACGGTGAAGCCCGGGCCCGGCGTGGCTCACGTGCCGTCTTCGCTCTCGTCACCGGTGGCGGCACGGCCGGGCATGTGCAGCCGGCTCTCGCCATCGGCGAGGCGCTCGTCGCCCGTGGCCACCAAGCCTCCTCGATCCTCTTTGTCGGCTCCCGGCGCGGCATGGAAGGACGGTTTCGTTCCCGAGGCCGGCTTCGAGGTGACCCTCCTGCCCGGAAGGGGCATCCAGCGCCGTCTCACGCGGAGAACCTCGGTGCGGTCGGCGGGCTGTGGTTGCCTGCGCCCTCGGCTTTGCGATCGTGGTGCGTCGCCGCCCGAAGGTCGTAGTCACCGTCGGCGGCTATGCCGGCGTGCCCTGCCCGCTGGCGGCGATCGTGCTGCGCGTTCCTCTCGTGGTCGTGAGCTGCGATGCCATCGCGGGCGCCTCGAACCGGCTCGTGGCCGGTTCGCCCGCAAGACGCGGTCGCCTTCCCGGGCACCTCGCTGCCGCACCGGGTGGTCACCGGTGCGCCACTGCGCAAGGCGGTCGTCGCGGCGCAGCGCTCTGAGCAAGGACGCGAGGCGGCCCGCGCAGCCCTCTCGGTTCCTGCCGGGCGCTTTCTCCTCGCCGTCGAAGGCGGCTCGCTCGGTGCCCGCCGCCTGAACGACGCCGCCCTCGGGCTGGCCCGGTCCTGGGCCGCCCGCGGACGACGTCTCGATCTACCACGTGGCGGGGGAGCGCAACTTCGCCGCCGTCAAGCGCGAAGCCGACAGCCTCGGCCCGGCCCGCGGCCGGGGCCCGGGAGCGGTCTCGACTACCGGCTCGTCGGCTACGAGCAGCAGATGCCGGCCCTGCTCGCCGCCTGCGACTTCGCGCTCTGCGGGCGGGGGCCCTGACCGTCGCGGAGCTGGCCGCCATCGGCACGCCGAGGTGCCCGGTGCCGCTGCCGGGCGCCCCCAACGACCACCAGACCCGCAATGCCGAGGCCCTGACCTGGGTCGGGGCGGCCGGTCTTGATCTCCGACGACGAGTGCACGGCCGAGCGTCTGGAGGAGATCGTCGACGCGTCTGGTCGCCAGACCCGGAACGTCTCGAGGCCATGAGCTCAGGCGGCGTCGGCCGCCGGTCACCGGGACTCTGCCGACCGGGTGGCCGACCTCGTCGAGTCGGTGTCCAAGGAGGGGTCATGACTACCTCGACAACACGGGGATCGACCTCTCCAAGCCCCTCCACGTGCACGTCGTCGGCGTGGGCGGTGCCGGCATGAGCACGATGCGGCGGTGCTGGCCGGGATGGGCCATCGCAGGTACCGGCAGTGACATCAAGGCCTCCGCCCCCTCCAGCGGCTGCAGGTCCTCGGGCGTCGAGGTCGCGATCGGCCACCGGCCCGCGAACGTCGCAGGGGGCTGACGCGCTCACCTCGACCGCGGTCGGACGAACAACGTCGAGGTGCGTCGAGGCGCGAGCCTCGGGATCCCGGTGCTCTCGCGGGCCGAGCTGCTGTAGGCGATCTGTGCCACTGCGCAGGACCATCGCCGTCGCCGGCACCCACGGCAAGACGACGACAGCTCGATGCTCGCCCTCGTCCTCGTCGAGGCGGGGCTGCAGCCGAGCTTCATCGTCGGGGGCGAGCTCAACGAGATCGGCACGAACGCCGGCCTGGGACACCGGCGAGCCTGCTCGTCGTCGAGGCGGACGAGAGCGACGGGACCTTCCTGCACCTGCACCCTGAGCTCGGCATCGTGACGAGCGTGGAGCCCGACCACCTCGAGACTACGGCTCCTTCGAGGAGCTGCGGGCGCCTTTCGGCGTTCCTCGCCGAGGCACCGGCGACGGTCGTCTGCGCCGATGAGGAGCTTGCGCTGGGCCTCGGCGCCGCCTCGGCGCACGACCTACGGCTTCCGAGGAGGCGGAGCTACCGCATCGTCGACTTCGAGTCGGCGCGCGCCGCGATCCGTTTCTCACGCTCGAGCCCGCCGGCGGCGACCTCGGCGAGTTCCGCCTGCCGGTACCCGGGGCACACAACGCCCGCAACGCCACCCGCCGCGCTCGCCGTGGCGCTCGGGGTGGGGCTCCCCGACGACGCCCGCAGGGCGCTCGCCCGTTTTGCCGGCGTGGCGCGCCGCTTCCAGTTCCGCGGCGAGGTCGGCGGGGTGACCTTCGTCGACGACTACGCGCACCTCCCTGGCGAGGTGATCGCGACCCTGAAGGCGGCGAGAAGCGGTGGCTGGCGGCGCATCGTCTGCGTCTTCCAGCCGCACCGCTACTCGAGGACGGCCTCGCTCGCGGCCGACTTCGCGGACGCTTTCGTCGACGCCGACCTCTTCGTCCTGACGGCCGTCTACGGCGCCGGCGAGACGCCGCGCCCGGGCGTCTCGGCGAAGCTCGTCCTGGACGCGGTGCTCGAGCGCCCATCCCGGACGCGCCGCCGCCTACCTGCCCACCGCGAGGAGCTCGTCACCTACCTGCGTGAGAGCCTGCACCCGGGCGACTGCTGCCTGACTCTCTCCGCGGGGGATCTCACGAGCCTCCCCGACGAGCTCGTCGCCGATCTCGAGGAGGCGGGCCCGTGAGCTCCCGCCCGATGGCGCGCGGCGGCCGAGGCCGAAAGTGCGGCGGAGCTCCTCGGCCCACTGGCGAGCGCGACGGCCCCTGGGCGCACGCACCACCTACCGCGTCGGCGGGCCGGGCGGCCCTGTACGGCGACCGAGCATCGTCGAGGACCTCGAGCGCCGTGGTGCGTGCCGTCGCCGGCAGCGCGTCGGGGTCGTCGTCCTCGGGAAGGGGTCGAACCTGCTCGTCGCCGATGGCGGCTTCGGGGGCTGTGCGTGACCCTCGGCGAAGCCTTCGCCCCCATCGAGATCGAAGGGTCCGGGCGGGCCGGCGCCGCCGTCGCCTACCCGGTCCTGGCCCGCCGCCGCGCGGCGCCCGGCCTCAGCGGCCTCGAGTGGGCGGTCGGCATACCGGGCTCGGTCGGCGGGGCGGTCCGATGAACGCCGGCGGGCACGGGTCGCAGACCGCGGACGTTCTCGTCGTGTGCCGGGTCGTGAGCCTGCAAGCAGGCGGAGAGCACTAGTCGCCGAGAGCGAGCTCGACCTCTCCTACCGGCACTCGTCGCTCGGCCCTCCGATGTGGTCACCGAGGCGACCACCGTCTCGAGCCGGCGATGCCGCCGAGGCCGGCGGCCGTGTCGACGAGGTCGTGCGCTGGCGGCGGGAGCACCAGCCGGGCGGCCAACGCGGGTTCGGTGTTCACGAACCCGCCCGACGACGCCGCCGGGCGCTTGATCGAGGCGGCGGGGCTCAAAGGCTTGCGCATCGGCTCGGCGGTGGTGTCGGACAAGCACGCCAACTTCATCCAGGCCGATCCCGGCGGGTCGGCCGACGACGTGAGGCGTCTCATCGACACGGTACGCGCTCTCGTCGCCGACAGGCTCGGGGTCGAGCTGCGCACCGAGTTGCGTTTTGTGGGATTCGAGGAGGGGTCGTGACCGATCCGAGGATTCAGGCCCGGCGTGTGAAGGTGGAGCGCCAGCGCGGCCACCATCGTCTCCGCATCCTGATCGGGTTGATCGTCGTCGCGGGCGCGCTGGCCCTGGCCGGGGCCATATTGCACTCGTCGCTGTTCAGCGCGCGGACCGTCGTCATCGCCGGGGCGGTCCAGACCCCGCGAGATGAGATCCTCGCCGTCACCGGTCTCGACCGGCAGCCCCCGCTCATAGACGTCAACACCGGGGCCATGCAGCTCCGTTTGGAGCGCCTCGCTTGGGTGGCGAGAGCGTCGGTGCGCCGCGACTGGCCCTCGACGGTGGCCATCGCCGTCGTCGAGCGCGTCCCGGTCGCGACGACGGCCCTCCCCGCGGGGGGCTATGCCCTTTTGGACGCGACCGGCCGGGTGCTGCAGGACCAGGCCGCCCGGCCTTCGGCGCTCCCCCTTGTCTCGATGCCCGCCGTCCCAGGCTCCCCGGGCAGTTCTCTCGGGGCCTCGGCACGGGCCCTGCTCGCGACCGCCGCCCAGCTCCCGGTGTCCCTCCTGCCCCGTCTCGAGGAGATCGTCAGCTCGAGTGCCGATGGTGTCGTCCTGCGCCTCAGGGGCGGTCTGAGGGCCGTCGTGGGCGACGACGAGGCCCTCGCCCAGAAGTTCGTCTCCCTCGTCACCGTGCTCCGGGGGGTGAATCTGAGCGGCGTCGGGAGCATCGACTTGAGGGTTGCGGCTGCCCCGGTCTTGACCCCCCTGGTCAGCCCCTCTAACGTTCATGGGAAGGGTGATGGCTGAGATTGCCTGCGACGGGACCGGTGCTGAAGGGGTGGTCGAGGTCGCCGGGGTAGTTCGCATCGCCGACCAGCGGTAAACGCGCGGCCGGCGGCGCTGCTGTCCGGCTGGAAAGGCGAGGGGCAAGAAGTCATGGCCGCTCGAAGCCACTCGGAAGCCAATCAGGGTCACTCCATTGCTGCTCGGGGATCATCCAACAGTTACTCAGGAGAGGGTGGAGCGCGGATGAGCACGCCAGGCCAGAGCTTCATCGCCGTCATCAAGGTCGTCGGCGTCGGCGGTGCCGGGGTCAACGCCGTCAACCGCATGATCGACGCCGGCCTGCAGGGCGTCGAGTTCGTGGCGGTGAACACCGACGCGCAAGCGCTCTTGATGAGCGAGGCCGACATAAAGCTCGACATCGGGCGCACGTTGACACGCGGGCTCGGCGCGGGCAGCGACCCCGAAGTCGGGCGTCTCGCGGCCGAGGAACACCTCGAGGAGATCGAGGAGGTCTTGAAGGGCGCGGACATGGTCTTCATAACCGCCGGCAAAGGCGGTGGCACCGGCACCGGGGCGGCCCCGGTGATCGCCGAGACGGCCAAGGCGCTCGGCGCGCTCACCATTGGCGTGGTGACCCGGCCCTTCGCCTTCGAAGGTCGGCGCCGCTCGACCCAGGCAGACGAAGGCATCCAGCGCCTTCCGCGAGAAGGTGGACACGCTCATCGTCATCCCGAACGAGCGCCTGCTCTCGATCTCCAACGAGCGCACCTCGATGGTCGAGGCGTTCTCGATGGCCGACGAGGTGCTTTTGCACGGAGTCTCGGCATCACCGACCTCATCAACGTGCCCGGCCTCATCAACACCGACTTTGCCGACGTGAAGATGGTCATGAGCAACGCCGGTTCGGCCATCATGGGCATCGGCACGGGCTCCGGCGAGGGGCGCGCCGTCAACGCCGCCCGTCACGCCATCACGAGCCCCCTGCTGGAGGCATCGATCGAAGGCGCCCGGGGGATCCTGCTAAACATCGCGGGAGGCAGTGACCTCACCTTGTTCGAGGTGAACGAGGCGGCCGCGATCATCCACGACGTGGCTCATCCCGATGCCAACATCATCTTCGGGAACGTCATCGACGACGCCTTGGGCGACACCGTGCGAGTGACGGTCATCGCGGCCGGTTTCGACCGCGTCGAAGGCGCCGAAGAGCCGCGTAAGCCGAGCGCGTCTGGCGACCGAGCAAACGCCTGAGACCGGCTTCGCGCCCTCGGGCGGAGACCGCCCCGAGAGCGATCTCGCCAGCCCGGGCCGCGGTGCCCAGCTGGACGCGATGTCTTCGACGTGGGCGGTGACGACGACCTCGACCTCGACGACGACTTCGACGTCCCGTCCTTCCTCCGTTAGGCGGATCGAGGTCGCGGGCACGCCCGCGACCATCTTGCTGAGCGGCGCCGCCGACGGCGATGTCGGCCCGCGCTCGACCTGTCCGCCAGAGGTGGTGCGAGACGCGGCGCCAGGCCATCGCATCCGGGCGCTGGCGCTTCTTGAGCCAGTCGCCACGGCAGCGGCGTCGTCGTCGTGGGCCCGGAGGAGCCCTGTTCGGGGCGCGAGGGCGACGGGCTCGTGACCACGATGCCCGGCGCCCCGGTGGCTGTCTTTGCCGCCGATTGCGCCCTCGTCGGCTTGGCAAGCCCCGAGGGCGTCGTGGCGGCGGTGCACGTCGGTTGGCGCAGCCTGCTGGCGGGCGTGCTCGAGGCGAGCGTCGCGACGATGCGGGCGCGGAGAGCGACGCGGATCGCGGGCGTGCTCGGGGCCTGCATCGGGCCGGAGTGCTACGAGTTCGGCGAGCGCGACATCGTCCGGATCGAGGCCGCGTACGGCCCCTCGGTCCGGGCCACGACTCGACAGGGTCGCCCGGCGCTCGACTTGCGGGCGGGGGTGCTCCGTGCGCTCGAGGCGCTCGGCGTCCCGGTGTCGGCCGGCGAGACGAGCTGCACCGCCTGTCAGCCGGGCTTTTTCTCCTGGCGTGCCCGTCAAGACACCGGGCGCCACTGCCTTCGTCGTCACGGGGCGGCCATGAGCCCCGGGCCCTAGTCGCCGGGCGTCGACGCCGCTCTGGTCGAGAAGTCACGGCCCGGCTTGTGACGGTGAGGGAAAGGATCGCGGCGCCGGGGGCGATCTGGAGCGGGTCAGGATCGTGGCGGTGACGAAGGGGTTCGGTCGCGCCGAGGTCGCGGCGGCTTTTGCCGCCGGCCTGACGGACTTCGGCGAGAACTACGCCGATGAGCTGCTCGCGAACGCGGGACGGTCCACGGGCGGTCACATGGCACTATCTCGGCGCTGTGCAGCGCAACAAGGTCGGCCGTCTCGCCCCGTTCGTGGACGTCTGGCAGGCGGTGGGAAGAGTCGTCGAGGGCGAGGCGATAATGCGTCACTGCTGGCCGCGATCACCCCCCAGGCCAGTCGGCGGGGGGCCGGGCGGCCCTTCACTGCTGGTCGAGGTCGACACGACGGCGCAGGCGGGCCGGGGTGGCTGCGCTCCCGGGGAGGTGCCCGCGGTCGTCGCGGGTCTGCAGGAGTCGGCTGTCGCGTCGAGGGGCTGATGACGGTGGCACCACTCGGCGGAGGCGAGGGCGGCGAGAGCGGCGTTCGATCGCGTCGCGCGGCTGCGCGGACGATCTGGGTCTCGCCGAGCTCTCGATGGGCATGTCGGGCGATCTCGAGCAGGCCGTCGCCGCGGGCGCGACGATGGTCCGCCTCGGGACTTGCCTGTTCGGTCCTCGCCCGCAACGTCGCAGGCTGTAACAATAGAGTTCTTGGAGGAGGGTTGGCGATGGCTTCGTTTGTGCAAAGAGCGCTGATGTACCTCGGTCTGAAGGACATCGATGATGAGGACGACTACGACAATGAGGAAGAGGAGGTCGGCGAGACGCCCGCGGGCCGGGTGCGGCAGAGCTCCTATCCCGAACCGGCACCGCCGCGGGCGAGCGTCGCCACGGTGCGCCCGATCGCCCGCGATGACGGACGCGAACCGTCGACGCCTGTTGCCCGGGGCGCGGTCGTGCGGCCCTTCGTGACCCAGCGCCATACCAAGCCCCAGGTCGTAGCGCCGGCCCGCTTCTCGGACGCGCAGGAGATCGGTGACATGGTCAAGGCGAGCGCGCCGGTCATCGTCAACCTGCAGGCGAGCGAGAAGGACCTGGCCCGGCGCATGATCGACTTCTGTTCGGGCCTGACCTATGCGCGTCGGCGGATCGATGGAGAAGGTCGCCGAATCGGTGTTCCTCCTGACACCGTCGAACGTCGAGGTCTCCCCCGAGGAGCGCCAGCGCCTGCAGGAGAACGGGCTGTTCCGGTCCTGAGACCCACCGCGTCAGCGAGCCTGCGGATCCGATCGGTAGGGGCGCCGAGCCTTGACCTATGTCATCGACGTCCTCAACCTCTTCTTGTTCATTCTCGTCATCCGGGTCGTGCTCTCCTACATCCCGGTGTCGACGGGCTCGGCGCTGCTGCCGGTCGCCCGGTTCTTCGAGGCGATCACAGAGCCGGTGCTCGCGACCCGTGCGCCGCATCGTGCCGCCGCTGCGCGTGGGCGGCGCCGGCGGTCGATCTCTCGCCGATCATCGTGTGGGTCGTGATCCTGATCGTGCGCGGGCTGCTGTAGGCATACGAAGGCGGCATCCACCATCTTTTCCTGGACGACCGATACCATCCGGGCATGGATCTGACTGCAAAACTCCTGCGAGAGGTTGAGTTTCGTACCAGCCTGCGGGGTTACGACACCGATGAGGTAGACGAGTTCCTCGAGAAGGTGGCCGTCGCGGTCGAGGAGCTGCAGGAGAAGGGCCGCCAGCTCGCCTACCGGGCCGAGCGCGCCGAGCGGGCGGCCTCCGAACGGGCCTCGGAGGAGGACGACGACAGCATCCGCCGCACCCTCGTGCTCGCCCAGCGCACCGCCGATCTCGCCGTGCGGGAGGCGCAGGAGCAGGCGGCGGTCCTCATGGACACCGCCCGCAGCGAGTCCGAGAAATTGCTCTCCGACGCAAGAAACGAAGCGCAACGCCTCGCGGCTGAGGCAGAGCGGCGCCATTCCGACGAGATGGCTCGGCTCCACAGCGAGCAGGACGACGGTCTCAGGCGAGCTGAAGGAACTGGCCGAGCTGCTCGAGACCGAGCGCAAGAGGCTGACCGAGTCGTTGCGGTCGGCGCTCGGCCTGGTCGACAGGACGCTGGCACCTTCGCCGGAGCTGGCCAAGCATCGTCCTGCCGCCGGCCCGGCCCCGTCCCCGGCGCCGGCGTCTTCGGTGGGCGGTTTCCTGGACCAGATCGAGGCCGAGATCGACGAGGATGCCGCGGCCGCGCGCGCCGTCGAGCCCGCCCGGCGAGGAGGCGGAGGACCAAGGCGGCCGGGCGCCGCTCTCCGCAGTCCCGCCTCTCGAGGACTCAGGGCCGCCCACTGAGGCTTGGCACACCGAGTCGATGGACTTCTTCAGCCCGGGCGTAGACAAAGGGGGCTGGCGCAAAACCAGACCTCGGCCCGCACTTCTTCGGTTCCACAGGATCGGACTGGATCGCCTGAGCACGGCCCCGGCCGCGTGTCGGCCGGGAGATTCGGCTGAGTCCTAAGGCGTGATCAGCCGAGGCGCTGGATGCGGGCGACGACGGGGTCACCGTTCGACAGCTCGCCCTCGGCCACGAAGGCGTCATCGCTCGCACAGGGCCTCGGGCCGCCTTCGTTGCCGGGCCCCGATCTCGATCTCGGTCGCGAGCACCTGAGCCGCGATGTGGGCCTTCCACTGCTCGACGACGGCGGCGGAGGTGTCCGGGAGCCCGATCCAGAGCCGGATCCGGTCGGTGACGTTCAGCCCGGCGTCACGGCGGGCCCGTTGCACGAAACGGATGACGTCGCGGGCGAGGCCTTCCGCCTCGAGCTCGGGGGTGGTCTCGAGCTCGAGGGTCGACGATCCCCACCTCGCCCGGCAGGGTCCGGCTCGAGCTCGGGCTCGGCCGGCCGCAGGCGCAGCTCGAACTCTCCCTGCTTCGAGCTGCACGCCGCCGGCCTGCACGGTGCCGTCGGGGAGCTGGGCCCATTCGCCCTTCCTTGTTGCCGCGATGACGTGCTGGGTGCGTGGCCCCGAGCCGGGGGCCGAGGGCGGCGGGGACGACGTTGAGGACCGTCTCGGCCAGGTCGCCGACGGTCTCGAGCAGCCTGACCTGTTGCACGTTCACCTCGTCGGCGATCAAGTCGGCGTAGGGCAAGAAGGCGACCGGCCCCCGGGGCCGCCACCGTCAGGGACGACAGGGGCAGACGGGCGCGGCGCCCGGCCGCCTTGCGGATCGAGTGCCCGGCCGAGCAGCACCTCGCGGGCGAGGTCCATCGCCTCCACGAGATCGCGGGTCCGAGGGCAGCTCGTCGGCGGCCGGCCAGGTCTTGAGGTGCACGCTGCGCTCGCCGGTCAGCCCCGGTAGACGGCCTCGCTGAGGAAGGGGAGGAACGGCGCCGCCACCCGGCAGAGCACCTCGAGAACCGTGTGCAGGGTGTCGTAGGCGTCCTGCTTGTCGTCGGGCGGACCGGCGGGGACTCCGGGGCTCGCGGCCGGGGCCGCGGCGTTCACCGGTCGCCAGAAGCGGTCGCGGCTGCGGCGCACGTACCAGTTGGTCAAGGCGTCGAGGAACTGCGAGATGTGGCCCGTCGCGCCGGCGAGGTCGTAGGTCTCCATCGCGGCGGTGACGTCCTCGACGAGCCGGCGCGCCTTGGCCAGGATGTAGCGGTCGAGGACGCCGGGCTGGTCGGTCCGCACGCGCCCCCCGAGGCCGTCCGCGTCGGCGTACATGGACAGGAAGTACCAGGTGTTCCAGATCGGGTTGCAGACCAGCCGGATGGGCTCGGCCAGCCCCTTCTCCTCGATGACGACGTCGCTGCCGCGCAGCACGGGCGAGGCGAGCAGGTACCAGCGCATGGCGTCGGCCCCGTAGGAGGCGAACACCTCTTCGGGATCGGGGAAGTTGCGCAGCCGCTTGGAGAGCTTGCGGCCGTCGTCGCCGAGCACGATCCCGTGCGCGATGCAGGCCTTGAAGGGGGGCCGGTCGAACAGGGCCGTCGCGAGCACGTGCAGGGTGTAGAACCAGCCCCGGGTCTGGCCCACGTACTCGACGATGAAGTCGGCGGGGAAGTGGTCCTCGAACCTCTGGGCGTGCTCGAAGGGGTAGTGCAGCTGTGCGAAGGGCATGGACCCGGAGTCGAACCAGCAGTCGAGGACGTCGGGGATGCGCCGCATGGTCGAGGCGCCGGTGGGATCGTCGGGATTGGGCCGGGTCAGCTCGTCGATGAAGGGGCGGTGCAAGTCGTCAGGGCGCGCCCCGAAGTCGGCCGCGAGCTCGTCCAGGCTGCCGTAGACGTCGACACGGGGATAGCGCGGATCGTCGCTCTTCCACACCGGGATCGGCGTCCCCCAGAAGCGGTTGCGGCTGATCGACCAGTCGCGGGCGCCCTCCAGCCACTTGCCGAAGGCGCCGTCGCGCACGTGCTCGGGAATCCAGGCGATCTGCTGGTTGAGCTCGACCATGCGGTCCTTCAAGGCGGTGACCTGCACGAACCACGAGCTCATGGCGCGGTAGATGAGAGGCGTGTCGGTGCGCCAGCAGTGCGGGTAGCTGTGGGTGTAGTCCTCGGCTCGCACGAGTGCTCCCGCCGAGGCGAGCCGTGCGACGATCGGTGGCGTTGGCCGCGAAGACCTGCATCCCGGCGAGATCGCCCACCTCGGCGGTGAAACGGGCCCGGTCGTCCACGGGGCAGATGACGGGGATACCGACCGCCTCACAGGCGTGCTGGTCGTCCTCGCCGAAGCCGGGTGCCATCTGGACGATCCCGGTGCCTTCGTCCATGGCCACGAAGTCCTCCCCGAGCACGACGAAGGCGCCCGGGGTGTCCTTGAAGTAGGGGAAGAGCGGGCGGAACCTCGCCCGACGAGATCGGCGCCGGCCACGGTGCCGAGCGGCTCTGCGCCCTCGAGGACGTCCTGGTAGGCCTCCAGGCATCTGTC
>CAWDPZ010000007.1:0-82486 GCA_963804265.1 uncultured Acidimicrobiaceae bacterium
ACAATCCGCAGGCGATCAATTTAAGCCGCAAGGTCGGGACGCCCGAGGCCTCGGCCGCGAGCTCGTCGTCGCGGATGGTGGCGAAGCCGTAACCAAGGCGGGATTTTTCAATGGCGCGCGCGACGCCGACCGACACCACACACAAAGCAGCATCATGAGGAACAGATACTCGATATAATTCATTCCCAGATACGGCACTGTCGCGGGTCGAATGATGTAGGCGCCGCGGGAGCCGCCGACAAAAGCCCAGTTTGTCACAAGGGTTTGCATGACGACGGCCATGCGAGGGTGGCGATGGAGAAGAATGTGCCGCGCAGCGCAACGTCAGGTAGCCGGTGCCGATTCCGACCAGTCCCGAAACAAGTCCGCCGATCAGCATCATCGCGATCAACGGAAAATTGGTCGGTTTTATGCAGCACGACGGTGCTGTAGGCGCCCAGGGCGATGAACGCCGGAATGCCGAAATTAACATAGCCGGTGTAGCCGCCAAGGATGTTCCACGCCGTCGCCAGCACGATATATTGCAGCACGACGTAGCCCGCGAAATAGAAATATGCGTTGTCCACCAGCCGCGCGAGGACGAACGTCAGCAGCGCGGCCACGATGAGCCACAAGACGAAAATCGAATTCTTCACTTACGCCCTTCCGAAAATGCCACTGGGCCGGAACGCCAGCGTCAACAACAGGAAACCAAAGGCCACCGCGGGCGCCCAGGAGGACCGAAGAAAGTGGCGGTGAAATTTTCCATGACGCCGAGAATGATCGCCGCCACCAACGTTCCCGCGAAACTGCCCAGGCCCCCAACACGCAGATCGCGAAAATGCGGCCGATGTAATCGCGCCCGACCGAAGGCTCGATGGGCTGGATGATGATCAGGATGGCGCCGGCGACCGAGGCGGTGGCGATGGACAGCCCGAACGCGATGCGTTTGATGCGGCCGGGATCGGCCGCCATCAACCGCAACGCCAACGGATCCTGCGCGACCGCCTGGATCGGCGCGGCCGATAAACGTTCGGGAAAGATAAAGTTGCAATACGCCCAACATCGCCAGCGATACCAGCGCGGGCACCAACAATCGCAACGGCAGATCGATCACGCCGAAATGCCAGGTGGGGCCGATGTAGACCGCCTCGACCAGCCGGTAATCGACGCCGAAAATCAGCACCAGCGCTGACCTCGGTGATGAACAGCAGGCCGAAGAAGAACGACAGTCCGCGCAAGGCGGTGTCGCCTCGGCGTTCGAACGAGACATCGTAGATGTGGTAGATGCGCGACGCCGAGAAAGTAGAACAGCCGGCGTGGCGACGATCGACACCAGGATCGGGTCGAAGCCGAAATTGCTGTTCATGATATAGGCGATGTAGGAGCCCAGCAGGATAAACGCCGGGATGCGCGATGTTGACGATGTCGAGCATGCCGAACGAAATCGACACCCCGATCGTGACCGCCGCGTAGAAGCCTCCGAGCAACAGGCCGGAGACGAGGGCATTGCCCAGAAGGTCGAAAGAGAAATCCATGATCAGGCGCTTGTGACGTTTCCCGGAGCCGCAATGTGACCGATGCCGCGGAGGAAGGCCAGGGGGCGAACGACAATTTTGGGGAAAACACAATCGGTGAAACGACCAGATGGCGACGTGGAAGGTTCAGGGCGAGGGACCGCATCGCGAGACGCGCACGCCTCCGATTGGCGTGACCGGGCCTTGACCCGGCCGTCTCTTCCCGGCCATCTCATCCCCCGATGACCGGCGGCGGCGCGATCCTGCCTCTCACTGACTGGCGATCCATACCACCGGGAACTGGACGGAGCGTTGCCAACAATGGCATATCGAGAGCTCCAAACGGAAGCATTCTGGCACGCTCTCGCCCCCGATCTGGCCCTCCATCCTGGGCCGGAGGCTACCGGCCCCATGCTCCACCCCAACGCGACCGCGGCCGCCGAGATGCTCGGCATCCTCGACCGGGAAGGCTATATCCAGTTGCCCAACAGCCAGGACCCGACACAGATCGGCCGGCTCGCGAAGCTGGTCGCCGCCGTCAACGCCGCCGGCCTGCCGGCGGTGCTCGCTTTCGATTACGAACCGATGTGGAACCATTCCGCCGGATCGGGCCGGTGCTCGACTGTCTCTGGGTGCCCAGTCACGCGTTCATGCCCGATCTTTGGGCCTGGTTCGTCGATCCGTCGAAAGGTGAAGCTTCAGGTTGTCGCCTCGGCGACCGAGACCGGCGGACCTCGGTTTATCTGATCTGCGGCCGTAAGCGCGGTGACCGTCTGGTCCACGACCATCCCGGGCCACACTGCCCATACAGTAAAGCATGAACCTGGTGACTTTTGGCGCGGCGATCCCGATTACGGCGATCCGGCGGCGGGGCCGTTCCGTTGGCGATCGGCCGAGATCCGCGCCCTGCCCGCGTCGCCCGGCCACACGCTGATATGGACACAGGCGCTGCTGCACTGGGGCGCGCGGACCAGCGAGATGGCGACAACGCCCAGGATGAGCATGTCGGTGGAGTTTAGCGCGTCGATCAGCCACCGGCTTCTTCGGGAATGTCCGCTCATGCGGCCCCGAATTCGCATGACGTGCGGCGCAAACCGCGTGACGGACTGGTGATCTTTAGGTACAAGGAATTCGCGCCGCTCCCCGCGGACCGGGCGCCGGCGAAGGGCCGGCATGGACTCGACCCTACGGAGTTGTCCGGGTGCGCGGCAATCCGCCGTTCCATCTAGCGCGCGCGGCCTTGCCCTTCCCCGCACGGACCACTTGAATGCCGCCTAACGCAAAATGGAGGAAACCGCTGGTGGCCGATCTCGCGGGAAAAATCGCCTGGATTACCGGTGCCGGCACCGGCATCGGTGAGGCCGCCGCTCTGGCCCTCGCCGAGGATGGCGCGACCGTCATCCTGACCGGCCGCCGCGCGCCAGCTGGAGGACGTGGCCGCCGCATCCATAACTCGGCCGGCCAGGCCCACGTGCAGCCGGCGGATCTGACCGACAAGGAACAGGTGCGCGCGTCGGCGCCTATATCGGCGCGACGTTCGACCGGCTGGACATCCTGGTGAACAACGCGGGCGTGAACATCGTCGACCGGCACTGGGACAAACTGACGCCGGAGAGCATCGACACGATGGTCAACGGCAACCTGACCGCGGCGTTTTATTGCGTTACCGTTGCGCTGCCGTTCATGCGGGCTCAGCAGGACGGGTTGATCATTCACACCGCCTCGATGGCGGGTCGTTTCATCGGCGGGGTGGCGGGCCGATTTATGTCGCGGCCAAGCATGGCATCGTCGCGATGAGTCACGGGCTCAACATGGAGGAATGCGTGAACGGCATTCGCTCCACGGTGTTCCTGCCGGGCGAGGTGGCGACGCCGATCCTCGATCAGCGGCCCAATCCGGTGCCGCCGGAGGTGCGGGCGAAAATGGTGCAGCCGGCGGATTGCGGCGATTTGATCCGATACATCGCCGGGTTGCCGAAGCACGTGGTGATGAACGAGGTGCACTGGCGCCGACCCACAACCGCGGCTATATCGCCAACCTGCAACGCCGGCTTTGAGGAAACAGGTCCATGGCCACCAACAAGCGCAAAGTGATGCTGCCGCACACGATGGGGCAGCAGGGCATCGACATCGTGCTCGCCCGCGACGACATCGAAACGGTGATGTATCCCGCCGGCATCAAACAATCGGAACTGCTGCCGCTGCTGACCGATTGCGCCGGGATCGCGCTGTCCGGCACACCCTATAAGCAGACCGAGATGGATGCCTCACCGGCGATGCAGGTCGTGGCGCGCATCGGCGTCGGCTACGACGCGGTCGAGGTGCCCGCGCTGACCGCCAGGAAAGTGCCGTTGATGGTGGCCGGCACCGCGAACTCCACCAGCGTGGCGGAGCAGGCGTTTCATTTGATGATCTCTCTGGCGAAAAAGCACGAGGCGCTGGACGGGTTGGTGCACGACGGACGCTGGGCTGACCGGCATGGCGGATTGCCGATGGAGATATCGGGCAAGACCGTGCTGATCGTGGGCTTCGGCCGGATCGGCACGCGCCAGGCGAGGCGTTGTCTCGGCTTCGACATGAACGTGCTGATTTACGATCCCTATGTGGACCGGCGAAGATCGCGGCGGCGGGCTGCGAAGCGGTGACGGACCTGGACACGGCTTGCCGCGGGTCGATTTCGTTTCGATCCATTGTCCGAAGAATCCCGAGACGATCGGGATGTTCAACACGGCTCGGTTGGCCCAAATGAAAAAGGGCGCGTTCATCGTCAACACCGCGCGCGGCGGGATCATCGACGAACCCGATCTGCACGCGGCGCTGACCGGCGGGCCACATCGCGGGTGCCGGCCTCGATGTGTTCGATCAGGAACCGACGCCGGCCGACAATCCGTTGCTGAAGTTACCCAACGTCATTTCGTCGCCGCACATGGCGGGCGTGACGGTGGAGGCCGTGGCGGCGATGGCGGTGGCGACGGCGCGTAACATCTTAAGCGTGCTGGATGGCGCGCCGAACAAGGAGAACACCATCAATCCCGAGGTCTATGGCTGAGACAACCCGCCCTGGCTCGCGCCCGTCCGCTCCGCTATACTGATCGATCACCCAAACCACGGAGAACCCCATGACCGAGGAGATCGCGACACTGGGCGGCGGCTGCTTCTGGTGCCTGGAAGCGGCGTTCAAGGAACTGCGCGGCGTCAACGTTGTCATGTCCGGCTATGCCGGCGGCAAAGTTCCGAACCCGACCTATAAAGCGGTATGCGGCGGCAATACGGGCCATGCCGAGGTCGTGCAGGTCAAATTCGACCCGGCGCAAATCAGCTATGCCGACCTGCTGCGGGTGTTCTTCACCATCCACGATCCCACCACGCTCAACCGGCAGGGCAACGATGTCGGAACGCAATATCGTTCCATCATCCTCACGCACACCGACGCGCAAAAGGCCGACGCCCTCGCGGTGATGAAGGAACTGACAGACGCGAAAGTCTGGGACGGCAAACTGGTGACCCAGATCGAGCCGCTGACGGCGTTCTATGAAGCCGAGGAAGAGCATCACGACTATTTCGCGCGCAATCCGTGGTCCGGCTATTGCCAGGTCGTCGTCGCGCCGAAAGTCGTCAAGGTTCGGAAACAATTCGCCGACCGACTGAAACGCGCCGCCGCGGAATAACAAGGAACCCTCCGGATGGACCTGAACTTCACCGACGAGGAACTGGCGTTCCGCGAGGAGGCCCGCCGCTTCTTCCGCACCGCCGTGCCGGAGTCTATTCGCGCCAAGGTCGCCGAGGGCGAGGGCCTGACCCGCGACGACATGATCACCAGCCAACGCATCCTCAACCAGCACGGGTGGGCCACGCCAAACTGGCCGGTGGAATGGGGCGGCAAAGCCTGGTCGCCGGTTCAGGTCTATCTGTATCAGGACGAGATGCAGTTGGCGAACGTGCCCGCGCCGATCCCGTTCAACGTCTCCATGGTCGGCCCGGTCATCGCGCAATTCGCCAGTCAGGAGGTGAAACAGCGCTTCCTGCCGATGACCGCCAACGCCGATATCTTCTGGTGCCAGGGCTTCTCCGAACCCGGCTCCGGGTCCGATCTCGCGTCGTTGCGCACGCGAGCCGAGCGGAAGGGCGATAAATACATCGTCAACGGCCAGAAGATCTGGACCACGCTGGCACAATACGCCGATTCGATCTCTGCCTCGTCCGCACCGACACGGCGGCGAAACAACAGGAAGGCATCTCGTTCCTGCTGATCGACATGAAAACGCCGGGCATCACCGTGCGTCCGATCATCACCATCGACGGCGGGCGCGAGGTCAACGAAGTGTTCTTCGACAATGTCGAGGTGCCGGCTGAAAATCTTGTCGGCCAGGAGAACAAGGGCTGGGACTACGCGAAATTCCTGCTCGGCAATGAACGCACCGGCATCGCGCGGGTCGGCATGTCGAAGGCCAAGGTCGCGCGTATCAAGGAACTCGCCGCGATCGAACGCTCCGGCGACCGGCCGTTGATCGACGATCCGAAGTTCCGCGAGAAACTGGCGGCCGTCGAGATCGAACTCAAAGCACTGGAGATGACGCAACTTCGCGTCGTCGCGGACGAGCGCAAGCAGGAAAAGGGCCGTCCCAATCCGGCCTCGTCCATCCTGAAGTTAAAAGGCTCCGTCATCCAACAGCAACTGACCGAGCTGGTGATGGAAGTCGTGGGTCCGTACGCGATGCCTTTCCAACGTGATTTCGACGGCCGCAACGAACCGGCGATCGGGCCCGACTATGCGTCGGAGGCGGCGCCGATGTATTTCAACTACCGAAAAGTCTCGATTTACGGTGGCTCCAACGAAATCCAGCGTAACATCATCGCGAAAGCGATACTTGGATTGTAAACGGGCCAAACCGGGGAAACACCAATGGACTTCGACCTGAGCGACGAGCAACGGCTGCTGAAGGAAAGCGTCGACCGCCTGATCCTCGACCAGTATCAGTTCCAGCAGCGTAAGCAATACATGGCCGAGCCCGGTGGCTACAGCGCTGCCATGTGGTCGCGCTTCGCCGAACAGGGGCTTCTGGGCCTGCCGTTTCCGGAAGCGCAAGGCGGTTTCGGCGGTGGCCGGATCGAAACCATGATCGTGACCGAGGCGTTCGGCCGCGGTCTTGTCGTCGAGCCGTATTTCGCGACCGTCATCCTGGCGGGCGGCCTGCTGCTCCGCGCCGCCGGCCCCGCGCTGCTGGCGGCATTGGTGCCGAGGATCACGGCGGGCACGCTGAAACTCGCGTTCGCGCATGTGGAGCGGCATTCCCGGTACAACCTGGCGAATGTCACGACAACCGCGCGGAAAGACGGCGCCGACCACGTGCTGAACGGCGCCAAGAGCGTGGTGCTGCATGGCGACGCGGCCGACAAACTGCTGATCACCGCCCGGATTTCCGGCTCCGCCATGGACCGGGACGGGATCGGTCTGTTCCTGGTGAACGCCGATGCGCCGGGCCTTACCCGTCGAGGCTACCCCACGCAGGACGGCCTGCGCGCGGCGGAAGTCACGCTGAACGACGTCCGGGCCACCGCGCTCAGCGACAACGCGCTGCCGCTGATCGAGCACGCGGTCGATGAGGCGATCGCCGCCCTCTGCGCCGAGGCGGTGGGAACGATGCAGGCGATGCACGACCTGACGCTGGAATACCTGAAAACCCGCAAGCAGTTCGGCCGCCCGATCGGCTCGTTCCAGGTGCTGCAACACCGCTCGGTCGATATGCTGACCGCGCTGGAGCAGGCGCGCAGCATGGCGATGTTCGCCGCCGTCATGGCGGACGAGGAAAACCCCATCGAACGTCGCCGCGCGATCGCCGCGGCCAAGGTGCAAATCGGCCGCTCGGGCCGTCATATCGGGCAGGAGGCGGTGCAACTGCACGGCGGGATCGGCATGACCATGGAATATTCGGTCGGCCACTACTTCAAGCGCATGACCATGATCGACCAACTTTATGGCGACGCGGACAAGCATCTGTCCGAGCTCGCGCGCCTCGGCGGGTTGTTCGGAGCGACGGGCTGAGTCGCGGACTTCAACTCCGCCGGTGCGACCGTCGCGTCGCGTCGCGGGCGGGCAACGTCAGGGCCACGCCCGCGCAGATCAGACCCAACGAGCCCGGCAACAGCCAGGCCGGGCGGATCAACAGAGGACGGACAACGTAATCCCAGGACCACACGCCGACGACTCGCACCAGCCAGTTGTGCAGCAGGATCTCACCCTCGGCGCTGAGGTACGACAGCACCGCCCCCAGGGTGACCATCCTGGGCGATACGGTCGCGAGCCCCACCGACGCCACGAACAGGACGGCGGCCAGCACAGCCAGGGTGCGTTGCGCGTTCACATGAACAACTTCTCTGACTTACGATCGGAATACAAGCTCGCGACGAAATCGCCGTAGCCGTTGTAGATCTGCGTCGGCACCATCTCTCCGGTGCCGAGCAATTTTTCCTGGGCCTGACTCCAGCGCGGATGCGGCACGGCGGGGTTCACATTAGCCCAGAAGCCGTATTCGCTGGCGTTGATTTCCTGCCAGAAGCAGCGCGGCCGCTTGTCGGTGAAGGTCACCTTCACGATCGATTTCGACCTGCTTGAAGCCGTATTTCCATGGCGTCGTCATGCGGATCGGCCCGCCGTTCTGCTGCGGCAGAGGCTTTCCGTACATCCCGGTGGTGATGAACGCCAGTTCATTCGCCGCCTCATCGATCGCCAGGCCATCGACATAGGGCCATGGATACAGCGGCTGGTTCAGCCCGTCCATCGTTTTGTCCTGGACCGTCTCGAACGCCAAATACTTCGCCGAGCCCAAAGGTTCCGCGAATTTGCACCAGATCCGCCATGGGGAAACCGGTCCAGGGCACGGTCATGGCCCAGGTCTCGACGCAGCGATGGCGATAGATGCGCTCCTCGACGGCATCTGCTTCACCAGATCGTCGAAGCCGATCTTGCGGGGCTGCTTCACCATCCCGGCGAATCTCGATCGTCCATGGGCTGGTCTTCATCGCCTGGGCTCCCGCCAGAGGTTCTTGCTCTCGCTGAACTCGTAGTAATTGTTGTAGGTCGTCGCGGATTTTTCGTCGGTCAGCGGGCGACCGGCGGGATATTTCGGGTTTGGCGCCGCCTGAGCGAAGGCCCGGCAGGACCGGCGGCGGCCAGCAGACCGGCGGTGCCGCCCAACAAGGCCCGGCGTTTCAAAACCGCTGTTTCGGGCGTGACCTCGTTCTCGGGGATTTCCCAGCCGCGCCGCCTGATGATACGCATAACCTCTCTCCATTCGTGCTTTTTGCGCCAACTCCTGGTCATCGCGCCGATGCCCGGCTTTGGTGGTAACCGTCAGACGCCGCGGTTGGGGAAACATTACACGTGCCCAAATCCCCCGCGTGACAATTTTTGTGTGAAGGACCAGGCCGCATGCATCTCGCCCGCTTCCCCCGCGTCAGGCTGTTTCCCGCGCCCACCCCGCTGCACCGGCTGGACAACCTCACCCGAGAACTGGGTGGCCCGGACATCTGGATCAAGCGGGACGACTGCACCGTGGTCGCGACCGGCGGGCAATAAGGTGCGCAAGCTGGAGTGGCTGATCGGCGAGGCGAAGGCTCAGGGTGCCACGCATATCGTGACGCAGGGCGCGGTGCAGTCGAACCACGTGCGCCAGACGGCGGCGGTGGCGGCGATGTTCGGCATGAAGTGCACCGCCTTGCTGGAGCATCGGGTGGAGACGAATGACCGCGATTATCTGACCAGCGGCAACGTGCTGCTGGACAAGCTGTTCGGCTGCGAGATCGAACATCGGCCAGGCGGCCTGGACATGAACGCCGAGGCCGAGAAGAAGGGCGCCGAATTGCGCGACGCCGGCGAGCAAGCGTACGTCATTCCCGGCGGCGGGTCGAACAAGGTGGGCGCGCTGGGTTATGTGTCATGCGCGCAGGAGTTGGTGCGCCAGGCTGACGAGATGGGTTTGAAGATCGACCGTCTGGTGACCGCGACCGGCAGCGCCGGCACGCACGCCGGCCTGGTCGTCGGGCTGGAAGGCGAGAACGCGGCGATCCCGGTGCTTGGCATCGGCGTCCGGCTGCCGCGCGAGAGGCAGGAGGAGAACGTTTTCCGCCTCGCCGAGGCGACGGCGGATTATGTTGGCGTGCGCGGTGGCATTCCTCGTTCGTCGGTGGTGGCGAACTGCGATTACGTGGGCGAAGGTTACGGCATCCCGACCGAGGGGATGATCGAAGCGGTGCGAATGCTCGGACGGCTGGAGGGGATATTGCTCGACCCGGTTTACTCGGGAAAGGCGATGGCGGGGATGATCGACCTGATCCGGAAAGGCGAACTGAAAAAGGGCGAGGCGATCGTGTTCCTGCACACCGGCGGGGCGGTTGGATTGTTCGGGTATGCGGGGACGTTCGAGCCCGCGGGGTGAGAGCCGCGTTCAGCGCGGGCGCGCTGGCTTTCCGGTGAGTTGGCGATTGAGCCAGACCAGGGCGTCGATAAACCTGTCGTGTTCGCCGTGCGCGGCCAGTTTCGCCTGGGTGTGAACAGCCAGGTGGGCCATCGAAACAATGGCCGCCACGCAAAGCGCCGCGAAACCAAGCAATACCGGCCAGCCCTGCGACACCGCGCGCTCCACCTTTCAAATCATAACAGCATGATATGTTGGATCATCGGCGGCATTCAACCATCGCCGCTGAGTTCCATTTCCAAAGTATAGGCCAGGAACATATTCAGGGCACCGGCCATCGCCATTCCGATCAACCAATCCGAGCCGATTCGAGATGCCAGCAACGTGACCGAAACCATGATCAATTCGATGAAGAAGAACAACAGTAGCCATAGGAAGTAGGCAAGGGCCGTGCTGTTGATACGTTCCCTCCGTTAACATCGTTCGCACGCAATCGACGATCGCCGTTCCCGCGACCGCGACGCATACAAGCACGACCTGGATCGGCCAAAATCTGACCTCCGTAAAGCTTCTGTCGGCAGCGGGAAACGCCTCCGGAGCCGCCGCGAGCGCGGCCAGCATCAGGCACTGGCACAGAATTGGCACCGCTGCGACGGTCAGCCCGACCACGAGATCCGCTGCTGCCGGCGTTTGGCACCGATGCCCTCCACCTTGTCCGTAACCCGGTCCACCGCTCAATGTGGGTTCAGTCTACGAACTCAGGCAAAATAAAACGTTAACGAGGAAACCCCATGCTCCACAGCACCGACCGCATCCTGACCACGCACACCGGCAGCCTGCCGCGCCCGGCCGCGCTGACCGCGCTGTATGCCCGCCGCGCGGCCGGCGAATCGGTGGACGAGGACGCGATCGACGCCGAGGGCAAAGCCGCGACCGGCATGTCGTGCGCCAGCAACTCGCCGCCGGCATCGATGTCGGCAATAACGGCGAGCAGCAGCGCGAGGCGTTCTTCCTCTACGTCCGCCATCGCATGACCGGCTTCGGCGGCACCTGGACCCGCCGGCCGGTCGCCGACATGGACCGCTATCCAATGTTCCGCGCATGGTCGGTCGCGGCGGACAGCGCCCGGCCGGCGGTCAGCAATCGCGGCACGCTGCCCTCCGCCACCGGGCCGGTCGCCTATATCGATCCAGCGCTGGTCGAGGCGGAATGCGACGAATTCCAGGCCGCGATGGACGAGATCGGCGCGCCGGGGTTCGCCGAGCCGTTCATGACCGCGCCCTCCCCCGGCATCATCGCGGCGGCGATGCGCAACGAACATTACGATACCGAGGATGCCTATCTCGCCGCTCTGGGACGCGCGTTCAGGTGGAATACGAGGCGATCGTCCGGCACGGGTTCGTGCTGCAGATCGACGCGCCGGACCTGGCGCTGGAACGGCATATCACGTTTCAGGATCAGCCGGTTTCGGCGTTTCTTGGAGTTCGCCGAGCGCGTGGTGGCGACGATCAACGACGCGCTGGTGAACATTCCGCGCGACCGGGTGCGGATTCACGCCTGCTGGGGCAATTACGAGGCGCCGCACGATTGCGACGTGGCGATGGCGGACATCCTGCCGGCGATCGGAAGAGCCAGCGTCGGCGGCTGGGTGTTGCCGATCGCCAATCCTCGGCACCAGCACGAGTATCGATGCCTGAAGGACCTGCCTCTGGACAACGGTCAGGTGGTGGTCGCCGGCGTGATCGACCCGCTGACCAATTTCGTCGAACACCCGGAGGTCGTGGCGGACCGGCTGGAGAACGTGGCGCGCGCGATCGGCGATCCGACCCGGCTTTTGGCGGGCACTGATTGCGGTTTCGATACGTCGGCGGGCCGCGGCAGGGTGGCGGAGGACGTGGTGTGGGCCAAACTGACGGCGATGGCCGAGGGCGCGCGCATTGCCTCGCGGCGCCTGAAGATGGCGGGCGCGGACGGTCAAAAGCATCGGAGCGACGATGCCTGAGGACATCCTCTCCGCGAGAAAATCCGGATCAACTCGCCGCGCGCCTCACGGCCCTTCCCCGACCGGAAATCGGGAAAGGGCCATGACAGGCGATGGATGCATCGGACCAAAGCGCGACGGCTCCGTCACACGACATCCGATCGCCGCCGTCAGGCGGTCGACGACTCCGAGCTGCCGAGGCTCGGAGCCCTTTTCGAGCGCGGCCTGCAAAACGGCGTCCCCGGGCTGCGGATCGTGGACGGCCCGGCGCTGCGCGAGATCGAGCCCCACGTGAACGGTCTGCAAGCCATCCACTCGCCTACCACCGCCGTCGTCGACTACAAGGCTGTGGCGGGAGCCTTGGGGGCAGAAGTCGCCGCCGGGGCCAGCTCTGGCTGGGCACGGAGGTGATCTCGGTTCTTCCCCAGAGCGGCGGGTACGTGCGCCTGGAACTGGCGGGTCGCCACGACGGCCAATTCGACTGCGACTTCGCGATCGTCTGCGCCGGGCTCGAGTCGGACCGGTTGGCGGTGCGGTCCGGCGCTGACGCGGAACCTCGAATCGTGCCTTTCCGCGGTGCGTACTATCGCCTACGGCCCTCGGCCCGGCACCTTGTTCGAGGGCTCGTGTACCCGGTGCCGGATCCCCGATACCCGTTTCTCGGCATCCATCTCACAAAGACGGTGCACGGCGAGGTGCTCGTCGGCCCGAACGCCTTTCTCGGCTTCTCGCGGGAGGACTACTCCCGCTGGGGGTTCCGTTGGCAGGACTTGAGCGAGACGCTGAGGTGGCCGGGGTTCGCACGTTTCGCACGATCGAACTGGCGCGCCGGGGCGAGAGAGCTCAGCCACGCTCTGAGCCGGCGGGGCTTTGCCTCTGTCGTCGACCGTTACGTCCCCGCCTTGACAGCAGCCGACCTGGAGCCGGCGGTCGCCGGCATCCGCGCCCAGGCCATGAAGCGCGACGGGTCGTTGGTGGACGACTTCTGGCTCGAGGCCGGAGACGGAGTCCTGCACGTGCGCAACGCTCCTTCCCCCGCTGCCACGGCGTCTTTCGCGATTGCCGACCACATCTGCAGGCGCGCCGGGCTGAGCTGAGCCTGTCGACGGCCGGGATCAGGCCGCTTCGCCCGTCGACGAGCGCCCGAGGCGCAAGGGCTCCCGCACATCGCCGGAGGTAGCCTCTCCTCGTGCGCAAGCTGCTCGTCGCCTTCGGTGCTCTGGCCGCGGGCGTTCTGGCCCCGACGTTCGGCAACATATCGTGGGCATCTCCGGCGAGGGCGGCGGTCTTCTCGGGGCGGACAAGCAGCCCGCGGCGCCCAGGAGCGATCCCAACGCAACCGCCCAGATGAAGGCGGCGCTCCGCCACGGCGGGGCCAAGTCCTCGTTGCACTACGTGAGCACCTCGGTCGGGAGCGGCATCACCACCACCATCGTCGGCGACGTGGGCAAGACAGTGGGAACCCAGACGATTTACGTGAAGGACAAGAAGGTCACGGCCACGATGGTCATACGCCTCGTCGGTCACGAGGCGTACTTCAAGGGCGCGGCGGCGGCGATCTACGTCCTCATCGGCCTGACGCCGGCGCAGTCCGACGCCGCCGCCGGCCGGTGGATCTCCGTCGTGCCCTCGGACTCGGTCTACAACAGCACCGCGGCGGCCCTCACAGTCGGCTCGGTGATGTCCGAGATCACCCTCTCGCCACCGGTCACCCGGTCAAGAGCGGTGGTGACCGCCGGGCAGCGCCTCCTGGAGATCTCCGGTGCCTGGACCGGCACCGGGATCACGGCCAAGGATCACGCCACCGCCGTGCTGGACGTGACCAGGGGCGCGACATCGCTCCCGGTCCGGTTCACCGGCGTCGTGCCCTCTTCGGCGAGCTCGGGCACTTTCGGGGACAATCTCGTGGTGAGCAAGTGGGGAGAGGCCGTCCACGTCGCCCCGCCGGCCTCCTCGGTGCCTTTGGCCGGAATCCTGAAGGCCACGACGACAACGACGACGACCCCGCCGGTCGTGGTCTGAGAGCAGGTCAGGTCGTGCCGCCGATCGGCGACTACGCCCTCATCGGAGGGATCGCCGCCGTGTGCAGCTATCTGCTGACGTTTCCCTTGCGACGCCTTGCGACCCGAATGTCGTTCGTCGCCCAGCCGGGCGAGAGACGCTTGCACCAGCTGCCCATCCCCTACGGCGGCGGCCTGGCCATGTTCCTCGCCTTCCTCGCCGCCATCATCTTCGCCGACCGGGTCCCGAGCCTGCACGGTGTCTTCCAGGGCTCCTCGGAGCCGCTCGGTGTGGTGCTCGGAGCGGCGGTGATCCTCGGAGTCGGCCTGCTCGATGATCCGCGGGAGATATCCGCCCCGGCCAAGGTGGCAGGTCAGGTCCTCGGGGCGATGCTCCTCGTCTTCCTCGGCGCCACGATGTTCTGGCTGAAGATCCCCCTCGCCGGCACCGTGGTTCTCTCCTCCGACCTGACTCCGCTCATCACGGCCTTGTGGGTTATCGGCATCACCAACGCCATAAACCTCATCGACGGCCTCGACGGGCTGGCAGCCGGCATCGTCGCGATCGCCTCGGGCGCCCTCGCCGTCTACGGGCTGCGCCTCGTCGAGCTGGGCGTGCTGCAGGCCACGAATCTCGGCCCTCTCATAGCTGTGATCACCTGCGGGGTCTGCCTCGGCTTCCTTCCTCACAACTTCAACCCGGCGAGAGTGTTCATGGGCGACGCGGGCGCGTTGTTCCTGGGCCTATTGATGGCGGCGGCCACGATGGAGATCGGGGGCCGAACCGAGGGGGTGAGCGGACAGACCTACTTCTTCTACGCGCCGTTGTTCCTTCCGCTCTTCATTCTCGGGGTCCCGATATCCGACATGGCCTTTGCGTACATCCGCCGGATGGCAAAGGGGACCGGGATCGACACGCCGGACAACGATCACGTGCATCATCGCCTCGTGCGGCTCGGGCACGGTCCCCGCCGGACGGTGGTGATCCTGTGGACCTGGACGGCGGCCTTGTCGGGCTTCGTGCTCTTCCCGCTCTTCGCGCCCGAGTCCAACGCCATCATCCCGTTCGCGGCCATCGTGCTCGGCCTGCTCTTGTTCACCTTGTTCCGCCCTGGCCTGCGCAACGGACGTCACGTCCAGAGCGGCGGGGACGAGGAGAAGCCCGAATCCGGGTCCGGGGCGGAGACGGTCGTGCCGCCGGGCGCAGACGACCTGCCCATTCAGCTGGCCGACCATTCGAGAAACGGATCCAATGGCGGCCCCCGTCCCGCGCCCCGTATCACCGCCGAACCGGACGAGAGCGGACCGCGCCCGGAGACGGCGATCAGCTGAGCCGGCGGCTCACCGGCCAGAGGTCGAGCGGCCAGAAGTCGAGCAGTCAGAAGTCGAGCAGTCAGAAGTCGAGCAGTCAGAAGTCGAGGTCGGAGAGCTCGGGCACGGTCCGCTCCGCCCGGGCACGAGCCTCCAGCCAGCGCCCCCTGTCCACGCGCCGTGCCGGTTCGACGACGGACCTGGGCTGCAGGGAGCTGCTCGCCTCCTCGAGGCTCGTCCAGGTGCCCACGGCGACACCGGCGAGGTAGGCGGCCCCGAGGGTCGTCGCCTCGGTGATCGCGGAGATCTCGACCGGACGGGCGGTGGCGTTCGCCAGCGCCTGGGTGAAGGTGCGGTTCGCGGTCATGCCGCCGTCGATGCGAAGCGTCCCGATCGAGAGCCCTGAATCTGTCTCCGCGGCCTCGAGGAGATCGGCGCCGCGATGCGCGATCCCTTCGAGCACGGCCCGCACGACCTCGGCCCGCCCCGTACCCGCGTCAGCCCGAGCAGGGTGCCGCGCGCCCGTAGTCCCAGACCGGCGTGCCGAGGCCGAGAAGGGCGGGCACGAAGTAGACGCCTCCCGCGTCCGCGCACGAGGCCGCCACCTCGTCCGACTCGGCGACCGAGGACAAGATGCCGAGGTCGTCCCGCAGCCATTCGACGCAACTACCGGCGGACATCATGATCGCCTCTATCCCCCACGTCAGGTCGCCTCCACGGCTCCAAGCCACGATGGGGAAAGTGCCGCCGGGGCCGCGCCGGGGGAACTCCGGCCGCTCGGCGCCGACACAAAGGTCGAGCATCCCCCCGGTGCCGAAGGTCGCCTTGGCGAGGCCCGGCCGGACGCAGCCCTGGCCGACGAGTGACGCCTGCTGGTCCCCGGCCAATCCGGCGATCGGCGGCGCGCCCGGCAGGGCGGCGGCGTCTCCGAGCACGCCGAGGGAGTCCACGGGACGGGGCAGCACCGAGTGCGGGATGCGGAGAGCCTCGAGGACGGTCTCGTCCCAGTCGGCCGCGTCGCCGTCGAGCAGGCCCGTGACCGCGAGATTGCTCCGGTCCGAGACGTGCACTGCGCCTCGGGAGAGGGTCCAGGCGACCCAGGAGTCGACCGTGCCCGCGCACAGGTCGCGCGATCGGGTCGGGTCCGCCATGTCGAGGAGGACCGCCAGCTTGGTGGCGCTCTGGTTCGGCGCGAGGCGGATCCCCTGGGCTTGGAGGGCGAGGCAGTAGCCGACGGTCCTCAAGTCCTGCCAGCCGATCCCGGGCCCGACTGGCTCGCCCGTGGCCCGGTCCCAGACGACCGCGGAGGCACGCTGGGTGCTGATGCCGACGGCGTCGACGGACCGGCCGCCGGCGAGCGCCGCCATCGACACCTCCAAGACAGCTTCGGCGACCTCGGCGGCGTCGAATTCAACGAAACCTTGCATCGGCGAAACCGGCAGAACTTGGCGGTGATGGACGTCCTCGACCGAGGAGTCGGGTCCGACCACCGCCGCGCGGACGCCGCTCGTGCCGACATCAACGGCCAATACGCTCACCGCTCACTCCCTCTCGACGCGTCGAGTCCGCTCTCGCAAGGGCGGCAACGACACAATAAGGGCCGCCGGGACAATAAGGACCGCCCGGGCCGGTTCCCGAATGCTGCGGACCGACGGCCTGAGAAACCGTATCCGGCACTACCATGCGCCGATGGGTTCTCCGGCCCCGCCCGAAGCCGACGCCATGCCCGAGGGCGCGGACGGTGGCAGGCAGGCGACGCCTGCCGGGCACAGCGCCGGGCGACGGCGCAGGCGTGCCACTGCGGCCGGGCTCGCAACCTCGGTCCTTCTCGCAGCCGGCTTCGTCGCCTACGCCGTCAGCGTGTCGCGTTCGGTGCCGAGCTCGAAGTACGCGAACCTCGTCGTCTACTCGTCGCCGGCGCAGGCACCTCGATTCGATCTCGCCCTGCTCGGCCGCCAGGGACGGGTGACCTCGGCGGTGCTCGGCGGCGGCCCGGCGGTCGTGAACTGGTTCCAGTCCACGTGCGTGGCCTGCCAGGCCGAGCTCGGGACGTTCGCGGCTGTCGCCGATGCGGAGCGCGCGAAGGTCCGCTTCTTGGGGATCGACGTCAACGACCCCTCGACCTCGGCGGCATTGGCGATGGTTCGCCGCGCCCGGGCCGAGTACCCGGTCGCCCAGGCTCCAGGCGTGGCGAGCATCGACCTGGCTACCCGCTTCGGAGTCGGGGATTTGCCGGCGACGGTCTTCGTGAGCCCGAGCGGCCGCATCCTGGGCGAGGTGCTGGGGAAGGTCCCCCGCTCCGAGCTCTTCGACCTCCTTGGCAACCTGGCGGCCGGACGTCCCCTCAATTTCCTGAGGGGTGGGACGGTCGCGGGCGCGTCAGCGCCCGGTCGCCTTCTGGTGCAGCCCGCTGGCCTTGGCGTGGAGCTTTCGGGCCGCCTTCTCCAGCTGCTCGTGAGCCTCTGCCCGAGCCTGTGCCTTGAGCGCCTCCCTGATGGCGACCCTGCCCGCCGCCGTGCGCGAGCCGTTGTCGGATTCGGGTATCTGCGACCACAGGAGCGGGAGCTGGGCTTCGTAGACCTTGGTGCCCTCGATGACAAAGGCGATCATGCGCCTGAGGTCGGATGCAGTAAAGCGCTCGGCGGAGACCCGCCACGCCTCGAACAACCCCGTGTGCAGCTCGGCGATCCGCCTCTTCGCCATCGGGACGAGCTCGACAAGCACGCGGCGGCGGTCGTCGATGTCCCTCAGCCGGCTCACGAAGCCGGCGCTCTCGAGGCGGTCGAGGAGGAACGTCACCGCTCCGGTGCTGAGCCCCGCCAGGTCGGCAAGGGCGCCCGCGGTCATCTTGCCGTGCTTGTCGAGCAGGTCCACGCAACGGACGTCGGTCGCGTTCAGGCCGAGCACCTTGCCCAAGGCCTCGTCGAAGGCGTCCGAGGCGGAGACGAGGGCGCGAAGTGCCGTGCCGAGGTCTTCGATGCTTCGCTTGCGCTCTTCGCTGTCCATGATCTACCTTAACTGCTAAGATATTTGCCTGCTAAGAGAATACCGTCTTTCATCCATCCACGCACGCGGCTGTTCTGCCCCACCCGCAAGGAGATCCACATGACGGTCGCCATTCAGCTGGAGGATCTGCGCAAGACCTTCGGCCATACCGTGAAGGCGCTGGACGGCGTCAGCTTCGGCGTGGAGACAGGCGCGATCTTCGGGCTGCTCGGCCCGAACGGGGCCGGCAAGACGACCGTCGTCCGCATCCTCACAACGGTGCTCCGGGCCGACAGCGGAAGTGCACGTGTCCTCGGCCACGACGTCGTGAAGGAATCAGATGCCGTCCGCAGGTTGATCGGTCTCGCCGGCCAGTTCGCGGCCGTCGACGAGAACCTCACCGGCGCTGAGAACCTGTGGATGGTGGGACGGCTCAACCACATGCCCAAGCCGCTGCTGAGGGACCGGGCGGCGCAGCTGCTCGGCCAATTCGGCCTCGCGGACGCAGCCGACCGGCCCACGAAGACCTACTCCGGGGGGATGCGCAGACGTCTCGATGTCGCCGCCTCGCTGGTCGCCCATCCCCAGGTGCTGTTCCTCGACGAGCCGACGACGGGTCTCGATCCCGCCAGCCGCGGGACGTGTGGGGCATGATCGAGAGCCTGGCCGCCGAGGGCACGACCGTGCTCCTCACGACCCAGTACCTGGAGGAGGCCGACAGGCTCGCCGAGCAGCTCGTCGTGATCGACCACGGCAAGGTCATCGCCGAGGGGACGCCCGCCAGCTTGAAGGCGAGCATGGGCGCGACGGTGCTCGACCTGGGACTCGCCGACGAGGCGACGGCGCTGCGGGCCGGAGATGTCCTGAGGGCGGTGAACGACAAGCCACCGGTCGTGTTCGCCAAGACCGTCGAGGTCAACGTGAACGACGGCCCCCGCGTCGTGACCGAGGCGTTGCGGATCCTCGAGGCTGCAGGCATCGCCCCGACAACTCTCGCCCTGCGGGAGCCGAGCCTCGACGACGTGTTCCTCGCCCTCACTGGGCACAGGACCGAGGAGGAGACGGCCGGGATCTCAACCGGCCCTCCCGGCCCGGATGCAAGCCGACCAGCACGCAAGAGAGGCCGAGGCTGATGACGACAACCGCTATCCCCGCGCCGCAGCCTTCTGTCGGCTCACCGCCGTCAGGGGAGGCTCTACTGGGCCGTCGCCGACATGTTGACGATGACCAAGCGCAACTTGATCGCCTACACCCGGGTGCCCGAGGCGATCTTCTTCTCCAGCGTGCAACCGATCATGTTCGTTCTGCTCTTCCGGTACGTCTTCGGGGGTGCCATCCCCACGCCCGGCTATCACTACGTGCAGTTCCTCATGCCCGGGATCTTCGTCCAGACGGTCGCCTTCGGTTCGATAGGCACTTCCATAGGGCTGGCCGAAGACTTGCAGAAGGGCTTGATCGAGCGCTTCCGGGCCCTGCCCATGTCCCGCTGGGCCGTGCTCGCCGGGCGGACCACGGCCGACTTGTGCCGCAACCTGTTCGTGATGGCCCTCATGACAGGAGTCGGGTACGCCGTCGGCTACCGCATCGGGACCAACGTCGGCGAGTTCCTTGCCGGGATCGTGCTGCTCCTGTTGTTCGCCTATGCCCTCAGCTGGGGCTTTGCCTTCATCGGGCTCTCCGCCCCGAACAGCGAGACGGCGCAGCTGATGTCCTTCCCCCTGCTGTTCCCGCTCACCTTCGCCTCGTCGGCCTTTGTCCCCTTGCAGTCGATGCCCGGCTGGCTGCAGGCGTTCGCCCAGCATCAGCCCGTCTCCATCTTGTGCAACGCGGCACGCGACCTCATGTCGGGCGTGCCGAACCCGCACCTCGTCTTCCCGCCTTTCACCGGGGTCCCCAGAACCGGCAGCACGGGTTCGACGGTGTTCTGGGCGGTGATCTGGTCGCTCGGGATCCTCGCCGTGCTGGCGCCGGTGTCCGTGCGCCGCTACAGGCGCCGGGCGCTCTAGCGGGCGAGGCGCGGCCTCATCGGCCGGCTGGACTCCGGTGCTGTCGCGGGCACCCAGTGCCCGGCCTGGTCCCGTCGCGCCTACGATGACCAGGCCAGGGCGGCTGCGTCGAGCACCGACCCTGGCGGAATCATCGGTCACGGCCGCCCGGGTAGCTCAGTGGTAGAGCAGCGCACTCGTAATGCGCAGGTCATGGGTTCGAATCCCATCTCGGGCTCCGAGTAAGTCCTGGTAGACGCGTTGCGAGACTAGCGAACTCCCTTCGGCCACGCTCTGTCCCAACAGGTGTCCCAATAATTGTCGGGACAGGATCTGAGGAGGCAGCCGAATGTCGGGCAACATGTCGGCCCGAACAGACTGAGGTCCCGACGCGTGGGAGCTGCGCGTCTTCGTCAGCCGCCATGTCACCGGACGCGTTCGTCACCGGAGCCAGCTGTTCCGCGGGACACCTCTGAGATGGTGAGCAAAGGGCTCGTGGAGGGCGAGCGCCGCCCTACAACACGCGCCCGCCGCGGAGGCGGACCGTGTCGTGCACCTCAAAGGAGGCACTGGGGAATCCGGTCTAACCAGACTCACCAACAGCAGCCGGGGTTGACAGGTCCACGATAGCCGCTACAGTGTTACACCGTAACGGTAGGAGATGCCCATGGCAACGAATCCAGTCCGAGTCCCCGAAGCAGTGCACGACGAGGTTCATACCGCCGCACGCCTGTTCGGTGCAACGCCTCGGAGCTCCTGGAACGCGCGTGGCGCTCATTTCGCCAGAGTCCGGAGTTTGTCACCGAGTTCGAACAAGCCCGAAAGGCCTTCTCGGTCGGTGATCTCGACCAGGTCACCTCTCATCTGTACGAACAGGCTGCGCAACGAGCCAAGCGCCGGGCGGATTCGGTCACAGCACTGCGGCGCGAGACGTAGGTCAGCGCTGAGTCACCGGGGCGCTAGCGTCACGCGGTGCAGCTTCGTCTACGCGTCGAACCCTCGAAGACCTTCATCTGTCGATCGAGCAGTACGCCGGCCGACCAGCCACGGACTACCGAGACGGCACATATTCGTGACAGCCTTCGTCGAACGACGGTCGCAGAGTCCCCGGGGTCAGGAACTGACGAACCTGCCGGTTACAGCGGCGAGTGTCTACAACCTGCACCACGGCCGATGGCGAGGCTTGACCTGGCATGACGAAGACAGCGACGTCGTGTGGCTCCTGGGCGTCGGTTGGCACGAGTCCGGCAGCCGCGGCGACGCATACACGACACTCAAGGCGCGGCGACGTGGCGGGCACCCTGATGCCTGACGAGCAGGACTACCTCGATCTCGAGATGTCGCGCGAGGAAGCGGGAGCCTTCGTGGTTCAAGTCAGTAGACAGGCACCTGCGCTCGTAGCTCAAGCCCGACTAGCCGCTGGCCGTGAGGTGCGCGGGATCATCGCTGGCCGCCTGAGCCTCGGGGTCTTGGTGCAAGTAGATGTTGTTGCGAACGAGGACGAGGCGCTCGAGGAGATCTGGGTTGGTTTCGAGATGCCTCCTTTCCCCGGTGCCTGCGAGCTGCCGCCTCATCCCGAGTGGATCCAGGTTGTGCTTGCAGCCATGGTTCCCGTCGAGATCACGATCGCTGATCTGGGATTCGGTGGGAGCTTTCCTCGCGAGGGCGGCTCAAGGCCGAACGAGATAGTCGTCTGCTGGCGGTCCTTCTGAAGGCGCTCCCGTCGATCACCGCCTTCACCGACAACCGCCTTCACCGACCACAGCCTTCACGACCCGTACGCCTCTATGAAGGACGCACCGGGAACGCCGATCACCTTCCCGAACTGCGCTTACGCGGCCAGCGACCCCTCGTCTGTCACGGCGGTGTCTGATCGCGGAGCACCAAGAGCTCCGAAGTTCTGCAAACACCCAGAAGCTCTGATTCCTCCGCCCACGCCCTCGAGGCAATGAGCAGGCCGGCAACAGCGGCGACGGCTGGGGCAAGCTCCGAAAGCACTAGCGCAGGGTAGTCATGCCAGGTGACACTGGCTCGAGCGGAAACGACCGCGTAGATCAGATCACCGAGGACACCAGTGCTGCTGCAGCTATCAAGAGTCCGAGAGTCGCGATGAGCACAGTTGCCGAGCGGGTGCGGCGCAGCTTTCGGGAAAGCCATCTCAGGTATTCGACGCCAGCCTCAGCGCCGTCGCCGGCGCGAGCATCGTCGTCGCCCTCGTCCTGACCGATCCAGGACTCGAACTCGTCACAGGAGCGTCGGCTCTCGTATTGGGCCAGGAGCGCCGTGCCGAGAAGGATCAAGGCCGTTGGCACGTCCGCCCACTGGGTGACGACCAGTATCAGATCTCGGGTCCCGAAGTGGGCAAAGGACCCGTAGGCAAGGCCGTTCAAGGCCCCGGCAATCACACTGAGAACAAGGGCAACGACGAGGGCGAAGACAACAGCCTCGCTCGACCGGGGCCGCCGCTTTGTTCGACGCGACGGATGGTCCTCGAGCCAGTCGGAGAGCACGATGCCGATGCGCTCGACAGGAGACAGGCTGTGATCGTCGACCTCGATGTTCACGACGTCGCCCTCGACATCCGCGGTCATCGTGTGGCGGCGGGTTCGTCCCCGAAGGACTCGTCGAGGTCAGCACCGTCGCTGTCAAAGCGTGGAGCCTCGCGCCCATCCCCTCGGGGCGATCAACAAGCAAGTGAGCGCCGGGATCGCCGTTGCAAGACTGCCAAGCACGTCTCCGAGGTAGCCATACCAAGGCGTGTTCGCGGCCACGTTCGCACCGGTGCTCGAGAACACCGAAATCAGAGTTGTCATCGCCGCGACAGCGGTCACCAGTCCAAGGATGGCGATGGCCACCGTCGCCCAGCGTGTCCGGCGCAGGCTCCTCCACAGGCGCGCGATGTCGCCGGCGTCGATGTCGACCCCATTCTCGTCGATACCGTCCTCGTCGCCTTCCTGCTCACCGAAGCATTCCTCGAACTCGTCACAGCTCCGTCGGCTCTGGTACTTGGCGAGGAGCCCAGCGCCGAGAAGTGCGGCTGCAACCGGCAGCGTTGCCCACCTCGTGAGGAGATCGACCAGCTCGGCTGCGTCCCTGCCACTTGGTAATGACGACCAGGAGGACCAACCACCCAGACCTGCGGCCACGATTAGAGACGCGACGGCGACAATGACAGCGGCTAGCGCAGCCTCGGTCGGGTCAACGCGCCACCTCCGAGTTCGCTGGCGGTCCCGCAGCCATTCGGACAGCTCATCTGCGGCGCGCTCGGCAGGAGACAGGCTGTCTTCTTCGATCCCGTCATCCTCGGGATCGTGCGTGTCAGCCACGTTCTCGGATGGTAGGTCACCTGACATCTGTCGAGCACCTCGGAGCTCGCAGGTCTGGAGCTTCACCGCTGCGACTGGATCGGCTGTTCGGCAAGCAGGACGCCAAGACGGAGGCAGTCCGCGGTGGAATGATGAACCTGTGTTCGAGCGATTCACCGATCGGGCGCGCAGGGTACTGGTGCTGGCTCAGGAGGAAGCGCGCCTGCTGAACCACAGCTTCATCGGCACCGAGCACATCCTGCTGGGCCTCATTCACGAAGGCGAGGGACTCGCGGCCAAAGCGCTCGAGTCTCTCGGCATCTCGCTCGAAGCCGTCCGCGAAAGGTCGAGGAGACGATCGGGCCTGCAGGCGCTGCGCCGACCGGCGACTCTCCGCCGTTTACTCCTCGTGCGAAGAAGGTCCTCGAGCTGTCGCTTCGCGAGGCTCTTCAGCTCGGTCACAACTACATCGGAACGGAGCACATCTTGCTCGGCGTCGTTCGCGAGGGCGAGGGAGTTGGCGCCCAGGTCCTAGTCAGCCTTGGAGCAGACCTGCCCCGGGTTCGCCAGCAGGTAATCCAGCTCCTCTCAGGGTATTCGGGCCGCGGTCCGGATCCACGGGGCTCCGACCGCCAGGCGTGGAAGTGCGGCTGGGGCCAACCGAGTCGTCCCCGGTAACGATCAGCGACAGCTGGACGATCCAGGTCGTGCGGGGGCGGGGAGGACCCCGGATGTTTTCGCGGATGCATACCGACGAATGGAGCACCTCGTGAGGGAACATGGGGTCAACCTCGATGAACTGCGAATCACTGTCACATCGGTAGACACGATCGAGGGTCCCGGACTTCGGCTCGTGGTCAGGTATGAAACCGCCGACGACGCGGCCACCTCGCCTTGGGATAGGCCCGGGGGGGCCAGCGGCGACGAGCCGCCCGTATAGCCTCCGACGTACCGTCGACGGGGTTTGGGCCAGCTCCAAGCTTCCTCGGAGCTGAGCGGCGTGGGTCAGGGTGCAGACGCCCCCCCGGAGCAGTCAGACCGCCGCTGGCTCGACTTCTCAGGACGAGGTGATGTAGCGGAGGGCCGCCGGGGGTAACAGAGCTGAACTGGCAGCCCTCTGCAATCCCCGCGGATCGCTCAAGAGACTGTGTAGACGTGGTTCACACCCAGCGCCTCCCACAGCAGCGGGATGTTCTCGAAGCCCGTTTCCTCACTTGTGTCGCAGGCGGGTCTGCGAACGATCACGTATACGGAATCCGCCCACCGGCGCTGATTGGAGCGGGGAAGGCACGAGAGGTCGCCAGCGTTCCGTCGATGAACTCGTCGCGCCCGATGTGAACCGGAACCCATCGCAAGGAGACGCCGGCCGGGACGTAGCCACCGGGGCCGAGAACCGATACCGGATGGAGCCCTCGTCTTGTATCGAAAAGCCGAAGGAACCCGTCGAGCCCGTCGGGCCGGTGATGATGTAGTTGGTGCGGTGATGCCGTCGGTCACGGTCTTTAGCGCCCCGCTCGGCATTAACCCGAAGCTGCCCGCCTCCAATGGTTGGTAGGAGTTGACGTAGACCAGGACGGAGCCGACTCCCACGACCAGCAGAGCTAGCACGAGGCCAACAGCATGCTTGCCCTTCAGCCGGAAATGCCTTGTCGGCGCTCCCGGCGATGTCGGGCCGTCCCCCAGCGTTCCTACTCCCATGTGGGCTCCCGCTGTGACTACTCGCTCACATCCGCCGCTAAACGCAATACGCAAATCAATGTAATCGACCTGCGGGCACCGGGTGAGTCCGGACTTCCCCAAACACGCTCCGGACGCCCAATGACGATCAGGCCCTGAGGCGCCGGACCGGGAATCGGCCCTGCGGTCTCCTCCGGGCTGTTTCAGTTCAGTCGTCGACCAAGGAAATGGCGAAGCCCGCGTGCACGAGGAGGAGGTCGCCCGGCTCCGGTGTGCCTGTCAGGGCCGTGTCGATCAGCTCCACGCCGGTCGGCAGTCCTGACACGCGCTTGGTAACCAGGTCCCGCCGAGACGACCTCGGCCAGGCGACCTTCATCGGAACACGTGATACAGACATCATCGGTACAGGCCAAGTCGACCTCGACAACCTGGGGGCCGACCTGTGCGGAATGTTCGAGGCACTCGTGCGTGAGCTCCCACAACCGGTGGCCGACAAGGAGGGCGAGATCATCGGAGGCCACCGGCGACGGCTCGTCCTCGAGCCAGAGGACGTGGTCGGCCGCACCTGGAGGAGGGCGGCGCCCCCCACCGATCCAGATCGACCGCACTCCCCAAGCGGGGGCACGGCGCACGGCTGCCCGCACCGCCTCGTCCTCGGCACCGGCTATGGCAACCAGCACATCTCCCGACGAGGCGAGGCCCCGCAAGGTGTTGACCAGATCGTCGCCGTCAACTGCCACCGCCGGGAGCGCGCGCTTGCCATCGGCGACCGGGTTGGAGAACTCTGCGGCGAGGCGCTGCGCTTGAGACGGCAGCTCCGGCGCCGTGCACCACATCGTCGCTCCGGCTGCGAACCGGCGGGCCATCTCGCGCGCGGTCGTGAGGAGGTCGACGGCCACTGGCCCGAACAAGGGGTCTTCAGACAAGAACGTCACGGCCGGAGGACCCTGTTCAGCATCTGGGCTCATCTGCGGATCCCTCCATACCACGCTAACGAGCGCATCAGGCCGTTCCAGCCGATTCGGCATCGCTCACGATGCCCGCGAGGAGCCCGGGAAAGACCAGTCGGTGAAAGGGGGCCGTCGACAGCCAGTAGAGGCGGCCGAGAAGTCCTCGAGGCCGGAACTCGGCGGTCTGCACGACCTGTGTTCCTCCCGCCTCAGCTGAGAGCTCCCAGGTCAACCACGCCTCGCCGGGCAAGCGCATCTCGGCGTGCAATCGCAGTCGTCGCGGCGCGACGACATCCTCGACACGCCAGAAGTCGACCGGGTCCCCGACCCCGAGAGAGCCGGGGATCTCGTCTCCCACGGCGCAGGCCGGGTCCTCCCGCCACCTGGTCGAGCACGCCTCGGATCCGCCAGAGGACCTGGCTCGAGTACCAGCCTTTGTCGCCTCCGATTCTGAGCAGGGTGGCGAACACGCGTGCGGGGTCAGCCGAGGTGCTGGCCGTGCGCACGTCGCTCAGAACCGTTCCGCCAGACCAATCGGGGTCGGTCGCGGCGGGGGCGAAGTAGGCGAGATCGGCGTCGACGAACGAGGTGGGGACATCACCGCTCTGTGCTGCGGCCAGACTGTGTCTGATCGCTTGCGCCGCCCCGACGGGTCGAACGGAGAAGACGGCGAGAGCGCGGTTGTCGGTGACGACGACCTCGTTGACCAAGCTCTCGACGAGCTCGCGGGCAAGCTTCGCCGGGACTGGAGTGACGAGGCCCACCCAATGGGCCGACAACCCCGGCGTGAGGAGCGGCACTTTGATCAGGCGGCGACGGTCAAACCGGCGGCTCGAGCATAGAGGGCCATCATCTCGGCGTAGGAGACGACGTCGGGGCCGCCGACCTCGTAGACACCGGCGGGAACGTCCGCGTCGATGACCGCCTGGACGAGCAGCTCGAGGATGTCAGTTATGGCGATCGGCTGACAACGGGTCGTCACCCAGCGCGGCGTCACCATGATCGGAAGCACCTCGACCAGATAGCGGAGCATCTCGAAGCTGGCCGACCCGGAGCCGATGACGACACCGGCGCGCAGTTCGACTACCTCGACCCCGGTGGAGGCAAGGGCCTCCCCGACGACGTGGCGGCTCCGCAAATGGGCACTTAGCCGGTCGGAGTCCCTGCCCAGGCCGCCGAGGTAGACGATTCGCCGCAATCCGACCTGGGCGGCAAAGCGGGCGAAATTCTTGGCGTCGTCCTGCTCGACCGTGGCCCAACCGCTGCCCTGCCCGATCGAATGGACCAGGTAGACGGCGACGTCAACGCCGGCGAGCGCGTCCGTCAGGTCGCCACCGACCGAGCCCGCGACAACCTCGACCCTGGCTCGCCAGGGCGCGTCGTCGAGCTTGGCCGGAGTACGGGCCAGGCATCGCACTTCGCAACCGGAGTCCAACAAGGCGGGAACCAGCCTTCCCCCGACGTATCCGGAAGCACCGGTCACGAGGACCGGGTGCCGCCCGGGCCGCCGTGCTGATTCCCGCGCAGTCACCGGATGCCTACGTCCGACCGGCTTCGCAACAGACGCAACCGCCTGGCTCGTCTCGACAGCCAGCAGGCTCGGCACTCGGGTCCACACGGAGGCACCGTACTGGTGAACCGGCTGGCGACCAAGGACGACGTCCATCACCGAGGCCCCGCACGCCGCGAACGGCACCGTCGAGGGGACCACGACAGTCGAGACGTCGAAGGTGCGCAGGTCCTTGCGCATCTTCTCGAGGATCTTCGCAGTCAGCGGCGGCGCCTGCCCGTCGAAGAGGCAGTCGTCGAAGACCGTCTCGGTGGCGCTCCGGCCCGGATGGGCGAACACGCCTTGGCCGGCCGGGGTCCGGTACCACATGCCCGCGACTGCCTGCCAGACGTCCGGGTACGTGTACGGGCTGCGAGCCATGGGATAGGTGACGAGCGTGCTCCCGTAAGGGACCTCGTGGACGGCAGGCGAGGTGAACCATGCCGGCACGGCGTCGGACGACCACGGATAAGGCCAGCTCGGGATGAGCGACACGACGACCAGCACCGCCCAGGTCCCTGCGATGGCGCCGGCCGCCAGTTTCGCCTTGCGCCTGTGTCGCAGCGGTCTTCCAAGTGACATCTCACGCTGCGAGAAGGCCTTCCAATGCTGCCAGGCACGATCGAGGACGGCGGCAGCGAGCAAGGCTATGAACAGCCACATGGCAACCGAGTAGCGCGAGGGAACCTCGTCTTGGAGAAGGGGAAGCTTCGTCAGCAGCCGGAAGGGGAGGGGTACTCCGAGCGAGTGCCCGGCTACGTTCAACGTCGCCCCCATGGAGAGAACCAGCGCGATGACGGCCATGACGGCCGCGAAACGCACAAGTCGGTCGCGTCGGAATCGGTACCCCCCGGCGAGCAGCAGCGCGAGCAACGGCAGGCCGACGTAGCCGCCGTTCTCCCCGAGATCCGGGACCGGCACGCCCTTGCCGGAGGTGAAGTGCACCCACGCCGTCGTCGTGGCGGCGAACCCGAAGCTGAAATGCTGGTTCCCGTCGGGGGCGACCACTCCGAGCAGGTCTGTCGAAAGTCCCGCCAAGACCTTGACCGGAGATTGGCCCGGCGATGTGGTCAGGCCCGAACACCATCGTGTAAAGCGGGAAGGCAGAGATCACTGCGAACACTACGAGCCCGGCGGCCAACGCCGCGCCGAACGTGCCTCCCGCCGGAGCGCAAGCTGTCGCGGCTCGCGACTGCGACAATGGCGAGGCCGATCACGGCCATGAGGGTGAAGATGGCCAGCAGCTCCGTGGAGACAAGCATCTGGCAGGCGGCGAGCAGTCCCAGGGCGCCGCCCGCGAGCCACCATCGTTGTCGTCGCCGAACCACGATCTCGTCCAAGCAGATGAGCATGAGCGGGGGAAGCACCGCGAGAAGCAGGAGAGGTGCCCGAGCCCCTGTCCGACCATGTAGGGCGAGAACCCGTAGAGCAGACCACCTGCGAAAGCTGCGGGAATCCAGGAGACATAACGGCGAAGCGCGAAGAAGGCCGCCGCGGCGGAGCCTGCGAACGCCGCCGTGTAGAGCACGCTGTAGGCCAGCACGGGCCCGAACAAGAGCGTGATCGGCGCCCCGACAAGCCCGGCGAGGGGCATGGCGGTGTTGTCCATCAAATTGGCACCCCACGGAAAGTTGATCCAGTTCGTGACAAGCGGATTGCTCCCGTTGGCCACGGCGTGCGCAGCCGATGCAAGGAACCAGACCTCCTGGCCGTGCTCCGCAGCCACCGCAGATCGTGACGGTCGACGGGCCATGCAGCCACACCGGCAGGTTGGCGACGAATCCGAGCGCCAGGTAGGCGCCGAGGCAGAGGATCGTGGCAAGGCGACGGCGGGCCGGAGCGGTCGGCGACGAGCCGAGGGCCTGGGCGGTCGTGTTCGCCTCAGTCCCCTCGCCATCTCGACGATCGAGGATCGTCTTCGCCACCGTCATTCGCATGTGATGAGAGTTTCCTTCGCTTTCGCGCCGACGTTCCAGTTCCACAGCCAGGTGCTTCTCGGCTCCGAGTTGTGGAGAGGGCCTCAGGTCTTCACAGCCCACCGGCGACACGGACCACGGCGCCGGTCACATACGCTGCAGACGGGCTCAGCAACCAGGCAATGGCGGGGGCGATCTCGCCCGGCTCAGCCGCCCGGCGAAGGGGATGGGCGCGGAGCTGGCCAGGCGATCGGGCGCTCCGGGCGCGGGCATGAATTTCGGTGTTGACCAGACCTGGTGCGACGGCATTGACGCGGATGCCATCGCCGGCCAGCTCCTTGGCGAGGCCCACCGTCGAGCGCGTCGGACGCCTACCTTGGCGGCCGCGTAGTGCACGTACTCGTGCGGCGACCCGAGCGTTGCGCCGGCCGACGAGACGTTGACAATGGCACCTCCGGGACCGCCGCGAGCGCAGCGACATCACCCGTGCGGCCTGTCGGGCGCACAGCACCGCGCCGAGGAGGTTGACGTCGATGACCTACGGGATGACCTCGACGGGAGTGTCTGTCAGATCACCGATATGCGCGGTGACGCCGGCGTTGTTGACGAGGCCGGTGACCACGCCGAGCTGGTCGGCTCCTCGAAGAGGGCGGCTACATCTTCGTCTCGTGTGACGTCGGCCCGGTCCGACACACCGGCCGCCGAACCGGGTCGCGGCCGCGACCGTCGCCGCCGCGGCGCCGGCGTCCACGCGGTAGCTGAGGGCGACGTCATGACCATCGCGGGACAGCTCAAGGACAGTCGCAGCTCCGATGCCGCGGCCACCACCGGTGACGACGGTGACGGGACGACCGGGTGCACCCATCCGGGCATCCTCTCACGAGGCGCCCGTCACATGTCCCGGACCGTCAGCTCCCGCGGCCTGGCTGGTGAAGCTGCTGCAGTGTCGTCAGCGCCGCCATCGCGTCGTCCGCCGCGTCGAGGGGGACGAAGAGGTGATCATGGCGGAAAGCCGAGACGACATTCACGCTGATCGACGCGGCAGCCAGCCGTGCCGTGATCACGGCCAGGAACCCGACGGCTGCCAGATCCGAGTCGACTTCGAGAGTGATCCAGGCGCTCCGAAGCTCACCGTGCAGTCCAGCTGCCCTGGCTTGCTCCTCGACCAGCACGACCGTGGTGGTGTCTCCCTCGACGAAGGTCAGGCGCGGCTGAATTCCTTCCGGGAGGCAGCCGCTCGGCACCTCGCAGAACACCCAAACCCCCTGTTGCCGCCGTGGCGCGATCGCGGCAAGCAGCCGACTGAGGTTCCGTTCGGGCGTCACCGGCTCATTGTCCACTGGTCGCAGGCCGGTCGGCAACGACGGGCGCCGACAGCGCGACGTCTGGTCAGACCAGAGCCTTCTCGAACCAGTGAGCCGCGTACGGGTTGTCGTTGTAGGCCGGGACCTCTACGTATCCGGACGACCGGTACAGGGCGACGGCTTCTGTGAGATGAGCGTTCGTGTCCAAGCGGATCGAGCGACAGCCCAACTCGACGGCCTTGGCCTCCAACGCGGCCAGGAGCCGGCGACCGACTCCGCAACGGCGGGCGACCGGATCTATCCACATCCGCTTGATCTCTGCAGTGCTCTCGCCCAGCTTGCGCACCGAGCCGCAGCCGACGGGATGGCCGTCGAGGCGGGCGACGAGAAAGGCTCCCTTCGGGGCGAGGAGCTCCGGCGGCGAGACCGCAATCGCCCGGTCGGGGTCGAACCCCCCGGGGAACCGGGAGTCGAGCTCGGCGTAGTAGAGCGCCAACAGCTCAGAGGCGGTCTCGCTGTCCGGCCGTTCCGGCGCGATTTCAACCTCGACCAACGCCACGCCACCAGTATGCAGTCATCGGAGCCCAGTGGCTCTGCAGCCTTCCGAGAAGGGCGCGGCGGTGGCGCCCGCCCCTTCTGAAAGCTAGGCGGTCCAGCTCCGTCAGCTCGACGCGGCGATCTTCCGGGCGACCTCGGCCAGCCAGGGCCAATCCGGTGAGAACTGCACACTGCGTGCGAACAACCACTGGAGCAACCTGTCTCGGTCCAGGCCGAGCAGGTCGGCCACCCGCCATGCGAAGCCCCGGGGATCTGCGAGCAACCTGTCGGCGCAGTTCACCATGTGCTGGAGAGGGTCATAAGTGCGGTCACCGACGTAAGGCTTGGGATCGATCACCAGCCATGGCTCCCGTTCCGCTCTCAAGACATTGCCGGCGTGAAGGTCGGTGCAAAGCAAGACCTCGAACTCCGCCGTCTTCGGGAGGTCGCGAAACAGGGCGATCCCTTCCCGTGCGAGTCCCGGCGTCGAGTTGCGGTCCCCCGGCAGGGTGCTTTGCCTCGAATCGTGAGGCCCATTGCTCGCACATGACCGCCAAGTGCTCGAAACAGTGGTCCCTCTCCGGCTCGACCCACAGCCGCTGCAGCACTCCGGCGATCACGACATCCTGCTCGGGCTCGGGCCGGTCCCTCAGGGGGCTGCCCGGCAGGCAACGCTCCATGAGAAGTGCGTCGGTCTCTTCGAACCTCTGGGAGGCGTGCAGCCGAACGGCGCCGTTCCCGCCCCAGGTGAGCAGACCGTCAGCTTCGTGTTCCGACTCCGGGTGCCGCCACGCCAGCTTGAGCACCAGCTCAGCCCCGGAGGAGTCCCTGGCGGGCGCCACCCAAGCCGTGTCCCCACCGGGTTGGAAAGGCGCTCCAACCTCGAGCGACCAGTCCTCCGCCAAGGTCCGCACGATCCCCGGCAGTGTCGACCACCAGGAATGACGTCCGTCGCGGGCAATCGCCTCGGCGAGATTCCTGGGCATGACGAGGCGGTCCACGACGTTTAATTCCCTCCGTTCAGAGGGTATCGTTTGACACTCGCGACTTGGGGGGTCAAAGCTAGCCCCGGTGTGACACGGCTCCGCCGGGGCTGATGCGCGATCTCCAGAATTGGCAAGCCATGTCCGAAGATGTTGACTTCATGATCTTGACGAGATCCCTCGACAGGGAGCTCGCGAGACGCGGACGCGTCGTGCACGGGCTCAAGCGCGCATTGTCGCTCGTGATCTCGGGGATCGGGTTGCTCGTGGCTGGCTGGCTTCCTCGTGATCACCAATTCGGTAGCGGTGGTCATCACGCTGAGCATCGTGGCCATGGTCATCTTCGAGCTGGTCCGAAGAGGCATCGAAGCCGACGTGAACACCAAGGCCGCTGCCAGAAGGCCCGGCCGGCCCTCTAGGGCCGGAGCGGCGACCTGGCCACATAGCGGCCCCAGGCCAGATCACCCGTGAAAAGGCCGTCGACCGCGACCGATCGCCCTCGGCTCAGAACCAGTTCGGGCCATCCGACGGACACGGTTCCCTCATAAGGGGACTGGTCGACGGCCATGTCGAGGCTCCCCGCGCTCAGCGACTGCCGGCGTTGAGGATCCCACACGACGACGTCAGCATCGGCCCCAACGGCCAACGAGCCTTTTGCGGGCCAAAGGCCGAAGGTGCGGGCAGGTGCCTCCGAACAGAGACGAACCCAGTCCGCCGCTGAGATCCGACCTGCCCGCACGCCCTGCCAGACAAGCGCAAGCCGGGTCTCGATTCCAGGGAGGCCTCCGGGGATGTCGGTGAAGTCGCGCACACCGCCGGGTCGGCCGGCGATACCTGCTCGCCGGTCGGCGCGCCAGAACGGGCAGTGGTCTGTGGCGACGGTATGTACGTAGCCGCTGGCAAGGCCTTCCCACAGCTCCTCGGCGTGCCACGGATCGCGGAGCGGCGGCGTGCAGACGAAGTCGATCGCGTCAGGACCTTCGAGACGGCTCACGTCCAGGTAGAGATACTGCGGGCATGTCTCGGCCTTGACGTCCACCCCCCGCTCTTGTGCTGCCCGGACCGCCGCCAGCGCCTGGGCCGAGGAGACGTGGACGACGTAGATGGAAGCCCCCGTGACTTCGGCAAGCGCGGCTGCCCTCCCGACCGCCTCGGCCTCGAGCACAGCCGGGCGCGTCCGAGCGTGCTCGATCACTCCCGTCCTCCCAGCGGCCAGTCGCCTCGCGCCGCAGCTCCTCGATCGCACCCCCGTTCTCGCAGTGCAAGGTCACAAGCGCCCCGTGCCGGCGGGCGGCGCTGCATCAGGCGAACGATCGTGGCGTCGTCGACCTGGAGGCGATCGGGATAGGCGAGATAGAGCTTGAACGAGGTAATGCCCGCTTCGACTCCGGCTGCGACTACCGACTCTGGAACTGCCTCGGTGAAGGTGAGATGCAGGCTCCAGTCGATGACGGAGGGCTCCGCCCACGACCGCCACGTTCGCGACCGTCGCCATCGGGTCGTCGCCTCTGGCAACCGTCACGTAGTCGATGATGGTCGTGGTGCCACCGATGGCTGCGGCCCGCGTGCCGCTCACGAAGTCATCCGACACTCGGATGGATCCCACCGGCATGTGCAGGTGGGTATGGGCGTCGATCCCTCCCGGGATCACGAGCTTGCCGGTTGCGTCGTGCACCGGCTCTCCGGGGAGCGCGGCCAGCCCGGTCGCCACCTCGCCGATTCGCCCGTCGTCTGAGGTGCGCACATCGGCCGATCGCTGTCCGTCGGCGTCGACGACCACGCCACCTCGTATCAGCATGACCAGGTCCTCCTTCTGCGAAATAGCCGGCCCTGCCACGCCGGGCTGTGTGAGCCACTCGACTCAACGAGCATCGCATCGGCGGGTTTCGTCCGGTTAGAGGCGAAAGGCCCGGCATCGCCGGTATTCCTGCGACCGCCCTCGTTAGCGCAAACCGGCGAAGAGGTCGTCCTCGGGTGTGGCCGCACCGGTCCTGTCGTAGGCGCGTACGAAGGTCTCGAAGCGCATCACCGTCGAGAAGAGATCGGGCCCGAGCCGGAGAAAGAATGTCCCGTCACTCTGGCTCCCATCAGCCGCCAGCGCCTCGTACTGCTGCGCCGTGAAACCGGCGCAGTCGACCGTGGCAGCTATCAGGTCGTCGTCCACGCCGAAGTCCCAGTCTTCCTCGCCCTCGCCGGGATCCTCTACACCGGTGCTGCGCACGATTTCGCGGAACGCGGCCATGGCCGACTTCGCGATCGCGGGGTAGTAGAGCTTGTCGGCTACCGGTGTCGCCTCGAGCGCGGCCAGCGTTATCCGGTGCGCCTGGATGTGGTCGGGGTGTCCGTAGAAGCCGTTCGCGTCGTAGGTCACGACCACCTGGGGCCGGTACTGCTCCATGAGCTCAGAGAGCTGGGCGGCAGCCTCCGGCACGGGCGTCGTCCAGAACGAACCTGCGGTGTCGTTCTGCGGCCAGCCGATCATTCCCGAGTCCCGGTAGCCGAGCATCTCGAGGGAGCTGACGCGGAGGATCTCGCAGCTCTTCTCGAGCTCCTGACGCCTTTTCGCGACCACCCACGCCTCGTCGTGGCCCGACTCCCCGGGCTTGGTTGCCTCATGTCCGTCACCGAGCTCACCGTTGGTACAGGTCACCAATACGGTCCTGATCCCCTCCGCCGCGTAGCGGGCGAGGATGCCGCCCGTGGACGAAGCCTCGTCGTCGGGATGGGCGTGGACGGCCATCAAGGTCAATGCGTCTGAGGTCAACGAGCTCCTCCTGATAGGTCATGTTCGCGGCTTTGGCCGGTGGTTCAGAGGACAACCGCATATGGACGCTCTCCGACCAGGTTGAATACACAGAATCTGCCAGCGGAGAGCCTGGGACTGGTGGCAAAACCTCCCGCGCAGCTCCTGAGGGTCTTGGAGCTGTCCAACTGGCTGGCGCCATCGGTAGAGCGATCAGGCGGCGCCTCGTCCACGGTGGTGAAGCTGGGCGAACACGCTGGTGGGAAATGCCCAGGATCTCGCCGGCGTCGCGGAGCGTCAGCCCCAGTTCATCAATCAGGACACCGACCGCGTCACTCGCCAATCGTCCTGCCTCTTCTTGTTCTCGGGTTGCTTGACCGAGGAGGCGCTTGGCCCGGCCCATCTGCTCGATCACGGCCGCAGGAGGCGTGAAGTCCTCGATCTCGACTCTGACTTCGGCGGGATCCATATCGAGCCACGCAGCCACGAGGTCAGTGGCCATGTGCTGGATGTCGCGGATGCGCCGGGCTTGAGTGACGAGATCGAGCTCCGGCACGCTGATGATCCACCAACCTGGCTGCCGTTCGACAAGAGCCCGGTAGGTCTTGTCGCCCTTCTTCGTCTTCATCGCTCCAACCGGTCCCGTCCGAGGCACGGCGCGCGGTCGGCCTTCAGCATCCCCTTCACCATCGCAGTCTAGTCACCACTAGACAGAACGGCAAGAGGGGCTAGACAGCGGCTCGCGGGGCGCCGGGGTCGGCGCTGGTGCTGAACCCATCCGTCGCCGCCTGTATGAGTGCGACTCGGCCGGCATGGCGGCTGGGGAACGAAACTGACATCGCGACCCGTCGCCGGAGGTGGGTACCCTTACGGCCATGCCAATGCCCAAGCGGTCAAGTGTCGATGACTTCTTCGCGCAACTGAGCGATGTCCAGCGGCCGCATCTCGAGGCGCTCAGGGAGCTGAGCCTTGACGCCGACCCGGAATCGCGGGAGGAGCTGAAGTGGAACCTGCCGGTGTACGTCCGCGGCGAGAAGACGAACCTGTGGATGCTTCAGAACTTCAAGAACCACTGCTCCCTGCGGTTCTCGCCACCGTTCTTCGCCACCCAGAAAGCCGCGGTTGAGGCCGCGGGCTACGAGGCCGGTGAGGGCTTCATCAAGCTCCCCTACGACCGCGAGCTGCCGACCGAACTCCTGAAGGATCTGATGCAGGCACGGCTCGAGGAGTACGAGTCGACCGGCGCCGGTTGAGCACGAACGCTGAACCCCGGACCCCGCACCTTTACGGATCGATTGGCTACCAGGTGCAACGTTGTAGCTCTGACAACGGCGGCGGAGGGAGTGGGATTCGAACCCACGAGGCTCATCACCCAACGGTTTTCAAGACCGTCGCATTCGTCCGCTCTGCCATCCCTCCAAGCTGGGGCTTTGCTATCCAGCAATAACCCCATCCCATAATCCGTCCCATAAATGCTGATTGCCTCTGGGCGTACCCAGGATACGCGAGCGTCGCGCCAGAGCCGGGCGGACAAGGTTCCGGTGAACTACGCGAGTTGGAGTTCACCCGGAAAGAGAACGCCGGTACCGAACGCCCGCGTTGCTACCGGCTGGGCACACTGATCGAAGGCTACGGGCGCGGTTGCGTGATCAGCGCCGATCACCTCCGGCCTGGAAACTCCCGGCGAAAGACCAGTTACTAATAACCTAGCAGTTATTAGTAATCCACTTCTCAATAACGCATGAGTTGTCATTTCTGGAGCTTCTGATAACCTAGGGGTTATGAGAAAAGCGGAGACCGCCAAACAGACCCGGGACGGCCTGGACCGCAAGTACCGCAGCGGCCAAATTGGCGATATCCGTATCGTCCCGCGTTCCGGATGGATTCGTGTTGTGCGGACTGGCCTCGGCATGAGCCAAAGTGCGCTCGCAGGACGCCTTGGGATCTCCCAGGTGGCGGTCGACAAGCTCGAACGAAGCGAAGCGGCCCGCACGATCTCGCTGAGCAAGCTGGAGGAGGTTGCCGAGGCGCTCGGTTGCAAGCTCGTCTATGCCCTCGTCCCCGACACCAGCCTCGACGACATCGTTCGCCGCCAAGCGATGAAGGTCGCGTCAGATCGCCTTAAGTACGTCGGCACGACCAGCGCTCTCGAGGCCCAAGAGGTCGACGCCGATACGCGCAACGAGCAACTAGCCGAATACGCGGAGGGTGTCATTGCCCGGAGCACGCTGTGGCGACCGGAGTGAGCCATTCGACTGGGTCAGCCTTCGGTCCCGATCCGATCGGGGCCACGCCGCTCTCGGACGAGGACCTCGCGGGCGCCATACCGCTGGACATGACGACCCGGAGCGACCTCAATCGCTACGAACGACGGAACATCGCCAAGGCTCTCCCTTGGGCCCTGCGGTACGCACGCCTCGAAGGACCTCTGGGAGTGCTTGACCTCAGTCTTCTCTTTCAGCTGCACCGGAGGATGTTCGGAGAGGTGTGGACGTGGGCTGGAAGGGTGCGCCAACGGGAGACCAACGTCGGGGTCGACCCGACCCAGATCTTGACACAGGCCCGCCAGGCGTTCGATGACGCCCGATACTGGCACAAGAACGCCACCTTTGAGACAGACGAGCTGTCCGTTCGGATCCACTTCCGGCTGGTGCACGTGCACCCCTTCGCCAACGGCAACGGCCGCTGTACCCGCCTGGCCGCAGACCTCTATCGTCACTCGATCGGATCGCCCTTGCTTCCCTGGGGGGGCGAGGCAGTCAGCCTGGATGACCAAGGGCCGGCACGCGCTACATACATCGCGGCGATCATGGAGGCGGAGCAAGGTAACTATCAACCACTCATCGACTTCGCCCGCAGTGACAGCCCCCGCCTGCCAGCCCCGTCATCCCCATAATCCATCCGACAAACTCCGGGATCACAGGAGCCGAGTGGGACTGACTCGGTGGACTTGCAGCGGTACCGGTGCCCGGAACTGGCCCGACTCGAAGGGCGCGGGTTGCGAAGTCACAAATGGTCCACCTCGGGTTGCACCCGGGACCGCAGCGTCCTCAGCCAGGCGTCCGCGTCAGCCCGAGCGGCGGCGATCTGCTCGCGTTCTCTCGGCCCGTGCTCGCCGAAGGCCGGGTACGAGCCGAGGAACTTCACGGAGGCGACCTTGCTGTGCAGCTCTTTCAGGCAGTCGCCCACCACCTCGTCACTCAGGTGGCCCTCGAGCTCGATGACAAAGCAGTAGTCGCCGAGGCCGAGCTTGGTCGGGCGCGACTCGATCTTGGTGAGGTTCAGGTTCCGAGCGGCGAACTGGCCGAGGATCTGATGAAGGTTGCCCGGTCGGTCGGCTTGCTGGAAGCAGACGAGGCTCGTGCGGTCGTGCCCGGTCGGCGCCGGCACGACACCGCGCGCCACCAGCACGAAACGGGTCTGGTTGCCGGCATGGTCCTCGACCGCATGCGCCATCGTCTCCAAGCCGTAAAGGCGCCCAGCCAAGGCGGGGGCGATGGCGGCGGTGCCGTCGGGGTCGGCCTCGCCCACGAGGCGTGCCGCCTCGGCGGTCGACGAGGCGTGCACGATCTGCACGCCATGAAGCCTGTCTTGCAGGAACCGGCGGCACTGGGCGAGGGCTACAGGTATCGAGACGACCCGACGGATGTCGCCGAGGTCCGTGCCCGGAGGCGCAAGAAGATCGAGGTGCACGTCGAGCACGTGCTCGAGCTGGATGAAGAGCTCGACGTCGAAGACCAGGTGATCCAGGCTGGCGCTGACCGTTCCCTCGATCGAGTTCTCGATCGGGACGAAGGCCGCGTCGACCTCGCGACGGTTCGCGGCGTCGAGGCAGTCGGCGATCGTCGCCATCGCGACGGGCGCCGCACCGACCAGGGAGGGGACGGACAAGAGCGCCTCTTCGGAGAAGGTGCCCTCGGGACCCAAGAACGCGATCGAGCGCCAAGCCTGCGCCGGTGTGGCCATGAGGGCAGGATAGTGACACCCATGGACGAGCTCGCAATCCGAAGCCTGATCGAAGACCTGCGTTCCGGCGCGTGCTCGCCCGACGACGCGGTCGCGAGACTGAGGAGGCTGCCCTTCACCGAGCTTGGCTTTGCAAAGGTGGACCACCACCGAGTCCTTCGCCAAGGCCTGCCCGAGGCGGTCTACGGTCCGGGCAAGACAGCCTCGCAGTGCGCGGCGATCGTCGCCGAGCTGCTCGGCGCGGAAGGCGGCGGCCCGGTCCTGTTGACGCGGGCCGACGAGGCTCAGGTGACGGCGTCGCTGGAGGCTTGCCCGGGCGGGCAGCGGACACCGCTCGAGCAGGAGGCGGGCCGCCTGAGCACCGTCGTCTGGCGCGAACAGGTCGGAGAGGTCCGGGACGCGTCCTCGTCTGCACGGCAGGCACGGCCGACATGCCGGTCGCCGAGGAGTGCCTGGCCGTGCTCCGGGCTTTCGGCTTTCGCCCCGGGGATCCTCGGCGACTGCGGGGTGGCGGGGGTGCACCGACTCTTCGCCTCGATCGAGGAGATCACCGACGCGGACGCGGTCGTCGTCGTCGCCGGCATGGAGGGAGCCCTGGCAAGCCTCGTGGGCGGCCTCACGCCCGCCCCGGTCATCGCCGTGCCGACGAGCGTCGGCTACGGCTCGTCCCTCGAAGGGGTGACCGCCCTTTTGGCCATGCACGCCTCCTGCGCGGCAGGGATCACCGTCGTCGGGATCGACAACGGCTTCGGCGCGGCCTGCGCCGTGGCGAGGATGCTCCGGTGACCGGGGGCTCCGCGGGGCGAGGGGCCGGCCGCGGCCGGGCGGCAGGCGGAGGGGGGAGTGGGACCGGTGCAGCGCGTGGCTTGGTTTCATTGCTTCTCGGGCATCGCCGGTGACATGGCGCTCGGCAGCCTGGTCGACGCCGGCGCCGATCCGACCGAGCTCGAGCACCTGCTGGACCGCCTTCCCATCGATGCGTGGTCGCTCAGCTTCGAGCCCGTGCTGCGCAACGGCATCGCCGCGACCCAGGCGATAGTGAAAGTCCGCGACGACGCCGTCGTGCGGACCTTCCCGCACGTGATGGGGATCCTGGAGGAGGCTCGGCTGCCTCAGCGGGTCCGCGACCGGGCGGCGGCGGCGTTCTCCTTGCTGGCCGAGGTCGAAGGGCGCCTCCACCGGCGCCCGACCTCGCAGGTTCACTTCCACGAGCTCGGAGGGCACGACACGATCGTCGACATCGTCGGCACCGCCTCGGCGCTCGAGCTGCTGGACGTGGCGACGGTCGCCGCGAGCCCTGTCGCAACGGGGCTGGGCATGGTCCGCAGCGCCCACGGCCTTTTGCCCAATCCGGCCCCGGCCGTGGTCGAGCTGCTCGAAGGCATCCCGACGCAGGGACGGGACATCAGCGTGGAGCTCACAACCCCCACGGGTGCGGCCATGCTCGCGGCATGGGGCTCGAGCTTCGGGCCCATGCCGGCGATGACGATCGAGGCAACGGGATTCGGCGCCGGGACAAGGGAGTTCGACGACCTTCCCAACTGCACCCAGGTCGTCGTCGGCCTGTCGGCAGTGTCTCTCCGTGCCGCCGCCGGCGAAAAGGGCCACCCTCTCGTCGAGCTCGAGGCCAACCTGGACGACGTCACGGGCGAGACGCTGGCGCATGCCGTCGAGGCCCTGCTCGAAGACGGTGCCCTCGACGCCTGGGTCACACCCGTGCTGATGAAAAAGGGCCGTCCGGGCCACGTCGTGAGCGTCCTGTGCGATCTGGCCCTCGTGGGCGAGCTCCGCCGCCGCCTGGAGCACGAGACCGGCACGCTCGGGGTGCGGGCCCACGCCGTCGAACGTTGGGCGGCGCGTCGCGAGCTGCTCGAGGTCGACCTCGACGGTCATCGGGTGCGTGTGAAGGTCAGTCCGGGCAGGGTCAAGGCCGAGCACGCCGACGCCGCCCGGGTTGCTGCGATGACCGGGCTGCCCCTCCGAGAAGTTGCCGCCCGGGCGGAGGCGGCGTGGCGTCAACAAGCCGGCGACCCGGCGCCTCAGCCGCAGGATCCCGGGCCGGGGCCGATCACCCCGATGCGACCTTGATGCGCACCTCGTCGAGCTGACCCGCACCGGCCGGCTGCTGGGTCACAGGACCCTCGGGCAGCTTGCCGGTGCCGATGGCGGCCCAGAGCGTGTACTGCCTGCCCGACCTGACCTTGAGGGACGGCAGCGTCACGACGACCGAGGCGCCGGGAGCGAGCCGGCCGATGCGCACGGCTGTCGCGTGCTCGACGGCCGTGGGGCCTGCCTTTGCGCCCGAACCGGTCCCGATCTCCGGCACGACGGCGGCAGAGGCCCAGATGTCGGAGATGGGGACGTTGCCCGAGTCGGCAACCACGAGAACCACCGAGACGCTCTGCGTCGGCGGCAGGACCGAAGTCGATCCCGACGGCGGCAGCTGCATCGTCGTCGTGGTGGTGGTCGTGGAGCTCGTTGTCGTCGAGGAGGTCGTCGTCGAGGAGGTCGTCGCCCCCGGGCGTGTCGTGGACGTCGTGGTCGTGGTCGAGGTCGTCGTCGTGGACGTCGTGGTGGTGGGAGGCGAGGTGGTGGTGGTCGGGAGCCCGGTGATACGGACCACCGGCGGCTCTACGGTGACCGCGACGATCACCAGGTCCTCGTGGACCTGCAGCTTGGGCACGGCGGAGAGCCGCGTGAGCCAGGTCTGCGCCGCCGAGGCGGTCCACGAGGCGGGGGTGAGGACCCACTTCGAGGAGGGGAGGCGGCTCCGGCCGCTCGAGCGGGGCAGGGAGCGGACGAAGCTTACGTAGTCCATGTCGGCGGTGATGAGCTGGCGACCCGCCGTGACCATGAGGGCACCCGCCCGGGAGCGGGCCTGTGTCCCGAAAGTCGGCCCGATCGCCAGGGCGACGGCGCCGGCGATGTCGCGTGCACCGCGCCGCGGGCCTCGAGAGCGCTCTCGAGCAGCTGCCCGCTACGGGCGGTCGGCGCCGGGACTCCGAGGCTCTGGAGCTGGGCGTTGTCATCCGCGGTGCCGGTCACGAGATCCCCCAACGCTCGCTCCAGCTGGGTCCGGTCAAGGAGGGCCGAGCCGTTGCGCACCAGGTGCAACGTCGCGGCAAGGCTCGTCGACCCGTCGACGACGGGGATGACCTCGGCGACGTAGGTCTGGGCCGCCACACGCCCCGCGGCGTGCCCGGAGCCCACTACGTCGGCTGCGACCTCCCCGACGATCACGCCCAGCACCGCGACCGCCACGACGAGGATGACGATGCGCTTGTTCGAGCGGCGCGCAGTCGGAAGGCTTCCGCGTCGCCAGGCCGCAGTCATCGCGGAAGAAGCTACTCTTTGCGCCGCCCGCAGCCAGGAAGTTCTTCTCCCGGCCCGCGGGCCAGCTCGAAACCGTTACGAGATCCTTGCTCTCCGGCCCGCCGGAGCGGGCGGCCAGGCGCCGGCCCCGGAGGGGACTACTCCCCGGCAGCGCCTCTGGCCACGCTCACTTCGCTCTTGGTCGACCGCCAGCTGACCGTCGGCCTGATGGCGTCGAACTCCACGCGGTCCCTGTGCCGTTTGGCGGTCTCGATGAGCACCTCGATCGTCGCGTCCTCGAGAAGGTGGGGCTTGAGACCGAGCGCCGGCAGCTGGGTGGCGACGGCGTGGTAGTAGTGCTCCTCCTTCTCGACGCGCGGATCGGGAACGCTGTCTATGACGACATCTCCACCGGCGACCTTGGCGGTCCACTCGGCGAGCTGGTTCACCGAGAACGACTCTGTGAACTGGTTGAAGACGCGGAACTCGCCGGCTGCGGCCGGGTTCAGGCACGCCAGCTCGACGCAGGCGAGCGTGTCACGGATGTCCAGCATGCCTCGGGTCTGACCGCCCTTGCCGTAGACGGTGAGGGGGTACCCGACCGCCGCTTGCACCGCAAAGCGGTTCAGCACGGTCCCGAAGACGCCGTCGTAGTCGAAGCGGGTCAGGAGGTCCTTGTGCATCGAGGTCTCGGGCGTCACCTGTCCGTAGACGATCCCCTGGTTCAGGTCTGTCGAACGCAGGCCCCAGATCCGGCAGGCGAACTGGATGTTGTGGCTGTCGTGGACCTTGGACAGGTGGTAGAAGGAGCCCGGCTGCTTCGGGTAGGGCAGCACGTCGGTGCGGCCCTTGTGGGTGATCTCTATGTAGCCTTCCTCGATGTCGATGTTCGGCGTCCCGTACTCGCCCATGGTGCCGAGCTTGACAAGGTGGATGTTGGGGTCGATCTCTGCGATGGCGTAGAGCAGGTTCAACGTGCCGACGACGTTGTTCACCTGGGTGTAGACGGCGTGGTGGCGGTCGATCATCGAGTAGGGCGCCGAGCGCTGCTCGGCGAAGTGGACCACGGACTCGGGAGCGAAATCGCGGATCGTCTGCTCGACGAACACGTGGTCGGTCAGGTCTCCGATAAAGGGCTGGATCACATTGCCGGAGACTTCCTTCCACGTTGTGATCCGTCTTTGCAGCTGCCGGATCGGCACGAGGCTGTCGACGCCCATCTCGTTGTCATAGGCGCGCCGGGCGAAATTGTCGACGACTCCGACGTCGTGGCCACGCGCCGACAGGTGCAGCGCCGTCGGCCAGCCGAGGTAACCGTCGCCACCGAGTACCAGGATCCTCATGGGTATGTCTTCTCCTTGTCGATCGCGGGTCGCAACGCTGCCCAGTTCGCGTATTGACTTAGGTTCCCTGCTCATTGACCGCGACGATTAGCCCCCCGAGAGATTCCTGCCGAACTCACGAGACGCCGGGACGCGACCCCCAGAGGGAAGCCCGGCCAAGAGTTTATCCAGACAGCCGCCGCAAATGCGACTCTTGTGGATACCCTTGGGCATGTCGCCACCCGGGCGAGCAGTCAGGTCAGGCTTCGGGAGTCCCTGCAGTGGACAGACGGTTCTACCTCGACGTCAACCGGTTCGCCGTGCGAACAGCATGGGCGCACAGCGTGCTCGTCTTCTTTGCCCGTCCCTGGGCTCTCGTCGTGCTCGCCGGCCTGCTGGTGCTCGCACTCTCACGGGCCAGAGTGGCCGGCTTCGGTGGGTCGGACATCGACCAGCTCGCGGCGCTCGTATGGGTCGGCGTCGGTGCCGCCGTCGCCTACGGCATCTGCCAGCCCGTCGTGCACCTTGTCGGCCGGGCCCGGCCCTTTACCGTCGCGCCCCAGGCGGTCGTGCTGGTGGGACGGCCGGCCGGGTTCAGCTTCCCCAACGAGCACGCCGTTGTAGCCGGCGCGGTGGCGGCGGGTCTCTGGTTGGCCCGGGCGTGGCTCGTGGCAGGCGTCGCGACCCTGGTGGCGCTCCTGATCGCGTTCGCAACGGTCTACACCGGGATCGCCTACCCGGGGGACGCCGCAGGCGGCCTACTGATCGGGATCCTCGTCAGCCTCGCCCTCTATCCCCTCGTGATCGGTTCGCTGCGGGACCTGGCCCACCGCCTCGCCCGGTCGCCGCTCAAGATCCTGGTCGGCGGTGGGCACCACCGGGGAGCGCTTCGTCCGGGTCCCGCAGCCCACCCGGAGCTTGTCGGCGAGTCCGGCGCCGTGCGGATCCTGTCGCGCGACGAGCTCGGAGCGGTTCGCAACCGGGTTCCGCCCCAGGCGAGCCCGATCCGCATCGTTCCGCCCGAGGAGAACGGCGTGGGTAGCATCTTGGAGCCGGAGGAGACGGGAGGGGTCCGCATCATCCCGCCCGACGAGGCGGGAACGGGAAGCGGGACGGCCCGGAGCTGAATTGCGGGCTGGTCAGCGGCGCCCGCCGATGCGAAGCTCGGGATAAGGCCGGTGTGGCGCAGATGGAAGCGCAGGCGACTTGTAATCGTCAGGTCGTGGGTTCGAGTCCCACCACCGGCTCGACTCGACCCGAGTCGACTCGAGTTGTCGACCGGCTACCGGTAGTCACGCGGGATCGTGAAGATCCCGCCGAGCGGACCATCGCCCCGCTTTCTCGCCCTTGGGGATTCCGCCGCCTCGCCGTCAACGGGACCGGCGTCAACGCCTGACCCGCCGGCCACCGCGAGTACCCCGGCCGGAACCGGGACGAGCTCGACGTCCTCGTCGAGGGGCAGTGGCTCGATCCTCGGGGCGGCGTCGCCCGGTCGCACCTCGCTCGGGACAGTCGAATAGCCGCCCTCGGTCGAACGCAGGATGACGTTGGAGCGCTTGCGCTGCCCGGCCGACGGCACACGCTGCAGCTCCAGGCAGATGCGGTAGGTCACGGGGTACACGATCAAAGGCACGATGACGACGAGGAAGCGGAACGAGACCAGGACGACGTTCAGCGAGATCGACAGGTAGTTGGCGAGCACGTCCGTGGCGCTCGCGCCGAAGAGCACGAAGTAGAGGGCGAAGACCGCCGCGCCGAGCGCCGTGCGTTTCGGGCGGTCCCGCGGGCGGTCGAGGACCTGGTGGTCCCCATGGTCGCCCGTCAGCTTCGCCTCGATGAACGGCCACGCCTGCAGGACGCCGAAGGTGATGCCGGGCAGCAAGATGGCGGGGAAGAAGGCATTGGGGATCATGTGCCCGAAGCCGGTGATCTCCCAGCTCGGCATGATCCGCAGGGCGCCGTCGAGCCAGCCCATGTACCAGTCCGGCTGCACTGCATAGGTCACCCTGTAGGGGACGTAGGGGCCGTAGAGCCAGATGGGGTTGATCTGGAACAGGGCGCTCAAGGCGCCGCAGGCCGCGACGACGAGGAACATGAAGCCGGTCGTCTTGGCGACGAAGGTCGGCCACAAGGGTGCGCCGACCACGTTGTGCTTCGTACGGCCCGGACCGGGGAACTGGGTGTGCTTCTGGCGCACGAGCATGCCGAGATGGGCCGAGAGCAGTCCCACTATGACCGCGGGCAGCACCAGCACATGGAGGGTGAAGAACCTCGGGATGATGGAGTCGCCCGGGAAGTTCCCGCCGAAGAGGAAGAAGGCCATGTAGCTGCCGATCAACGGGATCGACTCCACGATCGAAAAGGAGATCCGGATGCCCGTGCCCGACACGAGGTCGTCGGGCAGCGAGTAGCCGAGGAAGCCGTTGAAGATGGCGAGGATGAGCATGGTCGAGCCGACGATCCAGTTGAGCTCGCGAGGCTTGCGGAATGCCCCGGTGAAAAAGACCCGCAGCATGTGGACGACGATCGACCCCACGAAGATGTTCGCCGCCCAGTGGTGCATCTGGCGCATCAACAGGCCGCCGCGAACCGCCAGGCTCATGTTGACCGTCGAGGCGAACGCCTCCGAGACGCGCTGACCGCGAAGGGGCACGTAGGAGCCGTGGTAGATGATCTCCTTGCTCGACGGCACGAAGTAGAGGGTCAAAAAGACGCCGGTCCCGAGAAGAACGATGAACGAGTAGAGGGCGATCTCGCCTATCAGGAACGACCAGTGGTCCGGGAAGATCTTGTTGAGCAGCTTGCGGCTCGAACCCGAGATGCCTAACCGGACGTCGAACCAGTTGTAGAGGGCGTCAACCATTGCCCCGCTCCCAGTAGCCCGGTCCTACCGGCTCGTCGAAGCCGTTCTGGGCTCGGAAGTATCCCGCTTTGTCGATGTAGAGCGGCAGCTGCGGCAACGGCCGCGGCGCGGGCCCGAATTTGGGGGTGGCGGCATCGGTCACGTCGAACAGGGACTGGTGGCAAGGGCAGAGCATCTTCTCGGTGAGCTCTTCGTAGAGGCCGACCGGGCAGCCTGCATGCGTGCAGATCTTGGAAAAGGCGATGTAACCCTGCGGGGCCCAGGTCGCCCGCTGCTTGGCGAACCGTGCCGGCGGAGGCAGGAAGCCGCCCTCGGGAATCGTCGTGACCCGGATCAACATGGTCTGCGAGTAGGCGCCGCCGATGTCGTCGGGCGGGAAGACGGTGATGAAGCCACCCACCTCGAGATCGGCGGGCTTGATCTTGCGACCGTTGATGTCGACCAGGTACGAGCCCTTGCGCCAGGCGGTCTTGCGCAGCGTCGTCCCGGGCAGCGGGCCGAGGGAACGGATGAGGGGGAAGGCGAGCACGACTCCGAGGATCCCGGAGGCAAGTCCGAGAGTCTTGACGAGAAAACCGCGGCGCTCGACCGCCACCTTGCCGCGGCTCGCGAAGTCCTCCACGAAGGCATCCCGCTCGCCCTGGGTCGGGGCGAGGTTGTGGCGGGACTCCGAGAAGGGGCCCCGGGGCATCAGGTACTTGCCCCATACGACCGATCCGTAGCCGAGGCCGGCGAAGCCCACGGTGAAGGTGATCGCGAGCCAGAAGTTCGAGTAGTTCTGCCAGTAGGCCGCCCCGAAGCCGGCGAAGCCCGCCGCCGCCAGCAGGAAACCTGACCCGGCGACGATCTCGGCCCGGCGGGGGTTCTTGGCGGCGATCTGGAATTGCGGGGCGTCCGGGCGGGCCGCGCTCACGGGGATGCGCACCCGGCGAGTCTCGTCGTCGCCGTGGTCGGGCCCGGTGCCTCCGGTGTTCTCAGGCATGTGCGAGCTCCCCGTGCGTGCTTGGATCCTGGCCGTCGTCGCCCTCGTGGCCCCCGTGGCTTCGTGGCCTGCGTGGCCTTCGTCTTCCTCGTTCTCGGAGCGGTCCCCGACCCAGAGCGCGGCGAGCATGCACAGGCCGACACCGACGAACAGGCCGACGAACCCCTCCGCCACGGGGCCGACACCTCCGAGAGACAGGCCGCCGGGGCTGGTCGGGTGCTGGATGTTCTTCACGACATAACCGACGATGTCGACGACCTGGGCGGGCGAGATCGTCCCCGGCCCAAAGCGCGGCATGTTGCCCGGCCCGGTCCGGATCGCCTCCCACACCATCGTCTTGGTGACCCCGTGCAGCGGAGGCGCGTAGATCCCGTCCGCGAGGGCGTCGCCTGCCCCGGTGATCGTGTGGCAGGGGGCGCAGTTGAGCGCGAACAGGCTGAAGCCTTCGGCGACGTCGGCATGGGCGATGTTGAGCTTGAAAGGAATGCCCGGGTTCGTGGACGAGGGGGCCAGCGAGGTCACGTACCTGACGATCTCGAGGACCTGTGCCCGGGGGAACTTCGCGGGCTTGGGCTGCGGCTCAGCCGACGGCTCGGCGAGCGGCATCCATCCCGAGGACAGCCAGAGGTCGACCGTCGCCGCCCCCACGCCGAGCAGAGGGGGCGCCCGGTTGCCCCCCTCGGCACCGATGCCGTGGCAGGTCGAGCAGTTCTCCACGAACAGCGTGCGGCCGGCCGCCAGCTGCCGCGGCCGCGGTCGTGGTCTCCTGGCTCGTCAGTGCCGCCGAGCTCACCCCGGCCGAGCCGGCCCGCGAGGCGTCGCCACGCCCTCCGCCGAGCACGAACACGCCCAGGAAGCTCGCGGAAACCAAGAGGGCCGCGCTCAACAGCAGGCGGCGCCAGAAGGCGCCCGAGGTCACGAGAGCAGGAACAGGGCGCTGAACAGCCCTATCCACATGAAGTCGACGAAGTGCCAGTAGTAGCTGACGGCCTGGTAGACGGCGGTCTCACCCGGGTCGCCGCCCTTTATGGAGCCGGCGAGGCGGCCCATGAGGGCGATCATCGCCACGAGGCCGAGGAGAACGTGCAGCCCGTGCAGGCCGCTCATTATGTAAAAGAGCGAGCCGTAGGCGTTCGTACGCGGCCTGAAGGGCAGGGTCTTCCACTCGTACATCTGGTTGCCGAGAAACGCAGCCCCGAGGATGAAGCTCGTGATGATCCAGTTGCGGGCCGCTTTGAAGTTGCCGCGCTCTTGCGCCCAGACGCCCAACTGGAACGTCGGGCTCGAGGCGAGGAGGACGACGGTGAAGATCCCGGCCTGGATCGTGTCGAGCTTCGTGCCCGAGGGGAACGTCCCCGCCGGGGGCCAGGAGGGCATGTTGTGGGCGCGGATCGTGAAGAAGGCCGCGAAAAGGCCACTGAAGAACATGAACTCCGAGCCAAGCCAGACGACTACGCCGACGGCGAGCATTTGAGGGCCCCCCGGCTGCTGTCGGCTGTGCGGGCGCGGCATTACTGCTGCGTCGCTCACCACGGCGTACTTTCTACCTGACCAGACGGCACATTTCCAGCCAGAAACACGAAAAATGTGGCTCGTGCCTGGGCGCGGATACTCTCGTGCCGTGCAGGAGGCCGATTCGCCGTTCCTCAGGGCGTGCCGGTGCTCGCCGGTGGAGCGCCCTCCGGTGTGGTTCATGCGTCAGGCGGGACGGTCGCTTCCCGAGTACCGCAAGCTCCGCGGGGACGGGGACATCCTCGACGCCATCGCCAAGCCTGAGCTGGCCGCCGAGCTCACGCTGCAGCCCGTGCGCCGCTACGGCGTGGACGCCGCCATCTTGTTCTCCGACATCGTCGTGCCTCTCGCGGCGACCGGCGTCGGAGTGGTCGTCGTCCCGGGTGTCGGCCCGGTCGTCGAACGGCCGTTCCGCAGCCACGAGGACCTGGACCGCCTCCGTCCCCTCGAGCCCGAGACCGACCTCGCCCATGTTCTCGAGACCGTGCGCATGGTCGTGAACGAGTGCCAGGTCCCCCTCATCGGCTTCGCAGGCGCACCTTTCACCCTCGCCAGCTACCTCATCGAAGGGGGTCCCTCGAAGCACTTCGCCAGGACCAAGGCCCTGATGCACTCAGACCCGGGGCTTTGGCACGAGATCGCCGACCGCCTCGCCGACATGGCCCTCGCCTCCCTGCGCGCCCAGGTCGGGGCCGGGGCCTCGGCGATCCAGCTCTTCGACAGCTGGGCGGGATCTCTCTCCGCCGCCGACTATGCGAGATTCGCCCTGCCCGCCTCGCGCAAGGTCCTCGAGGGCACGCGCGACCTCGGCGTCCCGAGGATCCATTTCGGCGTGGGCACAGGAGAGCTGCTCGGCCTCATGTCGGAGGCAGGGGCCGACGTCGTCGGTGTGGACTGGCGGGTGACGCTCGGTGCCGCCCGCGCCCGTATCGGCGCCGGCAAGGCTGTGCAGGGCAACATGGACCCGGCCGTGTGCACGGCCCCCGTGGAGGTGGTGCTGGCGGAGACGACCAGGATCCTCCTCGAGGGCGCGGTCGAGCCCGGCCACATATTCAACCTCGGCCACGGGGTCCTGCCCGATACCGACCCCGGCGTGCTCGAGCGGGTGGTCGAGACCGTCCACGGCTTTGTCAACGACGGGCCCCCGAGCGGGCCGGCCGGGCGATGACAGCTCCATCCGAGCCTGTGGGGGTGCTGGTGATGGCCTACGGCACCCCTGCCTCGCCGGATCAGGTCGAGGCCTTCTACACCGATGTCCGCCGCGGGCGTCCGCCGAGCCCCGAGCAGCTCGCCAACCTTGTGGCCCGCTACGACGCCATCGGCGGGACATCCCCGCTCTCGAAGCGGACGGCCGAGCAGGTGGCAGGGATCCAGCACCAGCTGGACCTGAGCTTCCCGGGCGCGTTCGTCTGCACGCTGGGCAACAAGCACTCCGAGCCGCGGCTCGAAGACGGCGTCGAGACTCTCGCCGCCCAAGGCGCCCGCCGCCTCGTGGGGCTGGTCCTTGCTCCCCACTACTCGCGGGGAAGTGTCGGCGAGTACATGGCCCGGACGAGCGAGAGCGCCGAGCGTGTCGGCATGCGGGTCGGATTCGTGCAGCAATGGCACGACCACCCCGTCTTGATAGAGCTCCTGGCCGAGAGGGTCGGCCGGGCCCTCGAGTCCCTCGGGCACGAGGGCGCGCAAGCCCGGGCCGAGGGCGAGGCTCCTGCTTCTCGTGACCGCGCACAGCCTTCCCGTCCGGGTCGTCGCCGAGGGCGACCCGTATGCCGACCAGCTCAGGCGGACGGCGGAGCTCGTGGCGTCGGCTTCGGGGCTCGAGCGCTTCGACATCGGATGGCAGAGCGCCGGCAGGACGCCCGAGCCCTGGCTGGGGCCGGACATCCTCGACAGGCTGAGAGCGATGCCCGGCGAGGGGGCGCGTGCCGTCGTCGTCTGCGCGGCCGGCTTCACCTCGGACCATCTCGAGGTCCTCTACGACCTCGACATCGAGGCGAGCCGCGTCGCGGCCGAGGCGGGCGTGGCCTTTGCCCGCACGGCGTCCTTGAACGCCGAGCCGAGGCTGTGCGCCGCCCTGGCGGGTCTCATCGCCGACGAGGCGGAGAGGCTCTAGGCACGTGGGCCGCGTCGTCGCCGTCGTCGGCGGTGGGATAAGCGGGCTCGGCGCGGCCCGCGTCCTCGCCGGAGCGGCGCCCACCGGCGGGCGCGCCGGGCATGCCGAGAGCCTCAGCGGCGGTGCTCGGCCGGGCGGGGCGACAGGGGACGTCGAGGTCGTCGTGCTGGAGGCCGAGGATCGTTTCGGGGGCAAGATCCTCTCCGGCGGGTTCCGGGGGCGACCGGTCGACTTCGGCCCGGACAACTTCTTGACACGCAACCCGAGCGCAGCCGAGCTGTGCGACCTGCTCGGGATCGGCGACGACCTCCTGGCTCCCGCGACCAGCTCGGCGTCGGTGGTCTCGAGGGGCCGGCTGCACCCGATGCCGGCCGGGCTCATCCTCGGCCTGCCCCCTGACCTGCTCGCCCTCGCCCGTTCCCGGATCGTGAGCGTCCGTGGGCTCGCCCGGGCGGCATTCGATCTGCTGCCTGTCGGCGGGCCGATCTCACCCTCGAGCCTCGGACTGGCGGAGAACCGTGGCGCATACGGCCTGCCGGCGGACGACGACCGGCCGGAATGGAGCGCCGGCTCGATCCTGCGCCGCAGGCTCGGCCGGGAGGTGGTCGACCGGCTCGTCGACCCGCTGCTCGGCGGAATCAACGCCGGCGGGGTCGACCAGCTCTCGCTGGCCGTCGTCGCCCCGCAGGTCGCCCAGGCACTCGCCGGCCAGACGAGCATCACCCGGGCGCTGGGCCGGCTTGCCAAGCGAACGCCCGCGAAGTCGCTGAAGGACGCGAGCTCGAGGCCGTTCTTCCTCGGGCTTCGAGGAGGGCTCGGCCGGATCGTCGACGAGCTGGTGGCCGACCTTCAGGGCCGGGGGGTGAAGCTGCACAGCGGCACCCCCGTCACGGCTCTGCGGCGGAGCGGGGACCGCTTCGAGCTCGACACGCCCGGTGCGACGGTCGTGGCGGACGGTGTCGTCCTCGCCGCGCCCGCCTATGTCGTCGCGCGGCCTGCTCGTCGAGCTCGCCCCGGTCGCGGCCGCGGAGCTCGGCTCGATCCCCCACTCGGGCGTCGCCCTGGTGACCCTCGCCTGGGCCGACGGCCGCGTGCCCGGTCTTCCGCCCGGAAGCGGGTTCCTCGTGCCGCGCTGCGAAGGGCGGATCGTCACGGGCTGCACGTTCATGTCCGCCAAGTGGCCGCCGACGGCGCTCCGGGAGAGGTCGTCCTCCGCGCCTCGACCGGGCGCTACGGCGACGACCGGAGCGCGTCGATGCCGGACGAGGAGCTCGTCGAGACGGTCCTCGGCGAGCTGAGAGAGTTGCTCGGCGTCACGGCCCCTCCGCTGGAGAGCCTGGTGCAGAGGTGGCCCCGCGCCTTCCCCCAGTACCTGCCCGGGCACCTTCGCAAGATCGAGCGGGCCCTCGCCGGCCTGCGCGAGCTCCCCGGGCTCGAGCTGGCGGGCCCGTGCCTGGGCGGGATCGGGATCCCGGCATGCCTGACGAGCGGAGAGCGGGCTGCGGTGGAGGTTCTCGATCGCCTGAGCGCGTGAGGTACGCCGCGGGAGCGCTGCGGGCTCTGGCGGCTCTCGTCGCCGGCTGCCTCGTCGCCCTCTCGCTGCCGCCGTTCGGCCTCTGGCCGCTCGCCGTCGCCGGAGTCGCAGTTCTCGCCGTGCTGCTTCGCGACCGCATCTCTCGCGGGCAGAGCTGGGGCGGGCATGCTGGCCGGGATCAGGCCAGTTCGTGATCGGCCTCGCCTGGGCGGACAAGTTCACCTTTCTCGGCTACGTGCGCCCTCGTGGTGCTCCAGTCGGCCATGTTCGCCCTCGCCTGCGCGCTCGCCCCGCCGGGACGCTGCCGGGTGCCGGCTCTGGCGAGCCTGCTGACGCTCGCCGAGGTCGCCCGCGAGAGCTGGCCCTTCGGAGGCGTGCCCCCGGGTGGGATCGCCCTCGGACAGCTCGACGGGCCCTTGGTGCCTACGGCACGCGTCGGCGGCACGATCCTGCTCGTCGGCGTGACCTACCTCGCCGGCGTGGCCTTCGGCGACCTCGCGGCCGGCTGGTCCGGGAGGCGGCGGCTCGCCGAGGCGGACCGCCGGTCCGCCGGCGGCCTCCTCCCCGGTGGCTTGAGCCTGGCACTCGTGGTCGCCCTCTGCATCTGGGGGGGCGGCACCTGACGGTGGCGCACCGGTGCGAACCTTGCGCGTGGCCCTCGTGCAGGGCGGCGGCACCCGCGGCCTTTCCGATCTCGAGATCCCGCCCTCGGTCGTGTACACGGCCGCGCTGCGAGCGACGAGACGCGTCCGGCCGCCCGTCGACCTCGTGCTCTGGCCCGAGGACGTCGTGGCGCTCAGTGGGCCGTTGCGGGGATCGCCCGAGTCCGGTCAGCTGGCGGCCATCGCCCGGCGCCTGCGTGCGACGCTCGTGGCGGGCGTCACCGAGACCGTGGGGGCCAAGGGCTTCAGAAACGAGATCGTCGCCTACTCCCCGTCCGGTGCCCTCGCCGCCGTCTTCGAAAAGGTGCACCGGGTCCCGTTCGGAGAGTACGTCCCGTGGCGGTCCTTCTTCTCCCACCTCGCCAACCTCCGGGCGATCCCCCGCGACGCCGTCGCCGGACACGGGAGCGGGCTCATGGCGACGCCTGCGGGAGACCTCGCCGTGCTCGTCTCTTACGAGGTGTTCTTCCCCGATCGCGGCAGGTCAGGAGTGAGAGCCGGCGGCCGGATCATCGTCGTGCCGACGAACACGTCGTCCTACCCGAGCGAGCAGGCCCCTGCCCAGGAGATCGCGGCGTCCCGGCTGCAGGCGATCGAAGAGGGGCGCGACCTGCTCCAGGTTGCGCCGACCGGCTACTCAGCGGTCATCGACAACCGCGGCAGGGTGCTGCAAGAGACGTCTTTGTCGGTCTCCGGCCGTGCTGAAGGCCACCGTGCCGCTGCGCGACGGGGAGACGGTGTACACGCGCTTCGGCGATGCGCCGACTCTTGTCTTGGCGCTCTGCTCCGCAGTCGCGGGCTGGGCGGACTTCGCCCTGAGGCGCCGCCGGGGCCCGGCGCCTGCGCGCCCCTCGAGCTGAGGCAGACCAGACGGACCGCCGGGTGGCGGCTCCTCAGACCGCCGCGATCGGCCGTGTCGGTGGCTGCGAGCTCGGAGAGCCCGGGAGCGAGCCCGACGTCCTCGCCTCCGATGACGGCCGCGGAGACTTCGAGCGCGGCGTCCGCTCCTCCTTGCACTCGCAGCAGATGAGACGGTGCGACTGCCGAAAAGGAAACGGTTGAGGACGAAGTAACGGGCCGTCCAGAGCACGGCATAGGTCACGAGGTTGGCACTGTTGACAAGCAGTGCCCGCTCGAGCGACCCATGAGTGATCCGATCGGCGTTGTGGGCGGCCACGCCGACGGCCACAGTCGACAGCACCATGGCGATGAGGGCGATCGACCAGAACGGCACGACCTCTCCCCAGATGTTGGAACGCCCCTTTTTGCCCCAGGTCCAGGTGCGGTTGAGGTAGTAAGCCGGCACGGAGGCGACGACGGTCGCGATGACGTTGCACTCCATCGCCGAGCCCCAGCTCAAGACGTGGTAGGTCAAAAAGAGCACGACCTGGGTCACGAGCGTCGAGATGATCGAGACCGAGGCGTACTTCCAGAGCCGCTTGAAGTGTGCCGTCCGTCGAAACGCGAGCGCCCGGCTCACGAGGGAGGCCATGGGGATGAGTCTATCGTCTGACCCGTGACCGAGGCCTTGAGCCAGCTCGTCGAACTGTTGGACCTCGAGCCGATCGAGGTGAACATCTTCCGGGGCCAGAACTTCGACGAGACGCGCCTTCGCGTCTTCGGCGGCCAGGTCGCCGCCCAGGCCCTCGTGGCCGCCGGGCGGACGGTCGAGCTGGGCCGTGTCCATTCCCTGCACTCGTACTTCCTGCGCCCGGGCGACCCGACCGCGCCCATCCTCTATGAGGTCGACCGTATCCGCGACGGCCGTTCCTTCACGACCCGACGCGTCGTCGCCATCCAGCACGGCCGGGCCATCTTCAACCTCCAGTGCTCGTTCCACATCGACGAAAGCCCCGGGCTCGTCCACCAGGCCGAGATGCCGGAAGTGCCCGCGGCCGACGAGCTGCCCACGTTCCTCGAACGGCTCGAGCCCTATCGCGACCGGCTGCCGGAGTGGTTCCAGGTGGACCGGCCCCGGCCCATCGATCAGCGCTATGTCGGAGACCTCCCCTGGATGCCGGAGGCGAGCCAGGAGCCGCGCCAGCAGCTGTGGGTGCGCGCCGACGGGGAGCTGCCCGACGACCCGCTCTTGCATGCGGCCGTCGTCGCCTACGCCTCCGACATGTCGATCATCGACTCGATCCTCAAGCCCCACGAGATCAGCTGGGACCGGGGCGAGACGATGGTCGTGAGCCTGGACCACTGCATGTGGTTCCACAGGCCGTTGCGGGCCGACCACTGGCTGCTGTTCGACCAGGACTCGCCGAACGCCTACGGGGCCCGAGGGCTGGCCAGGGGCCTCGTGTTCGACGAGGACGGCCGCCTTGTCGTAAGCCTGGTGCAAGAAGGCCTGGTCCGGGTCAAAGAGCGCCGCGACCCGTTCCACAGAGCCCTAGCCGAGCCGCCGTGCACGTCGCCTTCGCAGTCACCTTCGGCGTCTTCTTGGTGCTGATGGCCGTGCTGGTCGCGTTCGTGGTGCGCTTTGCGATCCGCGAGGGTCGCCGGGGCAGGCGGGAGGCCGAGGCCCGTATGACCGCGACCACGTCCTCGGAGGGCCGCCGTCCAGTCCCGGCGGCCGGGGCGCCGCTACAGGCCGACCTCCAAACGACGAAGGGGAGCTAGACGAGGCCTCCGCGGCGGCTCTCGTAGATGACCCCGACGAGGGCGGCGACGGCTAGGAACAGGCCCACGCCGAGCGTCCAGGCGCCGAAGACCAGCGCCAGTCCGACGAAGGTGGCGCCGAAGCCGAGGACGAAGGGCCAGATGCTGCTCCCGGGGAAGGCGCCGATGACACCGGCGCCGTCCTCTACGGAGGCGTTCGGGTCGTCCTCCGGCCGCGGCTTCATGCGGCGAGCCCACCAGAGGTAGTAGAAGCCCGGCAAGGTGCCGAGGAGGAATGTCCCGAACAGCATCACGCTGCCGGCGTCCTCGTAGCTCAAGAACCAGTAGGCGAGACCGACGCAGCCGAAGAAGAAGCCGACGAACAACAGGACGTAGGACTCGTTCTTCATCGATCCCCACCTCCCGGTCCGTCGTCCACGCCGTCAACGCCCAGGTCGTCCAGTAGCACCGCCCCGCCACCCGGCGTCGCCAGCAAACCCCCGACGCGCGGCTTGTCGTGCTCGAGGATGCGATGTTCCGGATGGTTCTGGTCCCACACCGGCCGCTGGGACCTGACCGGCGGAAGCCGCAAGAAGTTGTGGTGCGGAGGCGGCGAGGTCGTCGCCCACTCGAGACTGCTGGCGTCCCACGGGTTGTCGCCCGCCGGGACCGGGGAGCGCCAGGACACGATCAGGTTGACGACGAACAAGGCGACGGAGATGAACAGCAGCACCGAGCCCGCGCTCGAGATCCGGTTGAGCGTCGTGAAACCATCGGACGCGGCGTACTCGGCCACGCGCCTCGGATACCCCTTCAGCCCGAGCAGGTACTGCGGGTCGAAGGTGACGTTCGTGCCGATGAACATGAACCAGAACGAGGCCTTACCGAGTCCTTCTCTGAGCATGCGGCCGGTCATCTTCGGATACCAGTAGAAGAAGCCCGCGAAGGCGCCCATGACGAGAGCCATCACGACGCTGTGGAAGTGGGCGACGACGAAGTAGGTGTCGTGGGTGGCGAAGTCGATCGGCGGCGAGGCGAGCAGGATGCCCGTCACCCCGCCTACGAGGAAGGTCCCGAGGAAGCCGATACAGAAGAGCATCGGGGTGTCGAACTTGACCGAGCCGCGCCACATCGTGCCGATCCAGTTGAAGAATTTGATCCCCGTCGGCACGGCGATCAGATAGGACATCAGGCTGAAGAACGGCAGGAGCACCACACCGGTGGTGAACATGTGGTGAGCCCAGACGCTGGTCGACAAGGCGGCGATGGAGATGGTGGCGAAGACCATCCCGCGGTAGCCGAAGATGGGCTTTCGCGAGAAGACGGCTATGACGTCGGTAACGATCCCGAAGAAGGGCAGGGCGAGGATGTAGACCTCGGGGTGGCCGAAGAACCAGAAGAGGTCCTGCCAGAGGACCGGGACTCCGCCCCCCTGGACCTCGAAGATATGGGCGCCAAGATGCCGGTCGCACCACAGCATCACGAGAGCGCTCGTGAACACGGGGAAGGCGATGAGGATCAAGATGCCGGTGACGAGCATGTTCCAGGTGAATATCGGCATCCGGAACATCGTCATTCCCGGCGCCCGCAGGTAGTAGATCGTGCTGACGAGGTTGACGCCGGTGAAGATGGCGGAGAACCCGGTCAGGATCAGAGCGACGATCCACAAGTCGGGGCCGGCGCCGGGAGTGTTGATCGAGTTCGAGAGCGGGGCGTAGGCGACCCAGCCGAAGTCGGCCGCCGAGCCGGTCGTCAAGAACCCCATCATCATGAGGGACCCACCGCCGAGGTACAGCCAGTACGACAGGGCGTTCAGCCTCGGGAAGGCCATGTCCGGGGCGCCGATCTGCAGCGGCACGATGTAGTTGGCGAGGCCACCGAAGGCCACGGGCCCGACGAACAGGTAGATCATCAGGCTGCCGTGCATCGTGAACATCTCGTTGTAGGTGTGCTGCGACAGCAGCGTGCCGTCCGGGGTGGCCAGCTGGGCCCTGATCAGCATCGCCATGCACCCGGCCAGAAGGAAGAAGATGACGGCGGTGACGGTGTAGTTCTTCCCGATCACCTTGTGGTCGGTCGAGGTGACCCACTTCAAGAACCCGGAGGGTCCGTGGGCGTGCGCGAGGGCGAGGTCCCCCTCGAGCGGCGACGGTCGGTCGGCGAGGATGGTCATGACGCTCCCGACGTCGAGTGCGAGCTCATCCAGGTGTGGAATGCAGCCGGCGTGACGACCGCCACGCTGAAGAGCATCTCGGAATGGTAAAGCCCGCAGTAAGTGGCGCAATGGCCGGCGAAGACCCCCGGCTGCACGGGGGTGAAGTCGAACAGGTTCGGGTGGCCCGGCAGGGCCATGCGGCCGAAGTTGAAGGCCGGGACGTAGAACGTGTGCACGACGTCATGGGAGACGAGCGTGATCTGGGTCGTCTCGCCGAGCGGCAGGTCAAAGCGCGGGTACTGGGAGGACAAGGGGCTCGCCGCGAGCAGAGGCGGCTTGGGCTGCGCCGTCTCCACGAGGGCGATCTGCTTGCCCGACGAGTCCTCGTAGCTGAAGCTCCATCCCCATTGGAATCCCGTGACCGTGATCCGAGCGGCAGGGTTGGGCGCGATGGCGTCGATCTTGTTCTCCGCCACGAAGGTGTAGAAGAAGATGACGCCCACGATTATGAGCGGTATGACCGTGTAGAGCACTTCGATGGGCACGTTGCTGTGGAACTGCCTGGGGATGTGGTCCGGGTCGCGGCGGCGGTAGGCGATGATCGCCCAGAGGATCAGCCCCCAGACAATGATCGCGACGACCAGCCCGGCGATGGTCATCCACGACCAGAGCTTGAATTCCGTCTGGCCCTGGGTCGTGGCACCGCGGAAGCCTCCGAAGGTCGGCAGCGAGCATCCTCCGAGGCCCAGCGCGATGGCACTGAGCAGCGAGAACTGCGCGATCCGCCTCAGCTTGCCGACCCCCCTCTTGCCCACGGGGCGAGACTCTAGCCAAATATTCGCAGGCGTAGTCACCTAGGCCGTGCCGCGGCTGCCCGCCGCCGCCCAGCTCAGGACGGGGGTTCGGAGGGCGCCGGGGGGACGGCGACGGATCGAGGCGCGTCCGGGGCCGGCTTGGCCGCCGCAGCCGCACGTCCGAGCCGACGGGCGTGGCCCGTCGCGCGGCCAAGACCGCGTGCCGCGTTCAATGGCGCTCGGGAGTCGCGCGCTCGGGAGACCGCTGAGCCGAAGAGACGTCCGGCACTGGCTGCTGCCGTCGAGGAGGCGCCGGCTGGAGACCTGCGCACGGGACCGGCCGCCCGGGACCGGGCGGCACCTCTGTCAGGACGCGGCGCCGGCACGATCTCGGTTGTGAGCGACATCCGGACCAGCACCACCGCCACCGCCTCGCCGATCACGATCGGGATCACGGGGTAGCTCGGCAGGTAGAGGACCGGGGACAAGGCGAAACAGGCCGCCAGCACGAGGTCGAGGGCGAGGTGCAGACGCTTCGGAATGATCTTCCAGGCGGCCAGCGACCCCTTGCTCACGATGGAGAGCAGGGCCAGCAAGCCGCCCGAGACCACGAGGACCAGCTCGGTACGACCATTCACGTGCAGGCCGACCACCACGAGGGCCATCGCAAGCGCGTACTCGGCCACCTGGTGCGCGCCGAAGGATGCCTGTCGACGCGAGGAACCGCCGGGCGCCATCAGCTAGAGGCGAGCCGGCAGCGGCTCAGGTCGGGTGAATCGGGCCGGACGTCTTGTCCTCGCCCTTGGAGGCACCCGCCTCCCCCTTTTCGGCGTCGCCCTCCTCCATGCCCTTCTTGAACTCGTGCGATGCGCTGCCGAGCCCGCGAGCGAGCTTGGGGAGCTTCGTCCCCCCGAAGAGGAGCACTATGACGACAACAGCAATCACAATCAATCCGTCGGCACCCAAGATCTCGGCAAGCACCGGTGACCACCTGCCTTCCTTTGTTAAGAGCTGCGTCCAGGTTAGACACATCCCGGCGGCTCCGTGCAGCCGGGGTCCACGATCCTTCTACGTTCCTGGCCCACATGCCAGATGATCGTCGGTCCGGACCTGGCCTTTTGCAGCGAGGACCGCCGGCTCGTGCCCCGGGTGCCAGCCCCGGTCAAGTCCCCGGTGCTCATGTCCCCGGTGCTCATGTCCCCGTCCAGACCGGGGGCCGCTTCTCGGCGAAGGCGACCGCTCCCTCGAGGGCGTCCCTGCTCGTGAGCACCCGCGCCGTCAGCTCGCCGTTCAGATCCCACGCCTGCGCCTCGTCGAGATCGAGAGAACGCTTCATCAGCTCCTTGGAGACCTGCACGGCGAGAGGTGCGTTCGCGCAGATCAGCCCGGCGAGCTCGAGCGCCTCGCCGACGACACGCCCGGCGGGAACAACGCGGTTCACGAGGCCGTAGGCGAGAGCACGCTCCGCATCGATGCTCTCGCCGGTGAGCGCCATCTCGAGGGCGATGGCCGGCGGAATCCGTCTTGCAAGCCTGATGAGGCCGCCACCGGCGGCTGCCAGACCGCGCTTGACCTCGGGAATGCCGAAGGAGGCATGTTCCGCGGCGACGACGAGGTCGCAGGCGAGCATGATCTCGAAGCCGCCGGCCAGAGCAGCGCCGTTCACCGCCGCTATGAGCGGCTTGGGGAATCGCCGGGCGGCGATCCCGGCGAAGCCGCCGTCCGCCGGAGAGGATCTCGCCCATCTCCCCGGACGCGAAGGCCTTCAGGTCCATGCCGGCACAAAAGGCACGGTCGCCGGCACCTGTCAGGACCACGGCGCAAACGTCGGGGTCGTCGGTGAGCTCGTCGAAGATCGCCCTCAGGGCCCGGGCCGTCGCGGCATCGATGGCGTTGCGGGCACGCTCGCGGTTGAGCCGGACGAGCTCGACGTTGCCGTGACGTTCTCGCAGGACAGGATCCTCGGCGGCTGCAGGACTGGTCGGGTCCGGCCCCTGACGCACCGGGACCTCGCCCCCCGCTTCGAACTCGGTCGGGTCGGGCATGATCAGCTCAGTCTAGGACCGGGCCGGAGAGGCCTCCGGGACTGCTCTGCTCTCTACGAGTCGGTCGCGAAGGTACGCCGGTCCCCTATCGTGGGATCATCGACGGCCCAGGGGGTGATCCGAGTTGACGAAGTCGATTCGCACGGCTTTCGCAGCTCCTCCTGTTCCCGCTGTGGAGCAGACGAACGGGGCCGGGCGACCTCCGATGGCGGCCTCCGAGCTCGGTCATCGGACCGCCCGAGTACCGGGGCATCCTCCGCTCCGAGCTCGTCGAGGACTTCCGGCTCGTTTGCATGTCACGAGCCCTCGACGACCGGACGATAACCCTGCAGCGCCAAAGCCGAGTGCATTTCGAGATCGCCGGCGCCGGCCACGAAGCCCTGCTCGTCGCCATGGCTCGATCGCTGCGCCCGGGCTACGACTGGTTCTTCCCTTATTACAGGGACCAGGCGCTGGTGCTCGCTCTCGGCGTCACGCCCCGCGACATCCTGCTCCAAGCGGTCGGCTCGGCGGAGGACGTCAGCTCCGGCGGACGCCAGATGCCAGCGCACTGGGGCAGCAAAGCCCTCAACATCGTCACCCAGTCGAGTTGCACCGGCAGTCAGTGCCTGCCCGCGGTGGGCTGCGCCGAAGCCGCCCTCTATATCGCCCGGCGCGACCTCCAGGGCTGCGAAGCGCAGGGAGACGAGGTGACCTACGTGTCCCTCGGCGAAGGCGCCACATCGGAAGGCGAGTTCTGGGAAAGCCTCAACACCGCCTGCCGGCTGCACCTTCCGATGGTCTACCTCGTGGAGGACAACGGCTGGGCGATCTCGGTCCGTGCGTCCGACCAGGCGCCCGCTCCGATCTCCGAGCTCGTGAAAGGCTTTCGTGGCCTTGCGATCCACAAGGTTGACGGCACGGACTATTTCGCCTGCCGGTCTCTCGCTGCCGAGTCCACCGCACGGGTGCGAGCGGGCGAGGGCCCGTGCCTCATCCACGCCACGGTGACGCGGCCCTATTCCCACTCGTCGCAGGACACCCAGTCAAAGTACCGGTCGCTGCCGGACATCGAGGAAGAAGCAACCCGCGACCCGATTCTCCGTCTCGAGAGAGAGCTGATCGAGGGAGGTGTGATCACCAGCCGCGAGGCGTCCGAGATACGCGAGCAGCGTCCACGCGCTCGCGGCCGAGATCGGCGCAGGAGGTGCTCGAGGCGCGAAGGCCCGACCCCTCGACGGTCACCGAGCACGTGCTCTCGTTGCCGGTCATCCCGGAGCCGCACGGCGCCGACGCAGGCGGCCGGGAGCGAGGACAGCAAGCCGATCGGCATGGGGGAGACGATTCGCCGCGTGCTCTTCGAGCAGATGGAGATCGACGAGCGCATCCGGGTCTTCGGCGAGGACGTGGCCGATGCCAGCGAGGACATCATCGCCTTCGTGGAAGGAAAGGGAGGTGTCTTCGGCACCACCCACGGGCTGCAGCGAACCTTCGGGATCGCGCGGTGCTACAACGCTCCCCTCGCCGAGGCCAACATCATCGGCCGGGGCATCGGGCAGGCGATACGCGGCCTTCGACCGTGCGCCGAGATCCAGTTCTTCGACTACATCTGGCCGGCGATGATGCAGATCCGATCAGAGGCGGCCACCACGAGGTGGCGATCGGAGGGGCGTTTCACCGTCCCGCTCGTGATACGAGTGGCGATCGGCGGCTACCTGACGGGTGGGGCGATCTGGCACTCCCAATGCGGCGAGTCGATGTTCACCCACATCCCGGGTCTCATCGTCGTCATGCCGTCACGCGCGAGCGACGCCGCCGGGCTGCTCCGAACCGCCTTCCGGTGCGAGGACCCGGTGATGTTCCTCGAGCACAAGCATCTTCTTCGACAGAAGTACGCCAGGGACCCTCAGACGCCTCCTGGAGTACTTGATCCCCCTCGGCAAAGCCTCGACGGTCCGGGAGGGCAGCGACCTGACCATCGTGACTTGGGGCGCGACCGTACAGAAGTCGCTCGACGCCGCCGAACAGCTGGCCGCCGATGACCTGAGCGTCGAGGTGATCGACCTGCGCTCGCTCATCCCCTGGGACAAAGAGGCGGTCGCGTCGTCGGTCGCCCGCACTTCGCGCCTGCTCGTCGTGCACGAGGACGTTCTCACGAGCGGCTTCGGGGCCGAGGTGGCGGCGTGGGCGGGCGAGGCCTGCTTCCGTGACCTCGATGCGCCCATCTCCAGGGTCGGCGCCACCGACACCTTCGTCGCTTACGAGCCGACGCTCGAGAGGGCGATCCTTCCCCAGACAGACGGCATCGCGGCCGCCGCGCGTGCGCACTTCTCGCCTGAGCTCGAGGGACCCTGTCCGCCCTGAGCCGGCTGCTCAGGCGCCATCCGCTCAGGCCGGCCGCCTCCTCGGCGGCCGTCGGACGCTCCGAGAGAAAAGGAGGGCTGATCTCTCAGAGACCGTCCGTTCGGCCACCGACACCTTCAAGCCGCGTCCCAGGGGGGCGCGTCCTCTCGTGCCTCGCTCCAGGCCGTCGCCCGGCCGGCATACCGGGCAGCGGCGCGCGCAATGGGGTAGAGACGGGCGGCCTGGGGGCGCCGCACGCCAAGGGCGTTTGCGAGGGCAAGGGGGGTGAGGACGCACGGCCCCGGGGCAAGGCCGGTGCGAGTGGAATCCACGGGACACTGGCGACGAAGGCTGAGGGTTGTCACCGTTTCCTTGGCTTCCACGGACCAAGACCGTACGGGACCAGGGTTAACTGACTGCGAATTCCAGGTGGCCGCAGCACCGCATCCGGATGAAAGCTTTCCGCGAAACGCAATTCGACGGGGAACGGCAACCTGCTGCCGCGTTAAGCGGTACGGTGCCGTATGGCGCAGCGCGCTCTTCCCGACGACACGGAGCACGCCTCGGACCGAGGCGAGGCGACGGGCGCCCCGGTCCTTTCGGACACGACGGAGCCCGCCGCAGGCGTCTTGAACCTGCCGGTCGCCGAATGGGGGATGGGGACGCTTCGGCGCCGCGGAGAGGACCCGCTCGACTTCGCCCTCATCGACCGCCATGTGATCCAGCTGTTCGCGCTCGTCGAGAACGCCGTGGCGGGCGCCACCCACGCACTGGTCAGCGCCGACAGGGAGGCCGCCAGGAACCTCGTCGCCGCCGACGCGGACATCGACGATCTCTACCAGCAGCTCGAGTCCTCCGTCCAGGCGCGGCTGCTCGACCGGCCGTCCGACCCCGCAGAGGTCCAGTACCTCCTCGCGGTGCTCGGGATGCTCCCCGAGCTGGAGCGAAGCGGTGACCTCGCCGAGCACGTCGCCCGACGTGCGACGCGCAATCTCCCGGCGGAGATGCCGGCCCGGCTGCGCGGCTACGTCCAGCGCATGGGCGAGGTCGCCTGCGCGATGTGGCACATCGCCGGTGACGCTTACGGCGGGGACGTCACCGGCGCCACAGAGCACCTGGAGTCCCTCGACGACGAGATGGACGACCTGCACGTGACCTTCATCGCCGAGGTCGTGACCGCCGGGGTACCCGTCGAGGTCGCCATCGAGCTGGCGCTGGTGGGACGTTTCTACGAGCGTCTGGGCGACCACGCGGTGAACCTGGCGCGACGTGTCCCCAGCCGGCACGGGCTGAGGGACGAGTAGGCGTCACCGCCTCCAGAGGAGCCGACCCGTGCGAGGCGCGGCCGGCGAGCACCGGGTCATCGAAGAACGGCCGCAAGCCGAGGGCGCGCCGGCGGCAGGCTCCCGTAGACGAGGACGGCCTGGCCAGGCGGGAGCCGGCGAAGCCAGCCCGGCGGGGCGAGAGCCTTGGTGCTGACGATCTCGGTGCGAGAGCGACGACCGTCGTCGCCGACGGTCCACGAGTTCTCCGATCTCTCCTCCTCGCCCAACAGACCGCTCACATGCTGGAGCGTGACCGGATCCGCGACTCCCGAGCAGACGACCTTCGCGCGGTGATTGTTCACGACCGTCGCCCAGCGGACGCCGTAGCGCGACTCGACCTGGGCTAGGTCCTGCCAGACCGTGACCAGCTGCACCCCGTGTCCCGCCGCGGTGGCCACGACCCGGTCCAGGTCCGCGAGCGGGGCGACGCTCGCCGCCTCGTCGAGAACCACCAGCAGTGGTGGATCGAGCGGCCGGCCTGATGCCGCGGCCTTCTCGAATGCCGCGTCGAGCACCTCGCGCACGATCGCGGTGAAGACGGGGGCGAGCCGCTCCTGGTCTCTCGCGGGCGCGGCAGCAGTACAGGGACCCGGACGAGCCGGAGAGGAGCGAGACGGGGTCGATGTCGCAGCGCTGCGCCGACAGCGGCCACAGCGGGGTCGGCGAAGGCGGCCACCACCGTCTCGGCCGTCGCGTAGACAGAGGCGCGCTGGCGCTCCTCGCGCCCGAGCATGGTCCGGGCGGCCCTGAGGGCCTCGGGCACGGCAGCGAGCTCGAGGGCGAGCAGTACCTGGGTCGTCTCCTCCTCGTCGAGCCAGCGCACGACGTCAGCCATCGATGCCCCGGCGGAGGCTGCGGCGAACAGGAGCGGGGCGAGGAGCTTCTCCGCGTTCGTGTACCAGAAGCCGGCGTCTTCCATGCCCCCGTCGCCGGCTCTGGCCACCGAGCACAGCGCCGAGGCCATGCGCCTTGCGCCCGGCCACGTGACAGCCCTGGCCAACGGAGACCATCCAGACGGCCGAGCACCGTCCTCCAGGCGACCCACGGCCCCCGTCGGGTCGTAGTACTGGACCTCGCCGAGCGACCTGCGCCACGCGACGGTCTCGTGCAGAAGGTCCGCCTTCACGCTCGTGGCCAGCAATGGGCCTGACCACTCCAGGATCGCCGGGATCGCGAACCCCGTCGTCTTGCCGGACTGCGTCGGCCCCACCACCATCACCGAGTGCCGCGCCTCTGCGGCGAGGAGCCGTCCGGCGTGCGTCCCGAGAACCAGCCGGTCCCCTGTCGGCCTCGCCACCCGCAACGCCCGAAGGTCGCCCGGGCGGGCCCACCCGCCCGTCTCCCGCCCCGGTCCCGGAGGAGACCCCCGGCTTCTTCTCGGACCCGAGCCCGGTCCGCGGGGAAGGCGCGCGACGCATACGTAGTGCGGCTCCGACGGCGAGCACGACGACGACGGCCAGGACGACGAACCAGACGTCGGTGACCAAGGGACTCGGGAAGCTCCTCCGTACATCCAATGGCCAGGCCCGGAAGGGCGCAGTCGGGTGCGCCAGCACGCGTACGACGAGGGCGGGTGCCCCACCCACGGGCACCTCGTGCCACCTGCCGGTGTTGAAGAAGGCCAGCAGGCCGCCGGCGACCCAGAGCAGCCAGGACGTGGCGAGGCTCGAGACCACCGCCGCGAAGGCCAGCCCGTCCCGATCGGAGCGCGCGATCGCGGGGCCCTGGGCCTTGGCGGACCGGCTGTGCCCACGTCGGCCACTCGGCGAGGCACGCGGCCGGCTCAATCGCACCTTCGGCCGGCGGCACAGCCGGACGCGTCCTCTGCGCCGGATGGATCTCCGATCAGCCTCGAGTCCGTGTCCACCACAGCGAGCTCGTGTGGGCCGAGAAGGTGCTCGACGAGGAAGCGCCGTCTTCCGACGACCCAAAGGGCGACGCCCCGTCGCAGTCGTGGCAGGACCTCCAGCTCCTCGCGTGAGCAGCCGAGAAGCCCGGCGAGTGCCGGCAGTTCGGAGGCGGGCTGCGCGTAGCAGACCACGGTCTCGGAATCGGCGAGCAGCCCCTCTGCGAGACGACTCTGCTCGCTTCCCGCTGAGCCGCTCGCCCCGAGGTCCGAGGCCCGATGGCACACGGCTATGTTCGCCAGCCCGTTCGAACGGGCGAGCTTCCAGGACGACCGGAGATAGCGAGCCACCGCCAGGTCGGTGAGCACCGCCCATGCCTCGTCGATGACGAGAATCGTCTGCGCTGCGGCTCGCGCGGTCATCGGCATGCAGCCAGGCCGAGGCGCAAACCATCAAGGCGCCCAGTGCTTCGGAGTGATAGACGGCGGAGAGATCGATGACGAGCACGCCCGAGCCCGGGTCCATGTCAGACGTCGTCGGGCCGTCGAACATCCCGGCGAGATCGCCTTCTACGAGGCGGCGCAGCTCGAGCCCTATGTCCCTCCCGTCCTGCTCCAGCCCGGCTTTGGTCGTGCCCACGGACCGCGGCCGAGGCGGCCAAGGGCCGAAGAAGCGCCTGGACCACCTCGGGCAGGGTCGGGGGCCCTCCGCGCTCGATGTGGGCAGCCGCGGCGGCGGCGAGGGCCAGCTCCAGGGCGGTGTGCTCCCGCGGGCGACAAGGGGCGCCGCATGCAGGCGGCAGCAAGGGTCCCGAGCAAGGCGAGGCGATGTCTGGACGCGGCAGCGCCCGTCGGTGAAGCGGGGCCGTCCAAGGGATTGACGCGTAGCTCACCGCCGGGCGCGAAGCTTGAGGGGCCGCGAGCCGAGGGCCAGGGCGAGGGCGCCGTACTCCCCCTTCGGATCGAGCACGGCGACCTGGCGCCCGAAAGCGGCCTGGCGCATCAGGTAGCTCTTCACAAGAGCGCTCTTCCCGCGTCCGATCTGGCCGAGCACGGTGATGTTCGGATTCGTGACGACTCCGCTCGCGTAGAGGTCGAACGGGTCATGGGCGAAGGGACCGCCGACGAGGTCCTGGCCGATGAGAACCCGGCCGGCAGGGAGGGGAGCGGAAGCGGCGAACGGATATGCGACGCCGAGCTGTGCCGTGGTCGACTCGTGCGTCGGGAGCTTCATGCGCAGCCGCGCCCGGTCGGGAGCACGCAGACGTAGCCGTCCTGCTGGGCGCCGTACATGCGGTGGAGCTCGAGCTGCGCCTGTGCGGCGATCTGCTCGAGGCGGGCGCAGGCGGCGGCAAGGGCGACCTCGTCGTCGGCCGTCACCGCCAGGTAGCCGCTGAAACGGAAGGCGCCGTGACCCTCGGCCAGCTCCGTCTCCCGGCGGGTGGTCGCCTCGTGCTCATGGCGCGCCCGGGCGGTGACGGCAAACCCATGGCGACCGCGCGAGCTCGGCGTCGGCCACGCCCGAGGTGCGGTCGTGCTCAGCCCGCCTCACGGCCCGAAGGGGCGCCACCGGTGCCATCGTCACCGCGATCGTCCGCCGGAGGCCCCCCTCCAACATGAGCGGGAGCAAAAAGCCGCTCCCGACGCCCGTCCTGGGCCAGTCGGCGATCCAGTAGGCAGCGTGCCAGGTGGCGTCGGTGCGGAGGCTGGACCAGGACTCGTCGATCCCGAGCGGCCAGGGCCAGCTGTCCGCGATTCCTTGAGGGGCGAGGGCGCCCGCCGAGGTGCTCCTGATCATGGAGGCCATGGCCGAGGGCGACAAGGCTCCGTCGACTTCGAGACCGGCAGCCAGGCAGCGCTTCTCGAGGGCCTCCATCTCGTCCGACAGCTTCCGGCCCGTGTCTTTGCCCGCGCCGGCGACCTGGTCGGGCCGTAGCAGCGAACCGAGACGGCAACCAGTACCTCGTGGCGCCATAGCACCGGAGCCGCCCGCTCCAGCAGGGACCTGTAGCTGTCGCCTGCGATGCCCCGGTCTGTCCTCTCGGCCGGGCACCGATCGGACATCGACGGACGCCGGGAGACATCGGGCGATCCATTGCAGCCGGTGCAGGTCGCCACCTTGGCGGGCCGAGCCCGCCAGCACGCGGGACCAGGCCGCGATCCGGTGGGACCGCTCGAGCTCGTCGCCGAGCGCGAAGCCGGATCCTCCGATCATCATCGTCCCCGTCCAGGTTCCCGCCGCCCGGTCGACGACGACGCCCAGCCGGCCGCCCTCGGCCGCCGGAACCTCATGCAGCTCCAGCGCCGACAATGCACCTCGCCTCTGCCCCGGCGCCCGCAGCCGACGCACCGCATGGGTAGTCACGACAGGGGTCCACTGCTCGGCGCTGCGACCGGCGAGCGGCAAAGCCGCGAAGGCCACGAACGCCGCGGCCACCAAGAAGGCGAGCAGCGCACCGAGGCCTTGGCCGACGGCCCGCATCACGGCCACGGCAGTGACAAGACCGGCTGCCACGACGGCCAGCTGACCGGCTCGCCAGCCGGCCACGAGGCCCCGTCGACTTCGCGGCCCGAGTTGGTAGCGGGGGGTCGCCTCAGCCATTGTCCGCTGTTCCGTTCGCCTGGCCGGCAGGTTCCGGCGAAGTGGCGGCCGCGCCCAGGGATGCGACGGGATCGCCCACGTCTGAGGAGCTCGGAGATCGCGCCGCTTCGTCTTCGGGTACTCCGTACGTCTGCCTGTCGGCTGTGAAAGACCCGACGTTGACATTGCCCAGGGATCAGAACCGCCCGCGGTCCGAGCCGCCACCGCTGGTGCCGCCCGAGCCGCCGGCGTTCCCGGCACCGCGTGCCAGCAACGACGTACCGAGTCCGGCCAGGGCGCCGACCCCGCCTGCCTCGGTGAGCCCGAGATCAGTTCCAAGGCGGTCCAGGGCGCGAAGCGGCCGGCGCCCCAGGCCCTCGAGATGGGCGGCCGCCCCGGCTTCGAAAGCGGGAACGAGTCTGAGCAGGGCAAATGGTGCGAATGCAGCCATCGCAAGCAAGGCCACGCCCTCGACGACGCTGGACACGCCGGTCGGGCTCACGAGGAGACCGGCGGCGAGCGCGAGCACGGAGGCGATCACGAGCTTGGAAAGAACGAGAGCCGCCAGCGTCTCGCCCAGCCTTCGCGCCCACTGTGCCGTCGCCGGCCAGGCGAGGCCCACGAGGGCGAGAGGCAGGAACAACGAAGCGGCCGCGATGGCAGCCGATCGCACGGCGAGCTCGAGCCAGAGGACGAATGCGACGACCGCTGCGCTGAGAACGACGAGGAATCCTCCAAAAGCCGCCAGCCCGAGGTTCTCCGGCTGGGCGAGCCCGGCGGCGAGGCCCGTCAGCAGACGGTGGGCCGGATCACCGGCTGCGCCGATCACCATCGCGCTCGCCTGGTCGGTCGCGTCCAGGCCGAGAGCCACGAGCTGCACGCTGACGCCTGTGAACAGCAGGGCCAGCGGCAGTCGCACGAGCACGCTTCGCAGCAGGCCCCCCAGCTCCTGGCGGACAATCGCCTGAATTGCGCCGGCCGCCACGAGCGGCAGCGCCACGGCTGCGCCGAGCAACGCCATGAGGTCGAACTCCGAGCCGAATGCACGTCCGCTGAGCACCGGTTGGGTGCTCGACGAGAGGGCCGCTCCCAGGACGCCGACGATCGAGGCGGCGCCGCCCGCGACCCAGTTCGACAGCGCATGAAAGAAGCCGGACAGGAGCACCTCGGTGAGCGTGTGCTCGAACCCGGAGACGCTCAAGCCCGAGAAGATCCCTCCGGCTGCGTGGGGCAGCGCCGTCGAGGCGTCAGTGAATCCCATGGCCGGTCTGGAACAGGAAGTTCACCATGGTGGGCGCAGCCCCGATGAGCAGGGCGGCGGCGCCGGAGGCGAGCACGGCCTTCCGGCCGGCGTTGGCGTACTGGTAGTTGTTCGTGTGGCTCCCCATTGCCCAGGCCGCGGCTCCGAGGACGAGTCCGACGAGCGACGCGATCAGCGCCCACCAGCCAAGACCATTGGTCAGCTGCTGGATCGTGGACTGGCCGGGCAGTGCCGAGGAGCTCGGGTCCATCGAGACGATGCCGGCGAGCAGATGTGCGGGGCCGGCGAGCAGATGTGCGGGGCCGGCGAGCAGATGTGCGGGGCCGGCGAGCAGATGTGCGGGGCCGGCGAGCAGAAGTGGGCCGGCGAGCAGATGCGGGCGACGAAACGGTCATCGGCCTACCTTTCGGGACGGAGATTGTCGTGGCCGGGGCTTCGGCGATCTGTGCCGAGGGCTGCTTGCCGGTCGGCGGTGGAAAGCTCGCAGGGGCAAGTACCGCTCGACCTACCGAGCGACCGGGCCGCAAGCGGGCAGGGTCGGCTGCTGCCCCAGGCCTGGAGTCATGCAATGCTGGGGCAAGTGGGTACGGTTCTTCACCTGACGGTTCTCGAGCTCGTCCTAGCCATCGTCGTCGTGATCGTCCTCATTGCAGCGACTGCGCTCATGGCGCGCCGGGGCAGCAGCAGCCTGCGCCAGCGGCTGCAGGCACTTGCGTCCCGCCTCGGTGCGGACTCGCCGCCCAAGGACGCGAAGGACCTCGAGGACGTCCTCGTGCACGTCGAGCGCGCCACCGACCGCGCCGCCGAAGCAGTGGCTGAGGCTTCCGCGGAGGCCATCCGGCTCCGCCGCGCCCTCGACACCCTCCCCCAAGCGGTGCTCGTCACCGACGAGCGGGGCGACACCGTCTTCCGCAACAGCAAAGCGGTCGCGCTCATTGGGAGCCGGCACGGAGACGCCATCGCAGCTCAGGCGGTCGAGGAGCTCCTCGCGGCCACCGCGCCGGGCGCGAGCGAGGAGCGCCTGCTCGAGCTGTACGGGCCGCCCCGGCGGACCCTGGTCGTGCGCACCGAGAGCATCGACAACGGCCAACGCGCCCTCGGGGTGATCGCGGTCATCGACGACGTCTCGGAACGGCGGCGCCTCGAGGACGTGAGACGAGACTTCGTGGCGAACGTGAGCCACGAGCTGAAGACGCCCATGGGGGCCGTCGGGCTCCTGGCCGAGACGCTGCTCTCGGAGAACGAGCCGCAGGTGGCACAACGCCTCGCGCACCGGATCTACACCGAAGCCTTCCGGATCAGCCGGGTGATCGATGACCTCCTCGACCTGTCGAGAATCGAGAACGAGGAGTCGCCCCCACGCGAGCCGGTGCTCATCAACCTCGTGATGGCCGAAGCGGTCGAACGCGTCCGGGAGGCGGCAAGCCAGTTGCAGATCAAGGTCTGCCTCGAGGAACCCGACCCGCCCCTCGTCGTGCTCGGGGACCGGCGCCAGCTGACCTCGGCGATATACAACCTGCTGGAGAACGCCGTGAAGTTCTCGCCAGAAGGCGGCGACGTGAGCTTCATCGGCCGGGTCGAGGACGACGATGTCGCGGTAGTCGTCGAGGACCACGGGATAGGCATCCCTTCCCGAGACTTGGAACGGATCTTCGAGCGCTTCTACCGCGTCGACGCAGGCCGCAGCCGGTCAACAGGCGGAACTGGCCTCGGACTGGCTATCGTTCGCCATGTGGCGGCGAACCACCGAGGCAGCGTGCAGGTCGAGTCTCGGGAAGGCGAAGGTTCGACGTTCACTTTCAGACTCCCCCGCCAACCGAGGACGGACCTGTGACCACTCAAGTGCGGCGCCGAAGCGCGAGCCTCTCCAGAGAGCGTGGGCGTCTCGAGAGACAATGGACCCGGCAGGACGACGCAAGTCTGACCGCTCAGCCCCGGGACTTCACCCCGGCGAGCCGATCCGCCGATGGGGGTGCCGGCGGCGAAGACGAGCGCAGCGCTCCGCCGGCCCGTGTCCTTGTCGTCGAGGACGAAGAGTCGTTCGTCGACGCGCTCACGGTGAACCTCGAACGGGAAGGCTTCTCCGTGACCGCAGCCAGGGACGGAGTCGAGGCGCTCGAACGCTTCGCGCTCGACCAGCCCGACCTCGTGCTGCTCGACGTGATGCTGCCCAGGTTGTCGGGAATCGACGTCTGCCGGGCGATCCGCGCCCACTCGACGGTTCCCATCATCATGGTGACGGCCAAGTCCACCGAGCTCGACACCGTGGTCGGCCTCGAGGTGGGAGCTGACGACTATGTCGCCAAGCCCTACCGAGTCCACGAGCTGGTTTCTCGGATGCGGGCCGTACTGCGCCGCGCGCCGAGCGGTCACGCAGGCGCCCGCGTCACGTCAGGGCCGGCGACCGCCACTCCCGATGGCACGCCCCACCAGACGATCGGTGTAGGCGGAGCTCAACCAACCGCGAGAGCGGCTGACGGTGCCGATCGGGTGCATGCTGTGCCAGGGGTGGCTCAGCGGCCGAACGAGATCCTGCGGGTCGGCGATGTCGTCTTGGACCTCGGGCGCCACGAGTGCATCGTGCGAGACCAGGAGATCAAGCTGCCCTTGAAGGAGTTCGAGCTGCTCGAGATGCTGCTCAGCAACCCGGGCCGGGTGGTGACCCGCGACACCCTGATCGACCGGGTCTGGGGGATGGACTACGTCGGCGACACCAAGACCCTCGACGTGCACATAAAGCGCCTGCGGTCGCGGATCGAGCAGGACCCGTCGAAGCCGGTGCTCATAACCACCATTCGCGGTCTGGGCTATCGCTTCGAAGCGCCGCGGCGCTGAGGCTCCCGAGCCGGCGCGGCGCGCGGGCTCCAAACCGTCATCCCGTGCCGCCCCGGCCTCAGGCGGCGGCCGGTGAACACGAGGCGGGTGCCGGCCCCAGATAGCGTCTCGGCCGTGCACGCCGTCGAAGTCGATCGCCTGCTGGTCCGCTACGGCGACCTGGTCGCGGTCGACCAGGTCAGCTTCGACGCCGACGGCGGCGAAGTCGTGGCGATCCTGGGCCCTAACGGCGCAGGCAAGACCACCACCGTCGAGACGCTCGAGGGCTTCAGGCACGCGGACGAGGGGACGGTTCGGGTCCTCGGGCTCGACCCATGGACCGATCATGCCGAGCTCACGGCTCGGGTCGGCGTTCTCCTCCAGCGCGGAGGGATCTACCCGGTCATGACCTCCGCCCGCGCCGTCCGGCTCTTCGCCTCCTTCTACGACAAGCCGCGGGACCCTGATGAGCTCATAGATCTCGTCGGTCTTCGCTCCGTGGCTCGAACACCCTACAAGCGGCTCTCGGGAGGCGAGCAGCAGCGACTCGCGCTTGCGCTGGCCCTTGTCGGCAGGCCGAGCGTGGTCTTCCTCGACGAGCCGACAGCCGGAGTCGACCCGGCGGGGCGGATCGCCGTCCGCGACATCATCGCCGGCCTGCGCTCCGACGGCGTGTGCGTGATCTTGACGAGCCACGAGCTCGACGAGGTGCAACGCGTCGCCGACCGGGTCGTCATCGTCGACCACGGCAAGGTCGTCGCCGCAGGGCGGCAGGGGGAGATCCAAGGCGGATCGCAGGAGCTGCGCTTCGCGGCCGAGCCCGGCCTCGCCGTCGGCGATCTCGCCCTCAGGCTGGGTGCTGAGGTCACCGAGAGTCCTCCGGGGGAGTACCTGGTGTCGGCCCCGCCCGTTCCCGCCCTTGTGGCCGCCCTTGCCGCCTGGCTGGCGGAGCGAGACCTGCCGCTGGGTGACCTCCGAGCCGGACGCCAAAAGCTCGAGGACGTCTTCCTCAAACTGACTGCACCGACGGGCGAGCTTCCGAGTCCCGGAGGATGCTGAGTCATCGAGCCGGCCCCGGCGCGTGGGGCGCGCCCGGCGATGAACCTTCGCGCGCTTCGGGCTCAGGTTGGCGCCGAGACGCGGATGACGCTCGAGCGCGGCGAGACGTTGCTCGTCACCATCGGAATACCCGTCGTCCTCCTCGTCTTCTTCACCCTCGTGCCGGTCCTCCCGACGGGCACGCCCCACCGTGTGGACTTTCTCGCCCCGGGCGTGCTCGCCCTGGCCGTGATGTCCACGGCGATGGTCAGCCTCGGGATCGCGACCGCCTTCGAGCGCAGCTACGGGGTCTTGAAGCGGCTCGGAGCAACTCCGCTCGGTCGACCGACGCTGCTGACCGCCAAGATCGCCTCGGTGCTGGTCGTCGAGATCATCCAGGTCGTCGTGCTCGTCGCCGTCTCCTTCGCGCTCGGTTGGCGACCACACGCTGCCGCCGGCCTCGCCCTCGTCGCCGTTGTCCTGGCCACCGTCGCCTTCGCTGGAATCGGGCTCGCCATGGCGGGCGCGCTCAGGGCCGAGGTGACCCTCGCGGTCGCGAACGGCGTCTATGTGATCCTGCTGCTGATCGGCGGAGTCCTGTTCCCCCTCCAGAAGCTAGGGGCGCTGGCCTCTTCGGCCCGTCTGCTGCCCACCGCGGCCCTGTCCGACGCTCTGCATCGCACACTCGGGGCTGCCGCGGGCGCACCTTTGGAGGCCTGGGTCGTGCTGGCCGCGTGGGCGGTGGCAGCACCGGTCGTCGCCGCCCTGACGTTCAAGTGGGACTGAGGCAGCAACCGGACTCGGGCGGCGCTCTCGCGCCAACAAGGCGGACGGCGGATGCTCAGCGATAGCGGATGATCACGTCGACGGCCATCGCCGCGAAGACGACGGTGATGTAGGTGATCGAGAACGAGAACAGGCGCATGGCGCTCTTCGGCGTTCCCCCGTCGCGCCGCAGGCGCAGAGCGTCCGCCACATAGAAGGCTCCGGCCACCGCGGCCGCCGCCCAGTAGACCCAGCCGGAGTGGTCCACGACGCCGAAGACGACCGAGGTCGCCACCAGTGCGAGCGAGTAGAGGATGATCTGGCGCGACACCCGTTCGAAGGGGACGACGGCCGGAAGCATGGGCACGTGCGCCGCCTTGTAGTCGTCCTTGTACTTGACGGCGAGCGCCCAGAAGTGCGACGGCGTCCAGATCACGATCATCGCGAACAGCACCATCGCCGGCCACGCCAACCGGTCCGTCACGGCAGTCCAGGCAACGAGGACGGGAACGGCTCCCGCCGCGCCTCCGATGACGATGTTCTGCGTGGATCGGCGCTTCAGTCCGATCGAGTAGACGAAGACGTAGAACAGCGCCGCCCCGAGGGCAAGCAGCGCCGAGAAGAGATTCACCGCCCGCCAGAAGAGGACGAAGGCGGCAACCTCGAGGGCGGCCGAGAAGACGAGGGCGGCCGCCGGGGAGACCGCGCCGGTGACGAGGGGGCGGTTCCGGGTGCGGTGCATGACGGCATCGATGTCGCGGTCGACGAACATGTTCGCCGCGTTGGCGCCGGCCGCCGAGAGAGCGCCGCCGAGCAGAGTGGCGACGATGAGCCACCAGTCGGGAAGGCCCTTCGCCGCCACGACCATCGTCGGGAGCGTCGTGACCAGTAGCAGCTCGATGATGCGTGGCTTGGTCAGCGCCACATAGGCCTTGAGCTTCAAGCTGGCGGACCGGCGCGGTATCAGAACGGTTGTGACCTGCGCCATCCGGCAAGTATACGGAGCGGTCCCGCCGGGACAAGCCGCAGCACCGGGGACCGCGGACAGTACAGAATGGATGCTTGAGCCATGCCCGCTTACGATGCAAAGGGAGTGCGCCTGCCCCATTTCTCGCCCGCCACCGTACGAAAAGTGGCCTTGGCTTCGGTCATCTGCTTCGCCTTGCTGATCGTGAGCGGCGGCGCGGTGCGGCTCACGGGCTCTGGGCTCGGTTGCCCGGACTGGCCCTCGTGCTACCAGCACCACCTGACGGCCGTGTCCTCGTTCCATCCGATCGTCGAATTCGCCAACAGGCTCGTGAGCGCAGCCGTGACGGTGCTTGCGGTCGTCGCGCTCGCCGTCACCGCGCTGCGCACCCCGCCGCGGCGGGACCTGACCCTTCTCGGAGCCGGGCTCGTCACCGGCATCGCGGCCCAGATCGTGCTCGGCGGGCTCGTCGTGCTCTTCAAGCTGAACCCGTATCTCGTGGCTCTCCACTTTGTGCTGACGCTCGTGATCCTCGCCGACGCGGTCCTGCTGTACCACCTGTCGGGCAGCGATCCGACTCCCGCCACGCCGGTGGTCGGCCGGGACCTGGTTCGCCTGGCGCGCCTGCAGATGCGAACGTTGACGGTTCTCACGATCCTCGGGACGGTCGTCACGGGCTCGGGACCCCACGCGGGGGGCGTCGGAGCCAAACGGATCCCGATCGCGTTCCGGGACATCGCCGAGGCTCACTCCACGCTTGCTTTGTTCCTCATCGGGCTGACCCTGGCTTCGCAGTTCGCCTTTCACCACGCGAAGGTCCCCGAGATCGTGCTGCGGCGCGGGCGGCTGTTCCTGGAGGTGATGGTGATCCAAGGAGCGCTCGGCTATCTGCAGTACTTCCTGCACGACGCCGCCTGGGTTGTGGAGTTCCACCTGGCGGGGGTGACGAGTCTTTGGATCGCGGGCCTCGGCTTCTATCTGTCGTTGCACCGCCACCCCGTCCCGGAGGGCGAACCTGTGACCGGGACCCGGATCGTCGAAAGCCGGCTCGGGCACCTGACGGGCCATGACAAGATGTCATCCGGATCGACTGCTCCGGCCGAGGTGGAGCGCCCCGAGACGCATGAGGCGGCGGCGCCGGAGCTCCCCTGGCTCGTGATCGTGTGGAACGACCCGATCAACCTCATGAGCTATGTGACCTATGTCTTCCAGAAGCTGTTCGGGTACTCGCGCCCGAAAGCCCACAAGCTCATGCTCGACGTCCATTACAAGGGCCGCGCCGTCGTCTCCAGCGGGCCCAAAGAGCGCGCGGAGCTCGACGTCGCCCGGCTTCATCAGCACGGGCTATGGGCAACGATGGAGCACAGCGGGTGAGCTTCAGACGCCGGATCCGCCCAGCGCGCGACGGGGGCTACGAGGTGCGGCTCGGCGCCGACGAGCGGAGGCTGCTCTCGGCTTTGCCGCTGCAGCTCGTCTCCCTGCTCGATGACGTCGGAGAGAGACCGTCCTCCGAGCTGCCCGGGGTTCTGCGACGGCTCGTGCCGCCCGCGTACACGACCGATGCCGATGCCGAGCGTTCCTTCATGTCAATGACCCGCGAGGACCTCCTCGCGCACCACCGCGAGGCACTCCAGACGATGTCGGCCACGGCGAAGGCGAACCGGCTCGACGAGGACCAGCTCGTGGGCTGGCTTGCGGCCCTCAACGACCTCCGCCTCTTCCTGGGATCGATGCTGGGGACGAAAGAGGACGAGGACGAGCCGCCGGCGGCGCAAACCCACCCGGCGGAGTGGATCGCCTACATGTACCTGGGCGGGCTGCAGAGCGAGATCATCGACATCCTCGAGGAAACTCTCCCCGCGCCTGTGCCCGGAGCCGACGACCTCGTGCCCGACGACCTCTGGGGCGAACCGCCCGGCGGCCTCCGCTGGGACGGGACGCCACGGCCGCGAGACCCATGACGCTCTCGACGGCCCCACCCCGCCTACTCGCGATCATGGGATCGGGAGAGACGGCGCCCACCATGGTCAAGGTCCACCGCCAGTTGCTCGCGAGGATGGGACCAAGCCCAGTCCCGGCGGTGCTCTTGGACACCCCGTTCGGCTTCCAGGAGAACGCCCGCGAGATCGCCGGGCGGGCTGTGAACTTCTTCCGCGAGAGCCTCCACGCGCCGATCAGTGTCACCGGCCTGCGGGCGGGCGCGGCCGACCAGGCGGGGGGCGGGGCGGTGGACGAGCCCGGGACGGCCTCTTTCCCCGACGAAGAGCTCGTAGCGGCGGTGAGAGGGGCGCGCTACGTCTTCGCCGGGCCGGGGAGCCCGAGCTACGCGCTGCGCAAGTGGCAGGCGACCGTCGTGCCCGACCTGCTTGCCGAGAAGCTCCTCCACGGCGGATGCGTGGTGTTCGCGAGCGCCGCCGCGTCTGACCCTCGGGCTCGCCACCGTGCCTGTGTACGAGATCTACAAGTGCGGCGAGGACCCCCATTGGCTCGAGGGCCTCGACGTCACATCCGCAGCTGGCATCCGGGCGGCGGTGATCCCTCACTACGACAACAACGAGGGAGGGACGCATGACACACGTTTCTGCTACCTGGGCGAGCGGCGACTTTCGATGATGGAGCGGGAATTGCCCGAGGGCGCCTTCGTTCTCGGCGTCGACGAGCACACCGCCTGCATCCTCGATCTCGACGCCGGGACCGCGTCGGTCGAAGGACGCGGCGTCGTGACCGTGCGCTCCCGCGGGCGTTCGGTCACGTTCCCGAGCGGTGAGACGATCACGATCGGGCGTCTGCGCGAGACGGCCGAGGAGCTCGCACGCGGCTCCGGGGGCCTAAGGGCCGGCAGTCATCCAGCACAGGACGCCGTCCGGGCCGGAGACGACCGCTCCTCCGCGTCCGACCGACCCCCTGGCACCTCGCCGCTCGTGGAACTGGTGCGCGGGCGCGAAGCGGAGTTCTCCTCGGCGGTCGAGGCCCGCGACACGGCGCTCGCGGTGCGGACCGTGCTCGACCTCGAGCACGACGTGACGGAATGGTCCACGGACATCCCGGCCGGGGACGAGCTCGACCGGGCGCACGCCAGCTTGAGATCGCTCATCTTCGAGCTCGGCCGCCTGTCCGAGGCGGGCACCCGCGACCCCCGCCAAGTTGTCGGGCCGTTCGTCGAGGCCCTCCTCGAGATCCGGGACGCGGCACGGAACGAAGGCCGCTTCGCCGAGGCTGATCTCGTGCGGGACCGCCTGGCCGGCTCCGGGGTCGAAGTGCGCGATACTCCGGGCGGCAGCGAGTGGCTGATCACGGGTCCAGACTCCAGAGCCGAGCCGGGTGCCTGATATTTTGCTACTTCGCCGTACGGCTCTTCCGCCTCGGCGTTGAGCCCCCATCGTCCAGCGGCCTAGGACATCGCCCTTTCAAGGCGGAAACACGGGTTCGAATCCCGTTGGGGGTGCCAGTCATTTGACCAGCTAAATGGCACTTTTTTGGCCCTCGCTAAAGACAGTTGAGCCGCACCATGCGCGGTTCGTGCGCGATTCGTGCGCGATGGGCCGCGAGTTCTGCGCCGCGGCGGCCTTGGCTACGAGGCTCGAACGCGATTCACGCGGCGACAACGAGGCGCAGGCGACGTCATACGCGGACGCAGGCCGAAGGTGCCCGTTGCGCGTCTTCCCAGGTTCCATCCGAAAGATCGTCCGACAGGTGTCGCACCGATCTGTCGGCTGCCGCCTTCGAGACTTGGTGGCCACAGAGATGCAGCGCGACGCCGATGCCGATCGCGTCGTAGCCGGTCCTTCCGTCACGCCAGCAAGCTAACGGGATCGGCTCATCACTGCGAGGCAGTCTGCTGTCGCAGCAACCGCCTCCGATCGCTGGCGCTTGGGTGACTCACGCGGAGCCGAGCCGATGTGCGCTTACCGACTCCTTCTGGTCCTGCTGCGACTCGCGTTGAATCGCACGACTCTTCCCGTCGCTAGTTCGGCGAGGGCATCGGCGATTGCTCGATCGCGGTCCTCGGTGGCGTGTTGATAGCGGAGGGCCGCCGTGGGATTTGCGTGACCGCCGCGACGCATCAGTTCGGCGACCGAAGCACCGGAGGCCGCTGCCCACGTGAGCCCGGTATGGCGGAGGTCGTGGTAGTGCAGATCAGTCCGTCCGATCTTGCGACGGGCCCTTTGCCACACTCGATTGAGCGTGACGGGGATCATCGGTCCGCCACTCTCGCTGGTGAACAGCCATGCTCTCGGCTGCGGTGCGACGTAACGCCCAAGTGATCCTAGCACCGGAGCACATTGTGGGCACCGCGAGCCAGCCAGCGCCCGCGCTCGTCTTCGGCGACCGACGATCCTGGTTCCGTCCATCGGCTTGACCACCGACCGCTCGATTCGGATCGTCCCGTGCATGAGGTCGACGTCGCGACGCTGCAACCCCAGGACTTCGCCGCGTCGCAACCACATCACGCCGGCAAAAGGACGGCGAGCCGATAACGATCCGGAACGGCCTCGACTGCCGCTGCGAGTTCAGCGACGGTCGCCACCGGTCGCTCTACGGAGCGGGCCTGTCCGGCCCCGCGGACCTGGCAAGGGTTCCGTGCGATCAAGCCATCCGTAACGGCAGTGTTGAGGATGGCCCGAAGCATCCGGTAGGCGTCGTCGCCCGTCGTCACGTACCGCTCGCGGATGTCCATGTACCAAGCGCGCACGGCAGACGGAGTGACCCTGCTCAAACGGACCGGACCGAGAACGGGATCGACGTGCCGGTCGAGCATGTGTTGGACTTCGCTTTGGTGACTGGCCGAAGATCGGCGCGGGCATCGAGCCAACTCTGCGCCCACTCGCCGAACGTCACCTTGCCAGCGCTCGGGTCAATCCACGCCCCGCGGTGCAAGTCCGTTTCGATCGATGCGAGGTGAGCCAGCGTGTCGCCCTTCGTCGGGAATGTCTGCTCGGCGAGATGCCTTACCCCCTCGTGCCAGTAGTCGCCTGGTACCGCCCGGATGGCAACCGCCTGACTGAACCGAAGTGACGCTTGCTCATCTCACCCTCCTCTGGGGCAATAAAGGTCTTGGCCGCATCTTCTCATCGCGTGGTGCCGTCGCCCACCTCAGTCACGACGTGTCGGGACGCCGCTGCTCCTCCACCCACTTGCGGATGTCGGCGAGGTCGAAGCGGAAATGCAGCCACGCACCTTGACCGTCGGTACCCGCCGCTCCGCCACCATCCTCCTCACGTACCGCACCCCGACGCCAAGGAGCTTCGCTAACCGTCTCTATGTCGACAAGTTCCGGAAATCGCAACTGCTCCACTGTTCCCTTCTTTCACTTGTTGGTTCGAGTTCCGATGAGTATTACTGGGTATTCAGAGGATCCAATCGGCCACAAGTGCCTTTGTTACGACAAGAAATCGTCTGCTTTCTCCGCTGGCGTATCGGTGAGTGTTGGCCCGTCCGCTGTCGTCCGGACCGTTCTGACAACCATCGTCGTTGTGACATTTCGATTGCTCCTTCGTGTCCGGTCGTCCCACGCTCGCTGAGCACTCCCGGATCACTCACAGGACCGCTCACCGCACCGTGATGCTCGTCACCGCTTCCCTTCTACTTACTGATCACCGGGCAAGCTCGTGCCCTCAACGCCTCTTCGCGGCGGTCTCCGTGACCGATCGGCGTGCTGAATGTCCGTCATGTCGCGGATTATGCGGAGTCGACCTCACAGCAACACTCACAGCAACACTCACCGCAACACTCACAGACCCACGTCAGGCCATGTTTTTGCGGTCGGAATTCTGTTGCGCGAGACGCCTTCCGCCTACGGCAGCACCGTGATCGGGAGGTGCGGCGTCACGTGCCGGCGATTGTCGCCGAGGTCGATAATGGCATCGAACACCCACTGGCCCGGCGGGATCGCGTAGCCGAACTCCGAGGCGAAGGAGGCCGTGACGCTCAGGAGTCGCACCGACGCCGTGTCGCCCGGAAGACGACGAGCGGCGTCGTCTGCCCGCCCCAACAGCCACCGACGACCTCGCCGCTCGCTGGGTCGACGACACGGGTGGTCAAGTTTCGCCGGTCGTCCTGATCGACAACTCACGAACTCCCAAGTTGCGCACTGACAACTCCGCGGTCTCCGTGAAGCCCGAGCGGACGCGGACTTCCGAAGCGAGCGTCACCTCCACCTCAACGGCGTCGAGGCGAGGGAGACGCACTAGCAGCCAGCGTTCGCGAGGTCTCCCGTCCGGAGTGCGGTACGTCCCGTCGGGGAAGTGCAGGCCAACGGGAGCGGCTGCCGCGATGCCGTCAACGCACGCCACGTTCGCCCACGTGGCGACGTAGCGGCTGGGTGGAGTGCCAAGTGCGCTGGGCGAACCGGAGTGCCCGTGGGTCATCGAGCTGGGATCGTCTCGAAGCGCTGTCGTCCCCGGAACCGGTAGATCTGAAAGTCGGCGTCGAGGGTGAAGATCCGTCGGTCGCCCTGCTCCTCGGCGAGCGCGAACCAGGGTGGCGTCGGCCAGGTCCATAGGCCGGTCCGCGTAAATGATCCATCAGCCGAGCGCTGCGACCCACAGCGGACGGCGAGAGATCGGCGATG
>CAWDPZ010000008.1:0-19156 GCA_963804265.1 uncultured Acidimicrobiaceae bacterium
CACACGGGGAATCGCTCGACAACAGTGTTGTCTTCTCTGGCCCGGTTGCCCACAGCTCGCGACGTGAGGGCTCTTTGCCTCAAAGGCGGCGGAGTTGCCGAGTGCCACTGCCGGTCATGCCGGCTCGGAACACGAACTCATAACTGCCAGGCACTGAGCAGGTCCGCGGCGTCGAGGACAAGGTCGGCCCCGACACCCGAATCTGCACCGCGGCGCGTGACGGCGACCAGACGAGCCCCGCCAGCATTCGGTATCACTTCGCGTCCTTTCGCGAGCCTGGCTAGGTCGTTCGCTCCGAACGTTTCTCTTTCCTTCCACTTGATTGAACCGATCGCTATCGGAATGCTGCCCCGTGCGGACCCGACGACGTCGTACTCGTGCTCACCGCGTCGGTCCCACCAGCCACCGACCGATTCGATCGAATCAAATGGCGGGTCAAGGTGTGGGGCGAGACGCAGCATGCCGTCGCGGACGACTGGCTCAATAGCCTTGCCTCTCCAAGCGGTCCAGCCGTTTGAAAAGGCCGTGAGCGCCAGATCTGAGCGACCGACCTCGATGTTGCGGAGCTGAGGTTCGACAAAGCGGAACCAGAAGCGCAGGTAGGGATCGGCTACTCGGTACCGTTTGAGCCGGCTTCCCTTGTCACCTGCTGGGATATCGACGGCGAGGATGCGCTTGGTGCCGGTGAGGATGTCAGTTGCCCGAGTCACCGCCGTCTTCGCCGCGATCCCACCGCCAAGATCCGAGGCAATGCGCGAGAAGTTGACTACGCCGATTTCGTCAGCTCCCACCGCTTCGAGGACGAGGCGAGCGTTGGTGCCATCCGCGAGCTCGCCGGCAAGGTTGATCTGGGCGACGTCGGCGAGCAGCGTGTGGGGACGAGAAAGAGCGTCCTCGACGAGAACCCCAACAGATCTGAACCTTCGCGCGTGGGCGACGAGCTCTGGGAATCCTCCTGTAACGAGCTGGGTGTCGAAGACCTCGGCGGGAGAACGTGAGCTTCCGAGAGCCTGCGCCGTTTCCGCCGGGTTGAACGGCTCGACGACGATATTGCCATCGAGGCGGCCGAATAGCGGTCGGTCGTGCTCGAACAACCGGTCCAGCATTGCCTCGTCCGAGCCAATGAGCAGGACTAGGACCGGTCGCCTCGCGAGCGTGAGGTCCCACAGAGACTGGAGGAGCCCATCGAGACCGGGGCTCGACTCATTCGCCCAGGGGAACTCGTCGATGACGAGGATCGCGGGATCATCGTTCAGCGCGAGCTGCAGCCGCGACAGCAGGTCATACCAATTTCCCGGGGGGAGGGCAGTCACGGCGTCGAGCGCCGGCAGCGGCCGGATGGAGGAGCGGAGCGTCTCAGCGGCTCGGTGCACCTGCACGTCGACCGGAGTGCCCTTCAGGCCGGCAACGACGCCGTACGCGACGCCACTTCGCTCGACGAAGTGCTCGACCAGCCGTGACTTGCCGACCTGGCGACGTCCGCGGATGGCTAGCAGGCGTCCTGTGCCTGATTTGGCGGCACTTCGGAGCTCGGTGTCAAGTGCGGCTAGCTCTCGCTCCCGACCGAAGAACTCACTTGTGGGCATGGGTGTAGCATACATCGATGTAACATACGTACTGACGACTCCGCCAACATTTCGCCAACCGATTTTGTGTCGCGGGCCCCGACCACAGCCGCAGAATGGCCCGTGGGTGGGCTGAAAGCCCAGGGTCACCTGGTCCCAACGGCGTTCCAGCCACGCTCTCAAGGTGCGACACGGGTTCGAATCCCGTTGGGCTGCTCGGCCGTTTTGTGCCCGCGTTGTCTCTCGATGTCTACACGACGACGACCTCGACGAGTTGCTCGAGACCCCGAAAGTCATTGGGGCTCCGTGTGTACGGAGGCAACTTGGCGGCGCACGCCGTCGCCGCGATCAGTAGGTCTAGGGCGCGAGCACCGCGGGCCTTGCGACCTTTGGCGACTACGGCTGCGTAGATCCGCCCGTACGCGCGGGCCGCCTCTCCATCGAAAGGGAGGGGGTGGAACGTCGCTTCGGCACGCTGAAGCCGGTCTTGGCGCCGCGCTCGCTTCTCTGAGTCGGAGGTGGCGTGGGGTCCGGCGGCCAGTTCAGCCATCGTGATGGCGCTGACCGCAACTTCGATCGGGAGCGAGGTCACTTCAATCTGCTCGAGTTCCACGACGACCGAGGTGTCGAGCGGGCCGCGGGGGAGACGTGCGTCAGGCACGGGGGCGAGCGCTCTGCGAAGCGACTTCATCGAGATCGGCACGTAGCTTGACGAGGTCGACCGCGGGTGCACCCTGGAATATGGCGCGGGCCGCCTCTGCAGTCACAAATCGACGCCCCCTCAAGGGCGCGAGCTCTCCGACAGGGGTTCCGTTTCGAGTCACGACGAACGTCTCACCCTTGTCGAGGCGGCGCATGATCTCACCGCTCTCGTTGCGCAGTTCTCGCTGAGAGATCTCTCTTGCCACGCTGCGAGTGTGGCACGCCGTGCTACGGAGCTCGTTTCGGGAATGGTCCCCCTGTCAGTTGCCGCGTCCCGCGTTACCTTGCGCCCTTGTAGTTGAGGACCTGTCGTAGCCGGTGGTCGATCCGCACGAGATCGCGCCTGGGCCGCCATCACCTCCTCGACGTCCTTGTACGCGAGGGGATGCTCGTCGACAAGCGCCTCGGCCTCGTCTGACTGCCAGGTCTTTCCGCTCATGGCCGCCTCGAGCGACTCGGCCGTGAGCTCACGCCGGGCAGCGGTCCGCGAAGGCGACGTCCCGCGCCGTGCGAGCACGAGTCGAAGCTGGCCGGGTTGCCGAGCCCGGTCACGATGTAGCTCGAGGTCCCCATGGATCCGGGGATCACGCCCCGGTCATTACGCCGCGCCCGGATGGCGCCCTTGCGGATCACCCACCCGTCGCGACCATGCTGATGCTCGAGGGCGGCGAAGTTGTGGTGGCAGTTGATCCGCTCGAGCTCGACGGTGACCTCGCTCGTCACCTCGATCAACGAGGCCATGGCGGCTGTCATCATCTTGTCCCGGTTGGCCGCCGTGTAACGCTGTGCCCACAACATGTCGGCGATGTAGGCGTCGAATTCGGCTGTCCCCTCGACCACATAGGCGAGGTTCGGGTCCTCGAGATCAATGAAGTAGCGGCGCATGAGAGCCTTGGCGGCCTCGATGTGGCGCTCGGCCAACTGATTGCCGATGCCACGCGAACCCGAGTGGAGCACGATCCAGACGCGTTCGTCCTCATCGAGGCACACCTCGAGGAAGTGGTTGCCCGAACCGAGCGTGCCGAACTGCCGGGTGACCTTCGCCGCGTCGCGGGGACCGATCTCGCTCGTGGGCATGCCCACGGTCTCTGGTAGATCGTTCTGTGCTTCGGCGTGACCCTGGCCGACGCCGGCAGGGACGCGGTCGCTCGATGAGGGCTAGGAGCGGGGCCAGGTCGTCTGGCAATTGGTGGGTCGACAGGTTCGTCCGGGCCGCGATCATCCCGCAGCCGATGTCGACACCGACTGCCGCCGGCACGATCGCACCTTCCATGAAGGCGACGCTGCCGACGGTGGCGCCGATCCCGACATGCGCGTCGGGCATGAGGGCGAGCGGCTCGCGGACAAAGGGCAGGCGGGCGGTGCGCTGGGCCTGTTCCACCGTCGCCTCTTCGATCTGGCTCGCACCCCAGATGAGCACTCTGTCACGCCACTCCACGATTCCTCATTCCCGGCTCGATAACGGTCAGTTTGACTAAGGGCCCGCCGCGCCCGTTCCGCGATCTCGGGCCGGTTGTTCCGGATGCCCCTCGGTGCAATCGAGTAGGTCCGCCAGTGCGTCCTGGCAGACCTTGCTCACATTGATGTCGATGACTTTCGCCCGGGCCTGGGCCAGCCTTCGGCTGAGCTCGGACGGGATAGGTGTAGACCCGTGCGGAGTCCGGCGGCCTTCGCCGGCGTTTGCGAGCTCGGTGCCTGGAGCGTCACGGGGTGGCCGGGTTGTGGATGTCGGCACGCCAACGTCTGATGGCCCGGGGAGCGCTCAGCGTAGCGACCGCCCGCAGTGCCCACACGAGCACCTGTTCATTGGGTTCATCGCCAGGAAACCGGACGACAAGTCCACGACGAGGATGGTCCTGTTCGACTAGCCAGTTCTTCGGAATTGGAGCGGCAGAGGTGTGTAGCTCGGGCACGGCTCGACGGCGCGTGACGTGCGTGATGCCGATGCTTGCCTGACTGCGACCCCGGTGATCGTGGCTCGCTGGAATCCAGGTGCACATCGTGACACCGGAGGCGCCGCCGCCCAACAACGTGAGGAAGCCGAGCGACGTCGGCGCCTCGTAATCGTCAGCGATCTTGGGTACCAGGTTGATCCATCCGTCGCCGGCGTCGACCAGGCGTGTCATATGCGCGACGATTAGCGTGTAATCGTCGCCATCGAACTCCACGCGCTCGATCCGCCGCAGCTTGCGGGCCATGCAGGGAGTATCGCAGACCGGTCGGCGTAACCTCGTAACCTCATCTGGCCTCCGAAGCCGACGCCGAGCGGCGCGTGACCGTGTCCGACCACGCGATGGATGCTGCGGCAGCCTCTCTGTCTCGAGTACCGCGAGGATCATCCCGGCGGTACAGCTACAGACAGTTCGTTGACCTTCACCGCTTTGGTCGGGCCATAGCCCACATGTGACGCGTTGCCGGTCCCGCTCGTGTTTCACGAACAGGCCAACTCGTCCGAAGAACCTCACCACCAGGGGCGCTCCCGGGCGCGTTCGGTGCCACCGGTGCGGTCGAGCGCGTCGAGCTCGTTCATGTCTTCGTCCGACAGACGAAAATCGTAGATCTGGGCATTCTCCTCGATCCGTTCACGGTGGGTGGACTTGGCGACCACGGTCAGTCCGTGCTGAATGCCCCAACGCAACAGCACCTGGGCAGGGCTGCGCCCGACGTGCTGCGCGACGAGCCTGACGGTCGCGTCGGACAGATGCCGCCCCGTTCCGAGCGGGCTGTACGCCTCGACGGCGACGTCGTCGCGGTCGCACTCGGCCAGCAGGCCACGTCGGTACTCGAAAGGGCTCAGCTGCAGCTGGTTGACTGCGGGGGGCACCGCCGCGCTTGCGGACAGCGCCCGCAGGTCCGAGACGTCGAAGTTCGAGACCCCGATAGAACGCGTGTAGCCGAGCTCCTTCGCCCGTTCCATGCCGGCCCACGCCCGGACGGGCCCGCCTTGGGGCCAGTGGACAAGGTACAGGTCGACACGATCGAGGCCGAGGCGCCTGAGGCTGTGCTCGGCTTCGGCAGCGGGATCCTTGCCGCCCGGGTAGAACTTCGTGGTGATGAAGACGTCCTCGCGGGGAAGGCCGCTCTCGCGCAGCGCCCGACCGACGCTCTCCTCGTTGCCGTAGGCCTGGGCGGTGTCGATGTGCCGGTAGCCGAGCTCAAGTGCCCACCGGACGGTGTCAACACACTCCGCCCCGTCGGGGACCTGCCAGACGCCGAAGGAGAGCGTCGGCATCTTGTTGCCGTCCGCGAGCAGACGAACCTGCTCATCTGGTACTGACGGGTTCGTGTTCATGCGCGAGGACTGTATCGATCGCGCCCGTGTGAGCCGTCGCCGGCGGCCTGGTACCGGCTAATAATTGGCGTCCATGACGAACGGCCCGATCGAAGCTCGGCTCGCTGAGCTTGGCCTGCAGCTCCCCGAGCCACCGCCGCCGGTGGCCAACTACGTCGGTGCCGTGAGGACCGGGAACCTGATCTTCGTCTCGGGCCACGGTCCCCACATGAGGGGCGGCTACCGCCATCTTGGAAAGGTTGACAGCGAGGTGGGGGTCAGCGAGGCGCGCGAGGCGGCCCGGCTCACGATGATGAACTGCCTGGCCACGCTGAGGGCTGAGCTCGGTTCTCTCGACCGCGTGACGAGGATCGTGAAGCTCCTCGGCATGGTCAACAGCGATCCGAGCTTCACCCGCCAGCCGGAGGTCATCGACGGTGCCTCGGATCTTCTGGAGGAGGTCTTCGGCCAGCGCGGCAAACACGCACGGTCCGCGGTCGGGATGGGGGCACTGCCCATGGGGATCCCAGTTGAGATCGAGATGATCGTGGAGGTCTCGTAGCACTCCGCTAGCGGGGCCGGGCCCCGGCGTGCGGGCTGTCCCTGTCGCGGTGGGGCCTGCCGCTGGGCGAAGCGTACGCTCGCCATGAAGTCAAGCCTCCTGACAATTCGCGGGGCTCAGAGGTCTGGGAAGATGACCGCACGCGCGCCTTCCTGATCACCGCAGCTGTTGTCCTCGGCGTGATCGGCATCGGGGTCGTGGCCGAGTCCGCATCCGTTTCGAACCCGCCGCAGGGGTGCTCCGCTCGAGCCCACGGCGCGCTCTGTGTGACGGGGGTGGTCCGCTCGGCGTTCTCGCCTGCGGGCGTCAGCTACCACGACACGACCTACTCGGTGGCGACCTCCGCAGGCCCGAGCGACGGGTTCGTCGCCGGCGCCCGCTGTCAGCCGCGCTGCGAAGGGGTTCTTGCGATCACGACCGACGCCGGGGCTCGCTGGAGCACCGAATCGACGGGAGCGGTCATCGGAGCAGATCTCTCCTTCCCGACAGCCTCCGAGGGCTTCCTGCTCGGCAGCCGTACGCGACCGCAGCAGTTCGGGCCTGTCACCGCGACCTGCCAGGATCGGTTGGACCCCCCGGCCTGCGAGGTGCTGCTCAGGACTGCTGACGCCGGGCGCCATTGGTCGCGGATCGGCCTGAGCCTGCCCCCGGTCTGGTCCATGACCTTCTTGTCGGGGAGCCTCGGCCTCGTGGCGGTCGACATCTGCGGGAAGTCGGGTCCTGGCGAGTCCGTCCCGCCGGCACCGTGCGCAGGGCGCATCGAGCGCACCCGCGACGGAGGCGACCACTGGTCGACCGTGCTCAACAGCTCGGCCCCGATTGTGGCCCTCGCTTCGCGCGGAACGACGGTGTGGGCGATCGAAGCCCGAACCGCCTCGTCCGCACCTTCCCCGTCGACCAACTGGCTCCGGGTCCTGCGGAGCGAGAACGGCGGCACGAGCTGGTCGCGGCTGGGCGCGGTGCGCGACGCGATGAACATCGTCCCGACGGACCTGGCGGCTCAGCTCGTGTTCAGCTCCTCCAAGCTCGGGGCGATAGCCCTCTTCTCCCCTTCGACCTGTGCGATGCACGGCTGCGGCCTGGACCAGCTGTTCGCGACCGCAGACGGTGGCGCGACCTGGTCGCCCGCCTCCCTTCCCGGCGGCCACTACGGGTGTGGCGATGCGATCGGGGCCGTTGCTGCGGCCCCGGGCGGCAGGATGATCGCGGATGTCGGAGCCTGGGGCCAATGTCCAGTTGAGAAGGACCGGATCGTCGAGACCAGCGACGGGGGTCGCAACTGGCGGACGCTGCGCTCGTACGCCTTCGGTCCCGATCCCGTCTCGGTGGCCCTTCCTTCGGCCGACGGCTGGGCGGCCGGTGCCTCCGGCATCTTGCGGACCGTCGACGGCGGAGCTCACTGGACGCAGGTGTCCCCGCCGCCGAGCCCGGCGAACGGCATCGAGTTCGTATCTCCTCGAGCCGGCTTCGGCCTGGGCACCGTCTCTGATCCGAGCGCCCTTCTCGTCACCGACGACGGCGGGCGCACCTGGCGGGAGCTCAGCGCGACCGGGAGCGAGCTCCTTCAGGTCGCCTTCACCGACGCTTCGCACGGATGGGCGCTCGTGGCCACTGCCCCACCGGGAGGTGGTCCGGAGGCGATCATGACCACCGCCGACGGCGGTCGTCATTGGCACGCCGCCGCGGCGCTGCCGGCCAGTGTCGCCTCGGTGGCGACCGCCATCGGGCTCCAAGCGAGCTCGGCCAGTGGCGCCGAGCTCGTCATCCCCGGATCGGTCTCTCCGGTGTCGCCCACCTGCTCGAGCATCGAGTCCATTCCGAATCTCCTGGTCACGACCTCCGACGGCGGGCGGTCGTGGAGGGTGACCAAGCTTCCCGGACCGATGGGGCCGGTCATCGCGTCGGGCTCAGCCGGTCCGGTGGACGGGTGGCTCGTCTCGGGCAATTCGGGGCCGGGCTGCCCTGTGGTCGTCGCGTCGACGGTCGACGCCGACCGGGGCTGGTCGGTCGTCGGGTCGGCTCCTGTCGTCGGAGGAAACGCCCCGGCCACCCCTGGTTACGGCCTCGATGTGCTGAGCGCGACGAGCGCCTGGCTGTGGCTGTCAAGCTTCGGGGACGCGTTCGGCGAACCCGCTCGGCTCGTGCTGGCGACCGGTTTGCTTCGTACCGTCGACGGGGGGCGAAACTGGACCCGCTATGTGCTGCCCGAGAAGGTCCTTCGGATCCGGGCCGACGATTCCCAGTGGCCCTCCGGTCTCGGGCCGGCGGCGGTCCAGTTCCTTCCTCGCCAGCCTGCGGTCGGGTGGATGTTGACCGGTCTCGGCCCTTACGGGGGGCCCGCCGATGTGGAGCCCGACCTGTGGCAGACGACCGATGGTGGGCGGCACTGGGTCGCCCGAGGGTGACCATCCTGCGGGCGCTGGCCCGTAGGGCGCGACGGTGACGACCGGGACGAGCATGTCCAGACCACGCGAGCTCTGCTGAGGGCTGCACGCGGGCGCCGTGCGCGCTGCAGCATTTTCAACCCCTCGTACGTTTTAGCCTTGGGTGAAACGACGTGCCGAGGAGAACACTTGGACCCGGGCCGGGCGGTCGAGCGCTATGAGCGGTTCTTCCGCGAAGCCGAGCCGATGCTGCGTCGCGTCGCGTTCGTCTACACCGGCAACTCCGAGCAGGCCCACGATCTCGCCCAGGAGACGCTCATCCGGGCTTGGCAGCACTGGTCGAAGGTTGCGTGCCACCCGCATCCCGACGCCTGGTGCCGCACCGTTCTGCGCAACCTGGCAAGGAGCGGCTTCCGCCGCACGAGACTGGAGCGGGCCCACGCCGCGACCCGGGTCGAGCCGGTGCCGGAGCCGGTTACCGACTCTCCCGAGGTCTTCGCCGCGGTCAGGCGGCTCCCGAGGAACCAGCAGCACGCCATCGTCCTCCATGACGTGCTCGGGTTCACAGCCGGGGAGATCGCCGTCGAGCTCAAGGTGCCGTCCGGAACGGTGCGGTCGTGGCTCAGCAGGGCTCACCAGAGGCTCGCCGTCGAGCTCGACGACCGGCGCCCCGAGGTGGTCAGGGGACCAAGCACATGACGGTGAATGACGACTATCTCTCGTCGTCGCTGCACGAGATGGGCGTCACGGCCGGAGCCGGGGTGCGGGCGGTGCAACTCGAGGTCGTCCTCCGGGAGGGCTCACGGCGCTCCCGGAAAAGGACGAGGAGAGGCCGGTTCGCCGCGACGGTGGGACTCGCGGCTGCGATCGTCGTGGTGTTCCTCGTGCCCATCCCGCGTCTGCGCCTGTTCAACTCGGGGCCGGGCTCCTCGTCCACAACTCCCGTTCCCGTCACGACCAGGCCATCGCGCGCCGCCGAGATCGCCGTGGTGCGAGGCGGCGTCCTCAGTGTCGTGAACGAGAGCACCGGCCGGAAGGTGGTGCTGGCACGAGGCGGGGTGAACACGCTCAGCTCGGACATCAACACGCCGGCCTTCTCGCCCGACGGGGACTGGGTGAGCTACCTGGAGCGGACGGGGCGAGGCGAGGTCCTGCACGTCATTGCGAGCACAGGCGGACGAACCGCCACCGTCCCCGGTGCCGTGAGCTATGCGTGGTCTCCGCGGCGTGATCTGTTGGCGGTATCCCTGTCCGACAGCATCGAGCTTCTCAGCCCGAAGGGCGTGCTGCTCCACAGCTGGTCGCTGCTCCCGAGAGGCTCAGCAACCTGGTCGGGGCCACTGGTGTTCTCCCCGTCGGGAGACGAGTTCGCGGTTGCGAAGTTCTTCGCGTCGGGTGAGTCCCTGCTGTCGCTACCCGTGGACGGCGGACCGGCCCACACCGTCGTCCCGTACGGGCGCCAGTTCTGCCAGCTCCCCGCCGGCTGGACCGCGGACGGGTCCCGGGTCCTCAGCTGGCAGGACGCATCGTGCTCCGCTTCGATCGCCGCTGACGGCCTCCCGTTGGACGCCGTCCCGGTCGGCGGGGGACATCGGTCGGTGCTCGAGTCGACGTTGCCCTACTCCTCCTGGGTCGTTCCCGTCTCGGGCTCGCAGGTGATCATCAACTCTGGGGGCGACCGGATCGTCTCCGACGGCAAGCACCTCGACACCTGCGATGCCGCCACCGGGTCGTGCCGCCCGCTTCCCCTGCCGGCCGGCGTGACGAGTCTTGACCCGGCGCTCTCGACAGGTGCGAAGGAGCTGTTCGAGGTGAGAGTCCCGCAGTCGGTGCGGACGAACACGTTGCCGGCGCGGGGGACCTTGTGGGTGGGCACCTTGGCCGGCACCCACGAGGAGGAGCTCGCGGCGGCGGGCTACGGCGTGGCCGACCCGGCTCCGGCCCGGGACGGATTCGTCGGTCACCTTCGTCCGCATCGGCTCGACCGGATTCGCGACGGTGAGGGTGCTGACGGTGCGCACAGGTGCGGTCCGCCTGCTCGCTCCCGTGGACGACCAGAGCGGCTACGGCGAGTTCCAGGCCTCCGAGGTCCTTGCCGTGTGGCAGCCCCCCAGGTGATGCCGCCGGAACTCCGGCGCCGGCGCGAACTGTAGACAGCGAGACTGTCGCGGAGCTCGGCTACGAGGACGGGAGTCGGGAAACGACCAGGAGAGGGGCCGTCAACTAATCTTCATCCGTAGCATGAGCCTGCTCGGCCGGGTCCTCCGTACACGCCCGACGAGGGTCGACCGCTGGGCGATCACCGTCCTCGTGGTGCTGCCGATGCTGATCAATCTTCCCTTCGCGGTGGCGGGGCACCCGCTGATGGCCGGGGACAACCTGACCCAGAACTTCCCCCTCCGGGTCCTCAGCGGAGAGCTGCTCGGACATGGGCGGCTGCCTCTGTGGAACCCGGACATCTGGAGCGGGGCCCCGCTCCTCGCCGGCTGGAATGCCGCGGCCATGTTCCCCGGCACCTGGCTCTTCGCCGTTCTTCCCGGGGTGGCGGCCTTTGAGCTGAACGTGATCGCCGTCGGGCTGATCGGCGGTCTCGGGCTGTACGTGTTCATCCGCCGCCAGGGCTGCTCGGCTCTGGCGTCCCTGCTCGCCGCGCTCACGTTCTCCTACACGGGCTTCATGAGCGGCCAGTCGGTCCACCTCGGTCTCGTCACCGGGATGGCCTTTGCCCCCTGGATGCTCGTGGCTCTCGACCAGATGGCGGAGAGCAAGACGCGGCGGGAGTCGTGCCGTGCCGTTGCTCTCCTCGGACTGTGCGGGGGACTGGTCGTCCTGGCCGGCGACCCGAGGGCGATCACCAACGACGCGGTCGTCGCCGTCGCCTACCTGATCGCTCTCTGCTGGCGCAAGAAACGGAGCTCGGCCGCATGGGACTGGAGGTTGTTGGGCACTTTTGCGGCCGGAGGGGTGCTCGCGATCGCGCTCTCGGCCGTGCAATGGCTTCCGGCCTCGCCTTCCTCGGGCAATCGCAGCGGCCGAGCGGCAGCTTGTCGTACTTCGGCCTGTACTCGCTCACGGGAGGCCAGCTCGGCTACCTGTTCTCCCCCTTCGTCTTCGGAGGCAACGGGAGCCTCGGCCTTCCGACCACGAATTTCAACCTGCCTGAGTTCACCTACTCGGTGGGGCTGATGCCTCTCGTCGCCCTGTTCGTCCTGAGTTTGAGGGCAGTGAGGCGGAGGCGGGCAAGTGGAGGCCGAGGTACGCCCGGCCGGGGTCTGGTTGGCGATGGCGGCGGTCGGGATCGTTCTCTCGCTCGGCACGAACACGCCCTCTCGGCCACCTTCTCGTCCACGTGCCGCTCTACGGAGGCGAACGGCTGCAGAACCGGAACATGGGCATCGTCGACCTGGCGCTCTCGGTGCTCGTGGCTCTGTTCCTGGACATGTCCGGGGCGCCCGGAGCACGACCGAAGAAGCCAGCCGGGAACTGACGGTCGGCGAACGGGTCGCCGGGGCGATACCGCCCATCCTGGTCCTGTCGCTGCTGGGGGCGATGCTGGTCGCGACAGCACAGACAGAGCGTCTTCTCGGGGCGCAGAGGCTCGCGCTCGGCCTCCCGGTCCGAATGGCGCCCTACTACGCCTTCGAAGCGGCCGTCGCCGCGGCGGCGATGATCGTCGTGCTGCGCCGGCGCTGGGCGCGGCCGCACCGGCGACGCCACCTGGTCGCAGCGATCGTTGTCGCCGACGTTGTCGTGTTCATCGCCATGGCGTCCTACCAACCAGTGGCGTCGGGCGTCATCGCCACGAACAGCTCGCCCGTCGCCGCCCTTGTCCGCGCCGAAAACGGCGTCCCGGGCCGCTCCGCCATCTTCAACCCGCAGCAGCTGGCGGTGGCTTACCCGGCCAACGTGCTCGACGATCTGGGCCTCGACGATCTCGTCGTGCTGCGCCATCTCGAGTCGGTGCAGGGCTACGGATCGGCTGTCTCGGCGGCCTACGAGGACGCCACGGGGTCGCACGAGGTCGAGAACCTCCGGCCCTCCGCCTTCCTCACCCCTGAGTTCGACGCCCTCGACCTGCGGGTCCTCGCCACTTTGCCCGAGCTGTTCGGGACCGTGCGCAGCTCACCGGTCCATCTGGCACTGCCGACAGGCCCGCCTCGGCCTCCCCTGAGCGGGCGGGCCTATCTCCAGCCGGGTGACGTCGTCGACCTCGGTCCACTCCCGCCGTCAGGCCCGTGGCGCCTCGAGCCCGGCCGTGCCGTCCGGCTCGACCTCCCCGGCCCGGTCGCCATCGACAGGATCGCCCTCCGGCTGCGCGGAGCAGCCAAGGCGGCCACGCCGACGCGGCTCCGTGTCGTGGTGCTCCTCCGTTCGGGACAACATCGAGCAGTCGGCGTCACAGTGACCAACGGGCTCGTGTCCGTGCAGCTTCCCGGCGAGGCCGTGATGGCGGGCGGAGGTGCGCTGGCCGTCGAAGTCGAGACGGCAGGTGTCGCGGCACTCACACCGGCAGGGTCAGGGAGCGCCCCCACTCTCGCCGCGGCCGCCGTCCACGTCGTGCCCTGGAGCGGTTCGGTGCCGATCGTGAGCGGAGCCTCCTCGTCGTCTTCGCGCTGGTTCCAGCTCGATGGGCTGCTGCAGGGACTCCTCCCGGCGCCGGATTGGAGCTACGAGGGCCACGTCGGCCCGGTCGACCTGTACAGCAACGGGCGAGCCTTCGGCCAGGCCTGGCTCCAGCCGGCGGCTTCACCGGCGAAGGTGTCCGCCTCGCGGGCGGCCGGCAGCGTCGTGCAGCTCCCACGCGCCGAATGGCAGGACCCCGTCGAGGTTGTGAGCGCCCCGCACGGTGCGCTCCTCGTGCGCTCGGAGGCCTACTCGCCCGGGTGGTCGGTGACGATCGTGCCGACCGCGGGCGCGTCTCGAGCCAGGGCGGAGGAGGCGAGCGTCTCTCTTCCGGTGCGGGCGGTGGGCGGCCTGCAGGGGGTGGACCTGCCCCCCGGCAGGTGGACCGTCACGTGGCGCTACCGATCGGTACGGGCTGAGGTCGGCCTGCTCGCGGGCGTGCTCGGCTTGATGGTCCTTGCGCTCCTCTTGGCCACCGGCGCCCGAAGGGGGCGCCGCTCGGGTCTCATCCCTGACGTGTCTCGAGCATCGGACCTGGAAGAGGTGGATAACCAGCCCGCCTGACAGCCTTGTCCGAGCTTTGGCGGGAGAGGTCCGCTGGGTATGATGGCCCGGATGTCCAGCATGGTAGGGGGACGTGGCGCGCGCCCGTACGGCATCGCGTTCTCTGTTTCGTGAGAGCTCGGTGGGCGAGAGCCTGGCCGGAGCTCGAGCCGGCCACTGAGCACCGTCCGGGAAAGGTCGAACGCATTACGCGGCTGTTTTCGCGATGTCCGACTGCCCTCGCCGGCTGTCGGATTCCTCACGGCCGCGGCTTGGTGCCTCGCCGTGTACTCGTGGGTCGGCCTTTACCGCCTGACCGATCGTGGGAGCGGGCTCGGCTGGGACCTTCTCACGCCATGGAGGGCGGAGAGGATCTTCGCCCACGGCGGCGCCCCCTACGCCGTCAAGTCCTTCGTCTATCCCCCGAGCTGCCTGCTCCTGCTGCGGCCTCTCGGGTCGCTCACCCGCCATCAGTTGACCGTCGGCGGACTCGTCGGCACTCTCGCGATCGCCTGGGTGTCGGTCATGTTGTCCGCGCACGCCCTCGGCAAGCGTTGGTGGGGGATCACCGCGGCCCTCACGATCTGGCTGCTCCATTTCACCGAGGCGATGCGAGGCGAGCTCTCCCTCGAGAACGTGACCGTGCTGGCGTTTCTGGGGCTCGGCGCTGTGCTACGTGTTCGCGCTCCGGGCCACTGGATCGCGGCAGGCGCGGCCATCGGGCTGAGCCTGTCCGTCAAGCCCTTGCTCCTCGTCGTCCTGCTCGTGTTCCTGCTCGCGAGGCAGTGGAAGGCTTTCGCCGTCGCCGTGGCGATCCCGGCCTTGCTCAACCTTGTCGCCTTTGCGATCGTGGCCGACCCAAGCGGGGTCTGGTCGAAGCTTCCCAGCATCCTCAACCGGTCGGGTTACGGCGTGAACTTCAACTCGGCCTGGGTCGACGTGGCGCGGGTGCTCGGTCTGCCCGAAGGCGTCTCGATCCTGCTCCGCCTCGTCACCGTCGCCCTCGTGGTCCTGGGGGCGTCTGCTGGCGTGGTCAGGTCTTCGCGACGCGCGCCTCCAGCTCGTCACGACCACGAGCCTCCTGCTAATCGGGTCGTTCCTGTCCGGGACACTGTCCGAGTACCACTTCATGCTCACGCTCGTTCCCCTCGCCATGACGGTGACACTGCCCAGCTCGCCCATGCGTACCGTGACCGGAGTCATCGGGACGTTGTGGATCATGGGACTGTTCGTTCTGCCTGATTCCGTGCTCGGCACGAACAAGACCGCGACCCATTCGGCTTTCCGGGCATTCGGGATGGCTCTCGTGCTCTTGACGGTGATCGCCGTCCTGCTGAGGCGTCGCCGGGACACGCCGGCAGGCCTCGGGTCCGGAGCCACCGATGTGGCGCAACGCCGGCCAGAGACGGCAGCGGGTGAGCCCGTGAGCGCATGACCGAGACGACGGCTGCTCCACCGCGGCGCGCGTCGGGGACAACCGAGGTCCAAAGCGAGCCGTGGCCGTTGGCCGCGATGCTCCGGCGCGGCTGGCACTGGCCCTCGCTCGGGGACAGGCAGGGGGCGATCTTCTGCGTGCTCGTCTACGTGGTCCTGGCGATCCTCGCGTACCTGCCGGTGGGACCGTTCGAATCGAGGGCACTCCCGATCGCCGGGCCCGGCAATCCGGCGGGCTCCGATCCATTCCAGATGACCTGGTTCCTCGCATGGTGCCTTCGCTCTCACCCACGGCCAGTCCCTGTTCCACACCAACTACATCGACTACCCGACCGGCGTGAACCTCGCCGACAACACGAGCGTCCCTCTCCTCGGCGTCCTCGGGTGGCCGCTCACCGCCACGCTCGGCCCGGTGGCGGCGTTCAACTTCTTGGTGCGACTGTCATTCGTGCTGTCGGCCACGAGCATGTTCTTCGTCATGCGGCGCTGGTGCAGGACGTGGCAGGCCCTTCGTGGCGGGACTCCTGTACGCCTTCGGGCCCTACACCGCGAGCCAGGAGCTGCACCTCGACCTGATCCTCATACCTCTTCCCCCGCTGCTCGTGCTCCTCGGCGACGAGCTCGTCAGGCGCCAACGCATGCGACCGGCCCTGTTGGGGGTGCTCGCCGGTGTCGTCGCGGGCCTCGAGTACCTGGTCTGACCCGACGTGCTGAGCGGGGTGCCGCTATGGCCGTCATCGCCGGCATCGGGCTCGCCGTCCGCTTCCGTCACGAGGAAGGGACCGCTTGGCCTACATAACAAAGGCGGCACCCTTCGCCCTGGCGGGCTTCATCGTGCTGGCGGGCTATCCGATCCTCGAGATACTCGTGGGCGCCGGGCATCTGCACGGTCCCGTCATCACGCTGAACTCGCTGCAGCGCACCCAGGCGGACCTGTTCGGTCCCGTCGTCCCCACGTCCAACCAGCTGCGTGCCCGGGTTCATCTCCCACATCGGGGACTACTTCGTGGACGGCAATCTCTCCGAGAACGGGAGCTACATCGGGATTCCCCTCCTCGTGCTGCTGGTCGTGATGATCCGCCGGCTCCGTCACAACGCCACCGTGGTGACATTCGCCTGGCTCGGCCTGGCGGCGTTCGTGATCTCGCTCGGCAACTATCTCGTCATCGGGACATGGCGATCGCCCCTTCCCATGCCTGAGTACATCTACGCCCACCTTCCGCTGCTCGAGAACACGATCCCGGCGCGGTACGCCCTACGTCCTCGTCTTCGTGTCGATGATCGTCGGGATCGGCCTCGACCATTTCTGGCTTGCAGGACGAGCCGGCGCCGCCCGGGCCCGGGACGGCCTCGCGGCGGCGCCCTCCGACCCTCCCGCCCGTCGCGCGAGCCGGCCGGCAGACCGCCGTGGCCCCGACGAGCGCCAGCTGGAGGCTCCGGGCACCGAGGATGCTGCGGTCGCGGCGGCGCCAGAACATGCTCATCGGAGCCGTCGTGGCGCTGTCACTCGTGCCGGCGGTTCCTTCCGCGAGTTCGCGGCCTCGTGTCGCCCACGGCGTTGCCGACGACGATCGCCCACGTCGTCGAACCGGGGACAGTGGTGCTCACGTTTCCCTTCGCAACGCCCACGAGCGCCCAGCCCATGGCGTGGCAGGCATCCGATCACATGAAATCCGCATCATGGGGGGCTATCCCCAACATCGTCGTGCCCGGCCAGCACGTCGGTCAGCGATGGCCGCTGTTGCTGAAGCCGCACTCGGTGCAGGACATTCTGGGGTTCACCCACATCGGCGACCGCTTCCCTCAGCCCCCCATCCCGGACCCGGGCATCGAGGCTCAGCTGAGGCAGTATCTCGTGCGCTACTCGATCGGTGCGGTGGTCGCCTGGACCAGCCCGCCCGAGTTCGCCTTTGTCTATCAGTACTTCCTCGCCGCCATCGGTCCTCCTCAGGTACCGGGCACAGGTTCGACATCTGGCTGCCCGTACGGGAAGTGGCCACGTCCTTGACCTTGCTGGTTGACGAGACCGAGTCCGAGACCTCCGACGGGGCCGGCGGTGCGCCAGGGGAAGCCCGTCGTTCCCTTGGCACTGGCGATACTCGCCCTCATCCTGATTCCGACACTCGTCTTCGCGGGTGCCGACGTGTTCGGTGGTCACCTGCTTCTCGCCGGCGACAACCTCATTCAGAGCTACCCACTTCGCGTGCTCGTCGGAACGACATCTCCCATGGGGTGCTCCCGACGTGGGACCCATGGATCTGGAGCGGCACCCCCCTGCTCGCCGGGCTCGACCCGGGGGCGTTCTACCCGACGACGTTCCTGTTCGCGTTGGTGAACCCTCACCTCGCCTGGGTTATCGGCGAGATCTTCATCTTCAGCTCCATCGGAGTGGGGACCTGCCTGCTCTTGCACGACTCCGGTACCTCGCCCATCGCCGCTTTTCTCGGCGCCGCCGTCTTCACCTTCGGCGGCGCCGTCTTGACGCAGGCTTCTGTCCACACCGACATGGCGGAGGGACTGCCTCCCTGCCCTGGGTGCTCTTGGCCATCCGGCGTATCGGCGTCGACGGCCACTGGCGCTGGTGCGTCCTGCTCGAGTCGCGTTCGCGCTGACCATCGTCGCCGGATCTCCTGAGGCGATGCTCGACACGGCCATGCTGGGGCTCGCCTACGGCCTCTTGCGCTGGTCTTGCAGCACGGCATCTGGAAGCGGCTCGTCACCCGGGGTGCGGTTGCCGCCGGTCTCTCGGTCGGGTTGTCGGCGGCGCTGTGGCTGCCGGCGCTGCACTTCATCGCCGTCTCGCAGCGGGCGAACGCCTCGGAGTCGTTCGCCTCCGCTTTTCCGTTCCCCCCCACAGGCGGGCTGCTCGGCCTCATCCCCTATTCGAAGGGGGATCGGCGATGTTCTCCCAGCCGGCTTACTTCGGCCGGTCCAACCTCGGAGAGCTCGGCTTCTACGTCGGCATCCTCCCGGTGATCGCCGTCTTGTCCTGTTGACGCCGCGATGGCGGGGACTGCTGCCGGCGGGGGAGCGACGCTGCTGGTACGGGGTCCTTGTCGTGGGCCTCGTCCTCGCCATCGGCGCCGGCACACCGCTCGAGCACGTGCTCTACCACATCCCCCTCTACGGCAGTCAACGCGACTCTGGCGAGGAGCCCGCGTCACATTAGTGCGTCAAAGGGGATGTGGTGAGAAGCACATGCTCGAGCGGTGTGCCGGCGCCGATGACAAGGACGAGGCCCAACAAGGACCCCGTACCAGCAGCGTCGCTTCCCCGCCGGCGGCGGTCCCCGCCATTCGCGGCGTCAACAAGGACAAGACGGCGATCACCGGGAGGATGCCGACGTAGAAGCCGAGCTCTCCGAGGTTGGACCGGCCGAAGTAAGCCGGCTGGGAGGGAGAACATGGCCAAGTGCCAGTCGAGATAAGGAATAGGATGGAGCAGCCCGCCTGTGGGGGGAACGGAAAAGAAAGGACAAGCTTCCCGAGGCGTTCACCGGCTCCGAGCCGGCGATGAAGTGCAGCGCCGGCGCGCGCGCCGCCGACAACCCGACCCGGAGACCGGCGGCAATTGCACCCCGGGTGACGAGCCACTTCCCAGATGCCGTGCTCCGAAGGACCGGGCGGCGAGAGGCGGACGCGAGCCCCAGCATGGCCCTGTCGAGCATCGCCTCAGGAGATCCAGCGACAATATCTGGAAAGACACCTCACCAAGCAGGACGGCGCGCGGCGCCAGAGGCAGTCAACGCCGATACGCCCCGGGATCGCCAAGACCCAAGCAGGGCAGTCCCTCCGCCATGTGCGTGTGGACAGAAGCCTGCGTCCAAGACGGCGCCGCCGAAGGTGAAGACGGCGGCGCCGAGAAAAGCGGCGATGGGCGAGCTACAGGAGTCGTGCAAGAGCAGGCAGGTCCCCACTCCCGATGGAGCTGAAGATGAAGAATCTCACCGATAACCCAGCGAGGTGAGAGTTCTCCAACACGAACAGGAACAAGTGCATCAGGAAATTGCCCAACCACGGCGAGCGGGGCATGTGGCTCCCAGATCCATGGGTCCCACGTCGGGAGCACCCCA
>CAWDPZ010000009.1:0-177262 GCA_963804265.1 uncultured Acidimicrobiaceae bacterium
GTGGGCCGTACAAGACTTGAACTTGTGACCTCTTGCGTGTCATGCAAGCGCGCTACCAGGCTGCGCCAACGGCCCCTCGAAGAGTCGAGGTTACCATCGTGCCACGCCCGCGGTCGCCTCTTGCCACGCCCGTGGGCGCCCAGTGCCACGACGGCCCGGGCTCCCGGCCCGGGGCGAAATCACCCCAACGCCCGCCGCGGGTAGATTGCGGCCGTGCAGGCCATCGGTGAGACGGCGCGCCCGACGGCCGGCGAGACGATCACGAAGGTATTCAGCTTTGCCGCCGTCGCCGGGGCGACTCTCTTTGTCATCTGGCAGCTGAGGCCCGACCTGCTGTTCAACTCGAGCATGGACGTCGGCGGCGACAACGCCGGGCACATAGTGACGCCGTACTTCCTCATCCACGATCTCTTGCCCCAGGGGCGCCTGACGGGGTGGGACCCGCAGTGGTTCGACGGCTTCCCGCTCTATGTCTTCTACTTCCCCCTGCCGGCGCTGTTCGTGGCCGGCCTGTCCGTCGCGTTTCCCTACGCCGTGGCCTTCAAGCTGGTCACGGTTCTCGGGCTCGTCACCCTCCCGGCCGCGGCTTGGGCATTCGGGCAGCTTGCGGGCTTCAGGAGGCCCATCCCGGCGCTGATGGCCATGGCGAGCCTGCCGTTCTTGTTCAACACCTCGTACACCATCGAGGGCGGCAACATCGTCTCGACTCTCGCGGGCGAGTTCTCGTTCTCGCTCGCGATATCGAGCGGTCTGCTCTTCCTCGGCGTGTTCGCCTACGCCCTGCGCACAGGGAGGCTGCGCTGGCTGGCGGCCGCCCTCTACGGGGTCACGCTCCTCTGCCACGTCGTCCCTGCCCTCGGGTACGCAGCCGTTGCGGTCCTTCTCGCCCTGAGCACCTGGAACAAGAACGCCTTGCGGGTGCTCGTGCCGGTCGGCGCGGTTGGAGCCCTGCTGGCGGCGTTCTGGCTCGTCCCCTTCGCCGCCGATCTGCGTTTCAGCTCTTCCATGGGCTACACGAGGGTGACCGGGGTCTGGTCCAACATCATGCCTACCGGCTATCTCTGGATGATCATTCCTGCGGGCATCGGAGCCCTGATCGCCCTTATCCTGCGCGACCGAACGCCCATCGTGCTCCTGGTTGCGACGGTGGCGTCCGTGGCCGGGTTCCAGTGGCTGCCGGCCGGCTTCGTCTACAACGGCCGGTGGCTTCCTTTCTACTTCCTCTTCACGGCCCTTCTCGCCGCCTACGGCGTCGGCGAGGTGTTCCGCCTGGGAGGACGTTGGCTCCAGCTCGAGAGCTGGCAGGCGCCGACGGCGATCGTCCTCGGAAGCTGCGCGGCCTTACTCGGCTCGATCATCGCCGGGGGCATAGACGTCGCCGGCATCCACCCCAACAGCACCCAGATCGAGGTTCCCGGCTGGGTGTCGTGGAACTACACGGGATTCCAGGGCAAGTCGGGCTGGCCCGTCTTCCAGGGAATCGTGCGCATGCTCGACCGGGCCGGGAAGACCTACGGGTGCGGCCGGATGCAGTACGAGTACATCACCGAGACGACGAACCCTTTCGGCTCCACCGAGGCGACCATGGCCCTGCCGTACTGGACCGACGGGTGCATGGACACGATCGACGGCGTGCTCTTCGAGTCGTCGACGACGACCCCGTTCCACTTCCTCGACCAGGCCGAGTACTCCCTTCCGGGCGAGTCGTCCAACCCGGTCTCGTTCCTGACCTACCCGCCCTTCAACCTCGCCGACGGCATCCGACATCTTCGCTTTGACGACGTGCGCTACTTCATGGCGGTCTCGTCCCAGGTCGAGGCGCAGGCGGCTACCGTCCCCGGCCTGGTGAAGATCGCCTCCACCCCGAGCTTTACGGGGGCCGTCAACAACGTGACCGCGGCCCATCCGGTCTGGGACCTCTACCTGATCAAGGGAGCCCAGCTCGTCACGCCCCTCGACCACCTGCCGGTCGTCGAGTCCGGCGCGTCGGCTCAGTCGTGGCTCAACACGAACCTCAGCTGGTGGGAGAACGAGAGTGACTGGCCGGTCGAGCTTGCGCTCAACGGGCCGGCGAACTGGCCCAGGGCTCCGATCGGGACCCTGGTCTCCCCCTCGCAGGGTGTCGCGGTCAGGCCGACCACCGTCAGCAACGCCCGCACGAGCAACTCGACGGTCAGCTTCGACGTCGGGCGCCTGGGCTCCCCCGTGCTCGTGAAGGTGCCGTACTTCCCGAACTGGCATGTCAGCGGCGCGTCAGGCCCGTACGAGGTCTCGCCCAATCTCATGGCAGTCGTGCCGACGGCACATCACGTGATCTTGACCTACGGCACCACCGGCGCCGACCAGATCGGCAAGCTCGCCTCCCTCGGAGGCGTCGTCGGCCTCGGCATGCTGATGACGCTCCGGGCTCCGGTCATGAACCGCCCGCCCCGGGCACCCGCGCCGTCCCCGGAACCGGTGATCGGCGAGGAGAGCGACGTCGTTGCGCCGGTTAGCTCCGGGGACGAGGACACCGGGCCCGGTGATCCTCTCCCGGCCTCCGAGCCCTACGGTCCGCCGGCTCCTTCTCCCGAGGCGACAGACGCCGAAGAACTGGTCGACTGGCGCCCGGGCCGCGACGGGCAAACGCACCGCGAGTGACCAGGAATTCCGCCTGACGGTCGGTATCCTCCCCGTTCGTGCCCATGAATTTCGGGACGGGGCGAAGAGCGCGTCGGCGAAGCGTCCATCGCGCCTCACCGGTCGCCGCTGGCCCAAGCGGGTGCTGGTGGGGGTCGCGGTCGTCGTCGTCCTCGGCGTCCTCGGAGGGGTCGGGGGCTGGTTCTACCTCAACTCGGTGCTGGGCTCGATCAAGCGGGTCGAGGTGTCCACGGTCACACCTCAAAGTTCTGGTGCCCCGATCGACATCCTCCTCGTGGGGTCCGATTCTCGGGCCTTCGTGGACGGCTCCGGTCAGGCCTCCGCCTTCGGAAGCGCTACCACACAGACCGGGCAGCGCTCCGACGTGATCGTCGTCGCACGGCTCGTGCCGAAGACGGGTCAGATCGAGATGCTCTCCATCCCGCGGGACACCTACGTCCCCATCCCGGGCACAGGCGGTTCCAACCGGGTCAATGCCGCCTTCAACTCGGGTCCCAGCCTGCTCGTCAAGACGATCCAAGCTGATTTCGGCATACCGATCAACCACGTCATGCTGGCGAACTTCCCGGGCTTCGAAGCCATGGTGAACGCCCTGGGCGGCATCTCCCTGGACTTCCGCTACCCGGTCCGGGACCAGTACTCAGGCCTCGACGTGACGACGCTCGGGTGCCAGAGCGTGAACGGCACCCAGGCTCTGGCGCTCGTCCGCAGCCGCCACCTCTACTACTTCAAGAACGGCAGCTGGAATTACGACGGCATGAGCGACTGGAGCAGGATCCAGCGCCAGCAGGCCTTCTTCCGCGCCGTGGTCAACAAGGCGAGCGGCGAGTTCCCGAACCTTCTCGCGATGAACAGCTTCCTCCGGGCGACGGCGAGCGACCTGCAGGTCGACTCGGGGTTCACCAGTGGCGACATGATCTCCCTCGGGCTCAAGTTCCGGGGCGCGACCTCGGCCAGCCTCGCCACCGAGGTCCTGCCCACCTCCGGCACTACCATCAACGGCAACGACGTCCTTCTGGCCGCAGAGCCCTACGCCCGAGAGATGATCTCGAAGTTCCTCGCCTTCGGCGCCACGACCTCCACGACCGGGACGACGTCATCGGCGAAGGTCTCCGCCGGGGCCTTCCCGATCGGCTCGGCTCTCGCGACAACGGCATCGAAGGAGACGACACCGACGACGCCTCGCAGCCAGGTCGTGTTCGACGACCCGAAGAACCTGCCCGAGCCCTGGAACCCGACGCCCTGCTGAGCCTTCAGCGGGAATCGTCGGCGGCGGCGGCGTTGGACACGGCGACGAGCCGCTCGAGCGCGCCGCGGGCGTTGCCGTCGTCGATGGCCGCGCCCGCGATCTCGAAGCCGTCGGCGAGGTCGTCGGCGAGGGCCGCCACGACCAGGGCTGCGGCGGCGTTGAGGCAGACGATGTCGCGCATGGGGCCGCGCTCTCCGTCCAAGAGCCTGCGTCCGAGCTCCGCGTTGTGAGCCGCGTCGCCGCCCTTCAGCTCCCGTAGCGAGGCGCGCGGCAGCCCGAGCGAGGCGGGATCGAACTCGAGGCGACGGCGGCGGCAGGTCCCGTCGGGCTCCCGCACCGACTCGATCATGGTCGAGGGTCCCGTGGTCGTCAGCTCGTCCAGGCCGTCGTGACCGAAGACGACCATGGCGTGCACCGAGCCGAACGTCTCGAGCACGTGGAGCATCTTGATGGCCATGACCGGGTCGGAGACCCCGACGATCTGGCGCGTCGCCTTGGCCGGATTGACGAGAGGGCCGATGAAGTTGAAGACGGTGGCGACGCCGAGCTCCCGGCGCACCGGCGCGGCAAATCGCATCGCCGGATGAAAGCGCGGCGCGAAGCAAAAGCCGATCCCGGCCTCCTCGATGCACCGCCGCACGCCGTCCGGCCCGAGATCGATCACGACGCCGAGTGCCTCGAGCACGTCTGCAGAGCCGGCCAGCGACGATGCCGCCCGCCCGCCGTGCTTGCAGACGACCGCGCCCGCACCGGCGACCACGAGGGCGCTGAGCGTCGAGACGTTGATCGTCCCGCTCCGGTCGCCTCCCGTCCCGCAGGTGTCCACGACTTCGACGCCGACGTCCAGGCTCTCGCCATGGGTCCGGTAGGCGCGTACGAGGCCGGTCATCTCCTCGACCGACTCGCCCTTGGCCCGCAGGCCCGCCACGAACGCCGCGATCTGGGCCGGTGTCGCAATCCCCTCGAGCACGTCGTCCAAAGCCGCGCAGGCCTCGTCGGCGGTCAGGTCCTGGCCGCTAAGTATCTTGGCGAGAACCGCCGGCCAACCGCCGATGGCCGCGAGCGCCTCTCCCACGGCTTCTCAGTCCCACCAGAGGTGGCGGTCGAGCACACCCCGGGCGATCAGGTTCAGTTGCACCTGCGAGGTCCCTTCGACGATGGTGAGCTGACGGGCGTCCCTGTAGAGGAGCTCCGTCGGGTGGTCCTTCATGTAGCCGGCTGCGCCCAGGAGCTGCACAGCGAGCCCGGAGGCCCTCACCGCCACCTCGGTCGCGTGGTACTTGGCCATGGAAAGGTAGGCCGCCCACTCCCGGGTGAAACGGCCCTGGTCTGCCAGCCAGGCCGAACGGTAGGTCAAAAGGCGCGCCGCCTCGATCTCGACAGCCACCTTGGCGATCTCCCACTGAACGCCCTGGAAGTCGGCAATCGTGCCTCCGAACGCGCGCCGCCGCTGCGCATGGTCGACGGCGTACATGAGCGCGCCCTCGGCCAAGCCGATACCGCGGGCGGCGACGATGGGACGCATCGAGTTGAGACCGAGCATGGCGAGGCGGAACCCCCCGACCTCGCCGATCACGTTCTCCCGGGGCACATGGACATCCGACAGAACGAGCTCGCCCGTGTCGACGCCTCGCACGCCCATCTTGTCGTCGATCGAGCCGATCGAGACCCCGTCAAAGCCTCGCTCGACGATGAAGGCGGTGATCGAGTCGTGCCGCCGGCTCGTCGGATCGCCGGTCTTGGCGAAGACCGTGTACCAGTCGGCCTGGACGACCCCGGAGATCCAGCACTTGACGCCGTTCAGCACCCAGCCGCCGTCCCTGTCCGGGTCGGGCGTGGCCCGGGTCCGCATGCCGACGACGTCGCTGCCGGCGTCTGACTCGGAGAGGGCGAAGCTCGCCCGTTGCGTCCCCGCCGCGATGCCCGGCAGGTAGCGCTGCTTTTGGCTTTCCGACCCGGCGATGATGACCGAACCGGTCGCGAGGCGCGTGAGCAAGAGCATGAGGGCACATGCGCTCGAGTACTTGGCGACCTCTTCGACGGCGACCGTCAGGCCGAGGATGCCCGCCCCCGATCCGCCGTGCTCGATCGGGAGACACAGACCGAGAAGGTCGGCGTCACGGAACGCCGCAAAGACGTCGTCGGGGTACGCGCCCGTCTCGTCGATCTCGCGTGCCCGGGGCCGTACCTTTTCCCTGGCCAGCTTCCGGACGACATCGCGCAGAGCAGCCAGCTCTTCGGGAAGCTCGAAGTCCACGCCCGGAGGCTAATGGCTGAAGGAAGGCTGCGACATGAGCTCCTCGGCCGGCGAGAGGTGGCCGGTCCGGCGGGTGGGCCCTCAGGCGGACTTGCGGTGCTGGCGGACGATCCGGCGACGCTCACGCTCGGTCAGGCCGCCCCAGACGCCTTCGCGCTCTCGCGCGGAAAGCGAGTACTCCAGACACGACTGGCGGACCGGGCACGACGCGCAGACGGCCTTGGCTTCCTCCGCGTCGTCGTCCGACACGGGGTAGAAGATGTCTGGGTCAACTCCACGGCATGCGGCTCGTTGGCGCCAACTGGCGTTCATCCGGGTTCACTTTCGTCGTCTGGTCGATCTCTGCCGACAGACGAGCCGCGACAAGATCGAGTTGCAGGGGGTCCGGCCGGCGATGGCGCTCAAAGCGCGCCAGGGGGTTCGCCGTCCGAAATCTCGATTATGAATGATCGTAATGAAACTGTCAACGTTTCGAATCCCGTCCCGGGATCTCTTTCCGAGCCGGTGCTCCAACCGTTTCACAGATCTTCGGCCGAGAAAGCCTTTGGCTTGACAGGCAAAATCCTCCCGCCGCAACTTTGACGGCTTCTTGATGACGACACGCCGGCGGCGGGCCGGGGCCTTCGTCCCGCAACCGGAGAGCCTCGGCCGGGATTGGCTCCGTGTTCGCCTAGCCTGGTCGTTCGGCGGCGCGTGCCGGCCGAGCGCGCCGGCGCCTGGGGGCGCTGTGAACAACTGGAACGACAAGTGCCTAAAGTGGCAGTACGCTCGCTCTGCGTGAGGAGTTGTTCGTGACAACCGATGACCTCGTGAGAGACACCACCGTCAACTCGTCGCTCGACGACGCCCTCGAGCTGGCAGCCTCGCTGCAGGCAAACCTGAACGCGGTCGTGCTCGGTACCCCCGGTGCGGTCGTCGCAGCGACGACGGCGGTGCTCGCCGCCGGGCACCTGCTCATCGAAGACGTGCCGGGTGTCGGAAAGACGATGCTCGCAAAGGCAGTGGCGGTGTCGATAGGCACCCGCCTCGCCCGGATCCAGGGTCACCCGGACCTGCTGCCTTCCGACATCACCGGTGTCTCGATCTTCTCGGCCACCTCGGACACGTGGGACTTCCGCCCGGGCCCCGTCTTCGCCCATGTGGTGCTCTTCGACGAGCTGAACCGGACTCCACCGAGAAGCCAGGCCGCCTTGCTCGAGTCGATGGAGGAGCGTCAGGTCACCGTGGACGGTGAGTCCTGGCCTCTGCCGGACCCGCATCTCGTGTTGGCGACTCAGAACCCGACGGATCAGGCGGGCACGTTTCCTTTGGTGGAAAGCCAGATGGACCGGTTCCTCCTCGCCACGCGCCTCGGCTACCCGGACGAGGCGACCGAGACGAGACTCGCCATCTCGCACGGAGCCCAGCCTTCGCTCGCCTCGCTCTCACCGATCTGCACGCCCGCCGGGCTGGCGTCCGTCCAGGCCGCTGTAGCAGAGGTGCCGGTGGCGCCATCGGTCGCGGCGTACGCGGTCGCCGTCGTCCGGGCCACCCGGTCGGACCCCCTCATCCGCCTCGGTGCGAGCCCGCGAGCCGCCATCGGGCTCCTCGCAGCCGCCCGTGCGCACGCCGTGATCGCCGGGCGCCGGTTCGTCCTGCCCGACGATGTGAAGGCGGTGGCGATCAGCGTGCTCTCGCACCGTTTGATGACCGACGCCGCACCGGTCGGCGCCTTCGATGCCGGGATCGCCGTCATGCAGGCGATCCTCGAGCGGGTACCCGTCGCCGAGGCCATGATGCGACGGCGCTCGCGCCCGCACCGCAGGGCCGCCGAGCGCGGACGACGACCGGTCGCGGCGAGGCGCCAGGTGCGCCATCTGGCGCTTCCAGAGCGCGCCCTCGGGCCGATCGCCGGCACCGGTTTCCTGCTTTTCGTCTGGGCGGGCGTGGCCCACGCGAGCGGTTCGGGATGGGTGCAGACGATGGGCGCCGTCGTAGCCGGGCTTCTCCTGCTCGGTCTCGTGGCCCCGGCGTTCGCGGCGCCCGGTCTCACGCTCATCTGCGAGAGGTCCCCCACCGATGCGGTCGCCGGCGTATCGGTCGAGCTCGAGGTCCTGGGCAACCGGTCGATGCGCTGTACCCCGCGGTCGGTCGGGGGCACGCCACTGCTCCTGACGCGGCGCGTCCCCGGACGCCTCGTCATCGTCCCGCGCCGCCGCGGGATCGTCTCCACGGTCACGGTACGCCTCGCCACGGCCGCCCCTTTCGGCTTGCTGTGGTGGTCACGAGACCAGGTGCTCGAGCTCAGCCACCCGCTTTACGTCGCTCCGCAGCCCCGTGACCGAGCCGCTGTCACGGGCGACGCGAGGGCGCCGAACGACGGCGACACGCCCCCGCGGCCGACTCTCACCGGAGACCTGAGGGGCGTGCGCCCCTACCAGCACGGCGACGGCCGGCGGCGGGTGCACTGGCACGCGAGCGCCCACACGGGGGACCTCATGGTCCGCGAGTCCGAGGTGCGCACGGACGACCCGGTCAGAATCGTCGCAGATCTCCCCCGGGATCTCGACGCCGCCGACCGGCTGGCCGAAGCCGCCATGGGAGAGGTCCTCGCGCAGTTGAGCTCGGGCCGCGGCGTCCTGCTCGAGACCAGCGAGACAACAGGCAGGGTCGTCGCTCCTGTCACCGACCGCCTCACCGCAGGACGACGCCTTGCCAAGGCGGTCGCTCCCCTCGGCGGGCGCTGATCCTCCGCCATGGGAAAGGCTCGCGAGCTCCGGGCGCCGACAGGCGGACCATCGGTGGCCGGCGCCTCGCGACGCAGCCCCGGCATCGTCGAGATGATCCGGCGGGCGAACGCGCCCCTCGCCCCGGAGCACTCCGTCACCTTCCGCGTCGCCACGGCGCTCGCTGTGCTCACCGGCATTCTCGCCTGCTACTGCGGTGAGCGAGATCTCGTTGCCCAGCGCCTTCGTGGCCTGCACAGGAACGGTCGCCGGGATGATCTTCTCCTACGTCACCCGCAACAGGCCGTGGCAGTGGGTGAAGGTCCTCCTCGCCTGCTCGGTGCTCGCGCATCTTCGGCTCCTTTGTCCTGCAGGTCCTCGGGGCGGCCCACGTCGGTCAGCTGAGCTCGATCGAGGTCCCCCTCGCCGGCCTGTTCACCTGGGTGCAGCTGATCCACTCCTTCGACGTCCCGGCACGGCGCGACCTGCTCTTCTCGCTGGCCGCGTCCGGGGCGCTCGTCACCCTCGGGGCCGCACAGGCGGTCTCGATCGGGTTCATCGCCTACGTGGCGATCTGGCTCGGCGGCCTGTCTCGTCGCCCTCGCCTGCTCATGGCGCTCGATGACCGGGGGCGTCGGCCCGCTCGCCCTCGGATCACTCGGGTTCACCGGCCTCGTGGTCGTGCTCACGGGCGCGCTGTTCCTCGTCTTCCTCCCGGCCCCGCGGGCTGCGCAGTCGATCACGCTTCCGGCCTCGCTCACCTCCTACCTTCCCCTTCGCGATCCGGCCGGCATCACCGGCAGCGGCGGCCAGTCGACCGAGCCGGCCCAGGCCGGCAAGGCGACCGGGCGGACCGGGGTCGGCGGCTACCTCGGCTTTGCGAGCGAGCTCGACACGGCGCTGCGGGGCAACCTCGGCAACGAGGTCGTCATGCGCGTGCGCGCGGACCGGCCCGGGTACTTCCTCGGGATGACTTTTGACACCTGGGATGGCGAGAACTGGAGACGCTCTCCTGCCGCGAGCAGGCTCACGGAGCTGACCACGGGCTCGCCGTTTCTCGTGGCCTCGGCATTGAGCTCCTTCTCCCAGGCGCAGGCGCAACCTGGCGTGCCGCCGCTTCTCTACGGCGGGGAACCTGGTTACGGGCTGACAAATGTCCAGACCTTCTACGTGGCGGTGCCCATGGAGAACCTGCTCTTCGCGACGGCCGACCCGACCGAGGCATACTTCCCCGAGCATTCCCTGATCGTCGGCGCCGACGGCTCGATGCGGTCGACGATCGCGATGAACCCCGGCACCGTCTACACGGTCATCTCGTCCGACACGTCGCTTTCTCCGAGCATGCTCGCCCAGCTCCCGGCCTCATCGCTCCCACCGCCCCGGCCCTGAACCCCTATCTGGAGCTCCCGGCCGGGCACTACGCCCGCGTGGCCGCCCTCGCCCGCCAGATCGTGACCGCGGCGCACGCCACGACCACCTACGCCCAGGTGACCGCGCTCGAAGCCTGGATGGCGCGCCAACGTCCGGTACTCGACCGACATCCCCCCGCTCGTCCCCGGCCAGGACGCCGTCAACCAGTTCCTCTTCGGCAGCCGGGTGGGCTACTGCGAGCAGATCTCGACCGCCCTCGCCGTCATGCTGCGAACCCTCGGCGTGCCGACCCGCGAGGCGATCGGGTACGTACCGGGGCCGTTCGACCCGCTCAGCGACCTTTACGAGATCCAGGCCAAGGACGCGCACGCCTGGGTGCAGGTGTGGTTCCCCAGGCGGGCTGGCAGAGCTTCGACCCGACGGCGCAGGTGCCGCTCGCACCGCCGGACCCGGGCGCGGTGCTGCTCGCCGACATCGGGCGCTCGATCGCCGGGCTCGCCTGGGGATGGATCGGCACAGTCGCAGGCTCGCTGGCGGCGTGCGCCCTGGGCTTCCTCGCCGGCCGGCGCCGGCGGCGCCGCCCGAAGCTCTGGGTCGAGAGGGTCACCGCCGAGCTGGAGCGCCGGGGAGCCGCCGCAGGAGCGAAGAGGAGGCCCGCCGAGACGCTCGGCGAGTACGCCGGCAGGCTCGGCGCCCTCGGCAGGTGGCGCGCCGGTTCCGACGCGGCTGGCGCGCTGCAGACGGTCGTCGCCCTCGTCGAGCGCGCCGCCTACGGTGCCTTCGAACCTGACAAGGCGACGCGGACCTTCGTCGAGGAGGTCGTGCGCGGTCTCCATCCGGCGCGCCGGATCGGGACCGCCGGCCGCCGACGTCTCAGGACCGCGTGAACGCCAGGGCCTCTTCGAAGCTCGAGACGCGCTCGAGCAGCGGCCGATAGGCCATGAGCGCCCTCGGGAGACTGAAGCCGAGCACGGCGCTCAGGCGCCCCGCCCGCCCGAACAAGGCCACAAAACGGAGCTCTTCCACGGACCCGTCCACCACCACCGTCTCGTCCCCGGGCTGCGGGTTGCCGATGATCTGGATCTTGTGGTCGTACTGGTCCGACCAGACGTAGGGAACCGGAGCGAAGCCGGACCTGGGTCCATCGCCGGCGAGCAGGCTCCGGGCGGCGTGCTCGCCCTGCTCGGCCGCGTTGGTCCGGTGCTCGATGCGCAACGACTCCCCCGTCACCGGGTGCGGCCACCGGACAAGGTCGCCGGCCGCCACTATGCCCCGGCGCGGCCGTGAGCGATGCGTCACAGACGAGCCCCCCGGGACCGATGTCGAGGCCCGAGCCGTCGAGCCACGAGACCTCCGGAGACACGCCGACGGCGACCAACAGCGCGGCCGCTTCGACGCTGGAGCCGTCGCTGAGACGGCAGCGTAGGCCCGATCCCTGTCGGGAGCCGGTGTCCAGGTTGGCGATGGTTGTCCCGCACCGCAGGTCGACTCCCCGGTCTCGATGGATCGAGGCGCAGATCTCAGCGACAAGGGGACCGACGGCGCGCTCGAGAGGGCGTCCGACCGGGTCGACCACGGTCACCTCGGCGCCGAGGCCGCGCGCCGTGGCGGCCACCTCCAGCCCGACGAAGCCGGCGCCGGCTATGACGAGGCGCGCCCCCGGTCGTGAGATCACCTCGCGCAAGGCCGTCGCGTCCTCGAGGGTCCGCAAGCTCAGCACGTCGGGGCGCCCCGTGATCCCGGGCAGCGGCCGCGGGCTTGCTCCGGTGGCGATCACGAGCCCGTCGAAGGAAAGGCTGCGGCCGTCGCTGCAGGACGCACGACGCGGGCGGCCATGTCCAAGCGTTGTGCGCCCACGCCGAGCTCCAGCTCGATCCCGAGGGCTTCGAGGTCCCGCCCGGACCGCAGCGTGCAACGGTCGAGCCCCCAGTCACCGGCGAGGAAGTGCTTGGACAAGGGCGGGCGGTCATAGGGCAGGTGCGGCTCGCTGCCGACGAGCTTCAGCCGTCCCTCGAAGCCCTGCTGGCGCAGGGTCTCACAGGCTCGCAGTCCCGCCAGGCCGGCGCCGACTGCCAGAACGGATCTCAACGCCGGTCGGGACCGCTACCTGGACTCGTCGTCGCGGGTGGAGTCCTGTCCCACGGCCTCGAGGCGCGGCAGGAGCGAGCCCACCTTGTCACGGGCCCCTCTGATGCGACGATCGAGCTCCTCGACGATCTCGACGGCGCGGCGGAGGCGGACCTCCAGCAGGTCGACGTCGATGACGCCCCGCTCCAGCTCGACGATGATGGCGTCGAGCTCCTCGGACGCCTCGCCGTAGCCAAGCTCTGCGACTGCTACGAGGCTGGTTGCCGGCTCGGTCTCGCTCATGGGATTCCTCCGTCGTTGGCTGCGTCTCCGTCGGGCTTCGCAACGTGGCTCGTCGTCTGCTCGACGACCGAGGTTGCGGTCCCGTCGGCAAAGGTCGTGACCAGTCTGTCGCCTCGCAGCAGGGCCTCGGAGGACCTGACGACGTTGCCGCTCTCGTCGCGGTCAGCGACCAGCCGCGATCGAGCTGGTGGCGCGGATCGAGCAGCTGCAACAACTCGCGCTGATGTGCGACGTGCTGGGCCTGTACCGCGAGCTGCTGAGCGGCGGGGCCGGCCAGGCGCTGGGCGCGGTTGACGAGCCGACCCTGGCTGCGTTCTATCGCCACCAGCGCCGCGTTGGCGATGCGCGTCTCGGCGGCACGAACTCCGAGCGCCGAGCGCTCCAATCCTTGTCTGACGGACCGACAGATGGTGGTGCACGAGCCGCCGAGCTCCCGGCTCGCCTCGTCGAGCCTCGCCTCGACGCGCTGGGCCAGCCGCCGCGCCCGCCGGTCCGTCGCTTCCAGGTAGGCGGCGACGACGGAGACGACCGCCTCCCCACACTGGGTGGGAGTCACGAGGGCCTGGTGGGCGACTTCATCTGCCACCGAGCGGTCGCCGGTGTGCCCGACGCCGGTCCAGACGGGAAAGCGCGCCCCCGCGATGGCGCGGGCAACCAGCTCGGAGTCGAAGGCCGCCAGATCGCCCTTCGCCCCGCCCCCACGCACAAGGACGACGAGCTGGGGTTCGAAGGCGTCGAGGCGCGCGAGGGCAGCTGAGATCTGCGCGGGCGCCTCGGGGCCTTGGACGGTCGACGGCTCGAAACGGACGTCGAAGCGGTAACCGGACCTCTCCAGCTGCCCGGTGAAGTCGCGATAGGCCTCCGAGCCGGGGCTCGTCACGAGCCCGATCCGCAAGGGGACGAGGGGGAGGGCCAATCGCCTGTTCGCCTCGAGGAGACCCTCGGCCGCGAGGGCGCCCAGCAACCGTCGACGGGCGGCCGCGATGCCGCCGACGAGCGCCTCGACGTCGAGGGCGGTCATGGAGAAGCGGAGCTTGCTGCCGCCCTCCCAGACCGAGACCTTGCCTCGCAGGCGCACGACGAGCCCGGGCGTCAGCTCGACTCCGACCGCGGCGAGCTCGTACTGGACGACAGGCCAGTCGCGCGCCCAGCACGCCACCTCGAGCGTGGCGGTGGCGTTGCGCCCCGTCGGGCCGCCGCGACGGGCCGGATAGCCGTCGGCGGCCTGCTCTCGACGACCGTCCTCGTGGTCCGCGAGCTCCAGGTAGTGGTGCCCCCGCGAAGTCGTCACCTTGCAGATCTCGCCGGTGACCCAGATCTCCTCGGGAAAGGCCTCCTTGAGCGCCCCACGCACACGCTCGTAGAAGTCGCTGACCGACAAGGCCGCGTCCGAGGCCGACCCGGGAAGGATGCTCGCCAGCCGGACGGGCCGACCGAGGCCGATGGCACAGCTCGGGACGAGGCAGGGGATATCGCGGGCGCGGGCGCAGCCGCGGGCGCGATGGCCCGGGTCGCGGCCGCGAACACCGGCGCCCGGGCGCCATCACGGGCGGGCTCGTCGTCCCGGGCAAGCTCGGCGGTGGCCTCGTCGCCGACTGCGTCCCCGTCCCCGGCGAAGTCGAAGCGAAGCTCCTCGACGCCGGGCATCTGCGCGTCCCGCGCCCGCCTGACTCGGGTGCCGGCCATAGCTCAGGCTACCGCTGCGGAGGTCACGGTGCCCCCGGACCGTCGTGCCGGATCCCTCGTGCCCGGGACCCCGTGCCGGATCCTGCCAGCTTCAGCTCGACGACCCGAACTGGATCGCCACCTGAATCTGCTGGGTCCGCTCCCAGCGGCTTGCCCCGGCGGCAAGCCGCCAGACCGCGCACACGGTGACGCCCGCCGCCAGCGCGTCCACTGCTCCTGAGGGGCCGAACGCCACAGTCGTCGTCCCCTCGGGCGGCGACGGCAGCCTGGTCCATCGCATGTCGACCACGTCCAGCACCTCGAGCCGCTCGGCCGACCCCGTTCCGGAGATCAAGGCGAAATCCCGGAACCACCCGCCGGACCCGAGGAGAGCACGTTGTCCGGGCCTGTGACCGCGAATCGGGGCGCGAGGCGCCAGTGCGTCGCGCTACGGCTCGCGCAGGCCGTCACGAGGTCGGTCGAGCGCCTCCCCGTGAGGCGAGCGAGCGAGCAGAGTCCCGCGGTCGTCGACTGCATACCGAGCACCTCGGCGCTCGAGGCCGCGAGCGGGGCGGGCAACGGCGGGGCCGACCAGGCGCCAGCCGCCCTGTCGCTCGAGGAAGATCCCGACGACCCCGGCGCGGCGGCAGGCTGCACCTACGAGCTCGTCCGAGCCCAGGTAGCCGACGGCCGTGACGGAGGTGACCCCGCAGGTCTGACCGGCCTTTGTGCCCGCCAGCTGGTGAGAGGTGACCAGGGCCCGCCAGCCGGAGAGCGCACCTGGGCTCGCGAGCACCTGATCCCCACCGCCGACGCCTACCAGGGCGAGGGCGCCGCCGGTTGCGTTCAGCGCCAGGGCGTCAGGGTGATCTGCAAGCGGGCCGATCGGCCCGGCAGCCGACCAGGTCCGCGCGTTCGAGGTCGCGATCAGCGGCGAGTAGTCCAGCAGGTTGGTGGGCCGGATGCCGATGGCGAGCGACCTGCCGTTCGATGAGACGGCGAGGCCCCCATTCGTGGCCACGGCGAGAGCCGAGGCCCGGTCGGACCACAGCTCAGCGCCGGCGGGCCGGAAGAACAGCTGCCAGAAAGTGTTGAGCGGCTGGTCGAGATGCCCCATCGGAGCGACGGCCCAGGAGCCGGCCGAGGACTCGACCGAGGTCGCGAGCGAGATGCGGATCGCCGCAGGGTTGGGGTACGTCGGGGCGCTCGAAGTGCCCCCACATGCCGAGAGCGTGCAGGCTCCGATCACGACCAGTCCGAGCAGGCCGCCGACAAACCGCGGGGTCCGAGGCCGGCATCGGGGCCATCCCCGGTCGGCGGCCCACAAGCCCGAGCTCATCCCCGGCATCGCACGGGCGTAACTTAGCCCCGCCGCTGGCGGCAAGGCGTGCAGGTCCGTCATCTGGACCTGTTCGTCGTGACCATGTGAGACTTGTCGCCGATGGCACGCATCCTTTTGACCTCGAAGCTTTTCGATCCCGCTCTCGATCACCTTTCGGCCCATGAGCTGGTTATGCCGAAACCGGAAGGTTCGATGACCACTGAGGAGATCGTGCAGGCTGCTGGAGACGTCGACGCGATCATCTGCCAGCTGACGGATCGCATCGGAGACGAAGTCATCCTCGGGGCCCCCTTGGCCGCGTCGTGGCGACCGTCTCGGTCGGCTACGACAACATCGACGTCGCGGCTGCAACTCGCGCCGGGGTTGTGGTCTGCAACACCCCAGGGGTGCTTGCCGAGACGACCGCGGACCTGGCATTCGCGTTGATCCTCGCCGCCTCGAGGGTCCTGTCCGATTCTGAACGCGACCTGCGCCGGGGCGGCTGGAAGAGATGGGAGCTCGACGGCTACCTCGGCCGCGACGTCTACGGTGCGACGCTCGGGCTCGTCGGCTACGGCCGCATCGGCCAGGCTGTAGCGCGACGCGCCGAGGGCTTCTCGATGCGGGTGATCCACACAGACTTGGCACCGACCGGATTGCCGGGCTATGTCGAGACACTGGACGACCTGCTTGCCGAGGCGGACGTGGTCAGCGTTCACGTGCCGCTGACCCCGGAGACCCGCCACCTGATCGATGCGCGCCGGCTCGCGCTGATGAAGCCGACGGCGGTCCTCGTCAACACCGCCCGGGGCCCGGTCGTCGACGAGGAGGCGCTCGCGGCCGCCCTCGAGTCCGGGAGCCTTTTCGCTGCCGGCATCGACGTCTACGAGCAGGAACCGAATGTCCATCCCCGGCTGCTCGGCGCCCCGCGGGCGGTGCTTCTCCCCCACATCGGCAGCGCTTCGTCCGCGACCCGGCTCGCGATGGCGAACCTGGCCACGTCGGCCGTTGCCGACGTGCTCGCCGGTGGCCGCCCTCCGAACACGGTCAACCCCGAAGTCTTCGACAGGTAGCGTCCCAGGGGGGTCCTCCCCGACCGCGCGGCCTCCGGTCACACGTCGTGCAGGCGTGCTGTCTAGCTCTCCCGCCTGCCTGAGCCGTGCTTTTGGCCGACGCTCGCGCCCGAGGTTCGTCTCTCGTGCCCGAGCCGACCATGGCACAGCGCCCGCTGAGGACGAGGCGCAAGAACGGATCCGGCAGCCTTAGCTCGTCAAGTTCCCGTGCGGTGCGCCGACAATTGGTGTTGAGGACCTCTGATGCAAACCGCGCTCAACACCCACGACGACGATCTTCTCTCGGCTCTCCACGGGGCCGAGGCGCTCTACTGCGCCGGCACGGCGACGCATTCGGTGAGGGTCGGCTCATTTGTGGTCTGCTCGCCGAGACGCTCGGCCTCTCGACGCCCGACATCGACGCCATGGGATGGGTCGGCGTCCTGCACGACATCGGCAAGCTCGCCGTCCCGGTGGAGGTACTGCGCAAGAAAGGGCCTCTGACAGCCGACGAGTGGGAGGAGGTAAGAAAGCACCCTGCCGTGGGCTCGGACCTCGTGCTCGCCTTCTCTCCCGGCCTCGCGTCCGTGGCCCACGGGATAAGGGCGCACCACGAGCGCTGGAACGGGTCAGGCTACCCGGACGCGGAGGACGGCTTCGACATCCCCGTGTTCGGCCGCATCGTGGCCATCAGCGACGTCTTCGACGCTCTCACGCATCGGCGCGGCTATCGCCAGGGGAAGTTCTCCCATCGCGAGGCCGTCGAGTTCGTCATCGAAGGGGCGAACCGGGAGTTCGACCCGGAGCTCGTGCGCGTGTTCGCGGAGCTGGACCGCCGCGGGGCACTTCCCCTGGACGAGCCCGACCGCCCCGAGGCGCCCCTGGCCGCGCTCGGTAGTCGCGCCCGACCAGCACCCGACTAGTCGTCGAGCGCGATGCCGATGAGGCCTCGTCCCCGCTGTCGGGCGGCTAGGTTCGGCGGGATGCGCTTTGGAATAGACGTCGCCCAGCAGCGGATGCCATTCGACGAGGTCGTCGATCGCGTGCGCTTCGGGGAGGACATGGGGTTCGACGGGGCATGGGGGTTCGACCACTACGTCCCGATGTACGGCGAAGGGCCGGGCGAGTGCTTCGAGGGAATGACGACGCTCGCCGCAGTCGCGACGGCGACGAGCCGGATACGCCTCGGCCTGCTCGTGACCGGCGTGACCTACAGGCACCCCTCGGTGCTCGCCGCACAGGCCGTCACCGTCGACCACGCCAGCCACGGCCGCCTGGAGCTGTCGCTGGGTGCCGCCTGGTTCGAGGCTGAGCACCGGGAGCTCGGGATCGAGTTTCCTTCCGTGGGCGAGCGCTTCGACCGCCTGGAGGACGCCCTCGAGATCATCACCCGCCTCGCGACCGGCGACGTCGTCTCCTACGACGGCCACCACTTCAACCTCGACGAGGCACGCATGCGGCCACTTCCCGTCCAACGCCCTCACCCGCCGATCTGGATCGGCGGCTCCGGACTTCGTCGGACCCTTCCCCTGGCGGCCCGTTACGCCGACGTCTGGCATACATTCGGCAGTCCCGGGGAGCTGGCGTTGTTGTCGGCTCGCCTCGACGAGCTCGCGGAGGACGCCGGCAGGGACCCCGCCTCGATCAGCCGGGCGTCGTCGCTCTCGCTCTCGGAACCCGAGGGCGAGGTCCGCGCCAACATCGAGGCGATGGCGGATGCGGGATTCAGCTACCTCGTGTGCGGCTGGCCGGGCGAGGGCAGAGAGCGCGTGGAGGCATTCGCACGCACGGTGATGGTCGACTACAGGGACTGACCGTCCGGAGCGCGCTCGGTCCTTGCTCCCTGCCACCCGTCGGGCTACCGCACGATCCGGGGCGAGAAGCTGCTCTCGACGGTCTGACCGGGTGCGGTCAGCCGTGCGGGAACCCGTTCGTGACAAGGCCGGTGAAGCTGGTCGAGGTTGCCTTGCAGGCGCCCGCAGTCGAGTTCCTGAGGACACCGAAATAGGTGCCGACCGCGGTCTGCCCCCAGACGGCGGTGCCAAGCGTCGCCGTGATGTCGAGGATGCCCCGAACAGTCCTTCGTCGGCGCGGAGAAGGAAGTCAAAGCGACATAGACGTTCCCGGTCGTGATCGAAATCTGGTTGGAAGCCGACGAGTTGACGCTGCCGGTGACGAACTGCAGTCCGGTGTCTGACCTGGTTGATGTTCGAGACCGTGGTGGATCCGAAGATGCCGGTGTAGGTCTGGTTGGCGGCCTCGAAGTAGGTCTTCCCGCCTGTGAAGGCGGTCTGCAGGTTGGACTGCGCAGCGGTGTTGTTTGCGCTCTTGGTCACCGACAAGAAGGTCGGGATCGTGATCGGCGAGCAGGATACCTATGATCAACAGAACAACCAGAAGTTCGATGAGCGTGAAGCCTTGCTCTGCGAGATTCCTGTCGTGTTCGACCAGGGCTCTGCGGGACACACGGGCTCCTTTAGTACGCATTGCTCTTGTATCGGCATCGATCCCGATGATGTTGAGCGAATTCTCGCAGAGCTCGCTCGACGCTCGTCCGACCGCATTCGGCGCCGGTGCTTCGATCACGGCTGCGGGTCTCGCGCTCGGGCGTCGACCCGTCGGGTCCTGAGGCGGAGCTGCGGTGCTCAGTGCTGGAGTCCGTCCCAGGACCAGCGCGGGATGCTGAGGCCGGTCGGAACCTCGTCAGCGGACTGCGGGTAACGCGGAAAGGGTCGTGGTCGTGACCCAGGCGAAGTAGTCGTGAAGCACCTGACGAAGCTCACCGTCGTCTACCAGGCCGACGTCGGTCAGGGCCTGATCGAAGCAGCCGATCGCACGGCGGTCCATGTCCGCGTGCGGGCCGTTGCCGCTGTGCATCCGAACCACCGCTGTCTCGTTGCCGTACAGATCGGAGTAGTGGGTCGGCCCACCGAGCGCCTCTGCCCAATACGCAGCCAGTCGTTCGGTGTGCTGCGGGCTCACCCCGTGACTGAAGGCGTGGCTGACAACCTCGTCAGCCAGGACACGGGCATGCCAGGCAACGGCGAGCCGATGAAGGCCCTCGCTCCCACCGGCGGCCTCGTACACGGTCCCCATTCTCTCCACGCTCGCACACGCAGTCGGCGCCGGCAACAGCTGAAGACGAAAGGTCGGAGAGCCGGAGCGAGCAACTTCGCCGCCGCATCTCAGCTCGGGCGGCCATCGAGCCGGTCCGGGGGCAGACAACAGCTAAGAATGTTCGCTGAGCAGGAGCGTTGTGCTTCCTCAGACGCCCTCGGTCCGCAGTTTGTCCTCACATCGTCGGAGATGTCGACCGCCGGGTCGGCGCCGAGTACCTTGCTCCGGACCGGCCACGCCTGCGGCTACGGGCCGCGTAGTCCGAACGGGTTGCCGTCAGCGTCGGCGACCACGCACACCCGTACCCCGGCGGCGACTTGGCGCGGGGCGTCGCGCTCGGTCGCACCCGCCGCGAGCAGGGTTGCCCGCGTCGCGTCGAGATCCTCGACGTCGGTGAAGACCACCGGTCCGCCGGCCACGTCGCCTGGGGTCAGGGCGACCTCGAAGCCGTCGACGTTGTACCCGACGTAGTAGGGCTGGTCGGTGTGCGGGGCGCCGAACAAGGTGGTGTAGACGGCCTTGGCGGCATCCAGGTCAGAGACCGGGATCACCAGGCTGCGGATCGTGGCACTCATCTTCGTCTCCTGAGTGGTGCGGCAGTCACCGTGGCGACCGGTCCTTCGATGGTATACGGATGAGCCCGGGAAGAATACGCCGTCCGATGGGCGGCCCGACCGTGGCCTACGAGGAGAGCGAGCCACCGACGCCGGTGGCGCCAGTAGGTCTCGCAAGTACGGCAGGACGAAAGCCCTCGCCTTCACGGGTGGAACCGCCCTTCGCTTCGTCCATCCCGACTTCCGCGCTTGGACCCGGACGAGGGACACGCCCGCTTAGGCGAGCTTTCTTCGACTACTCCCTTGGGTCAGATAGCTCGCGCCAGCACTCATGAACGCGGGTGCTGTTGACCATGATCGACAACCTGGCCAGTCGGGCGACGAGTATCCGGGTCCTTGTGGCTGATGGTTTGAACGACTCCATCGGCGCACTCGGTAGGAATCTCGAATGTCGCGCCGCAAAGACGGCAGGTCGTCGTGGCTTCGGTCACTCTGTTCAGCGTACGGCCGCGTAGTCCGTCAATGGCGAAGGCCTCCATACGCGACGTACCGGGCCCTGGATGCTGGTGATATAGATGCCCACGGTGCGCAAGCTCGGCGCGATCGCGGCAGTGGCCATGACGCTGACGCTGAGCGTGTGGAGCATTTCGGGCGCATCGGCAGTAGCTCACCCGGGCGTCCCGTCTTCTCCAGCGACCGTGAGCGGCAGCGCTGGGACCGGTTGCTCGGCTGCAGAACCAGCCTCGTTTGCGCCAGAACAGGTGACCGATCTCTTCGAGACCGATCTCGCAACCCACCAGAGGTTCGAGGCCCTCCACGCGCTCGCGGTCGACGACCCGCACCCGGCAGTCATCAGCGGGGGTGACCTCTACCTGACGTACGACCAGCCGGGTAACTACATCTGCACCCGGATAGCCAGGATTCCACTGTCGGGTGGGCCGGTCGTCCAGTCCCCGTGGCGCGCCTTTTCTGGGAGTCTCGTGGTCGCCTACGGGTCGGTCTGGATGACCGTGGACACGCATCCCGACGTCACCGATGCGCAGGTGCTCTACGAACTGCGCCCGGCCACCCTCTCGGTCGAGCGAGAGATACCCGTCCCGAGCGCATTCGACGACGGTGACCTCGCCGCGAGCGACGGAGCGATCTGGACAGGCGACCTCCATGGAACGGCTCTCGGGCGGGTGGACGCCCGCACGGGAGTGTTCACGAACGTTCCTCTTCCCGGATTACGGAAGTACCTTCAGACTCAAGGAGTGGTCGCGGCCCCGGGAGGTGACACGCTCTACGTGCTGGCCTCCAACCCCGTGAGCCCGACCTGGTCAGAGGCGATAGAGAGGTTTCAACCCTCGACAGGCCGTTACGAGGTCGAAGCAGGCAACATGCGGTTCCCGGTGGAGGGTCTGGTCGGTGTGACCGGGAACCTTCTTTGGGCTGCGCTCCTGGGCGGTATGGCCCATGAGATTGCGCCCGCCTCGACCGTGACGCTGGGACCTATTCACTGCGCGCTGGAGAACGTGTGCGCCTTCGGAGGTTTCAACGCGACGTTCGAAGTGACCACGGACGAGAACCTCGCCTGGATGAGCCATGCCGGTGGGTGGCTCGAATGCGCCGGTGCCCCCACCGGCTCGGTTCGGGCCAAGGTCCGCATCCCCGGCTTCGGGCCTATGACGCTGGGTTACTCCGAGAAGGACTCAGGCCCGAGCTTCCTCGCTGCAGGTGACGGCTACCTGGCGGTCGATGTTCCGCTACGCGCCCCAAACGGGACCGACCGGGCACCGGAGGTCGCGATCTTCCCCATCGATCCGCGATGCGAACGATGAAAGCAATTGTTCCCACGCTCGGCGCAATCGTGACGATGGCCATCGTCGCTGATGCTGCCCGGTGCGCGCGATGATGAGAGCCGTGCGGCGGTCGATCCGCGTCGTCGGGATCGTGGTTCTTGCATCGGTCCTCGCCGTCACGTCTGCCACGATGGCGGCTGGAAGCGTCCAGCTACCGGCGAAGGAGACCGCGGCGTCGTATGCCCTGCGGGTACTGAAAGAGGCCACCATCCCGCCAGGTGCGCGCCCCACCCACAAAGTGCTCTGCGGTCTTCTCGCGGATGCGGCATCGAGCGTCGCCATCGGCGGTCTGACCGACCTCCACAAGCTGTACCTGGTCGCCAGATCGCCCGATGAGCTCGAGAGCTACGTCGAGGCGCACCTGCGTCACGGCGCCAAGGTGACTTCCAGTGGCAATGGCTCCAGTCCCCAATGTGCGGAGGAGGACGTCGAGGTCTCGTTGCCGACTTCGGGGAACAACGAGTACCTCGGCCAGCTCGTCTACAGTTTCTCCCCGGTTGGCACCGGGAGCGAGTTGCGCATCGACTCGCAGACGGTCTGGGTCCCGAACCGCCCAGCTGGCGAGGTCGCCCCCACCGGGCGCGTCATGGAGGTGACGGGCTTCTCCCGGAGCTCGGCCATGGCAGGCTCGTCCGGCCCCGTGACGGTTCGACTCGACAACGGACAGGCGGCGGCGATCAGAAGAGTCTTCAACGCCCTTCCGCGTGGGCCGGAGGTGCTGTGCATGGAAGACTCGCTCCTTTTCGAGATAGCGATCCGTGCCAATGCGGGTTTGCCGCCGTTGTTCAAGGTCGACGGTTATGAGTGCGGGGGCACGGTCTTCGTCACAGAGCACGGCAGGACCCTGCCGTCCTTGTACGACCGCAACTGCTCACTTTTGCGCGCGGTCGCCAAGCTCCTGCCGGCAAAGGCGAAGAGCACGCGGTGAGATAGCGGGAGACTGCAAGACCTGGCAGCCATAACGGCTGAAGGGACGACGCGCTTTTGTCAGCTCAAGCTGGTCACGAACCGCTGCGCACCGACTCGCGTCGCAGCCTGCCTGACCGTGCCGGTGCCGATGCGAGACACCGCGAGGGCCTTTCGCTTCGGCGTGACCCTGCACGCCGGTGCCACGGTAGGAGATTCCCCAGACGCAGTAGATGTTGCCGACTCCGACGACCCCGGAACCGCCCCGCCGCCGGCGGCGCTGCAGACGCCGAACTGGCCGTGAGCTTCGGTGAACACACTGAGGGTCACCGAACCTTTCGCCGGATTGGGGAGGCCGCGGGCGAGATCACCCCGGACACCGTCGAGGAACTGTTGGGCGTCGCCCTTGCGGTCGAAATGGCGCGTCTTCTGGGGACCGCCCGGGTACTCGCGCCATCTCGCCCTGTACCGCCCGTTGGGCCTCTTGTCGATGCTCGCCACGGCGCCTGCGCTGACTGCTCAGGGACCGATTTCAGTCCTCAAAAAGTCCTCAAGTCCTCAGCTCTGAGGACTACAGCGGTGATTTTCGGTCACCAACGGTGACCAACGGCAAGGACGAAACCGCAGGCCAGACCGTATTTTAGCGCGCCTCGCGGGAGATGGTGGTGGCGAGCCGGCCTATAGGCGGGGTTCTGTCCGCCGGCCGGCAAGCCGGTACCGGCGGGGTGACCATCCATCTAAGCGGCCTACCTGGGGACATCGGGCGGGCCACCCGTCCCACGTTCTGGCCTTGCTCCGGGTGGGGTTTACCTAGCCGACCAGGTCGCCCTGGTCGCTGGTGCGCTCTTACCGCACCGTTTCACCCTTGCCTGTGCACGGCGAGCCGTGCCATCGGCGGTCTGTTCTCTGTGGCACTGTCCTGCGGGTCGCCCCGACTAGCCGTTAGCCAGCACCCTGCCCTGTGGAGCCCCGACCTTCCTCAGCCGGCTGCGACGCCGAAACGCCACCCCGGCCGCGGCCACCCGGCCGACTCGCCATCACCGCTCTCATTGTCTCACGATCCTGCTCAGGTTTCGCCAGAGTCGGTCGCGGCGCCTTTGCAGCCCAGTCGCTTCGTGAGCATGAGTGCTTGCATATCGATAATCTGCGCGTTATAGTATCAACTATGATGATAAGGACGAAGCAAGGAGAAGTAGGGACCATGATGCGACTTCGATCCGTTCCGTGAGCTCGATCGTTGACGCAGCCGATGTGGAAAGCCCGGGCCTCCGCACCGCTCGACGTCTATCGCAAGGGCGAGAGGTTCATCGTCCGGGTGGATCTTCCGGGCATCGACCCCACAACTTGGATCTCACCATCGAGAGGAACGTGCTCACCATCAGAGCCGAGCGCTGCCTGGGCATCCGGCCGAGGGCGTCGAGGTCCTGGTCGCGGAGCGGCCGCAGGGTACGTTCACCCGCCGGCTGTTCCTGCGCGAGGGCCTGGACGCCGAGAAGATCAGCGCCCAATACGACCAGGGCGTCCTGACCGTGACGGTGCCGGTCGCCGAGGCGGCGAGGAGCCGTAAGATATCGGTAGGGGTCGGCGTCGGTGCATCGGACGACGCACCGTGCTCGATGTAGGAGCAACCCAGAACTGACCGCAGGCGTCAGTCGCGCCCGCGGTTCAACAAGTGCCGGTCACCTGCGATCCCCCCCAACGGTGATCGGGATCTCCCCCGGGACTCCAGCTTTTGGACTGGAGCGACCCGGGGGACGGTCGCGTCTCGGGTCCTGAAAGGCGCTCGCCTGCGGCTCGCCTACTGAAGGCGGGCGAGATGGCCCGTCGCGTTGAAGCTGACCAGCGCCGGGCCGAGCGAGCCGTCGGTGGCTATCTGCGTGATCGATGCGACGCTCAGGGACAGGCGCCACGAGAGCCCTGGCTCTGCCCGCAGCGCCCAGATGACGGCCGCCTTAATCGGCGAGACGTGGCTGACGACCAGGACATCCCCGCGGGCTGCGTCCGGCGCCAGCTCCTCGCAGGCCGCACTCACCCTTGCGCCGGTCTCCAAGAGGGTCTCGCCTCCGGGAGGGCGCCAGCGCGGGATCCGATCTCCAATGGGCAAAGAGCCCGGGCGGAAGCTCGGAGATCGCCTTTCCGTCCAGCTCGCCGTAGTCGAGCTCCACGAAACGAGGGTCCACGACGACTCGAGGCACCTCCCGCCTCATGCCCGTGCCGGGATCGGCCGACGGCTGCGAGCGGGCCACGTTCTCAAAGGCCCCAGCGATCGCCTCGGCGGTCTGCATCGCTCGCTGCAAGGGGCTCGTGACGATTCGAGCGGCGATACCCGGCCGCGCCGCCAATGCCTCCCCGAGGGCGGCGGCCTGCCTCCGTCCGAGCGCGGTGAGGGGAGAATCGACCCTTCCCACCAGGAGGCCGTCGGCATTGGCCTGGCTCTGGCCGTGCCGGGCGAAGATCAGCATCGGTGACTGACGAGCCGGCCTTCCCTGGTCACGGTATGAGTATCCGGCCGCACTGGTCGCAGTAGACGACCGAGTCGGGGGCCGAGTGTCGCAGTCTGTGCAGCTCTCCGGCCGGTATCTGCAGGTGGCACCCGCTGCATGCCCCACCCTCGAGGTGCGCGGCGCCGATGCCGCCGAGCTTTTCCCTGAGCCGTTCGTATGAGACGAGGATGTCGGGCGCCACAAGGGCGGCGAGCCTGCCGCGAGCCTCGCGGACGACGGCCGCTTCCTCGTCGATGGCCGCCTCGGCGATCCGGAGCTGCTCGTTGGCGACCGCCAGCTCGTCGGCGGTGGAGGCGGCCGTCGCCCGCAGACCGGCGAGCTCCTTGTCGAGCGGCTCGAGCGCCTCCATCACCTCGAGCTCCTGGTCTTCGAGCTCGCGTCGCTGCCGGCCGAGCGAGGACGACTCCTCCCCCATCGTCTGTTCGTCCCTGTACGAGCCGGCCCGACCCGAGCGCAGACGCTGCTCGATCGTGGCGATCCGGGCCAGGACAGCTTCCGAGCGCTGCTCGAGAGCCTGCAGCTGCGCGGCCAGGGTGTCGCTTTGGGCCTGAGCTTCGCTTATCCGCGCCTTGAGCTCGGAGGCGGCGGCCACCATCTGGGCGACCCTCGCTCGCTCGGCCAGCTCACGGCGACGGTAGGCGAGGCGGTCCAGCGAGAGGTCGTCCTCCTGGAGCTCCAGGAGCAGCTGGAGTTGCGGGGCAGGCCCTGGCGCCGAACCTCCGGCGCCGAACCCCCCGGTGCCGTGGCGCCTGGAGCGGCACCGCCGGCCGGCGACCTCTCGTCGCCGGCGGAGGGCTCGGACTCGCTGGAAACCATCGCAGGACCGAGGCTACAGCGACCAGGTCGCTCTGGCGGCCAGCAGCTCCGAAAGCAGTGCCGGCGTGCCGGCGGCGACCGGGGTGCGCCGGTCCGAGTGCTCCCGGACCACGAGCTCGCGACCCGCGGCGTCGGCGATGGACGCGCCGGCCTCGGTGCAGACGAGCAGCCCACCGAGATAGTCCCAGCTGCCGTGGGCGTTGCGCACGCAGTCGATGTAGCCGTCGAAGGTCCCGTCGGCGACCGCGCACAGGTCCAGGGCGGCGGCTCCGAGCGCCCGGAACTGGCCCCATCCCAGATAGCTGGGCGGGTAGCCCGAGACCCCGATCAGGGAGCGCCTGAACGATTCCTGCTTCGACGGGGTGATCGGCTCGCCGTCTCGTCGTGCGCCCTCGCCCCTCACCGCCTCGTAGCGCACTCCGGTTGCCTGGTTGACGACCAAGGCGGCAAGCGGCCCGTCGTCGTCCAGGAGGCAGATGCTGGTGGCGAACCACGGGATCCGGCGCGAGGCGTTCGTCGAGCCGTCGACCGGGTCGAGCACAGCCAGGAGCGGCCTCTCGGAGGCCCCGGCGCTGAAGCCCGACTCCTCGCTCAGCACCGCGAAGCCGGCATCGGCCAGAACGCGCACCGCGGCCGAGTCGGCCACGAGGTCGGAGCGGTACTGACCAGGTCGCGTGCCGGCCAGCCCCCAGTCGGCGAGCTCGTCCAGGGCGCTCGCGACAGCGTCGGCCGCCGACCGGAGAACCAGGAGCAGCTCGGCGGAGTCCACGCAAAGAACGGTAGCGTGACCGCTCCCTGGCGAGCCGCTCGCCTACACTTGCCAGCCGGATGGCCGTTATCGATGTCGCGGGATACGTGGCCGAGCTGAAGGATCATGCGGTCGATCACAAGTTCCACGTGCACGACGAGAGGCACTTCGTCGAGACGTACTCGCTCCGCCAGTTCTGGGAGGTGGACCTCCACCCCGAGGAGGGCTGCGGCGGCCCGATCGACCTCCATCTGGCGCTCGAGGTCGAGCCCCGCGTGCTCCTCGACTTCGAAGATGCCGTCGTCGCCCTGCCCGAGGACGAAGACCCTCCGGACAAATGGTTCTTCCCCCTCACGTTCAACTGGGGCGTCCCTCCGCTGCCGAAGGGACCGGACCTGCTACGCCTCGCCATCGACCTCGCTGGGGTCGGCGGCGTCGAGTTGCCCCTCGAGATCTCGGCGACGGACTCGTTCGGCTCGGTGACCGATGCTCCCGTGCGGCGACTGACCATCGTCGCCCGCCAACAGGTGTCGCTGGCTCGCGTGCTCGCGGGCGAGGAGCTGCTCTGCGACACCTTCGACAGGGCGCTCGCCGTGACTCGGTTCTTCCTCGACAATGCACCTGGCTGGCTCGGCGAATAGATCGGCGCGAGCGCGCCTGATCGCGGGTTGTTCGTGCCTCGCGCTTTTCGGGGGCAGCATCCTCAGCGGTTGCTCCAGCCAGGGTGCCGGCAATCTCGCCAGTCAGGCCTGCACCCACGTCGAGCGCGGTCTCGCCGACGCGCACAAGGCAGCGTCGGCCGGCTCCGCCCAGGCCAAGGTGCTCAGGACCGACGCTCTGGACCAGATCCGTGCGGCCCTCCCGCTCGCGGCTGTGGCGGCGGGCCAGGACACGACCTGGCAGGCGCTCGAGGCCACGTTGAGCGAGTCCAACCGCGTGCCGCTCCACTACCTGCTCCCGGCTCTGACGGCCCAATGCTCTGGTCTGGCCTAGAGCACGACGCTGGCGGCCGGATCAGTGGCAGCCGGATCAGTGGCAGCCGGATCAGTGGCAGCCGGATCAGTGGCAGCCGGATCAGTGGCAGCCGGATCAGTGGCAGCCGGATCAGTGGTGCTCCGGCAGCTCCCAGAGCTTGATGCCTCCGAGTATCCCGGCGAGGTTGTCGACGATCGTCACTGACGGGTCGAGATGGCCGACGAGCAACCTTGCATTGCCGCCTCCCACATAGAGCCGGTCGTAGTTGAGCAGCCTCTGGAAGTTGGCGATCGCCTCCTCGAGGCGCTTGTGCCACTTCTTGAAGCCGATCCGCCGGAGGGTGGCGTCGCCGAGCTGCTCGTCGTAGGTCTCGTCCCGTCGGAACGGGTGGTGGGAGAGCTCGAGGTGCGGAGCCAGCCTGCCGTCCATCAACAACGCCGTGCCGACCCCGGTTCCGAGCGTCACGACGAGCTCGAGCCCCGAGCCGCTGACCACGTCCAGGCCCTGCAGGTCGGCGTCATTGGCTATCCGCACCGGCCGGCCGAAACGCTCGCTCAGCGCAGCGGCAAGGTCGAAGCCGCACCATTGGGCGACCAATTTTGGCACCACCGGCGATTTCGGGGTCCCGCCACGGGTCACGAGGTTCGGCGCCGTCAGAACGACGCCGTTGCGGACGGCGCCGGGGAAGCCCACCGACACGCGCTCGAACGAAGGCAGGGGCGCGACGAGCGTTGCCAAAGTGTCGACCAGCGCCTTTGTCGAGCACGGATGTGGCGTCACCACGCTGGACGCGGTCTGCCACCAACTTGCCCGCTGCGTCCAGCACTGATGCCTTGAGGCCTGTGCCCCCGACGTCGATGGCGAGCGTCGTGGGCCGCAACGGGCCGACAACCGCCGCCGCCGTGCCGGCCGGCCGCTTGGCTGGGGAGGCAGCCGGTGCCTTGCGCGGAGTCGAACGGGCACTCGCCCTTCGTGGGGCCCGCTTCGCGGCTGACGGTGAGGCCTCATCCCGGGCAGGCTGCTGGGGAGTCGCCACCCCGCCGCCCTGCGCCACCTCGGGACCGGTCGTGTCTTCAACCTGCGTCGTCTCCTCGGGGGCGGTCGCCCCTTCGGGATCCATCGGCCCTTCGAGCTGGGTCACCTCCCCGGAGCTCGGTGCCTCGTCGGTCTCGTCCGTGCCTGTCATGGGACCACCTTGCCTGTCATGGGACCACCTTTTCTCCGGCGGCGCCTGCCGCGGGCGAGCCGAGAGGCTCATATGTGCTGAGGAGCTCGAGCAACGTGCGGACCCCGAAACCCGTCGCGCCCTTGCGGACGTCACCTGAGTCGTCATCGGACCGCGAGGGGCCGGCGATGTCGAGGTGGACCCACGGCCGGTCGTCGACGAACTCTTGGAGCAGGAGGCCGGCGGTCAGAGCGCCTCCCCCTCGCTTGGAGTGGTTCTTCATGTCGGCCACCTCGGAGTCGATGGCGGATCTGTACGCCTTGGGAAGCGGGAGGGGCCAGGTCGGCTCGCCGGCTCGCTGCGAGGCCGCCTGCACCGCGGCGATGAGCCGATCGTCGTTGCCCATGAGGCCGGCGATCTTAGGCCCGAGGGCGACGACGCAGGCGCCGGTCAGCGTGGCGAGATCGACGATCGCGTCAGGTGCCTCCTCGACCGCGAGCGAGAGGCCGTCGGCGAGCACGAGCCGGCCCTCACAGTCGGTGTTGAGGACCTCGATGGTCTTGCCGTTGCGGATCTCGAGGACGTCCCCGGGCTTGACCGCGCGCCCGCCCGGCATGTTCTCGGTCGTCGGGGCGAGCCCGACCACCCGGACGCGGACGCCGAGCGCCCGGCAGGCGCCGAGCGTCGCGATGACATCGGCGGCGCCGCTCATGTCGGTCTTCATCGTCGTCATGCCGTCGAAGGTCTTGAGCGTGAGCCCGCCGGAGTCGAACGTGATCCCCTTTCCGACGAGGACAACTGTCGGAACGCTCCCGTCTTCGCGTCTCAAGGCGCTCTCAGGCGACGGCTCGTAGACGAGCTTGATCAGCCGGGGCGGCTGCGCCGATCCGGCTGCGACACCGAGCAGGCCGCCGAGCCGAGCGGCCACTATCGCATCCTCGTCGAGGATCTCGGCCGCGAGCCCCCCGCTCTCCGCGACCTCGACGGCTATCTCGGCGAGCCGTGTGGGTGAGGGCACCGGCCGGGTCGTTGGACAGGTCGCGGGCGAGCCAGGTGGCGTCCGCGATCAGGCGCCCGCGCTCGAGCCCGCGCTCGGCGGAGGAAAGCTCGTCTTTCGCGACGACGATCGTGACCGACTCGAGTGGATCCGGGTCGCCGGCGTGGTAGCGCGTGTAGCGGTACCTCGCACCCCAGAAGCCTTCCACGACCGCTTGCAACGCCTGGTCGGCCGCCACGCCCAGGCTCGTGATCCCCGTCAGGTCGAGCACGACCGAGGTCGCCTCGCCCGTGGCGCGCGGCGAATGCGGCCCCCGCCTGGCGCAGGCGCAAGGTGTCCAGTCCCGGGGCGTCACCGAGGCCGAGGACGACGTCGACCCGACCTCCCGCACCGGCGGCGACGAGGCTCTCGCCCGGCTTTGCCTTGAAGCGCCTCTGCTCGCACCAGGCGGCGTCCAGCTCGAGGCCGGGCCTTGCGGTCCTCAGCCCTTCGAGAGCTCCCCAGCCGAGAGCCCCGGCGTCGTCGGGGGCAGAATCGGCCACTTCGGTCCGCAGTGTCAACGGCAAGCGCATTCCGCCATCATTCCTTTACTAGAGGGGTCCGTACAGCTCCGGTGCGGGACGTCATGTGGTCCTGCTCGCACGAGCGGGCGAGCAGCCAGCACAGGTCCGAGAGCCGGTTCAGGTAGGGCACCACGAGCGAGCCGTCCTCGAGGCCGAGCCCGACGGCCTTGCGCTCGGCGCGACGGACGATCGTCCGGGCGAGGTCGAGCGCCGCGCTCTCGCGGCTCTGGCCGGGCACGACGAACTCCGACGGCATGGCACCGGCGGCCTCGAGCTCGTGCACGCGCCGCTCCAGGCCGTCGACCATCCCGCTCGTGACGAGGGTCACGCCCGCTACGAGCTTCGGCCGGCTGCGGGCGCGGTGGCGACCTCGCCCATCAGCACCCAAAGACCGCGCTCGAGACTGGCGAGCTCGTCGTCGAGTTCCGACCCGCGGACTTCGGCGGTGGGCGACTCCGATCGCCGCCTGCGCCTCGTCGATGGCACCGACGGTCTCGATGCGAAGCGAGCTCTTCTTCGCGCGCCCACCGTAGAACAGTCCCGTGGTGCCGTCATCGCCCCGTTTCGTCGAGATGCTCACTTCACCGCAGCGTACCGGTGAATTGCGGCGCGCCGGGACAGACGGCGGCGGCGGGGGCCCACTTACCCGGGGACACAAAGTCCAGGTCGCAGGCCGTAGACTCCCTGCGTGCCGACCAATCGATTGCTGAAGCGTGCCGCGGCCATGGTCACGGTCGCCCTCGTCGCTCTCGGGCTTGCCGCGTGCAGCTCCTCGGGAGCGCCCGCCACGACAACGACGACGACGACAACGGCGGCGCCGACGACCACGACGCTCCCCCCGCTGAGCGCGTCGAAGGCCGCCATAGACCGGGCGTACTCGGTCCTGTTCGACCTCTCGAACCCTGCCCTGGCACCGAAGATCGCCGTCATCCAGAACGGCTCGGAGCTGGAGTCCGCCATGAGGGCGGCCCTCAAGAGCTCACTCGCCAAGCTCGCCGCCGGGGCCGACGTGAGCGCCGTGACCGTCGAGCAAGGCGCCGCCTGCAAGGGCGAGTTCCTCCCGAGCCCGTGCGCCAAGGTGACCTACAGCATCGTGGGCGCCGACCACAAGGTGCTGCTCGGCGACTCGGTGGGCTTCGCCATCTACCACCGGCCCGACTGGCTGGTGGCCAAGGGGACCATCTGCACGCTTCTCTCGCTCGAGAACGGCGGCAAGCAGCCGCCCGGCTGCTGATCCTCGCCTGGCCGAGTCCCGCCCTAGGCGCCCTCGGTGGGCTCCGGCAGCAGCTCGCGGGCCCGCTCGCTCAGCTCGCCCACCGGGCCGGACTCGACGACCCGGCCCTTGCGCAGCACGACGAGCTGCTCGGCCAGCTCCAAGGCGCGCGGCAGCTGCTGCTCGATCACCAAAAGCGAGGTGCCGGCGTCGCGGATCTCCCGCAGGGCCCGGTAGACGTCGTCTACGACGCGTGGCGCGAGGCCGAGCGAGAGCTCGTCGACGAGGAGGAGCTTCGGCGGCACGGCCAGCACGCGCGCCAGGGCGAGCATGCGCTGCTCGCCTCCCGAGAGCGTCCCGGCCAGCTGCCGCCGGCGGTCCGCGAGCCCCGGGAAACGGGCGTAGGCGCGCTCGAGCGCCTCTCTGGCTCTCTTGCGGCCGAGAGCCCGGATGAAAGTGAGCCGGAGGTTGTCCTCGACGTCCAAGGTGGCGAACACCGAGCGCCCCTCGGGAGCGTGCGCCATCCCGAGGCGGACAAGACGCCAGGTCGAAAGACCCGTGACGTCCTCGCCGGCGAAGAAGATCCGGCCCTTGCTCACCGGGACGAGGCCGCTCGCGACCCGGGCGATCGTGGACTTGCCGGCGCCGTTCGACCCCACGAGCGCGGTGACTGAGCCCGCCGGGACCGACATCGAAACCCCGAACAAGGCCCGGAAGCGGCCGTAGGCGGCCGAGACGTCGCGAAGCTCGAGGGCCGGGGGGGCCCGTCGGCGACCGGGGCGGGCGGTCCGCTCACGTGAGATCTCCGAGATCGGCGCGGCGCACCGTCTCTTCGGCGAGGGTTGCCCCGACGGGGCCGGCCGCGATGAGCTTGCCGAAGTCGAGCACGTAGATCCGCTCCACCACCCGGCGGACGAGGCCCAGGTCGTGCTCCACGAGCAAGACGGCGGTGTTCCGCCGGGCGCGCACCTCGACCAGAACCTGCGCGAACTCAGCCGTCTCGCGCGTGTCGAGGCCGGAGGAAGGCTCGTCGAGGAGCAGGAGCTTGGGGTCCTGCGCCAGCGCCCGACCCAGCTCGACGAGCCGGCCGTGACCCTGGCTGAGCGACTCGATGGGGTCGTCGGCCACCTCCGAGAGGCCGAGCTCGGCGAGAAGCTCCTCCACGCGCGCCACCGGGGCCTTCGCACGTCCCCGGCCGATGAGGTCCTTCCAGAGCCGGCCGTCGGCGCGGTGCACCCGCTCGGCGACCATGAGGTGCTCGCGCGGGCTCAGGCCGGCGAAGAGCTCCAGCCGCTGAAAGGTGCGCCCGATGCCGAGCCGGGCGCGCTCGAAGACGGGAAGCCGGTCGATACGGCGGCCCTCGAAGGAGATCTCTCCCGCGTCGAGGTGGCGCACCCCGTTCAGGCAGTCGAACAGGGTCGTCTTGCCTGCCCCGTTCGGCCCGACGAGGCCGACCGCCTCGCCCGGCTCGACGGCGAGCGAGACGCCGTCGAGGGCGACGATGCCACCGAAGCGCTTCGTCACTGCGCGAGCCTCGACGAGGGCCATCTACCCGGCCACCCCGGCGTGCTTGCGCGTGGCGACGAGGAGCTCGACAGCGCGCCGCTTTTGCCATTCGACGATGCCTTCGGGGTGGAGGGCATAAGTGACCGCTCCCACGCCGAAAAGGATCGGGAACAGGTTGCGCCACTGCGAGGGGAGGTAGTCGAGAAGCTGGTAGAGGATCACATAGGCCATCCCCGCCTCGATCGCGCCCTCGACCGTGTAGACCCCGGTGGTCACGACGACGACCATGAACACGAGCGAGAGCAGCGAGTTGAAGTCGCCCGGCGCGACCGTGCCCTGCAGGGACCCGTAGAGGGCGCCACCGACTCCGGCGAGGGCCGCGGCCACGGCGAAGACCGTGATCTTCAGCTTGGCCAGGTTCGTCCCGATGGCGGCCGCGGCGAGCTCGCTGCCCCGCATGGCCGCCAGCTCGCGCCCGGTGGTGCCGCGGCGGATCGCGACCACGAGGGCCGAGGCCGCCCCGAGGACGAGAAACGCCAATATGAAAAAGGCCTTCCCGCTCGCAAAGCTGATCGAGCCGAGCTGTGGGCGGGGAATGTTCACACCGGAGTCCCCGTTGCCGGACCAGGAGAACTGGAAGCCGACGTTGTCGGCGAGCAGCCCGAAGGCGAGCGTCGCGAGGGCAAGGGCGAGGCCGCCGAGACGCAGCGCCGGCAGGGCGACGACGACCCCGACCACGGCCGCGGCGGCCCCGCCCGCCACGATGCCGACCAGGACCGAGACCCCGAAATGGGAGGCGAGCTGTGCGCACGTGAAGGCCCCGATGCCCGCGAAAGACGCCTGGCAGAGCGAGATCTGGCCGCTCATGCCTGTGAGCAGCACGATGGAGAGGAACACGATCGAGTAGGCGAGCCCCTGGGTGAGGGTGAAGGTCCAGTTGTCCGGCACCCACGTCAGGCACGAGACGAGGAACACCACGACCACCAGCCACCGGCCGATGCGCAGGGCCCCTTCGAGGCCGTGGCCGCCGATCGCGGTCGCCATCGGGGGCGGCGGCGGGTCGCAGCCGGAAAGGGGGTCGTCGTGGAACCAGCGCTCGCGAAGCCCAGGGAGCACGAGCAGCAACAGGAGGAGCACCGCGAAAGGGAAGCGCCGGCCGCAGGCCGGAGGACAGCACGCTCCCACTGGGCAGGTACCCGCCGAGCAGCTCCTGGACCACGCCCAGCCCGATGCCTCCCCAGAAGGCGAGCGGGAGGCTGGTCAGGCTCCCGAGGGCCCCGGCCGCGATCCGCGGCGACGAGCAGGTCGGTGAAGTTCAACGCCTGCAGGTCAGCGAACAAGGGGGCCAGCAGGACGCCGGCGAGACCCGCCAGGAAGCTCGACAGCACCCAGATGGCGATGCCGACGAGCTCGGAGTTGACGCCGGCGAGCTGGACCATGCGCGGGCTCTCGGCCATGGCACGCATGCGCAGGCCGATCTGGGTGAAATGCGACATCAACGATGCCAACAGGACGACCGCCAGCGTGACGACGACCGTGGAGAGCTCTGTGCCGTTGATGGCGTCGCCGGCGATGTGGAAGTAGACCGAGCCCGGGGGAAGCCACAACGCCGGCGGTGCCAGGCGCTGCTGGCCGCCGAAGATGAGCTGGAGGGCGCTCGGGATGGCGATGAGCATGCCGAGCGCGCTCACGAGCTTGACCAGCACCGGGGCGGAGCGGATGAACCTGTAAAGACCGCGGTCCATGGCGAGCCCCAGCAGCGGCGCCACCACGACGACGGCGACGACGAAGGCGGCCCAGCTCGGCCATCTCGCGTGCACGCAGACGTAGAAGATCAGGGCGGAGGCATACGCCTGGGCGCCGTAGGCGAGGTTGAACACGCCCGAGGTCTGGTAGGTGAGGACGAGGCCGACGGCCATGAGGGCGAACACGCACCCGTAAGGCAGCCCCGGGATGGCATAGCTGAGCAGCTGCGTCACGCCATTGGCGGCCCGGTGCTCAGCTTCACGTCCCGGGCACGCCCCGGGGAGGGGCGATGACGGCCACGCGGCTGGCACCTGCCGGCTGGGGAACCTTGAAGCAGGTGAACACCGTCCGGGTCGACCCGAACAACGGCACGAAGCGGCCGGCGACGGCTCTCACGTAGACGTTGCAGTCGACGGGCCCGACCCGAGTGGTGCTCGAAGTGCCAGTCGATCGGGGCGACGATGCCGTCGGCGGTGAACCCGGTCAGTGCGTTCAGGGCGTCGATGAGCTTTGTCCGCGTGATGTCGTGGCCGACGAGTCGCAGCCCCGTCACGAACATGTCGGCGTCGACCCAGCCCGCGAGGAGGCTTCCCCGGGACAGCTCTTCGGGAAGTACCTGGCAAGCTCTTTCAGGTACAGCTCCATCCCGGGGTACTTGCCCGGCGAGAGCTTCGCCGATTCGAAAGGAACGTGGCCGATGAGGAAGTAGACGCCGTCCATGAGCGACGCGTAGCTGGCGATGGCGGACTCGTCGTAGCCGTTCAGCCAGTACTGGGCCACCTGGCCCATGCCGTCCTGGTGCATGGTCCGGGAAAGCAGGATGTTGCCCGAAAGGTCCATGCAGCTCGCCACGAGGTCGACGCCGGCCCTCTTCATGCGGTTGACGTCGCTCGTGAGGTCCACGGGCGGCGCCTGGATCGAGAGGTCCTCGTAGACGACCGGTATGTGGAACCGCTTCATCTCATAGACGACGCCCTGGCAGCCCTGCGACGAGCCGCTGACGTTGTAGGCGAGAACCCCGACCGCCTTGGCGCGAAGCTGCTCGGCCAGGTACGCCGCGCTCGGGCCCGGGACGCGTGAAGGCGAGGTACGAGCCCTCCGAGCCGAAAAGGCTCGGGCCGGCCGCCCATTGGGTGCTGACCGTGTAGCCGAAGGTCGGCACGTTGTTGGCGGCGAGGTAGCCGGCTCCGGCGAAGCTCGGCGTGCCGACGCCGAGCACGGCGAAGACGTGGTCCTGGTCCACGAGGGTGCGCACCTGGTCGGTGTTCTGGGACGGGTTGGAGCCGTCGTCGAGCGGGAACTTGAAGTCGATCCTGCGGCCGTCCACGCCCCCGCCGGCGTTGACCATGTCCAGGTAGGAATTGACCCCGTCGAATATCGGGGCGAAGGCGGCAGGGATCGGACCGGTCAACGAGGCGACGCCGCCGACGACGATCCGCGAGGCCGTGACGCCCTGGACGTTGCCCTCGTGGGAGACCGCCGGCTTGGCGTTCCCGCACGCCGCCGCGCGAAAGGGCGACAGCCGCGAGCGCACCGAGCAACCTACGAGGACCGCGCACGCACCTACCCCTTGCTCCCGGCACCGAACGTCATCACCCGCGTGCGGACCCTATCAGGCCAGCTCACGGCCCTGTCGGCCTCGAGGGTCATCGTCCCATTCTGATTGACCAGCCCGCAGCGCAGGCGGATGCGCCTCCCGGTCGGCCATCTCGGCGATGAACGGGGCCCCGCGGAAGTCCCGCCCACGGCGCCTGTCGCCGTACGATGAGGGTTGTGAAGGTGTCGACCCGCGGGGACTACGCAAGCCGGGCGTTGCTCTCCCTGGCGCTTCGGGAGGAGGTTGCGCCCACCTCGGTCCGCGACATCGCCGAGCGCACGGGTCTTCCCCAGCCGTACCTGGAACAGATCCTTCTCGCCCTGAAGGGCGCCGGCCTCGTGCGGTCAAAGCGCGGCGTGGGCGGAGGCTACGTGCTGGCCCGCGTGCCCGAGCAGATCACCCTGGGCCAGATCGTGAGCGCGGTCGACGGTCCGATCGTCGCCGGAGACTTCGGCCCGCCCCACCAGAACGGGGCCTGCGACCACGAGGGCCAGTGCGTGCTGCTCGCGGTGTGGGCCGACGTCGGCGAGCACATGCGCCACCATCTCGACTCGTTCACCCTGAAGGACATGGTTCTCCGGGCGAGGGGCGACGCGCCTCCCCTCTCCCCGCTCGACTGACGGCCGCCGTCCGAGCGCTCGACGGCACCCTGCCGGCCGTGCCCTTCCGGTCGCCCGGCGCCGCTCGCATGACCAGCGGACGGGCGTGATTGGTCGTGCCCGAGAACGGGTATGACCATCCGCGCGTCCAGTCACGCGCCAACCCGTCAGGACGCGGAATGGCGGGGCCCCGATTGGCGTTGCAACAGGTGCCCACCGAACCCAGGAAGGAGTGGAGCGTCATTCCTGCCGACAACAAGATCGAGGATACGAGCGTGCCGGAGCTGAGCGCCGGCGAGCGGAGCCGCGTCACGAGGGAGCCCAGCTCCGGCGGGCCGGACCTCATGCGCCTGTTCCTCGACGACCTGGGCCGCTTCCCACTCTTGAGCGCGTCCGAGCAGACTGAGCTCGCGAAGAGGATCGAGCAGGGCGACGAAGAGGCCCGCAAGCAGATGATCGGCTCGAACCTGCGCCTTGTCGTGCACTGGGCGCGCCGCTACCAGGGCCGGGGAGTCGACCTTATAGACCTCGTTCAGGAGGGAACCTTCGGGCTCATGCGCGCGGTCGAGAAGTTCGACTGGCGCAAGGGGTTCCGTTTCTCGACGTATGCCACCTGGTGGATCCGCCAGGCTCTCCAGCGCGCCGTGCAGTCGAAGGGTCGCGCCATTCGCCTTCCCGAGGACGCACTCGCCTCCGAGCTCGAGGCCGACCCGGACCATGCCCGGCTGCCTCGCGTCGTCGCCAGCCTCGACCAGCCCTTGACGAGCGAGGCGACCGCGACTCTCGGTGACGTCGTGAGCGCGGACGAGACGCCGTTCGAGGACGAGATCGCCCACACGCTCACGCTCGGCAAGCTCGACGCGGCCATCGACCGTCTCCCCGAGCTCGAGCGTCATGTCGTCCGCTTGCGCTTCGGACTTGACGGGAGCCCTCCCGCCTCGCTCGAGTCGACCGCGCGGACGCTCGGCATCGGTGTCCGCCGTGTCAGGCGCATAGAGTCCTCAGCCCTCGCCTTCCTCGCCGTCCAGCCTGAGGTAGAGGGAGTTCACGACGCCGCCTGAGGTGCTCCGACGCCGCCTGGTGCTCCGGCACTGAGCTGCGCTGGTCGACCCTCACCGCCGAGGTCGGCCGGGTTGGCCGTGAGCCTCCGGCGGGGCGCCCTCAGGAGAACCGCGCGAGCACGGCGCCGAGGTCCTCGGGCAAGGGCGAGGCGAAGCTGACCTCTTCGCCGCTCGTGGGATGCACGAAGGCGAGGCCGGCGGCATGCAGGAACGTGCGGGCGGCGCCCGACCGCCTCCTGTCGCCGCGATAGCGGAGGTCGCCGACCACGGGATGGCCGATCGCCGCCAGGTGCACGCGGATCTGATGGGTGCGGCCTGTCTCGAGGCGCATCTCGAGGTAGGTCGCCTCGAGCGGCGAGCGAGAAGCGGTTGAGCACCCGGTAGTGCGTGCGGGCGGCCCTGCCGCCGACGGCGACGGCCATCCGCGTCGGATGGCGGAGAGAGCGGCCGATCGGAGCGTCGACGACTCCCGCCTCCGCCTCGAGCGCTGCCGCAGGCGAGAGCGAGGTAGGTCGCGCCGCACGGTGCGGGCGGCCAGCTGGGCCGTGAGCGACCTGTACCCCTCGGCGCTGCGGGCGACGACGAGCAGACCGGAGGTGTCCTTGTCCAGCCGGTGGACGATCCCCGGTCGGTCGGCCTCGCCGCAGCCGAGCTCGGGGAGCCGGGCGAGCTCCGGGTAAGCTGGCCAGCAGGCCGGCCACGAGGGTGCCGGACCGTGCGCCGCGTCGGGATGGACGACGAGGCCCGGGGGCTTGTCCACGACGATCACGTCCGGGTCGTCGTAGACGACCCGGAACGCCACCTCCCCTGCTCGAGCCGGCCGCGCCACCGTGCGGGCGGCCTCCGCGAGCAGCTCCAGGTCGGTCTCGAGGAGATCGCCCGCTTGCACCCTCCGGCTGCCGGCCGTGACCATGACGTCCGAGAGACGGACGCCTCCGGCCGCGATGAGCTTGGCTACCTGTGCGCGCGTCCTGCCCGAGAGCAGTGCCACGACCCGGTCGACACGTTCGCCCGAGAGCGCGGCCGGGATCGAGACGGCTGCACGGGCGTCGGGCTCGCTCACTTGACGCCCTGGCCTTGGTGCTCAGCCGAGCTTCTTGTGGCACCTGACCGCCAGAGGGCGAGGCCGAGCACGACGCACCCGCAGACGATCGAGGCGTCGGCAACGTTGAAAGTCGGCCAGAAGCCGGAGTAGACGAAGTCGATCACCGCGCCATGGTGCCCCCTGAACAGGCGGTCGGCCAGATTGCCGATCGCTCCGCCGAGGATCATGCCGATCCCGACGGCTGCGGCGGTGTTGGGCACGGCCCGCCCGAACCAAGCCACGAGGGCGACGACGACGACCACGATCACCACGATCGGTAGCCGTGAGGCCGGAGCCGACGCTGAAGGCTACGCCCGTGTTGTAGGACAGCTCGAGCGAGAAAGGACCGATCACATGGACGGGCCCCGCGGAGAGGCCGGAGACGGCGAGGGACTTGGTCACCTGGTCCGCGACTACCACGAGGACGGCCACGAGGAGACCGACAGTGGTTCGCCGGCGGCGGACCGCGCCGCCCGATCTCGCTCCCCCGGTGACGCCGGGCCGGTCCGTGCCGGCCGTCGTCAACGTCTGGAGAGCCCCCCGCTCTTGCAGTCGATGCACAAGCGGGCGTATGGCAGAGCCTCGAGCCGCGCCTTGGGGATCAGGCGGCCGCAGTTCTCGCAGATCCCGTAGCTCCCGTTGTCCATCTTCGCGAGAGCGTGATCGATCTCCTCGACCGCCGCCAGCGCCTGCGCGGAAAGGGCGAGGTCACGCTCGCGGTCGACGGTGACGGTGCCGCCTTCGCCTGACTCGTCGTCGAACTGGATGTCGCCCGGCTCCATCTCCTCTACGAGCGACTCCGCCTCGGCTTTCAAGGAGGCGGCCTGCTCGAGATAGGTCGAGCGCTCGCGCAAGAGGGCCGCACGCTGCGCGGCAAGGAAGCGTTCGTCCTTGGTGTACCCCTCGGTCGCGCGCTTCGGCTGCGCCGCGACGGCTCCTAGACCTCCCCCGGGCCGTGCCGGGGCTGCGCCTGCCGGGGGCGTCCGCGGGGCTCGAGGCGACCTTGACAGTGCCGGAGGACTTCGTCGCCGCAGGAGCGGCTTTCGCCGGCGGTCGCGTGCTTGCTCGTCGGCTTCGTGGCCGCCGCCGCGGCTTTGGCCGCTTTCGCAGCCGGAGCCGCCTTGGCCGCGCTCGTTGCGCTGCGGACTTGGTGGACGTTGCCGCGGCCTTGGCCGGTGCCAGGGACTTGCCCGGCGCCGGAGCCTTGGCCGACGCCGGAGCCTTGGCTGGCGACTGGCCGGTGCCATGGACTTGCCCGCGCCGGACCTTGGCCGGCACCGGGGCCTTGCCGGACGCCTTGCCCGTTGCCTTCGCAGGCGCCTTCTTCGCAGGCGCGGCGGCACTCGCCTTCGGGTGTGCTTTCGTGGCCGTCGAGGCCTTGGCCTTGTCCGGGGCCGACTTGGAAGGCCTCCGGACGGGCGCGGTCGCCTTCGTCGCGACCGCTGGGACGGCCTTGTTCGCCGGCACGGCCTTGGTGGCGCCGCGTGGGGGAGCATCCGTTGCCGCGGCGGCCTTCTTCGACGACTCGTTCGAGGTCTTGGCCACCGCAGCCTTCGCGGACGCCTTCGAGGCGTTCGCCTTCACGACTGCTCCCTTCTTGGTATCGGCCGCCAGCGTGTTCGTCGGCACAATTGGTCTCTCCTGTCACGGCGAGGGTGACCGACGATAGCCCTAGCGTCTGGCACCCGCCAACATCCCCTCACCTGTTCACGGTCTCGATCTGCCCGGCCCGTCCCGCCGGCCGACCGCGGACTGCCGGGACATGGTGGAGCTCAGCTCCCTGGCTAGGGCCTCTCGCGCCCGGGCGGGCTCGATGCCGACGACGCGCAGGCGCTTTTGCCGGTTCTTCTCCCCCGAGACAAGCTCGACCTGGGACTTGCGAACACCGAGGATATCGGCGACCAGCTCCACGCATTGCACGTTGGCCCTGCCGCCGATGGGCGGCGCCGCGACCTTGACTGCGAGGGCGTCGCCGTGGCGGCCGGTCACCGAGGAGCGCCCGGCGCCCGGCTGCACGCGGACCCTGAGCACGATGGCGACGGGCCCTTCATCGGTCGACTCGACTTCGAACAGGTCCTCGGCCACAGCCGCCTACTGTATGGCCATGTCCGAAGCGCCCGGCGCGGGTCGCTACCCGCAGGTCCAAAGCCAACCGCGCTACCCGTCCCTCGAGGAGGAGATCCTCGCCTTCTGGCGCGAGGACCGCACCTTCGAGGCGTCGGTCGACCTGCACGGCGAGGACACCGAGTACGTCTTCTACGACGGGCCGCCCTTCGCGAACGGGCTGCCCCACTACGGCCATCTCCTGACCGGCTTCGTCAAGGACGCCGTCCCCCGCTTCCAGACGATGCGCGGCCATCGCGTCGAGCGCCGTTTCGGCTGGGACTGCCACGGCCTCCCGGCCGAGATGGCGGCAGAAAAGGAGCTCGAGCTCTCGGGCCGCCAGGCCGTGATCGCCTACGGCATCGACAACTTCAACTCCTACTGCGGCCAGCTCGTGCAGCGGACGACCGACGCCTGGGAGCGCTACGTGACGCGCCAGGCGCGCTGGGTCGACTTCGAGGACACCTACAAGACGATGGACCTCTCGTACATGGAGAGCGTCCTGTGGGCCCTGAAGCGCCTCTACGACAAGGGGCTCTTGTACGAAGGCTTCCGGGTGCTGCCCTACTGCTGGGAGTGCGAGACGCCGCTGTCGAACTTCGAGACCCGCCAGGACGACTCCTACCGGGACCGCACCGACCCGGCCGTGACGGTGCGTTTCGACCTCGAGCCGGTCTCGTACGGCCCGGAGCTGCTCCGCGCCGGAGCAGGCGTGCTCGCCTGGACGACGACGCCTTGGACGCTGCCCTCGAACCTCGCCCTCGCCGTTGGCCCGGAGCTCTCCTACAGCGTGCTGCGCGCTCGGGGACGAGCGCCTCGTGATCGGCAACGACTGCATGGGCGCCTACGAGGCCGAGCTCGAAGGAGCCGAGGTCCTCGGCACCGTCAAGGGCGCCGATCTCGTGGGGCGGTCGTTCCGGCCCCTCTTCTCCTATTTCGCCGACACGCCGGGCGCGTTCGTCGTGCTCGGCGGCGACTTCGTGACGACGGACGAGGGCACCGGCATCGTCCAGATGGCGCCCGGGTTCGGCGAGGACGACCAGCGCGCCTGCGAAGCGGCCGGGATCCCGGTCATCTGCCCGGTCGACGAGACGGGACGTTTCACAGAGGAAGTCCCCGACTACGCCGGCGTCCAGGTCTTCGAGGCCAACAAGGCGATCGTCAAGCGGCTCCGGAGAGGCCGGGGTGCTCGTGAAGGCCGAGGAGTACACCCACAGCTACCCGCACTGCTGGCGGACCGACACGCCGCTCATCTACCGGGCGATGAGCTCGTGGTTCGTCGCGCGTCACCGCCTTCAAGGACCGCATGGTCGAGCTCAACCAGGAGATCAACTGGGTGCCAGAGCGCGTGCGGGACGGGGCCTTCGGCAAGTGGCTGGAGGGGGCGCGGGACTGGTCGATCAGCCGGAACCGTTTCTGGGGGGCTCCCATCCCGGTGTGGAAGAGCGACGATCCCCGCTATCCCCGCGTGGACGTCTACGGCAGCCTCGACGAGCTGGCGGCCGACTTCGGCGTGCGCCCGGACGATCTGCACCGCCCCGCCATCGACGAGCTCACCCGGCCGAATCCCGACGACCCCACCGGCGCGTCCGTGATGAGGCGCGTGCCGGACGTGCTCGACTGCTGGTTCGAGTCCGGCTCGATGCCCTTTGCCCAGCTCCACTACCCCTTCGAGAACGCGGAGCGGTTCGAGGAGCACTTCCCCGTCCGACTTCATCGTGGAGTACGTGGGCCAGACCCGCGGCTGGTTCTACACCCTGCACGTGCTGGCGACCGCCCTGTTCGACCGGCCGCCGTTCAAGACCTGCATCGCCCACGGCATCGTGCTCGGCGAGGACGGCCGGAAGCTCTCCAAGCGGCTGCGCAACTTCCCCGACCCCGAGGAGGTCTTCGCCGCCTACGGCGCCGACGCCATGCGCTGGTACCTGCTCAGCTCGCCCGTGCTGCGGGGCCAGGACGTCGTCATCGAGAACAAGGGGCTGTCCGAGCCGCTGCGGCTCGTGTGCAACCCGATCTGGAACACGTGGTACTTCCTGTCCCTCTACGCCGATGCCGACGGACTGGTCGGTCGGGTCCGCACGGACCAGACCGGCGTGCTCGACCGTTACGTCCTCGCCAAGACGCGACGCCTCGTCGAGGACGTCACCGACGCCATGGAGGCATATGACCTGGCCGGGGCCTGCGGGCACATCTCGGCGTTCCTCGACGCCCTCACCAACTGGTACGTGCGCCGCAGCCGGGACCGCTTCTGGCGCCCCGTCGACGCCGCCGGCCACGGCGCCGCCGGCGCCGCCCCCGATGACAAGCAGGACGCCTACGACACCTTGCACACCGTTCTCGAGGTGCTCTGCCGCGTCGCGGCACCCTTCCTGCCATTCTTGAGCGAAGCGGTCTACAGGGGCCTCACGGCGGAACGCAGCGTTCACCTTCGCCCTTGGCCCGACGCCGACGAGCTGCCTTCCGACGCCGAGCTCGTCGAGGCGATGGACCTCGCGAGGGAGGTGTGCTCCGCCGGCCACTCGATCCGCAAGGCGACAGGGCGCCGGGCCCGTCTCCCCCTGTCGTCGCCTCACGGTGGCGGCCCCGGGCGCGAGCCGCCTGATCGCCTACGCGGACTTGATCGCTGACGAGGTGAACGTGCAGCAGGTCAAGCTGCTCGAGAACGTGGGTGCGCTGGCAGAGACGGTGCTCAACGTCATCCCGGCCGCGATCGGACCGCGGCTCGGCGGGCGCACCCCGCAGGTCATCGCCGCCGCGCGCAACGGCGACTGGTCGCGCCTTGACGACGGCACGGTGCAAGTCGGCGGCATCGAGGTCCTCGAAGGTGAGTTCGACCTGCGCCTGCGGCCGTCAGACCCGGTCTCGCAGCCGGACCCTTCCCGGCGGGGCCGGGATCGTCGCCCTCGATCTCGAGACCACCCCGGAGCTCGAGGCCGAGGGAACCGCCCGCGACCTGATCCGCGTGGTGCAGCGGGCCAGGCGTGACGCCGGGCTGCAGGTGACCGACCGCATCGGGCTCGCGGTCGCCGTCAGCCGAGGATCTGGCCGGCATCCTCGAGAGCTGGAAGGAGCACGTCGCCAGCCAGGTGCTCGCCGTCGAAGTCGAGATCGGGATCGCAGCAGGCTCGCCGACTGAGGAGAAGACGGGTTGGAACGGCGACGTCTTCACCGCGGTGGACGAGCTATCGGACTCCGCCGCCGTGATCGTGCGGATCCGGCGCCTCGGCTGAGCGCCGGCGAACCGGCGGGCGCCGTTCCCGTCCCGGGAGGCGTCGCTCAGGCGATCCAGTCGGGACCGGGGCGGCCGAAGGACGGGGCACCGGCGTCGAGGGAGGCCTGGGCCCTCTCGCCGCCCTCGCCGAAGATCGTCATGGGCTCCGACTGCCAGACCTGGGTCGGCGGTCCGGAGTCCTCGAAAGGCGGGACCGCGGTGAGGCTGGCGCGCCCTTCATCTTGATCGGCATCGGAGTCCTCGCCCTCTGAGGCCGGTTCGCCGGAGGCGATCGACGGAGCCGCAGCTTCGGCGTCCTCGTTGATCTGCGCCTCGATCTCGTCGTCCATGTCGCGCTCGCCGGAGGGAACCGGCCGGAGCTCTGAGATCTCGCTCTTCGGCAACGACCGCTCCACAAACCTGAGCGCGTCGCGAAGCGAAGCCGCGAGCCGCTTGCGCTCGGACTCGAGCAGCTCGGACAGCTCCCTGAGCTCGATGCGGACCTGATCGCGGTCGGCGCTCCAGCCGCTTGATGTCGTCGGAGTGACGGCGCTCCGCCTCGGTCGTCAGCCGCTTCGCGCGCTTCTCCCGCGCCTCGGCCAGCAGCTTCTCGGACTCCGACCGGGCGCCGTCCATGAGCACGCCGGCCTGCTCCTGGGCCTCCCGGACGGCCATGTCGGCGGTCCGCTGCGCGAGCACGAGCGTACGGCGGATGGTGTCGTCGTCGTCGTCGGCTGCCCGATCCGAGATCGACCGCTCGGCGCGCTCAGCCCGATAGGCGAGCTGGCGCATCTTCTCCTGCAGCTCCTCCACCGCGACGGCGACCTTCTCCAGGAACTCGTCGACTTCGTCGGTGTCGTAACCGCGAAGGCGGTCACGAAACTCAACCTCTCGCAGGACTTTGGCGGAAAGATCCATGTCCGGATGGTATATGGCGCACCCCGGAAATGGGGTGGATACCGCCCGTCGCCGGCTAGAGCGTCCGGCTGAGGATCAATACGACGATCCAGACGATTATCGGCGACAGGTCCATGGCCCCGTTGCCGACTCGCAGCGGGGGCACGACGCGGTCCACGGGACGCAGCACGGGCTCGGTGACAGCCTCGAAAAAGCGGGTCACGCCTGAAAGAGCCGATCCGGGCGGGGACGGCACGTAGGAGAGCACCACGCGGACGACCAGCACGAACAAGAACAGGTTGAGGATGTCGACGACATACGTCAAGGCTCAGCGTCCCTGTCGGTCACAGGAGGGCTCCACGGCGGGATCGGAGGTTCAGGACCGGAACAGTCCGTTCTCCTGCAGGCGCTGGCGCTCCTCCGGGGAGACCTCGACGTTCGAGGGCGTGAGCAGGAAGACCGATTCGGCAACCTTCTCCATGGAGCCGCCGACGGCGTAGGTGAGCCCCGAGCAGAAGTCGATCATGCGCCTGGCCAGGTCCTTCTCGCTCGCTTGGAGATTGACTATGACCGGCATGCTCGACTTGACCATGTCGCCGATCTCCTGGGCGTCCGAGAAACGAGCCGGGGCCACGACCTGGGGCTTGGAGTGGCGCTGGGTCACGAACGGCCGCACCACGGCTCCGCGGGCGACCGGAGTGTGCACCTCGCGTCCCTCCTCGCGGGCGAGAGGACGGACGGTGGCGACAGTCGCCGCGGCGGCGCCGGCTCGGGATAGGCGCTCTGGCGCACGCGACCCGGAGCAGGCTCTCCGACCTCCTCCTCGTCACTGTCGTAGTCCTCCTCGTCATCGATGTCTTTGAGACCGAGGTACATCAGTGCCCTCTGCACAAACGAAGCCATTTCCAGCCCTCCTCCGAGAACCCTATTGTTACAGCCTGCGGCGTTGCGGGCGAGGACCGAACAGGGCGGTGCCGAGGCGCACCATCGTCGCGCCGGCGGCGACAGCCTGCTCGAGGTCTTCGGACATGCCCATCGAGAGCTCCCCGAGGCCCAGTTCCGCCGCCAGCCCGGCGACGACCTCGAAGGCAGCCCTCGCCCGGCGGGAGTCCCCCGGCGGCGCCACCGTCATGAGCCCGTCCACCTGACACCCGCCGGCGCGGAGGCCGGCGACGACGCCCGGGACCTCTTCCGGCGGGCACCCTCCCCGGCCGGCGATGCCCGTCGTCTCGACCTCGACGAGGAGCGAGGCCGGTGGGCGCGGCCGGCCCTCGGGCCCGCACGGGAGCTCGGAGCGGCGGCGCTTGATCGCCGCGCCCTCCACGACTCTTGACACCGACTGCCAGCAGTCCACATAGGGGGCGAGACGACCGATCTTGTTGCGCTGCACGGCGCCGAGAAAGTGCCACCTCGCCGAGGGCCCGAGCGTCGGCCACTTCGCCACGAGCTCGTCGGCGTAGTTCTCCCCGAACTCGCTCAGGCCGGCTTCGAAGGCGGCGGCGACCTCGGCGGGGCCGAACGCCTTGGTGACGGCGATGATCCTCACGACCTCGAGATCGCCTCCGGCGCGCTCGATCCGTTCCCGCACGGCGGCCGCCCGGGCGGCGATGCCGTCGGCGAGACTCGTCACGACGACGCTCACCACACGAGAGCCTGGCGCCCGGTGTCCTTGCGGGCCCGCCAGGAGTACCAGCCCGGATCGCACGCCGTGCAGAACCCATGGTCGGCCACCACCTGGACCTCGAGGCCCTCGAAGCGACCTGTGCACCCCGGCGTGCAGGTCGAGCGCCGGGGAACCTGACGAGGTCCGCGAGGAACACCGAGGGCCCGTACCTGTCCGCGATCGGCACGAGGTCGTCCACGCCGAACTCGTAGCACTCGGCCCCGATGCAGGGACCGACGACGGCCGAGATGGCTGTGGCGCCGGCCCGACGCATGGACTCGGCCGCCCGCTCGATCACGCCGGCGAAAAGGCCGCGCCAACCGGCGTGCACGGCCCCCACGATCCCCTCCGGGCTGGCGAGCCCGATGAGGGCGCAGTCGGCCGAGAAGACGGCCAGCGGGGCGCCCGGCAGAGTCGTCACGAGCGCGTCGGCCTCGCGTCCCTCGCAGACCTCCTCCGGGCCGAGGACGACCACGCCGTCGCCATGGCGCTGGCGGAGCCACCGCCAACGGCCGGGCGCGACCGCCAGCCGGCGCGCCGCGACCACCTCGTCAGGCTCGCCCGAGTTGAGGCCCACGTCACCGTCGGCGGCGCCGGTGAGCACCACGACCGTGGGAGTGCCCGCGATCTGGATCCTCCTCAGGGAGGAAGGAGGGCTAACGGAGGAAGGAGGGGACGTCGAAGTCGTCGTCGAGGTCGAGATCGTCGTCGCCGCCGACGTCGAACACGTCGCGTCCGTGCGCCGTGTCCCGGTGCGCCGCCGGGGCGTCGGTGGCGGCCGTGCCGCCTGCCTCGGACTCCGGCGCCACCCGTGGCGGCACAGGTTCAGCAGCCGTGCGGGCGGGGGCGGCTGCGTGGCGTGTCGCCTCTGCGGGCTCGAGCCGGTCGAAGCCGGCCGCTATGACCGTGACGCGCACCGTGTCGCCGAGGGCGTCGTCGATGACGTTGCCGAAGATGATGTTGGCGTCGGGATGGGCCACGTCGTGGATGATGGCCGCGGCCTCGTTCACCTCGAACAAGGTGAGGTCGCTGCCCCCGGCGATGTTGAGCAGGATCCCCCTCGCGCCCTCGATCGAGGCCTCGAGAAGGGGGCTCGTGATGGCATGACGGGCGGCGTTCACGGCACGGCCCTCGCCTGAGCCGGTCCCGATGCCCATGATCGCCGATCCGGCGTTGCTCATGACCATCTTCACGTCGGCGAAGTCGGTGTTGATGAGGCCGGGCACGTTGATGAGGTCGGTGATGCCCGAGACGCCGTGGAGCAGCACCTCGTCGGCCATCGAGAACGCCTCCACCATCGAGGTGCGCTCGTTGGAGATCGAAAGCAGGCGCTCGTTCGGGATGACGATGAGCGTGTCCACCTTCTCGCGAAGCCGCTGGATGCCTTCCTCGGCCTGGTTCGAGCGCCGGCGGCCCTCGAACGCGAAAGGCCGGGTGACGACACCTATCGTCAGCGCCCCGAGACCCTTGGCCGTCTCGGCGATCACAGGGGCTGCCCCGGTACCGGTGCCGCCGCCCTTGCCGGCGGTGATGAAGACCATGTCGGCGCCCTTCAGCACCTCCTCGATCTCCTCGAGGTGCTCCTCGGCCGCCATGCGCCCCACCTCCGGGTCGCTGCCGGCCCCGAGGCCGCGCGTCAAGGTACGCCCGATGTCCAGCTTGATGTCCGCTTCGCTCATCAACAGCGCCTGGGCGTCGGTGTTGACGGCGACGAACTCGACCCCCTGCAGCCCGGCGTCGATCATCCTGTTGACGGCGTTCACCCCGGCCCCGCCGACGCCGACGACTTTGATAACGGCGATGAAGCTCTGGCCTGGCGTGCTCATCCGCGCTCCATCCTCTCCCTGGGTACCAGTGGGGTCACCGCTGCTCGGCTACGCGAACCACCCCGGCGAGAAGATCACCCCTCAGCACCGATCTCGTCGCGGGCGATCTCAGCCATCACCCTTTTATTGAACGTTAGAGGCGCTGACCAGGGGGGTCAAGACCGGGGCTGTCGCGACCCGGAGGTCGACCGAGCCGACACCGGCCAGGTCCACCTTCGCGAGCACCGTCGCGAGCGAGATGAACTTCTCGCCAAGTGCCTGGTCATCGCCTATAACGGCCCTCATGCCGTCACTCAGGCGGAGCACCACGCCGTCGGCACCGGTGACGATCTCGCGACACGAGGCACGAGCGCCACTGGGAGCTGGGCCGCAGTCTCGAGCAGAGGCTGAGCAGACGTCCCGAGCGAGGCGCCCGGCGGCGATGAGCTCACGGCCAGAGCGACGAGCGGGAGCCCCACCGGGCGCGTGGCCTGATCCGCGAGCACGCGGCCGGTGGAGTCGAGGAGGGCGTAGCCTCCACGCGAAAGCCGGGCCGTCGCCACCGGCACCCGTTCGACGACGGCGATGGCCACCGTCGAGGGCCATTCGACGCGGACCGTGGCGTTGTGCACCCACGGGAGTCGCTCGAGGCGCCTCGATATGGTCCCGGGATTGACGTCGAGGAGCGGTGGTGTCTTCTCCAGACCGCTGACCTGGACTATCTCGGCTCTCGGAGTGTGAACCGCCCCGGCGACCACGATCGTGCGCGGCGCCGAACAGCGACGTGTGCAAGATCGCGAGCGCCCCGGCCGAGAGCGCGGCGGCAGCCAGCACCGACAACAGGATGCTCAGCCGGCGGTGCCCTCTCCACGCTCCACGCTCACGCGTTCTTGCTTGAATCCTCGGGTCGGTCACGGTCCCTCCTCGAATCCGATCATCCGCAGCTCGGTCCGCAGCTCGACTCCCAGCCGCTCGGCGACCCGCGCCCGGACCTGCTCGACGACCCGTCTCACGTCGTCCGCCGATCCCCCTTCATCGGCCTGGATGAAATTGGCGTGCTTGTCGGACACGGCGGCCGAGCCGACGCGGAAGCCCTTCATGCCCGCCGCCTCCACGAGACGGCCGGCGGCGTCGCCCGGAGGATTGGTGAACACCGACCCCGCGTTCTGGCCGCCCGGCTGGTGCTCGCGTCGCCAGCGCACGATCTCGGAGATGCGAGCCGCCGAGGTGACGGCGTCGCCAGGCTCGAGGTGATAGGACGCCTCCGATGACGACGTCGTAGGGGCCGATCGAGGAGTGCCTGTAGGACAGCTCGAGGGCGCTCGCGTCGACGACGCGCTCCTCCCGCCCCTCAGGCCACGATCCGGCAGGCGCTGAGGCGGTCCGAGGTCTCGGCCCCGTGCCCGCCGGCGTTCATCCTGACCGCGCCGCCGACCGAGCCAGGGATGCCGACTGCCCATTCCAGGCCCGTGAGGCCGGCGGCCGCCGTTCGCCGCGCGAGCACGGGATAGGCGGCGGCGCCCCCGGCCCGGACGCGGTCGCCGGCGATCCCGATCTCGGCGAAGCTGTCGCCGAGCCGCAGGCACAGCCCGCGAACCCGGGCGTCGGCGACGAGGAGGTTCGACCCCTTGCCGATGACGAGGACGTCGACGTGCGTGCGCTCCGACGACCTCGGCGAGCCGCTCGAGCGCCGTGGAGTCTGTCCGGCTCGGAGACAGGGCCGGCCTGCGCCCCCGACCCGGTACGTCGTCAGCTCGCCGATCGGGACGCTCGCGGTCGCAAGCGGGCCCGAGGAGCTCGGCCGCTAGCTCGACCGCGTGGAGCGCCCGGTGCACGACGGCGCTCACCGCGCCCGTTCCGGCGAAGCTCGGTGGCAAGGTTGGTGAGGTCGCCCGCGGCGAGGGTGATGCACAGGTCCCCCGGCCGGAGCGTCGCCCGCAGGTAGGTGACGAGATCGTCCCGGTTCGGGACATAGACCGCCTCGGTCCCGGGATGGGCCCGCACGATGGCGTCCAGCACGACCTGCCCGACACCCCGGGCCTGGGATCTCCCCGGCGGGGTAGAGTCGGTCACCGCCACGACATCTGCCTTTTCGAAGGCGTCGGCGAAATCGGGCGCGAGGGCGGCGACGCGCGAGTAGCGGTGGGGCTGGAAGACGCACACGATGCGCCCGAAACCGCCCCCCTCCGCGGCCCGTAGCGCCACGCGCACCTCGCCAGGCAGGTGGGCGTAGTCGTCGACGAAGGTGACTCCGCCCAGCTCCCCCGGAACTCGAACCGCCTCGCCACCCCGGCGAAGCGGGCGAGGGCGCGCCGGGCGTGCTCGGGGTCGATGCCGAGCTCGACGGCGGCGGTCACGGCGGCGGCGGCGTTGAGGGCGTTGTGGAGCCCCGGGACGGGCAGCTCGAACAGGCCGAGGCTCTCGCCGCGCCCGAGGAGCTCGAAGCTCAGGTCGTTGCGGCCCGACTCGACTCCCACGACCCGCACCGTCGCCCCCGGCGCACAGCCGTAGGTCACCGAGGAGGCGGGCGCGAGCGAGGCGGCCACAGGGTCGTCGGCGCAGACCACGGCCAGGCCGACCTGGCCGAGAAAGGTCCCAAAAGCGGCCTCGAGGGCTTCGAGGCTCCCGTAGTGCTCGAGATGGTCCGGCTCCACGCTCGTGACGATCCCGATCTCCGGCACGATCTGCAGGAAGGTCCCGTCGCTCTCGTCGGCCTCGACGACGAGCAGCTCGCCCGAGTCCCAGGCGGCGTTCGTCCCGATCTCGTTCACCTCGCCGCCGATGATGAAGCTCGGGTGCAGCCCGGCCTCGACCAGCACCAGGGCGAGCATCGAGGACGTCGTCGTCTTGCCGTGGGTCCCGGCGACGGCCACGGTCCTTCGCAGCGCCACGATCGCCTGCAGCATCTCGGCCCGCGTCAGCACCGGGATCCCGAGACGGCGGGCCTCCCCGATCTCGACGTTGCCTTGAGGGACGGCCGTGGAATAGGTGAGCGCATCTGCCCCGGCGACGTTCTCCGGCCGGTGTCCTATGACGACCTCGACGCCACGCGAGGCGAGCTGCTCGAGCGGCCGCGAGGGCTTGATGTCTCTGCCGGTGACGTGGTGGCCCATGGCGGCGAGCACCGCCGCTATGGCGCTCATACCCGGCGCCGCCCGCCCCGACGACGTGCACGTGAAGCGGCCTGCTCAGGTCGAGGTGCGGCCCGCGCCCGGCGGTCACGCGGCACCTTCGCGAAACAGATTCGACAAGCGCGGCCACCTTGTCGGCGGCGTCGCGGTGACCGGCCGCCGCGGCCGCAGCGGCCATCTGCGAGAGGCGCCCAGGCTCGGCGCGGAGCGACTCGACGATCTCGGAGAGCCGTTCGGCCGTGCACTCGCCGTCCGGGACGAGCACCGCCGCCCCGAGCTTGGTGAGGGCCTCGGCGTTGCGCGTCTGGTGGTCGTGCGGCGCGCCCGGCAAGGGGACGAGGAGGCTCGGCGTCCCGATGGCGGCCAACTCCGCCACCGTCGAGGCGCCTGCACGGCAGATGGCGATGTCACACGCGGCGAGGAGGGCCGGCATCTTCGATTCGTATCCGACGAGGCGGTAGTCGAGCCCGGGCCCGATCGGGCTCGAAGGCCCGAGACCGAGCCCGGCTGCCTGCGACGCCGTGCCGGCGAGGTTCCGCTCCCCGGCGACGTGGTAGATCGTGACGTCGCCGCGCAAGGCCCAGCTCCTGGCCAGCTGCAAAGCCGCCTCGTTCAGGCGGCGGGCGCCGAGCGAGCCTCCCGCGACGGCAAGAAGGAAGCGTCCGGCGGGCACGCCGATGGCCCCGCGGGCCTCGCAGACGACCCTCGGGGCTGCGGTCGGCCCTCAGCACCGCTTCTCGCAGCGGCGCCCCGGTCACGACCTCGTGCGGAAGCCCCGTGCCCTCGAACGCGACCGCACACTTGCGGGCAAAGCGCGCCACGAGACGGTTCGACGCCCCGGGCACGGCGTCGTAGCTCACGACGACGAGGGGCACCCGCAGCATGATGGCGGCGACGGCGCAAGGAAGGCCGGCGTACCCGCCCACCGTCACGACGCACGCGCGGCCGGCGCCGAACCAGCATCCGGAAGGCCAGAGCGCACGCGAGGAGCAGACCGCCCACGGCGCCGGCGTTCTCGAACGTGAGGCGACGCTGGATGCCCCTCCCGGGAAGGAGGGTGACCTCGAAGCCGGCCTCGGGCACGAGCCTTCGTTCCATGCCGCGCCTCGAGCCCACGAAACGGACGCTCGAGCGCTCGTGGCCGCGGGAGACCAGCGCCTCGCCCACGGCCAGGGCTGGTTGCACATGGCCGGCAGTGCCTCCGCCGGTGAGAAGCGCAAAGGTGCGTGCCGGGCCGTCCCGCGAAGGCGTCACGCGCCCATCCTTACGCCCTCGCCGTTGCACTCTGGCGCCGGGCGATCCCGAACAGCAGCCCGGCCGCCACCAGCACGAGGACCAACGAGGTTCCACCGTAGGAGATGAACGGGAGGGGGATTCCCGTCACCGGCAAGGCGTCGACGACCCCGCCGATGTTGATCACCGCCTGGGCGAGCACCCAGCAGGTGACGCCGATGGCGACGAAGCGGGCGAAGGGGTCCCTTTCCCGCGCGGCGATGCGAAAGCCCGCCCAGCCGAAGGCTCCGAAGCCGGCGAGGACAACCAGGGCCCCAACGAGGCCGAGGTTGCCGGCGATGACGGCGAAGACGAAGTCCGTATGGGCGTTCGGCAGGTAGCCCCATGGCGTGACGGAGGCACCGACGCCGCTCCCGGTCACACCACCGAGCCCGAGGGTCGCCAGAGACTGCACGACCTGGTACCCGGTCGTCGACGCGTGCGCGAACGGGTTGACGAACGACAGCAGCCGGTCGCGCCTGTAGGTGGCCGACAGGGCGAGAAAAGAGCCGACGGCCAGGACCAATACCCCCGAGCTCGCCAGGGTCGGCAGCCGCACACCGGCCGCGAAGAGCATCGAGAACGTGATGCAGCCGAGCACGATGGCCGTGCCGAGGTCGGGCTGCTTGATGATGAGAACGGCCGCCAGCACCATGAAAGTGAGCAGGGGCCGGACGACGGCATGCCAATGGTCGGCGCGCTTGTACCGACGCGCGAGCAGGTCGGCGGCGAACACCACGATCGCCAGCTTCATCAGCTCCGACGGCTGGACCTGGATCGGGCCGACCCCGACCCACCTGCTCGAACCGCCCGAGAACTGCCCGATCCCGGGCACGAAGACCACGATCAAAAGCGAGAAGGCGACGAAAGGCAGGGCGAAGCGGAGGCGCCGGATGAAGGCCATAGGGACGCGGCCGGCGATCACGGCGGCGACGACGCCGATGCTCATGTACATGCACTGGCGGATCTCGTAGGACCAGGGGGAGGTCCCGGCGATGATGGCCGACGGAGCCGAGGCAGAGAGCACGATGGGCAGGCCGAGCAGGCAGAGTCCCGCCACCGAGGCGAACAGCACCTTGGCCTCGATGCTCAGATGGGCCAGCACCCGAGCAGGGGCGGGGCGGGCACCGCCCTGGACGAGCTTCATCGGAGCGCGGCCGGCGGACCGGGCCCGACTTGCGGGCTGCGACCCCGGCGAGCTCCGGGCCGGGCACGCCCTCGAAGGCAGCCCGGCTCACTTGAGTGTCCCGGTCGAGAGGAAGTCCGCGTAGAAAAGGCCGAGTCCGAGGGCAACGCATAGGCCGGAGAAGATCCAGAAACGGACCGTCACCGTCGTCTCGGGCCACCCCTTCAGCTCGAAATGGTGATGCAGCGGCGCCATGAGGAACACCCGCCGGTGGAACACCCGGAAGCTGATCACCTGGATCACCACGGACATCGTCACGAGAACGAACAGCCCGCCGATCACCGGCAGGAGGAGCTGCACGTTCATCGACAGCCCGAGGCAGGCAAGCCCGGTGCCGATCGAGAGCGAGCCGGTGTCGCCCATGATGATCCTGGCCGGGGCGGCGTTCCACCACAAAAAGCCGACACACGCCCCGCCCATGGAGACCGCCACGAGAGCCAGGTCCAAGGCGGCGTGCACTCCGTAGATGCCCGGGTGGCGGTACTGGATGAAGCCGACCAGGGCGAGGAACCCGCACACGAAGGCCGCCGACCCCGCCGCGAGCCCGTCGAGGCCGTCGGTGAGGTTCACCGAGTTGGCCGTCCCGTAGATGATCACCGTGCCCCAGATCACCCAGCCGACCGCACCCAGCTCGGCACCGGGAAGGTCGTAGCGGGTGAACGAGAGCGTCGTGTGGACCGAGCCCCAGTTCACCTCGGCGACGCAGAAGGCTACGGCGACCCCGACGAGGCCCAGGGTCTTCCACCGCTTGTTGAGGCCGAGCGAGCGACGCCGGCTCACCTTGATCCAGTCGTCTGCGGCCCCGACGGCGCCGGCCGCCACTATGGCGGCCAGCACGAGCAGGGCCGAACGGGTGAACGGGGCCGAGGTCCCTACATGGCCGAGGAAGTAGCCGGCGACAACCGCCAGCGAGGATTGCTATCCCGCCCATCGTCGGGGTGCCCGCCTTCAAGGTGTGGTGAGCCGGACCGTCGACGCGGATCTGCTGGCCGATCCGCCAGCGGATGAGCCAGCGGAGCAGTATCGGTGTTCCGAAGCCGGCCACGAGGATCGACACGGCGCCCGCGGACAGAAGCGGGATCATGCGCCCGCTCCCTCACGTCTGATGCGCTCGAGCTCCTCGCCGATGACGCCGCGGTCGCTGAACGCGATCGAGTGCCCGCCGATCTCCTGCACCGTCTCGTGGCCCTTGCCGGCGACGACGACGACGTCGCCGGCATCGGCCGACTCGAGCGCCGTCGCGATGGCTTGGCGACGGTCGGGCTCGACGACGAGCCGCGCGCCACCGTCACATCCCGCCGCGGACCTGGTCGATGATGGCAAGCGGGTCCTCGCTGCGCGGGTTGTCCGAGGTGAGCACGGCGAGGTCTGCGAGGCGGGTGGCGATCGAGCCCATGACGGGGCGTTTCTCCCGATCTCGGTCGCCGCCGCACCCGAAGACCACGATCACCCGTCCGCCACGGGTCTCGGCCTCGGTCCTTGCCTCGCCGAGCACCTGGGCGAGACCGGCCGGCGTGTGGGCGTAGTCCACGACGACCTGCGCCCCGAGCTGGTTGGGCACCACCTCGAGCCTGCCCGAGGGCCCCTCGGCCTGCGAGAGCCCCGCGGCGATGGTCGTCGCGGGCACGCCGAGCGCCCGGGCGGCCGCAGCCGCGGCGAGGGCGTTGCGGACGTTGATCTCACCGCCGGGGCGGAGACGCACGGCTCGTCCTCGAGACGAAAGCGGCTCTCCACCAGTCCCACCTCCAGCCCTTCGGCCTCGGCCAGCGAGAACGGGGAGGTCGGGATGGCGGCGGCCTCGATCAGCCGGCGGCCGTAGGGGTCGTCCGCGTTGACCACCGCCCGCAGAGCGTGCTCGGGCGTGAAGAGACGCTCCTTGGCGGCGAAGTACGACTCCATGGTCCCGTGGTAGTCGAGGTGGTCCTGGCTCAGGTTCGTGAACACGGCGACGTCGTGGCGATAGCCGTCGAGACGGTTCTGGGAGAGGGCGTGGGAGGTCACCTCGAGCGCCACGGCCATGCGTCCCGAGTCTCTGGCGTGGGCGAGCGCACGTTGCAGGTCCGGCGCCTCGGGCGTCGTGCGCGCCCCGCCGAGGGTGCCGATCACGCCCGTCGGCCAACCGTGGGCCTCGAGCACCGAGCGCAGGAAGTACGTCGTCGTCGTCTTGCCATTGGTGCCCGTCACCCCGACCGTCTTCAGGGAAGAGGCCGGATCGCTCCAGAGCACGCACGAAGCCACGGCCATGGCCGGGCGGGCGCCCCCCGGGCCGACGACGAGCTGGACGATGTCGCCGGCCTCGTCGGCGAGCGGGCGCTCGCAGACGAAGGCGACCGCCCCCGCCCGGGCGGCAGCCGGGGCGAAGTCGTGCCCGTCGACACGAGTTCCCGGCAGGCAGCAGTGCAGCGCACCAGGGGTCACGGTGCGGTGGTCGTAGGTGACCGAGGAGATGACGACGCCCGCGACCTCGCCGATGATCTTCTCCGGTGACAGCCGCGACACGACCTCGACGAGCGGGACCTGCAGGCTCGAGCGCACCGTGGCCGAGCCGCTCACGGGATGTTCGGTGTCGACGAGCCCGAAGATATCCCGTGGCCGCCCGACGGCTCGATGTCGAAGTGGCGCAGGGCGTATTGCATGATCTCGGAGAAGACAGGTGCCGAGGCCAGTCCGCCGTATATGAGGTCAGGGTGGCTGAGCATGACGAAAGTGGTGAGGGCGGGGTTCTCGGCAGGGGCGAAGCCGACGAAGGTGGCGCTCCAGGGGTTGTCGAAGCTGTAGCCGCCGTTGGCGCTCGGGATCTGGGCCGTCCCCGTCTTGCCGGCGACCAGGTACCCGGGGATGCGCGCCGCGGTGGCGGTGCCGTCCTGGGTGACCTGCTCGAGCATGGGCAGCAGCTCGCCGACCGTACGGCTCGAGAGCACCCGCGTCCCGTGCGGCACGGCGAGAAGGTGCTCAGAGCCGTTGGCGGCGACCGTCGCCTCGACGAGCCGGGGCGGGATGAGCACCCCGCCGTTGGCGATGGCGTTGTAGGCATCCAGGATCTGGAGCGGGGTCACGGCCTCACCGGTGCCGATCGGAACGGCCCCCATCGACGAGGCCGACCAGGAGGCGGCGTCGTTCGGGTTCGGCACCAGGCCCGCGCTCTCGCCCGGCCATCCGAGCCCGCTCGGCTGCCCGAAGCCGAGGTCGTGCAAGAAGTAGGAGAGGCGCTGCGCGCCGAGCCGATGGGCGATCTCGATCGTGCCGATGTTGGAGGACTGGGCGAGGATCTGGGTGGCCGTGAGCTTCTCGGTCGGGTGGATCTCGGCATCGCTGAACTGCCAGCCCCCGAGGAAGATCGAATCGGGCACGATGAAGGCCGAGGTCGGGGTGATCAGCTGATCCTGCAGGGCGCCGGACATCGTCACGAGCTTCATGACCGAGCCCGGCTGATAGACCGAGTTGGCCGCCAGGTTCTGTTGCGCCGGGACGACTTTGCCATGGGGCTCGGCGACGAGATCGACCATCGCCAGGATCCCGCCCGTGCGCCGGTCTTCGACGATCGCTATCCCGTAGGTCGCCTTCGTCGCGATGATCTGCTGGGAGAGGAACTTGGTCACCTCGAACTGCAGCGGCTCGTCCAGGGTGACGACCAGGCTCGTGCCCTGCCGCGCGTGGACAAGGTCGGTCGGCGAGCCCGGGATGTTCTGGCCGCTCGGCCCGGTCGGCACGACCTCCGACCCGGGCGTCCCGGCCAGCAGGCTGTTCTCCATGTACTCGAGCCCGGACAGGGCGCGACCTGCGAACCCGACGACGCCGAGAACAGGAGAGAACAGGTTGCCGTCCGGATCACTCCTCGCGAGGTCGGCGGGGAAGCTCACGTAGGGCAGGTCAAGGCTTGCGATCTTGTCCTCCATCGCCCCGGCGACCTGGCGGGCGAGCGGCACATAGCCGCTGTGCTCGCTCAGCTTGGCCTTCAAGGTGGCGACGGGAATGTGGAGCACGGCGGCCAGGCGTGCGAGCCCCGGGTACCCCTTCGGTACGAGGTAGTCGTCCGCGACGACGTCGACCCGTGCCAGGGAGGCCGCCATCAGATTGCCGTTACGGTCGTAGATCGCCCCGCGTAGGGCCGGGAGAGGCACACGCTCGAAGACCTCTTGCGACCCGTAAGACGCGTAGTGGACCGCGTCGACGCCTTGTATCTGCACCAGCCGGGCCGCGAGGCCACAAAGAGCGAAGGCCGCGATCGCGACCATCACGCCAAGGCGTCGGCGTATCCGGACCGGCCGCCTCGTTGCGACCCGCGTCGTTGCGACCCGCCTCGTTGCGACCCGCGTCGTCCTCCCCGGGCCCGACGCCCGGGCCGGTCGTGCCCGGACATGGCCGGATGGGGACCCGGCCGGTTCCCGCGGGGCGTGGCCCGCGGGCGCGCCTGGCGGCGGGCTCCCGCACGGCTGCCGGCGGGGCGAGCCTGCGTGCGGCTGCGGGTCGCTTGCCTGGGCGCAGGCGGGCCCGACTGCCTGCCCGGGCGGGTCCTCGCCCCCCGGCCGGACGACGACAATCCGCTCATCTCGCCCGGCTGACCGCTGCCGATTGACCCCCGGGGTGCGAGCTCGCCGAAGTCGCGGTGTTGCGTCTGGCGATTCCCGCCGCTCCCCCCGCGGGCAAGCCTGACTTGGACCCCGGCCGGCGGCCGAAGCGGCCATGGCCGCTTTCGGCTCCAGACTGTTCGACTGATGGGCCGGGGTTCACGGGCGACAGATAGGTCACCGAGCCTGGCGAGACCATGCCCAACTGGTGCTCGGCGATGGCAAGCACCCGGGAGGGGGACTCGAGCTCGGCGCGGGCGACCTGCAGCTCCTGCTGCGTCGCGAGGGCCTGACCGAGCTGAACCTGGAGGGCGTCTATCCGCTGCTGATCGGACGCGACGAAGGTGTGGGCCGCCGCGGTCACTCCGAAGGCTCCGAGCGACGAAGAGCGCCCCGAGAGCCTTGAGGACCTTTGCCTGCCTTCTGGTCGAGCTGGAGGCTCTGAGGCGTCGGTCGACGACATCCAGCGTCGGGCGTGCCGCCCCGGGATCAGGCCGCGAAGAGGGGACCTCCTCGACCGGCAGCCCGCGGGCGCCCGAGCTCGCGTCCGGAGCGGCGAAAGCCATCAGTCCGCTCCGGGCTCGAGGCGCTCGGCGGCCCGCAGCCTGGCACTGGAGGCTCGCGGGTTTCGGGCGACCTCGGCGGCGGTTGGGAAGACGAGCCCCACGTGTGAGGACCCGCATCGTCCCGATGGCGCCACAGACGCAGGGAAGACCGGGCGGGCAGACACAGCCGCCACTCGCGGCATCGAGGAAGCACTGCTTCACGAGACGGTCCTCGCCGGAGTGGTAGGACAAGACGACGCACCGCCCTTTCGGCATGAGCAGCCCGAGAGCGCCTTCGAGCCCCGCAACAAGAACGTCGAGCTCGTGGTTCACCTCGATGCGGAGAGCCTGGAAGACCCGCTTGGCGGGGTGACCCGGTCGTTTCCGGGCGACGCCGGGCAGGTGCCGGTCGATCACCGCGACCAGCTCCGAGGTCGTCTCGATCGGCCGACTGCGCGACTATCGCCTCTGCGAGGCGGCGGGCGAAGCGGCCTTCGCCGCTCGCCACCAGGAGCTCGGTCAGCTCCTTGACGCTCGTGCCGTTCACGAGATCGGCAGCTGTCGTGGCGCGGTCGCGGTCCATCCGCATGTCCAAAGGACCTTCGAATCTGTACGAGAAGCCGCGCTCGGGCCGGTCCAGCTGTGGCGAGCTCACGCCGAGATCGAAGAGCACGCCCGCGACCGGTGCCGCTTGGGCGTAGGTCCTCACCAGGGCTGCCAGCTCGTCGAAGCGGGCCTTCAGCACCCGGGCCCGGCCGCCGAAGCGGGCCAGCCGTGCGGCCGACTCGGTCACGGCGTCGTCGTCGACGTCGAGCCCTATCAGCTCGTGGGCGGGCAGCGCCGTCAGCAAGGCGGCGGCGTGACCGCCGCCGCCGACGGTCGCGTCCACCAGGATGCCCGGGGGGACGGGCTCGAACATCGACACGACCTCGGCGACCATCACGGGCGTGTGCTCGAACTCCTGGGTCATCCGCAACCCCCCGACCAGATCGAGGGAAGGGCATCCCTCGAAGTGAGGATGAGACAGGGCGGAGAGGGTTGGAATGCCATCCGGCACTTCGGCCGAGGGGCTGCGGACAACCCAGGAGCTGGAGCTGGAATTGGAACGATGCAGAGCGAGACCGCGGCGCTCGGACGTGGCTCGCCATGACTCACGGCCGGCCCTCGCGGACCGCTTGCGCCGACATAGCTGGGCGGCGGGCGGACCAGCTCGCGGGCGACCAGAGCTCCACGCGATCCAGGACTCCGACGAAAAGGACCTCCTGTTCGAGACTGGCGAGGACGCGGAGCTCCGGAGGCACGGGCATCCGGCCCTGGCGGTCGAAGTCGACCTTGGTCACGAGCGCCGCCCAGTCACGCAGGTCGTTTCGCGCCTCGACGCCCGAGGGAGTCCTTCGCGTGCTGGCGCTCGGCCTCGAGCTCGAACTCCTCCTCCGGCCAAAGGGCCAGGCAGCCGTCGGCGCCCGGAGTCAGGTAGCCGTGGTCCTGGAAGTGGGCCCGCATGCGCGACGGGAGGATCACCCGGCCCTTGACATCGAGCGAGCGGGGGAAGTTCCCGACGAACTTGAAACCTGGCGACAAAGCAACCTTCGTTCCCACTGTCACTGGGGCAGCCCTCCCCGGGTCCCCACTTCACGCCACTCTATGGTCAATTCCCCCCCCAGTCAACCACCTTGTTGCGCCCTTCCCCACTCCGGAACGTGGTCAAGCGCCCGCAGGGCCGTCGAGGATCCACTCGGGCTCGCCGGACGCCTTCCCGCCACGGCAGGAGCCCACCGGCGAGGCTCGGGCCGGGTCCTCTGCCGGACAGGGGGCGCGGCCGGGCGGGGCGGCAGCGGGTGCCGGGCGAGCGGGCGCCGGGGCGGCCCGGCGGGCGAACGCCGGCGCCGGCGCCGGGCCGGAGGCCGAGCCTGCCGACGATCAGGTGCGGGAGGGCGGGACGGGCTGCTAGGGCAGCCGGCTGAGAAGCTCCTCGGTCAACGGGGCGACGAGACGTCCGCCACCGGGGAGCCCGACCTCAGCCAGCACGGCTCTCGCGCCCGAACGACGTTCCGGGCCGCCGCTCAGGACATCAGCCAGAGCCGACGCCCTGGTCGCCGACGAGCGCCATCGAGTGGATCCAGGACCCGGAGCGGTCGCGTCGCTGTGACATCCCGACAACCTTGCGACCTGCAACCGCGACCTCGCCGGCGCCAAACCCCGCATAGCACAACACTTTCGACCAGGGACTTGTCCGGGTCGGGCCACGGTTCACCTCGACGCCGGCCGACTCCCTCGAGGTGCCGAGCACGCTCGCGATCGCCTCGGCGAAGACCTCACCCAGCCAGTGGAACGACTTGCCCACATCAGGCTGCGAGAGGGCGTCCCCGGCCGGGACGAACAGGTCCAGCCACACCTGCCGGTCGGGACCGACGAGGACGGCGCCGCCGCCGCTGCGACGCCGCACGAGCTCCAGCCCGGCACTTGTGAGCCTGCTGGGCGTCGAAGTCAGCGGCCGGCTGCGCGCTGCCGATGACGACTGCCGGACTGAGCGGGACACACACACAGGCGAGGCGCCGACCGCCCGGGTCCGGTACCTCGCCGTGCAGGACCGAGGGCGCGGCCCGGCGCTCGAGGACGGGCCACGCCCGAACATCGCCGGAGGTGGCTCGGGGGCTCAGAGACCGACGGCGCGGTCGAGCACGGGCTCGACGTAAGGGGCCCACTCGTCGCGGACCTCGCCGCTCGCGGCGAGCAGCCACAGATGAGAGCGCGGGGCACGGGGCGTCTTGACGAGCCGGAAACCAGCCTCGTCGAGCAACCTGTCTTCCTTGCGGCTGTTGCAGCGGCGGCAGCACGCCACGACGTTGTCCCAGCTGTGCGTGCCGCCCCGGCTTCGCGGGACGACGTGGTCGATGTTCTCGGCCTGTGCGCCGCAGTACTGGCAACGATGACCGTCACGAACGAACACCGACCGGCGGGTGACAGCGACGCGTGCCTGATGCGGCACGCGGACGTAGTTGACGAGCCGGACGATGGAGGGCTCGGGGAATCTGGCCCTGGCGGAGTGCAGATCGTTACCGGTGCCGTGAAGCAGCTCTGCCTTGTCTGCCAGCACGAGGACCAGGGCCCGTCGCGAGGCGACGACCGAGAGGGGTTCGAACGAGGCATTCAACACGAGCGCCCGGCCGACCATCTCAGCCTTCTTGTCGTCCCGGAACAGACATCAGCCGGAGGCTACCGCAACTGCGTCGGCGCCGTGACAACCGGCACCACTCGAGCCATGCCAACACGTCTTCGGCGCTGGGCCGTGCCGAAGAGCTCCCATAGGCGGTCTCCATGCGGAAAGCCAGCCAGGAAGGCGACGGAAGCGGTGAGGGCGGCCAGCGGCGCCACCATCGGCGCGGCACCATCGCGACCGCCTCGACGAAGGCAACCGGCCACAGCGCTGGTCGGCGGCCTACAGCCCGGAAGGCCTCGATCCACCAACAGCCACGAGGCGAGGGGGGCGTCAGTCTCGGTTACCGAAGCGCGACCGCAGCCGCCGGCGCATCTCGGACAGCTCGTCGCCCATGCCCGAACGCCGGGCCGAGCCCTTCAGACCTCCGAAACGGGCCGAGTCCGATTGCCTGGCCTGGTGGACGTAGACCACTGCCGCACCGAGCATTACCAAGAACCCAAGACTCCCGAGCAGAAGCGAGGAGCGGAAGGCGACGAGCAGCAGCACGAAGCCGGCGATGAAGGCGATGATCCATCCGCGACCGGAGTGAGCCGACGGGCGGCGCGGCGACTTGTTGCTTACGCGGTTCGCGAAATCCCGGTCGTGCTCATACAGCTTCTGCTCCATCTCGTGGAGGATCCGCTGCTCTTCTTCCGAAAGCGGCATCGTCACCCCCTCCTGGATACCTTTTGCTGCACAAGCTCAATCATTTCACACCCAAATAGGCCCTACAACGGCGCGGGGCCGTCCCCGCCGCTGAATCGGCCTCCGACCTAGAGAACGCTCCCGATTCCAGGTGATTCCCGAAACGGCGTGGGCGAAGTCGGAAGACGGCTTCGGTGGCTACCGGGAAGGGCCCCACTGGGAGTCCCCCACTTGTTTCAGGCGCAATCCGGAAGCACCGACAAGGGCCGCCGGGCCAACCGAGGCGACGCCGTAGCGCTCGCGGATGGCATCGACGACCCCGTCGAGACCGGAGCGAGCGGCAGAACCGGCATGGGCGTGCCCATCGGAGTCCTCCTGCAAGTCCCACAGTGCGAGCTGCTCCGGGCTCTTCGCCAGCGCGTTGCTCGAGCGACGAGACGCCGACCCCGAGCAGTCTGACGCCCGGGCGGACATCTGTGGACGACAAGAGCGCCGTCGCGATCTTCACGAGCTCGCTCGAGGAAGCGACGGGCCGAGCCGACGAATGCGACCGGGTGATCGTCGTGAAGTCGCCGTAGCGAAGCTTCAGCGTCACCGTACGACCGTGGAGACCGTTCGCCCTCAGCCTGCTGCTCACCGAGTCGGCCATCCGGACCACTTCCAGCCGTAGCCGCTCGGGGTCGTGGACGTCTACGGCGAAGGTCTCCTCGTGGCTGACCGACTTCACGGGGCGTCCCGGCACAACCGGCCGGTCGTCCTTGGCCCACGCGAGCTCGTGGAGCTGGGACCCTGCCGCCCGGCCGACGAGGCGGGAGAGGAATGCGGGATCGATGCCGGCGAGGTCGCCGATCGTGGCGATGCCGTAGCGTGCGAGCCTTTCCGCGGTCCGCGGGCCAACGCCCCACAGATCGGAAACGGGCTTGGGGTGCAGGAACTCGAGCTCGTGCTCGACGGGCACTACGAACACGCCCGGTCCCGGTCGCGGTCCTTTCGGCGAGGCGACCGGCTTGGCAGCTCTCGAGGCCAGCTTGGCAAGCAGTTTGCAGCGGGCTATCCCGACCGAGCACGTCAGCTTCAACTCCACGGTGACGCGGGCCCGAATGGCTTCGGCGATCTCCTGGCTGGTACCGAACAGCTTGTGGCTGCCCGAGATGTCCAAGAAAGCCTCGTCGAGCGATATCGGCTCGATGAGCGGCGTGAACACCTCGAAGACCGCGTTGAGCATGCGGCTGACCTCGCCGTAACGGCCGTGCCTACCTTCCAGCACGACGGCGTGGGGGCAGCGCCGGCGCGCCTCGACCATCGACATGGCCGAGCGGACCCCGGTCGCCCTCGCTTCGTATGAGCACGAGGCCACGACACCTCTGGCCCCGGTTCCGCCGACGATGACGGGCAAACCTTGCAGGCTCGGGTCGTCGAGAACTTCCACCGATGCGAAGAAGGCATCCATGTCGACGTGCAAGATGTCGGTTGCCGATGTCATCGCGCGAGCCAGACCCTCCGGAAGGGCTCCGCGTAGCCGGCGCCCACCTCTCGTCCGGCATCCTGGGCGCCGTCGCGCAGGGCGCTCGCGATCCAGTCGCCCGCGTCCGCGAGCTGTGACCGGTGGCACGAGACCGCCTCGATCTTGCGGTCGATCGTCGATGTGACGTCAACCCAGACGCTCGGTTCCAACGAGCCTGACAGATACGCCGTCGTGACCTGGTGAGCCGCGCCCGTCCCGACGAAGTAGCGCGGCAGCGCAGCAGCCGGGGCCGCCGCGTCAAGGGCGGCCCAGCCGACGACCCGATGATCCCGGTGGTTGTAGTGGTGCTCGCCGAAGAAGACGGCCAGCGGGTCCGGGCTGACGATCGCCTCCGGCCTCAGATCTCGGATGATCTGCACCAGCTCGCGGCGTAGCGCGCTGTCGTTCTCGAGCTCGCCGTCGGGATGGCCCAGAAAGTAGGAGGCGCTGACTCCCAGCACCGCCGCGGACAGCTCGGCCTCGACGATCCTCGAGCGCGCGAGAGCCTCGGGATCGGTGTCAGGTTCGGTCGTCCCCTTGTCGCCCGCGGTGCAGATGACCACATGCACCGTGCTTCCCGCGGCTGCCCAGGAGGCGAGCGTGCCCCCGCAGGAGATCGCCGGGTCGTCAGGGTGGGCGTAGATCGCAAGTGCGCTCGCGGGCGGCTCCTCGAGCAGGGCGTCACTCATCGTTCGTTGCCGCGGCCGGGCCCGTGCTCGGAGTGCCGTTGGTTCGGGACCTCCTCGCGCGTGTCCGGTTCCGCGCCTTTGTTCAAGAGGCCGACTTCGCGCGCGAAGTCGTCGACCTGTTCGAAACCCTTGTACACGCTGGCGAAGCGGACAGCTGCCACATCGTCTAGCCTCCGCAAGCCCTCGAGCACCGCGAGGCCGACCTGCTCGCTCTGCACATCGGGGCCGAGTGACCAGGCTGTCTGTTCCACCGCTGCGGCCAGGGCCTCCAGTTGCTCCGGCTCGACGGGACGGTTCTTGCACGCGGCACGGGCGCCGGCGATCACCTTGCCCCGATCGAACGACTCGCGACGACCTGATCGCTTCACGACCCACAGCACGGCGTGGGTGGGGCGCTCGACGGTGGTGAACCGGCGTCCGCACGAAATGCACTCGCGGCGGCGTCGGACTGCCTCACCAAGTTCCACCTCGCGAGAGTCCACGACCCGGTCTTCGGTCGCCCCACACCACGGGCAGCGCACGAGTTGACCGTAGCGCCGATCGGCGACCATCTGGCGCGCCCGCCTTGTCGGCACCGCCCGCCGCCCGGACGTGCTCCTTTGCGGCAGCCGGTTCCAGGTGCCGACGCATCCGTCGGCTCAGGGCAACCGCAGCTCGTCGCCAGGTATCAGCTGCGAGCCGTGAAGCTGCTGCTCGAGCTGGGCGACGAGTGGCCTCGGGTCGCCGCCTGGCTCGAGGCCGGAGGCGATCGACCACAAGGTGTCGCCGGGACGGGCCGTGTAGATGTAGCCGCCTGGGACCTTCACGGCCGAGGCCGGAACCGACAGGGCCGGGCGGTGCACGCCCGCGAGCGCCCCGGTGCCGAGCCAGGCGCTCGCCAGCACCGCGAGGGTGGCAGCGCCGGGGAGGAGGCGCCGCAACCCTCGCGGTCGGGCCGTGACCCGCCGATGGCGGACGGGAGCCTGAGGCCGAGGCGCGAGTCGGGCTGGCGACGGCGCCAGGGCGGGCTCGGCGAAACGGGTGCCCTCGCACCATCCCTGTTCGCCCGGGTGCACGGTGAACGGACTGCCCGCGACCGCTGGAGGAAACGGGACCAGCTCCTCCGCGAGCACATTCCAAGAATGCCGGCGTTGCGGCTTCGGACGGCGCCGGCCCGCAGGCACGGGACGTGCCGGGTTCTCGTGCGGCTCGGAAAGCCGCCTGGTCGCCGTCCCCTCGATCTGTGCCAGCGCTCCCATTTGACCCTCCTCGAGCCTTCGGGTCCGACATGCATCCGGTCGCAAGTGTGCACTCAGGCTGTGTCACTCCCGGCGAGTCCTGCTCGATTCGCCGGCGCACGTATGTTCGACGACGTCATCACACCACGAACGCCTGTTCGGTGTCAAGGGTCGACTCGAACGTTTGTTTCACGAACGGGTGTTTGCATTCGGGTCGGCGGCGGCTTAGCCTCTAGCGGCGGAGACCGGAACGGCGGTCTGGACGGGAGGAGCACGCATGTCCGAGGCAACCCTGGCAGGAAAGCGCCGCAGGATCCTCGAATTCATCGCGGAGCAGATCCGCGAGCGGGGCTATCCCCCTTCGGTGCGCGAGATCGGAGAGGCGGTCGGCCTGACGTCGCCCTCGACGGTGCACACGCACCTGCAGGTGCTTCAGCGCGAGGGCTACCTGCAACGCGACCCGACGAAGCCGAGAGCCATCATCGTGTCCTGGGAGCCGTCCTCGGGGGCGGCCATACGGGTGCGGCCGGTGGCACACGTGCCGCTGATCGGGCACGTCGCTGCTGGAACAGGGGTGTTGGCCGAGGAGTCCGTGGAGGAGCTTCTCCCGATCCCGCTGGACTTCACGGGCTCGGGCGACCTCTTCATGCTGAAGGTCAGAGGCGACTCGATGATCGACGCCGGCATCCTCGATGGCGACTTCGTGGTCGTGCGCAGACAGCAGGATGCCGAGACGGGCGACATCGTCGTGGCTGCGATCGGCGACGACGAGGCAACTGTCAAGACCCTCCGCAAACGGCGCGGAAAGGTCGTGCTCGTCCCCGCCAACCCCGTCTACGAGGAGATGGAGGTCACAAGCGACCGGGTCGTGATCTACGGCAAAGTCGTCACCGTGCTCCGCCGCCTGTGACCTGAACGAGGGCTGGCCACAGAGCCGCTGGGGGCCCTTCGCGGCCGGCGGCGGGGCAGACTGGCGCGGCTCAGGCGCCCAGCATGAGAAGCCTCTCGAGGCCTGTCGCGACGGCCTCGAGGTCCTCGCGACCAACCCACTCCCCTGCGCTGTGGGCAAGGGTCGGGTCTCCGGGCCCGAAATTCGCCGCAGGGATGCCCCTCGCGCTGAAGAAGCTGACGTCGGACCAGCCGAGCTTCGCGCGGGGCGGCTGCGAGCTGGCGGCGACCAGAGCCGCCAGCATCGGGTCGTCGAGGTTGGGCGCCGCGGGAACGGCGAAATCCTCGAGATCGATCACGTCTCCGTGAGACTTGTCCACCGCCGGCGCCAACAGCTCGCACAGCGCCTCGAAGGCTTCGTCCATCGTGCGGTCCGGGGCGAAGCGATGGCTGAGCACGAGACGCGCCTCGTCGGGCACGACGTTGTTCGCCACACCTCCGACCACCCGCACCGCCTGCAGGGACTCGCGGTACTCGCATCCGTCGAGCACCGGCCGGCGCTCGACGAAGGCGTCGACCCGCTCGAGCAGGCGTCCGAGCCGGTGGATGGCATTCAGGCCCATCCAGGCCCTCGCGGCGTGCGCCCGCTCGCCGCCGAGGTGCACGGCGACGCGCAGCACGCCCTGGCACCCGGCTTCGACGGCGGCACCCGTCGGCTCTCCCAGAATTGCCGCGTCGGCGGCGAGAAGGTCCGGTCGGGCGTTGTCGATCTCGAGCAGGCCCGAGAAGCGCTGCTCGACCTCCTCGCAGGCGTACCAGACGTAGGTGACGTCGACCACCGGCTCGGACACGGTCCGGGCGAGCTCGAGCATGACCGCCAAGCCACCCTTCATGTCGACCGCGCCGAGCCCCGAGCATCGATCCGCCCCGACAAGCGCGCGGTCGTTGCCGTTGGGCGGCACCGTGTCGAGATGACCGGCGATGAGCAGGCGGCGGGGGCGTCCGAGCGAGGTACGTGCGACGACGTTGTCGCCGATCCGCTTGATCTCCAGGTGACCCAGGCCGGCGAGGGTGCCGGCCACGAACTCTGCAGCTCGGGCCTCGTTGTGACTCACAGACGGGATGTCGACGAGCTCGGCGGTGAGCTCGAGCAACCGGGCGCCCGAGATGCTCACGCCGAGCCTCCGTGCTCGCGGAGGATCTCGTTCAGCATCGCCTTGTCGTGGCGTTCGCCCGGGGTGAGGTGGCGCACGACGAGCACGCAGGGCAGGAAGAACTCGCCGCCGGGGTACTCCTTGCGCCTCATGGCCCCGAGGGCGACGCTCCAGGGCGGGACGTAGCCGCGCCCGAGCTCGTCGCCCGACCACGCGTCGATCACGGGGATGGAAGGGTTGAGGATCGTCCCCTCGCCGAGCACCGCCCCCTCGCCCACGCGCGCCCCCTGGGTGACCATCGAACGGCTGCCGATGAGCACCTCGTCCTCGATGATCACCGGCCTCGCGTTGGGAGGCTCGAGGACGCCGCCGATCCCGACGCCGCCCGAGAGGTGCACACGGGCGCCGATCTGCGCACAAGAGCCCACGGTGGCCCACGTGTCGACCATGGTTCCGGCCCCGACGTGCGCACCGATGTTCACGTAGCTCGGCATGAGGACCACGCCCCGACCGAGGAAGGCTCCGCGCCTGGCGGACGATCCCGGCAAGGCCCTCACGCCGGCGGCCTGGAGGTCCCGCTTCAACGGCAGGGCGTCGGTGTACTCGAACGGCCCGTGCTCGACGGGCTCGAGGCTCGAGAGGGCGAAGCGGAGCAAGATGGCCTGCCGCAGCCACTCGTGAACGACGACCTCCTGGCTCGCAGGATCGATCTCGGCCACGCGGACCTCGCCCGTGTCGAGGAGCCCGATCACCTCCTCGACCACCTCGAGGGCCCCGGCGTCGCCGGGCGGGAGGTCCTTGCGGTGCTCCCACAACTTCGTGATAGCTGAGCTCAGGTCGTCCATCGCTCCGAGGCTACCGGGCGCTCCGAGGCGACCGGGAAGCTCATCGGTCGATCGTCGCCCGGGCGAGCCTCTCGGCGACGAGCAGGAGCCGTTCCTCCGGCTGTACGAGCGCGATCCGGACGTGTCCGGCGCCCGCGGGACCGTATGTGTCACCCGGGGCGACGAGAGCACCGCCCCACTCCGCGAGCCACCTCGCCAGGGCCCAGCCAGGGTTCGGGTCGCGCCCGGTCGCGTCGCAGAACCGTGGGGGAACCGCTACCCAGAGGTAGAAGGAGCCCTCCGGCACCCCGGCGCTGATCCCGGCGCCGGTCAGCAGCTCGGCAAACCGGGTCAGCCGATCGAGGTAGACAGCCCGTTGCCGGTCCACGTGCACGTCGTCATCGAGAGCCACCGCGCCGGCGTGCTGGACAGGCCCGGGAACCATGAACCCGGCGTGCTGGCGCAGCTTTGCGAGGTAGTCGACGATCTCCGCGTCCCCGGCGTAGAAGCCCGCCCGCAGACCGGCGAGATTCGACCTTTTCGACAACGAGTGGACGGCTACGACCCCTTCGGGGCCGTCGGCGAGGATCGTGCGCGGCTTGCCCGCCCAGGTGAACTCGACGTAGCACTCGTCGGAGAAGACCGGCACTCCTCGAGACCTGCCCCAGGATGCGGCGGCAGCGAGGTCCTCGAGCCGGCCCCCCGGGTTGCCCGGGCTGTTCACCCAGAGACAGAGCGCCCGCGCCGCGTCCTCCGGCGAGATCGACGAGGGGTCCATCGTCCCGTCCGGCCGCGCCGGCACGGCGACGGCCCGGCAACGGGCGAGGAGCGCCCCCATCTCATAGGTCGGATAGGCAAGCGAGGGACAGAGCACCGTGTCGCGCGCCGGGGTCCGCAGGCGCAACCAATGGGGCACGCCGGAGACGAGCTCCTTGGTGCCAACGCACGCCGCGACGGCGACAGCGGCCGTGTCCACGCCGAGGCGGCGGGACATCCATCGGAGCGCCGCGTCTCGGTACTCGCCGGAGCCCATCGACGAGGGATAGCCCCGCTCGGCCGCGGACCCGGCGAGAGCCGCGAGGACCTCCGGCGGCGGAGCGTCGCACGGCGTGCCGACGGAAAGGTCGACCGTGCCGCCCTCGTGGCGCGCCGCGAGGCCGGCCAGCTCGCCCAGCTTGTCGAACGGGTAGACCGGGGGCACGAAACCGACCTCCGCGTCACCCGCCTCCCCGCTCACCTCCGGCCCCTCTCCCCCCGTGTCGCCGCGCCCTTTACCGGTCACGACCGCAGGAACTCCGCATAACGGCGCACGGCGCGCTCGTCGAGTCGAGCCCTCAGGAGGACCTGCTCGCCCTCGTAGTGTTCGCCCAGCACCTCGCCTTCGCGGTGAATGGCGGCGACGACGTCACCGCGGCTCACGGGCACAGCGAGATCGACCAGGTTGTCCGCCACCCTGAGCCTGTCCCCTATCGCCCGGAGCAGCTCGGGCACGCCCCGGCCCGTGAGAGCCGAGCAGGCGATCGACCCCGGGTGCGCGGCCATCAGCCTGCCTGCCCTGCGCCGGTCGAGGTCAGCCTTGTTGAACGCCATGAGCTCCGGCACCTCGGCGGCGCCGATCTCCGCCAGCACCGTGTGGACCGCATCGATCTGCGCCGCAGGATCGGAAGCCGACGCGTCGACGACGTGCACGAGCAGGTCCGAAGCTCCGACCACCTCCAAGGTGGCGTGGAACGCGTCGACCAGCTGATGGGGCAGCTTCCGCACGAAGCCGACCGTGTCCGAGCACAGCACGGGCTCGCCGCCAGGCAGGTCAAGGCGACGGGTGCGCGGATCCAAGGTGGAAAAGAGGCGGTCCTCGACGAGCACGCCGGCGTCGGTGAGCACGTTGAGCAGGGTCGACTTGCCGGCGTTGGTGTAGCCCACGAGCGAGACCGTCCGGAGAGCGCCGCGCTTTCGCGCCTTGCGCTGGGTCCGCCGTGTCCCTTCGAGGTCCCGGAGCTCCACCTCGAGCTTGCGGATGCGCCGCATGATCCGCCGCCGGTCCACCTCGAGCTGGGTCTCGCCGGGCCCTCTCGTCCCGATGCCACCTGCCTGCTGGGAAAGCGCCAGCCCCCTGCCCCGAAGGCGCGGGAGCCGGTAGCGGCTGAGCGCGAGCTCCACCTGCGCCCGGCCCTCTTGGGTATGGGCATTCTGGGCGAAGATGTCGAGGATGACGGCCGTCCTGTCGATGGCGGTTCTCCCGAGGATCTTCTCGAGGTTGCGCTGCTGGGCGGGTGTCAGCTCGTCGTCGAAGACCACCGTGTCGGCGTCCACGGCCTCGGAGATCCGCCGCAGCTCCTCGGCCTTGCCCCGCCCGATGTACGTCGCAGGGTCGGCGGCGCCGCGTCGCTGCACAACCCGAGCCGCTTCGTCGGCGCCCGCGGTGTCGACGAGCAGGGCCAGCTCGTCGAGGCTGGTCTCCACTTCTTCCAAGGTGCGGGGCCACGCCACCATCCCGACGAGCACGATCTTCTCCCGGAACCTCCGGTCGATCAGCGTCGTGCGCTCCATCGTCACGAGGCGGCCAACGCCCTTCCAGGCCCATCGAGCTCGGCCGGGTCGAGCTCGATGCGGGCCACGCGTGAGACCGGACCGGCCAGCTCGGCCGAGACGGCATGCGGATCGTCGCCCGAGAGCTCGATCTCGGCGATTCCGCCTGGATTGCGCACCAGGACGCGCGGAGGCGCTATCCCCGCGGAATGAAATGCCGCCGCGGCGGCCACGCTCCCGCTCCCGCAGGCGAGCGTGACCCCGGCGCCGCGTTCCCAGACGACGAGCGAGATCTCGCCCTTGGTCGGGTCGTACGTCGCGAGCTCCACGTTCTGGCCGCCGGCACGCTGCTTTTCGAGAGCAGGGCCGATGGTCGTGATGGCGACGCCCTCCAGCGAAGGCGCCAACAACACGAGATGCGGATTGCCGGTGTCGACCGACCACGACGGCCAGGGCAGGGCCCTCGAGCCCGGAAGCGCCACGTCCGCCACCGGGTTCGACCGTACGACCTTCACCTGTGCCCATCTCCACCGAGACGTCTGCCGACCCGGGGCCAAGGCGGCGGCGCAGCACAGCTCGGCGCAGACCCGCGTCAGTCTCCACGGCGACCTCTGGGCCGGCGAAGAGCCCGGCCTCGACGACGGCGAGCGCGAAGCAGCGCAGGCCGTTCCCGCTCGTCTCGGCGCGGCCGCCGTCGGCGTTGCGCAGCTCCATGCGGACGTCGCCGCCCGCGTGGGCGGCCCGGAGCACCAAGAGGCCGTCGGCGCCGACCCCCGTATGGCGGTCGCAGATCGCCCGGGCAAGGTCCGCCAGCTGATCCGCAGGGCCGCCCTGCGAGCCGGATCGCGATGGCGTCCCGCCCGCGGCCACTGCGGCCGAAACGTCGTGCGCCCCGCCGTCGAGCGCCCCGCCGTCGAAGGCGATGAGAAAGTCGTTCCCAAGGGCTTGGTACTTGACCAGCGTCAACATGGACATCAGTGTCGCACGGCCCCGGCGGCGGTGGTGTCGCCCAGAAACGACCGGACCGCGTCGATCAGGTCCGGCCGGTCGGCCCGGAACCAGACGACACGGGGGTCTCGCCTGAACCAGGCCTCCTGCCTCCGGGCGAAGGACCGAAGCCGGCGCAGGGCCTCGTTTCTCGCCTGGTCGAGCGGCAGGCCCTCCTCGATGTGGCGAAGCAGCTCCCGGTAGCCGATGGCCTGCCGGGCCGTGCGGGACAGTCCGCCAGGCCGCTCCGCAAGCGCCCGGACCTCCTGCAGAAGACCGCTGTCGAGCTGGTCGTCGAAGCGGTCGGCGAGCCTGCGGTCGAGCTCGGAGCGGTCGAGCTCCAAGCCGATGAGAAGCGAGCTGACGGGTGCGTAGGCGGTGAGGCCGAGCCCGAACGAGGAGAACGGCTGCCCGGTGCCGAGCGTCACCTCCAGCGCCCGCACGATCCTGCGCCGATTGGTCGGCTCGACTCGCCCGGCTGCGACAGGGTCCAGCTCGCGGAGCCGCCCGAAGAGCCCGGGGAGCCCGTCGGGTTGATCCGCTTCGCGTTCGAGCTCCGCGGCAACCTCGGGGAACCTGGCCGGGATCGTGAGCCCGTCGAGCACGGCACGGTGATAGAGCCCGGTACCTCCGACGAGCAGCGGGACCCGTCCCCGCGCCTCGATGCCCGCGAGGGCACGGCGGGCCAGCGCCTGGAACTCGGCGACTGAGAACTGCTCGGAAGGATCGACTATGTCGATGAGGTGCCAGGGCACCAGGGCCTGTTCGTCAGGAGTCGGCTTGGCGGTACCGATGTCGAGATGCCGGTACACGGCCATGGCGTCGACGGACACGAGCTCGTAGGTTCCCGGCGCAAGACGCGCCATCTCGAGGGCCAGGGCGGTCTTGCCGGTGGCGGTCGCACCCACGATGACAACGCGCGGCAGCGGCGGGCGCCGCGCCGGGATGCGGGCTTCGGGCGACGCTCAGTCCGAAAGCTCCGCTGGCTTCTGGACCGTCTCGCCGTGGCGAGGCCTGGACCGGTGCACGAGGCGGTCCTGCATCCGCGTGAGCCGCTGCGCCTCTTTGCTCATCGCCGCCTCGAGGGCGTCCTTGGCCAGATGTCCTTTCGCCCTTGCGCGAACTGAGCGGCCGCGGGCGACGACCAGCACCTCGCACGAGACGTAGCCGTCGTCGCGCGCCGCGTGGTCCTTCGAGAAGAGGATCTCGGCCTTCTGGGAGCCTTCCAGGAACCGCTCCAGGTGCCGGGCCTTTTCTACAGCAGCCTCCCGAAGCTGGTCGCCGATGTCCAAGTGACGGGTGTGCACCGTGATCTCCATGGAGCAGCTCCTTTACGATCAGGCACTCAGTCGTTGAACTGATGACGGGCAAACGCGGCTGACCTGGTCTTTGACCCCACACTCGCCTGCTGAGGGTGTCCCGTGGCCGATGCGGGCGGACGTCTTGGCAACGCCCCTGCCACACCTGCGGCCATGGTTGGTCCCTTCTCCCGCCGGCACCGCCAATCGGCGCCGCGCAAGGCAGGTCTTACTTCTAAACCGCACCATGCTCAGCGACCACGAGTCGCCTTACGTGGGTCGTTTCGCCTGCGACTGGCATCGACTTGCAACCACAGACCCGCGCAGCCCATCGCAGGCAAGTCTAGGCAATGGTGCAGCCGCCGCACACGACGGTGACCCGCCGCCGCCGCAGCCGACCGCCGGAGCTCCAGACCGGTGGGTCGTCGGCCACCTACGGCCCTACACTGCCCCACATGTCGGACCGCCAACCGGAGGAAGGGCAGCGGGAACAAGGCCAGCCGGGAGAAGGGCGCCCGGTAGAAGGGCGCCCGGTGGCCCACTACAAGCCACCGGGCTGGTTCACCATGCACGTCTTCAACCGTGTCGTGGCCCTGGCGACGAGGCTCGGCCTGAGCGTGTGGGGCTCGCGGGTGCTGCGGGTACGCGGACGCAAGAGCGGGCAGTGGCGCAGCGTGCCGGTCAATCTGCTGGTGCTGGGCCATGAGCGCTACCTGGTCGCCCCCCGGGGCGAGACCCAGTGGGTGCGCAACATCCGCGTCACCGGCTCGGGCGAGCTCGTCTTGGGCAACAAGACCGAGGCGATCGGCGTGACCGAGGTGCCCGACGCGGAGAAGCCGCAAGATCCTCCGCGCCTATCTGAAGCGCTGGAAGGCGGAAGTGGGAGCCTTCTTCGACGGCGTGAGCGCCGCCTCGAGCGAGCAGGAGCTGCAAAGGATCGCCCCGCAGCATCCCGTGTTCAAGATCGTCCGGCTGCAGGACTGAGCCGAGAGCGCCGCTGTCCCGACGGCCGGCTGCGGCTCAGGTGCCGCTCGTCCACGAGGCCAGATAGGCACGCTGGGACGCCGTGGGCGAGTCGATGACGACTCCCATCGTCTCGAGCTTCAACTTGGCGATCTCGGCGTCGACCGTCGGCGGGACCGGGTGGACGCCATTGGCGAGCTTGCCCCGGTCCGCCACCAACCACTCGGCTGCGAGGGCCTGGTTGGCGAACGACAGGTCCATGACCGCCGCCGGATGACCTTCGGCCGCGCTCAGGTTCACGAGACGACCTTCCGCAAGGACCAGGATGCGCCTCGCCGCGCCGTCGCTGGCGGCGACGGTGAACTCCTCGACGAGCGGCCGCACGATCCTTCGGCGCCCCCCCGCCATCCGCACCAGCGCGACGAGGTCGATCTCGACGTCGAAGTGGCCGGCGTTCGCCAAGATGGCGCCGTCGCGCATGGCGGAGAAGTGCTCGGCCCGCAGGACCTGCTTGTTGCCCGTGGCGGTGACGAAGACCTCGCCCGTCCGCGGCGTGTGCCATCGGCTCGACTGCGAACCCGTCCGTGAGGGCTTCCAGGGCGCGCAACGGGTCGATCTCGGTGACGGTGACGAGCGCGCCCATCCCCCTCGCCCGGTGCCGCGACTCCCTTGCCGCAAAAGCCGTAGCCCACGACGACGAACCGCTTGCCGGCGAGGAGGATGTTCGTGGCGCGGACGATGCCGTCGATCGTCGACTGGCCCGTGCCGTGGCGGTTGTCGAACAGATGCTTCGTGTCGGCGTCGTTGACGGCGACTATCGGGTAGCGGAGTATCTTGGCCGCTTGCATGGCCCGGAGGCGGATGACACCGGTCCTTGTGTCCTCGGTGCCGCCGATCACCTCCGCCAACTGGTGCGGACGAACCTGGTGGAGCCGGGAGACCAGGTCGCACCCGTCGTCCATGGTCAGCTGCGGATGCCCGTCGAGCACCGCGTCGATGTGGCTGTAGTAGCGCTCGTGGCTCTCGCCTCGGAGGGCGAAGGTGGCAATCCCCTCGTCCTCGACAAGGGACGCGGCCACGTCGTCCTGGGTCGAAAGGGGGTTCGAGGCGCACGCGAGCACCGTGGCGCCGCCGGCCTTCAGGGTCTTGAGGAAGTTCGCCGTCTCGGCGGTCACGTGCAGGCACACCCCGACCACGAGTCCGGCGAGAGGGCGCTCGCGCTCGAAGCGCTCCCGTATCGAGCGCAGCACGGGCATCTCCGAGTCGGCCCAGGCGATCCTCAACCGGCCGAGGCTAGCGAGGCTCCGGTCCGCGATGTCTCCGTCTTCTCGTGGGCTCGTCATCCGGGCGCCTAGTTGGACGCCTGCTGCCTCGCCGATTGGAGAAGGCGCTTTATCTCGACGAGCACCGGCACTGGCCCCGGGTCTATCCCCTCCCGGGTGGCGAGGTGCAGGGAGACGAAATCGCCGATCATCACGAGGTCGAACAGCTGGGCCAGCGGACCACGCCCAAAGGCGCGCACCTCGATGACCGAGGCCACGGCTTCGCCCACCAACTCCTCGACGAGGGCGAACCGGCGCTCGACCTGCGGGTGCTCGAAGTCGTTGCGGAGCGTGACGATCGTCGTCACCTGCCGGGTCACGTCACCGTCCTGCCCGAATCCGCATATCTCGTTGTGGCACCACTCCGGCTGGGTGGCAAAGAAGGCCGGCGCCTTGGCGTTCTCGTTCACCTGCGTCTTCCAACGCCGGGCGGCGACGGCGCCCACCCCGGTGGCGCCCTGGACCAGAAGGATCGTGCGGCCGGCACGTTGCGCGATCTCGAGCGCTAAGCCTCCACCTCCGACAAGGGCGTCACGGCGGCTCTTCAGCTGTTCGACGGCGGCCGCGACACCGGCGGTCATGCCCTCGAGGAGCCCGAGACGCTCGAGGGCGATCAGCAAAGGCGCCGTCGTCGTGGCCACTCCGGCCCGCGGCTGGGGAATCCCGGGGGTCGTCGTGAACACCGGAGCCCCGGCGGCGGTCGCAAGCGCAGCGAGCTGTCCGCCGCTCGTGACGGCGATGAGCCTCGCTCCGCGAGCAAGTGCGGTCCTCGTCGCCGCGAGCGTCTCCTCTGTCTCTCCCGAGAACGAGACCGCGAACACGAGCGTGCCCGGACCGACGAAGGACGGCAACGAGTAGTCGCCCACGAGCACGACCGGGAGGCGCAGCCGGTCCTTCCCGACTGCCTGCAGGATCTCGCCGGCAACCCCGCTCCCGCCCATGCCGAGCACGGCTATCGAGTCGAGGCCTTCGGGAGAAGGCAGGCCGGGCACCTCGAGCGCCCGGGCGGTCGACTCCTCCAACTGCTCGGGCAGGCCGGCGGTGGCCGCCAGCATGTCCTGGGAGTCGGGCTTTATCCAGCTCATGACGACGGCGCGTCGCCAGAGGCGCCGGGAAGATCGAAGTTCGCCGAGACCCCCTCCGCCTCCGCCTTTGCCACAAGGCGCCCGTGCTCCTCGTCGGAGACTGCCTCGGCCTCGTCGACCAGCATCACGGGAATACCGTCGACGACGCGGTAGCGCCGGTGCAGGCGTGGGTTGTAGAGCGTCTCCTCGTCGGCGAAGTACAGCAGGGGCCCTTTGTCCTCAGGACATGCGAGGAGAGCGAGCAGTTGCGGATCGAGCGCCATGCAGGGAACCTTTCGTCGTCACGACACTCTGGTCATCGTGTCGGGTCATCGGCAAGCCGGTGGATCAGTCCGAGCACGTCTTCGAGGTGCCTGTCGCGCTCGGGCGCGGTCCGGGCTTCGAGGTTGAGCCTCAAGAGCGGCTCGGTGTTCGACGGCCGCAGATTGAACCACCATTCGCCGAAATCGACGGTGATGCCGTCGAGGTCGTCGATGCCGGCGCCCTCAGCCCGGTAATGCTCTCCCACTTCGCCCACCATGCTCACGGGATCGGGTACCTCGGTGTTGATCTCCCCGGAGTCCGAATAGCGCTCGAAGGGCACCCTCAGCTGCGAGAGCGGCACGCCCGCCTTCGAGAGGGCCTCGAGCACCACGAGCGCGGCGATGATCCCCGAGTCGGCCCGGAAGTTCTCCCGGAAGTAGTAGTGGCCCGAGTGCTCGCCGCCGAAGATCGCCCCGGTCTCGGCCATCACGGCCTTGATGAACGAATGGCCCACGCGGGTGCGGATGGGGACCCCTCCGCGCTCGATGATGATCTCCGGCACCGAGTGCGAGCAGATGAGGTTGTAGAGGATCTTCGAGCCGGGGTAGCGCTCGAGCATGGCCGCGGCCACGATCGCCGTCGTCGTCGACCCGGATATCGGTTCTCCCAGCTCGTCGACGAGGAACACGCGATCGGCATCACCGTCAAATGCAAGACCGACGTCCGCGTGGCTCGACAAGATGAGCGAGCGAAGATCGGCGAGGTTCTCGACCTTTATCGGGTCGGCAGGATGGTTGGGAAAGGACCCGTCGAGCTCCTCGTAGAGGATCTCGAGCTCGAAGGGAAGGCCGGCGAAGACCGCGGGGGCGATCAGGCCTCCCATCCCGTTGGCGGTGTCGGCGACCACCTTCAGGGGTTTGAAGTTCCTGACGTCGACGAAGCTCCGGACGTGGGTCGCGAACTCTTCGAGCAGGTCTTGGCGCTCGATGCGCGCGTCATCGACGACCGCCGCGACGCCGCCGTCGGCGGGAGCTGTCACGTAGGCGTCGATGGCCACCCGGCAGATGTCCGCCAGGCCGGAGTCGCGCCCGATCGGGCGGGCGCCGGGCAGGCAGAGCTTGATGCCGTTGTAAGCCGGCGGATTGTGCGAGGCGGTGAGCATCGCCCCCGGAAGGTCCAGCCTCCCCGACGCGAAATAGAGGAGGTCGGTCGAGGCCAAGCCGGCGTCGACCACACCGAGACCGGTCGAGAGCACGCCGGCACTGAAGGCGCGGCTCAGCTCGACGCCGGACTTGCGGATGTCGCGGCAGAGGACGATCCGCCTGTCGGCCAGAGCTTGCGCCAGCACGAAAGTGCCGAACCCGACACCGATCGCGTACGCCATCCGGGCGTTGAGCTCCTCGGGGACGGTGCCCCTGATGTCGTAAGCCTTGAAGACGTTCTCGAATAAGGACCGTACCGATTCTGGCTGCTCAGGTGTCATGGCGAGCTGAGCCTACTCGGAGTCCCCTCGCGGCGACCATGCGCCTCATCTCCCGGCGACGATGGCGATGATGGTGACCGTGTTGAAGGTCATGTGGGCGATGACCGAAGGCCCGAGACGCCCGGTGCGCCAGGCCAGCACACCCAGCACCACTCCGAAGCTCGCCAGGCCGAGGAACTGCAGCGCTTCGAAGTGGGCCAACGCGAACACGAGGGCCGTGATCGCGATGGAGGCAGCCGGGGCGAGCCGCGGACCGAGCTGCCCGAGACTTCCCAGCAGCGCCCGCAGCAGCAGGCCGCGGAAGAACAGCTCCTCGACGATCGGGCTGCCGAGACACACGAGCAGGGCGAGCACGACGAGCCCGGGGCCGAAGGCGTGCCCGGTCAAGGTCTGAGCCGGGTGACCGAGACGCGTGTAGAGGTTGTGCACGAAGGGGGCCAGCGGAGCCTCGACCACAGGCACGAGCAGGTACTGGGAGCCGAGCCCGGCGGCGAGCCCGAGAGGGATGTCGGGCCACGGCCGCAGCCTGAGCCCGAAGTCGCCGACGAGGCTGCCCGTGCCGGGCCGCGGCACGTCGCCGCCGCTGGCGTCCCGGTCGGGGCGCGTGGCCAGGGAACCGTCGATGCCGGTGTGGTCGCGAGCGGCGAACCGGGTCGCCACCACGACAGAGCCGACGAGTCCGGCCCAGAGCCCGAGCAGGCTCACGACTTCCTCGCCGTACTGGCTGGCGTGATGACCGTGCGGGGTCGAAGCGGCATAGATCGACACCGCCAAAGTGGCGAGGACGAAGCCCGCCAGGATGCCGAACATCGCCTCCACCAAGCCGAAGGAGTTGCCGTTCCCGGGGGACTGCGGGGAGAGCGCCCCGGTCGCGGGCGGCCGCGCCGCCGCCGGCTCTTTGCTCCCGCGGCGCCTCTTCATGTTGCGAGCGTCGTCGGCGCAAGCCTTGCCGGTCAAGCGCGAGGCTGAGCACTGCGCAGGGCCACTACGGCCGGCAGGCGGGCGCGCCGGCCCCTGAGTCGGCCCGCGGACCGGCCCAGTCCCGGTGCCGCCTACGATAGGCGGCGTGAGTCGTCAGCCTCAAGACATGCGCCCGGGCAGCGGACCGGGAAGGACACCGGGTACCCCCTCGGGCTCGGACCAGGTATGGCGTTGGGCGATCGCCGTCGTGGCGGTCGTCCTCATCGTTTTGTTCATCGGTTCGGGCATGTTCAACCGGTCCAGCGCCAAGTCGCTCAACTTCTCGACCCTCGAGCAGGACATCATCTCCGGTCAGGTCCAGAGCGCCAATTTCAACAACAACACGGGTGTCGTGACGGGCACGCTCGTGGGCGGCCAGAGCTACACGTCCTCGGGGCCTGTTCCGCTCCCCAACGCGGTCTTCGCCGAGCTCACCAAGGCGAAGATCAAGTACACCTTCTCCACCCCCGGCTCGAGCGCTCTCGGCGAGATCCTGATCTACCTGCTTCCCGTGGCGTTGATCATCGGTTTCTTCATCTGGATGTCGAGGCGGGCGCAGGGCCAGATGTCGGGGATCATGTCGATCGGCCGCTCGCGGGCCAAGGTCTACACGGCCGAGCGTCCGCGGACGACCTTCGACGACGTCGCCGGCTATCAGGGCGTCAAGCAGGAGATCAGCGAAGTCGTCGATTTCCTCAAGTCTCCCGGGCGGTTCAAGGAGATCGGCGCCCGCGTCCCCAAAGGCGTGCTGCTCGTCGGCCCGCCGGGCACCGGCAAGACGCTTTTGGCCCGCGCCGTGGCGGGCGAAGCTGGGGTCCCGTTCTTGTCCGTCAGCGGCTCGGACTTCATGGAGATGTTCGTCGGCGTCGGTGCGAGCCGCGTCCGCGACCTGTTCCAGACCGCCCGCAAGCAGGCTCCGGCGATCATCTTCGTGGACGAGATCGACTCCATCGGGCGAAAGCGGGGTGCCGGCCTCGGTGGCGGCCACGATGAGCGTGAGCAGACCCTGAACCAGATGCTCTCGGAGATGGACGGTTTCGACGTCGCCGAAGGCATCGTCATCATGGCTGCGACCAACCGGCCCGACATCCTCGACCCCGCGCTCTTGCGTCCCGGCCGCTTCGACCGGCAGATCGTCGTCCCACTCCCCGACCTCGACGAACGCCTGCCGATCCTGCAGGTGCACTGCAAGGACAAGCGCATGGGTCCCGACGTGGACCTGTCGATCATCGCCCGCGGCACGCCCGGGATGTCCGGCGCCGACTTGGCCAATCTCGTCAACGAGGCGGCTCTGCACGCCGTGCGCAGAGGTAGCCAGTTCATCGAGATGCGCGACTTCGACGCCGCCCGGGACCGGATCTTGATGGGGGCGACCCGCGACTCGCTCGTGCTCTCGGACCTCGAAAAGGCAAGAGTCGCCTTCCACGAGGGCGGCCATGCCGTGCTCGCCTACGTGCTCCCCCACGCCGATCCGTTGCTCAAGGTGAGCATCATCCCCACAGGCCTCGCCCTCGGAGTAACACAGCAGCTGCCGACCGAGGAACGGCACATCTACCCGCGCGAGTACATCGAGGACGCCCTCGTGGTGCGCATGGGCGGGCGCGTCGCCGAGATGATGATCTACGGCGACTTGTCCACGGGGGCGAGCGACGACCTGCAGCGCAACACCGAATTCGGCGCGCAAGATGGTCCGCGAGTGGGGCATGTCCGAGCGTGTCGGGCCGATGGCCTGGGGCTCACAGGGGATGGTGTTCCTCGGCGAAGACCTCATGCACACCCGGGACTACTCCGAGGACACGAGCCGCGTGGTCGACGAGGAAGTGGCGAGGATCCTGCGAGAGCAGGAGGCGCGCGCCACAGCCGTGCTGCGGGAGCACAGGTCCGGGCTCGAGGCCGTGGCCCACGCCCTGCTCGAGTTCGAGACGGTCCCCGGTGACGAGATCGCCCGCCTCGTCGACACCGCCTATGGCAAGCCTGTGCACACGATTGCCGAAGGCGAGGAGAAAGTCGGCGACGGAGCGGTACGCGCCGTCTCTCTCTGGCGGCGTGATGGCGTCGCCGATATCGAGCCTCCCCTCCACCGGGGTGCCACCGAGCGAGGTGTAGCTCAAGGCTCGACGGGGATTCCTCCCACGGCGGTCGTCTGGCCGTGCCGGGGCTTTAGCTGCTGTTCCACGAGAATCGGCTCAGTGGATGACACCTCCATCGCAAAACCGCCCGGGTACTGCGTCATCAAGGCGCCGAGGTCGACCGACCGGGTCGTAGCCGGCGAGCACATCGAAGGTCCCGATGTTGACCTCCTTCGCCCGGCCGTAGGTGAGCTCCAGCAATGTCGCGGCGGCAGTCCGGCTCACCGGGATTGGCGAGCGTCACGACGTCGTCGGTGCTCCGGTTGACCATCGCCCCGGGGAGCACCCACTCGGCCCGGGGGCCGGCGGTTCCCGAGGTCGCGTTGAGCTCCTGCAGGACGCGGCTTCTCTGCCTCGTCGTGAGCCGGAGGACGACGACGGCTCCCCCTTCGCGCTGAGACCACGACCGATTTTGCGCTGAGCCGCGTCCCGGGTGTGATCGGCGTCGCGAAATCGACGATGCCGCCGGCCGGGACTTCCTCGGTGAGTGCCGCCACCTTGCCCGAGGGGCCTGGCGGGGCGACACTGACCGACACGGGCTTGCTGCCGGGGTCGTAGACGGAGAACATCGTCGCCACCCCGATCCGCGACTGGAGGGCGGTGAAGGCCCACTGCCGGAGAGCCTTGCTGGGGCCGACCAGCAACGAGCTGCCGACGAGATTGGCGTTGGCGACCGAGTGCTTCCCGGAGGGCGCCGAGGAGGTCTGGATCAGCTCTGAGGTGCGCTCGAGAGCGCCGACGACGATGTTGCCGCTGACCGCGGACGCGGTCACGGCCAGCGAGCCGACCTGGAAGACCCAGCGGCGGAGGTCCACGACCACGAGACCCGAGGCCGGGATCACGAGGCCCTGGAAGGCCGGTGGCGACGTGACGCTCGTCCCGTTCGAGACGCTGACATCCACCACAGCGGGGGTTGCCTCAGGGTCGAAGAGGGCAAGCGTCTCGCTCGAGCTGCCTGCGGTGCTGCCTGCGGGGAGATAGCCGTTCGGAGCCGGCCCCAGCGCGCATGGCGAGGAGAGCAGCACGTTGCCGGCAGGGCCGAGCCCGCCCACGATTGCCTCTGCGACGCCGACACCTCCGCGGTCTGACTCGACCGAGACCGCCGCGTAACCGGCCGGGCCGAGCCGGGAGAGCTCGACTACCGCCTGGGAGTCGCCGAAGACCTTGCGCCTAGAAGCCGTGACCGAAGAGATCGTCGAGATCGCGGCGGACTGCAGCCGGGTCCGCGAAACGGTCACCGTGACGGTAACGGGACGGGAACCGTTGTTCACGATCGCGACCCGCGAGCTCTCCTTGCCGGCGCCGACGGGAAGAGGACCGGGACAACGCCAGGCGCTCGGCCTGGCCAGCTGCACGACCGGGAGCGCTGGTGAGCCCACGAACTGCTCTGAGGCGGATCCGGGAGCCGCCTCGTGCACGAGGCCATTGACGAGCAGAAGGGCAGCCACTCCGATCCCGACGCCGAGCAGGGACCGGCCTCTGCCGTCCAGGGCTCGGCTGTTCACACGCGCGCGGCGGCCGGCCGACTCGCTCATGGCAACCTGCTCGACGCGGGCTCGGAGGGCGGCTCGGGCGCGGGCTCGGTCGGCGGCTCGGGCGCGGGCTCTTCTGTCGGCTCGGACGGCGGCTCGGACGGCAGCTCGGGCTCGGGCTCCTCGGCCACGACGTCCTTGCCCACCAAAGGCGCGCCCCGAAGGCCGAGACGGCGTCGGCGGCGCCGGCGCACGATGCCCTCGGCGACCGCCAGCAGGACTACGAGGAGGCCGACGGACAGGCCGAGCTCTCTCGGCCAAGCCGGCGCGGCGGCACCGCCCGATCCGGAGGCGCCCGCAGGTCCGCCGGCCGCGGGGCTCGAGTGCCACGCCACGTTCGCGAAGGCGATCACGCCACCTTCGGTCGGGAGCTGGCGAAGGTCGCTTTGGGCTTGGAGCGCCTCGATGAGGACGGGCGGGGGCGGGACCGACGGCGGAGCTTGCACACCGGGCAGGCTCGGGGCGATGCCGTCCGGCAGGACCACGTAACGGATCTCCGCCAGCGCGAGTTCGGAACCGAGCGCGGACGGTAAGGCCTTCCTCCGCCTGGGTGACCGCCTTTTGCACTTCCGATCCGAGCCCCGGGTCCGGGCTCGGCCACAGGCGCCGGCCATCGGGCAGGCCGTCGACGCTCACGGCGTAGGCAAGGCCGCGGCGCAACTGCCAACTCGGAGCCGGCACGCTTGCCGGATCGCCGAGCCAGAGCACGTCATAGCCACTCGAGGCGCTCCCCGCCGCCGTCCAGCCGAGGATCTGGTCAAAACCGGAGGAGGGAGCGACGACCGGCCGTCCACCGATGAGACGAGCGTCGGCAACAGGCCAACGACGAGGCAGAGCCCCGCCGCGACACTGACGTTCTGTCGCCATCCGAAACGACTTCTTGCGAGGTCGACCTCGAAGGCGGAGACGCCGAGGCCGACGGCACCTGCGAGACAGCATGCGGCGGGAGCCAACAGCACGAGGGTCGCTCCGCCGCCCGCGCCCGAGCCATCCAACCGCGCCCGCGTATGCGACAGCCACTGTCGCGAGTGCCGCCACCCACCATCTGGTGGCCCAGGCCAGCCTGACGTCGCGGGCTACGAACAGGACGAAGCCGGCACCGAGCGGAATTCCCCAGCCGAGCCACCCAGCGCCTACCGGGCCGTCCGCGAATCGAAATAGCCGCAGGACTCCGCCTGCGGTCCCCGGGGAGCCGACGGCGCCGGCGAGGACGCTCCATCTCGCACCGGACTGGACGAATGTCAAAGACCAGGGCAGGCAGCAGACGAATGCCAGCGCCAGCGCGCCGGCGGTGACACCGAGGGCCCGCAGCATCTCGTGGGCCTTCCCGGCGACGATCGAGCCGGTCAGCAATGCGAGCGCCAGGACCGCGACCGCTATCACCGACGGCGGCGCCAGGGCCCCCATGAGAGCGAGCAGCAGGCCGAACGGTGCGACCTCGGCCACGAGTCCTCGCCAGCCCGGGTCGTCCTGCGGGGACGCGAACGGGGCCAGCCGCGTTGCGCGGCAGACGCGCGCCACGACGAACGGCATGCCCGCGAAAGCCACCAGCGCCTGGAGGTCGCCCGCGGCCATACCGTTCCAGACGAGGGGCAGGCCGAGGTAGGCGATGGCGGCCGCAAGCCGGGCACGGCTCGCGCCGAGGGGCCGCAAGAGCCGGTACATCCCGACTGCCCCGACGAGGATGGGGCCTATAAGGAGAAGTTTCTCTACCTGGGCGGTACTGCCGAAGAGGACGGCTCCGGCGATGCCGACGAGGCCGAAGGCCGGTGGCGCGGGCCCGGTCGCCTGCCATCCGGCGTCCCGCCAGCCGTTGAAGAACTCCCTCAGCAGCACCGCCGGTGCCGGGAACGGCAGGAGCTGGCCCACAAGGGGCAGGTGACTCCCGAACAGGTTGCGCATGGCGAACAGGACCACGACGAGCAAGTGCCACGGTGGCCCAGCCGGTGCGAGGCAGCGGTGCCTCCCCGAAGCGGCGCGGGGTCGGCCTCACCGGCTCCGCGTCGTCCTCGTTGCCGAAGAGAATCTCGACCGCGGGCCTGTCTCGGCCGATGTCACCGAGCGGCAGCGCGCTCACCTGGCCGGCAGGCCCAGCCTCCAACGCCGCTCGACGACCTCCTCGGCTCAAGAACTGGGCCACGACGCGATCCGGCTGCTGGCGTACCCGCGAAAGCGCTCTGTGGGCGGCCCTGCGGCTCTTTCGGTGGCGCCAGTTCCACCACCACGCGTCCCCCACACGCCTTGCTCGCGCTCGGTCGCCTCTCAACAACGCAAGGAAAGCCTCGAGAACAGAGCCGGCTGCGAGGTCGAACCCGACGAGCAGGCGGCGAGGCCAGTCGTAATTCTTCAGTACGGCGCGCAACTCGTGGCGCCGGCGAAGCGAGGCAACGTCGAGGTCCCCCCTCGATCCCGAGCCCGCCAGCCCCAGGTGGCGGACGCGGGCGGCAGGTGCCACCACGACCCGAGCCCCGGCGACCTGGGCGCGCCAGCACAGATCGACGTCCTCGCCGAACATGTCGATATCGGGATCGAAGCCGCCGAGCGCCCTGAAGAGATCTGCCCGCACGAGCGTGCAGCCGCCCGGCACGGCGAACACCTCCCGCACCTCGTCGTGCTGGGCCTGGTCGAGCTCGCCGGCCTCGACGCGCTCGACTACGGCGCCGAAGCGGTCGACGCCGAGGCCGACCTGGAGCAAGCGGTCCGGGGAGTCCCACTCGACCAGCTTCGGGCCGACGATGCCGGCGTTGGATCGGTACGCCTCCCCCACCATGCACCGGATCGCGTCCGGCGCCGGGGCGACGTCGTCGTGGCAGACGAGAAGATGCGAGGCGCCTTCGACGGCGAGCAGCGCCTCGTTCGCAGCTGCCGAGAATCCCCTCGCCTCGCTCTCCCGGAGAATGAAGGCGCGGGGAAGCACCGCCGCGACACGTGCGGTCAGCTCATCGTGGCTCGCGGCGTCGACCACGAGCACGTCGAGGTTCGGATAGTCCTGAGCGCCGAGTGCATCCAGACATTCCTCGAACCACCGACCTGGGTCATTGGCGACCACCACGGCGACGACCGGCGGGACTTGCTCCTCCGGCATCAGGGCCACAACGCTACCGCGCACGTCGAGCATGAAGCGGTAGGGGCGCTCGCCTAAGGCGGGACGACTACGCCGCGCCTCGCCTCGCTTGCTATAGTTAGCACGAGAGACACTAAGAGGAGCATGACATGAACGACACCGGGCAGGATCTCGACAACCTCGCCGAGTCTCTCGCGGAGCTCGTAAAGGAGGCTGCCTATGTGGCGGTCGGCGCCGGCGTCCTCGGCTTCCAAAAAGCCCAGGTCCGCCGGCAGGAGCTCATCCGGGCCGCCGGGCACGCCAGGCGCCTGGCCGGCATCAGTCGTGGGTTCGCAAGCTCCTTCGGCGCCGGTCGGGAGCAGATGGCCAGCCGGGCGACGGACTTCGACGCCACGGTCGTGCAGGTGATCAAACTCGTCGACTCGACCCTCGAGCCTGTGCTCCAGCGGCTCCCCGAAGGGATGCAGGCGATCCTGCTGCAGGCACGAGAGGCCCGCGACGAGCTCCGGACACGCGTTCTTCGGGCCCTCGGCCTAGCAGGCCGAGCCCGTTCACTCAGGCCAGTCGCCCACGCCAGTACGCGACCACGTCAGAAAGCGTCGTAGCCAGCCCGATCTCCGGGTGCCAGCCCGTCGCCGCCTCGAGCTTTGAGCAGTCGCCGAGGAGGACGGGAACCTCGACCGGCCGGAAGAGAGCCGGATCCTCGACCAGCTCGACATCGCACGAGAGCAGTCCTGCCATCTGCTCTGCGAGCGCCGCGATGCTGATCGCGGAGCCGGAACAGACGTTGTAAGCCTCCCCGCCGGCCCCGTCCGACGCGAGGAGACGGTAAGCCCGGACGACATCCCGCACGTCGGTGAAGTCCGCGAGACGCCGCCAGGTTGCCCACGCGGACGATCCCCGTCTTGCCCAGCTCGGCCTCGACCATCCGTCGCGCGAGCGCCGAGACCACGAAATCGTCGGCCTGCCCCGGTCCCACGTGATTGAAGGGCCGGGCCCGGACGACACGGAGGCCTTTGCCCAAGAAGGCCTGCAGCCCGAGGAACTCTGCCGCGACCTTGCTGGCTGCATAAGGGGTGACGGGGCGGAGCTCGGCGTGCTCGTCGAGCGCGGTCCCGTCGCTCGCGGGGCCGTAGACCTCCGCCGAGCTGATGAGGATCACGACAGGAGGCACGTCGCAATGCGCCGCCGCCTCGAGGACGTTCAAGGTGCCCATGGCGTTCACCCGGAATGTCTCGGACGGCTCGCTCCACGAGTTGCCCACGTGGGTGAGCGCCGCCAGGTGGTAGACGACGTCCGGCTATGCCGCCTGCAGGTCGGGTGCGAAGAGGACGGGATCGGTCACGTCCACCTCGGGGCCGGGGGCGATGGCCGTGTCGCCGGCATCGGCGAGGTGGCGGAGAAGCCAGGCGCCGACAAAGCCCGTTCCTCCGGTCAGATCAGGCGCGCACGGCGCTCAGGCTAACGGCACCCGCCCGGGTCGTGTTCGAACGGCGGCGGGACCTGGCTGCCCGAGGGCACCTTCGAGCCCGGGGCTCGAGGAGCGTCTCAGGCCCCCCGCCGCCTGACGGTAGACCTCGAGATGACCCTCGGCGCACGCCTCCCAGGTGTACCTGGCGGCGGTCTCGAGCCCGCTCGCCCGTCGCCCGGCGGCCTCGGGCGAGCCCTCCGCGGCGAGGGCGGTCTCTATCGCAGCCGCCAGGGCGCGCGGCTCACCGGGCGGGACGAGCAGGGCGCTGGAGCCGGCGAGCTCCGCCATGGCCGTGCCCGATGTCGTCACGAGCGGCGCGCCGCAGGCCATGGCCTCGAGGGCGGGAAGGCCGAAGCCTTCCTCGAGCGAGGGATACACGACCAGCGCGGGCCCGGCGGAGAAGCGACGGGACGCTGCCCTCGGACACGTAGCCGAGCCGGCGGACCCGCCCGCCCGCCCGAGCGGCCGTGATCGCCTGCAGGGTGGCGCCGGCTTTCCAGCCGACGCCGCCGGCAAGGACGAGGTCGACCTCCGGATGGGCCTGAGCCAACAGGTCGAAGGCGGTCACGAGATCGCCGACGCCTTTGCGCGGCTCGAGGGTCCCGAGGTGCAGCAGGTACGGCCGCTCCAGGCCGAGAGTCGCGAGTACCTCGCGGTCTGTCCCGGGCTCTGGCTCCTCGGCGGCGAAACGGGCATGGTCGACGCCGTGGGCCACCACCGTCACAGGACAGCGCGGCGAGAGGACGTCCCGCAGTCGTGCGGCCGTCGACTCGCTCACACAGACGATGGCCGCGGCATGCCGCACCGAGTAACGCATGGCGGCCCGGAACCAGGTCACCTTGCTCCGTTCGTGCCACTCCGGGTGGTCGAAGAAGGTCATGTCGTGCACGGTCACGACACAAGGCACCCGGGACCGCCGCGGCATCGTGTAGTGGGGCCCGTGGTGAACCTCGATCGCGGGCGAGCGCAGCTGCGCCACGACAGCGCCGAGGCGCGCCTGCTCGTAGAAAAGGCGCGCCGGCCGGGAAGCCGGGACGACGGCGAGAACCCTTCTTCCCGCTGCGATCCCCGCCCACCTCGGTCCGTCGTCGACGCGTGCGAGGAGGGTGAGGCCGCACTCGCGACGCGAGGCGAGGGCCCGCGCCAGCTCGACGACGTACCGGCCCGCCCCCGCCGGTCGATCGGGCACGGCGCTGACGTCCAGCGCCACCTCGACGGCCCTGCCGGGTCTCCCGGGCGACCCCGGGGTCACCGCCGGCCGCCCTGCTCGCCGACGACGCGCTCCCACAGGGCCACGTGTGCCCGTGCCGCGTCCACCCACCGAAGCGATCCGGCCCGCTCCCGGCCGCGGGCGACGAGGTCGGCCCTCGTGGACTCGTCGCAGGCTGCGGCAACAAGTCCCTCCGCGATCGACGCCACGCTCGCAGGGTCGACCTCGAGCGACGTGCCCGCCGAGCTCGGGACCGGGCTCGAGACGACGGGGGTCCCCTGGGCCATCGCCTCGACGACGGGCAGCCCGAAGCCTTCGACGATCGGGACATAGGCGCAACAGCGGGCCCCGCCGTAGATGGCGGCCAGCACCCGGCCGTCGACGGCTCCGGCGAAGACGACTCCCTCGGCCGGCTTCTGACCCGCGCTCGACCGGGAGGGCCCCCAGCCGTTCGGGCCGACCACGACGAGGGGCCAGGGCTCCGGGAGTCGCGGCCTCGTGAGCGTGTAGGCCTGCACCAGACGGTCGAGGTTCTTCCGCGGCTCGAGGGTGCTCACGGTGAGCAGGTACGGGCCTTTCACCCCGAGCCGGTCCAGCAGCGCCCGAGCGGCCGGCCCGTCAGGCTCACCGAGGTGATCGGCGCCCTCTTCCACGATCGCGACCTCGGCCTCGGTGACACCCACGCCAGCCGCGAGAAGAGCCTCGGCGGTCTTCTCGGAGGGCACGACGAACAAGGCGGCCCGGCGGGCGGCACGGCGCAGGGCAGCCTCGTGCCAGCGCCGGCCTCTCGGCGGGAACGCCTCCGGCATCGACCGCCAGGCGACGTCGTGCACGGTGAGGACCAGCAAGGTGCGCGAGGAGGGCACCGGCGCGGCGAGGGACACGGAGTGGAGGATCCCACTCCCCCTTCCGGCGCGGACGAGTCCCGTGTCCCAGGCGCGGGTCATGAGCGGGCCGGGGAGCCAGGAGCTCTCGATCGGGTACCCGAGTGACTCCAGCGGGTCCGGTCTCGCCGGCGGGCGGCTGACGACGAGGCGCAGCGCCGGGCGCTCCGCGGCCGGGAGCTCGCCCAGTCCCTGCAGCAGGCCACGGGTGTAGGTGCCGATCCCACCGGGGACACGGCGCCGCAACTGCTCGGCCGCGAGCGACACCGACACCGGCGTCATCGGGCCCGCCGCTCGGCCGCGGCCGTCTCGTAGAGCGCCATCATCGAGGACGCCGCCGCCGACCAGGTGAACGACGCCGCGCGGATACGGCCGGCAGCGATGAGCCTGGAGCGCAGAGCGTTGTCGTCGAGGACCCTCGCGAGCGCTCCCGCGAGCGCGGTCACGTCACCCGGGGCCACGAGCTCGGCGGCGTCGCCGACAACTTCGGGAACGGCGCCCGCGCGTGCCGCCACGACAGGCACTCCGAGCACCATCGCCTCGAGCGGCGGGAAGCCGAAGCCCTCGTACAGCGACGGGTAGGCCAACACCGAGGCTTGGCTCAAGAGCGATCGGCGCCGGCTCTCCTCCAGGTAGCCGAGACGGACGACGCGCCGGGCGACACCCGAATCGGCAACGGCGGCGGCGAACGCCGGTGCCCCCCAGCCGTCCGGACCGGCGACCACGAGCTCGAGGTCCGGATGCGCGCCCGCGAGCTCCGCAAAGGCCCGGACGAGGGTGGGCAGGTCCTTGCGCGGCTCGACGGCGCCGAGTGCGAGCACGTAGGGCGCCGGGCGCGGGACCTGTCCGGGCGCGGCTCGCGGGCGCACATCGCCGGCACCGGCGTCGTCGAGCCCGTGCGGCACGACGCGGACCCGCCCGGGGTCGAGTCCGAGCAGCTCGGTCACCTCCTCGCCCACGAAGCTCGAGGGCACGTGCACGAAGGCGCCGCGCCGGACGGCGCGCGCCACAAGTCCCGGATAGGCCAACGAGGCCGGCGCGCACAGCTCCGGGTACCTGATGGCGGTCAGATCGTGCACCGTCACGACGCGCCCGGCGTGGCGCGCCGGCGGCACGACGTAGTTCGTGCCGTGCACGACGTCGACGCGCCCGGTGAGCCACTCGATCGGCGGCTCATCGGAGCGGGCCCATATCTCGTTCGCGAGGCGGGTCGGGACGCCGAAGGTCCGGACTCTCAGCCCCAAGGCCCCCGCCGGGCCCGCGGTTGCACGCCCAGCCCGGCGGGCGATGGCGTAGCCGCTCAGCTCGAGGTCGCCCCGACCGAGGAGGGCGCCGGCGAGGCCGGCGCAGTAACGGCCAACGCCGGTGCGCTCACCCGCGAGCGGGAGCACGTCGAGCGCGACGCGGAGCCCTGTCAAGCGGTCCCTCCGGGCCGGCCGCCGCGGCTTGCCAGCCGGCCGGGCTCCGAGGGCCAGGCTCTCATCGGAACAGGTCTTCGCCGTAGGGACGGACGACCTCGTCGGCGACCGAACCTTGCCCAAGCACTGCCCCGTCGACGCCGCGCACCACGGCGACCGGGACGCCCCGGGCCTTGCCCATGACGAGGTCGGCGGCCGCGGCGATCTCGTCCACCACACAGATCTCGGTCGAGACGAGCTCGCGACCGAGGGCGTCGGTCGTCCCGCGGAGATCCACGACGGCGCGGATGCCCGCACAACCGATGGCCACGTCGGTGACTCCCCGCCGCCAGGCGCGCCCGAAGGTGTCGGAGATGACGACAGCCACCTCGAGCCCGTGTGCGCCCGCAAGCGGTCACGCAGGCGCCAGCGCGGAACCGTCGGGGTCAACCGGTAGCAAGACCGCGAACCCTTCGGCCACGTTCGAGAGGTCGATGCCCAATTGGCACAGACGAAGCCGTGCCGGGTCTCGGTCACGACCAGATCGCCGCGCCGGCGCAGGACACGGACCGCCTCTGACTCGGCAAGGATCCGCTTGGCGTCTGGCTCCGCCGCGATCGTCACCGTGCGGCCCTCGGACTTGGACACGATCTTCTGGGTCACGACGACGACGTCGCCTTCGATGAGGGGCGCGTGCTCCGCGATGAGCGACGCCAGGTCGTCTCCTGCGACGATCTCCGGAAGACCGTCGACACCGATCACCAGCAGAGCTCGTTCGACGACCATTGGCGCAGTGTCTACCAGAGGGCCCGGGGCACGTCAGGGGCCCTTCGCGGCGGGCGCCCCGTCCGGGGGCCCCGCCGTCCGGCCGGAGCCGAGCACGACGCGGGCGAGAGCCGCCGCCGCCTCGGGCGTCTTCATGATGCTCGGAGCGACGAGGCATCGCAGCCCGGCGGCGCGTACCTCGTCCGCGAGGCCCTCGTCGGCCTCGTCGATCACGATCGCACCCGCCCACGGTGCGAGGAAGCGGGCCACTCCGGCGGCAGAGGCCTCGTGACCGAGCTCGGCGAGGAGGCGGTCGGCCGGTCCCTTCAACGCCGCCCCGGCCACGATCGGCGACACGGCGACCACCGTCTCGCGGCGAGCCTCGAGGACATCGGCGACCCTTGGCACCGCGAGGATGGGGCCGATCGACACGACGGGGTTGGACGGGGCGACCACGACGATTTCCGCATCGGTCAGGGCGGCGAGAACCCCGGGCGCCGGCTCGGCGCGCTCGGCCCCCTCGAAGCGGACGTCCTCGACCGCGACCGAATGACGGAGCCTCACGAAGTAGTCCTGGAAGGCCACCTCCTCGGCGCCTCGCAGGCGCAACCGGGTGCGGACGGGATCATCGCTCATCGGGAGAAGGCGGACACCGAGGCCGAAAGCCCGCGAGATCTCCGCGGTGACCTCCGAGAGTGTCGCCCCCTCGTCCATCCGCCCCGTCCGGTAGAGGTGCGTGGCGAGATCCGCGTCCCCGAGGCGGAACCATGTCGGTGCGCCGAAGCGGTCCAACGCCTCCATCGCCCGGAAGGTGTCCCCGGCGAGGCCCCAGCCGGTGACGGGGTTCGGACGCGCCGGAGAGGGTGTAGGTGATCGTGTCGAGGTCCGGGCTTATGTGAAGGCCGTAAAGCTCTGCGTCATCGCCGGTGTTGACGACAGCGACTATCTCGCCGGGATCGACTACTGCCTGCAGCCCGGCCAGCATCCTCGCGGCGCCGACGCCTCCGCAAAGTACCGCGATCACGAACCGGCGCGGCCGACGTAGCTCACGACCGAGGCGATTCCGGTCTCGAGCGGGGTCCACGGCTTCCAGCCGAGGTGGAGCGCGGCCCTCCGCGGGTCGAGGGCGCTCCTCTTGAGCTCACCGGCACGCGCCGGCGCCTGCCGGGGTGCGAGCTCGCTGCCGGCGGCGGCCGTCACGATCTCGTAGAGCTCGGACACCGAGGTCTCCTGACCGGTGCCGATGTTGAGCACGAGCCCGTCCCCCCGCCGCGCCGCCCGGGCGAAGGCGTCCACGACGTCGTCCACATAGACGTAGTCCCGCGTCTGGCTGCCGTCGCCGAAGATGACACAAGGTCGTCCGGCGGCGAGATTGCCGGCGAAGATGGCCACGACTCCGGCCTCGCCGTGCGGGTTCTGACGCGGGCCGTAGACATTTGCCAGGGCGAGGGCGGTGAACTCGATGCCGTGCAGCTCGCGGTAGGCGACCAGGTAGTCGATCGCCGACTTCTTCGACACGCCGTAGGGCGAGAGCGGCCGGTGCGGCTGATGCTCGTCGACGGGCAGGTCGGCGTCGTCGGGCTCCCCGTAGAGAGTGCCTCCGGAGGCGGCGAACACGATCTTTGCGGTCCCGCCGGCACGCGCCCCCTCGAGAGCCTGGATCGTGCCGAGAATGTTGACCTCCGCGTCGAACACGGGGCGGTCGACCGAGACCCTGACGTCCGCCTGGGCGGCCAGGTGGAAGATCACCTCCGGCCGCCTGTGGCCGACGAGGTCGACGAAGTCGTTCGAACGGACATCGATGTTGTGAAAGCGCATCGAGCCGTTCGCTACACGGGCGTCCGCAAGGTTCGCGAGCGACCCGGTCGACAGGTCGTCGACGACGTCCACCTCGTAGCCTTCGGCGAGAAGGCGGTCGACCAGATTCGACCCGATGAAACCAGCCCCGCCTGTCACCAACGCTCGCATCAGCATGCCTCCGGCATCGATTTGCTTCAGGACACGGGGTAGCGGGCGTCCTCGAGCACCGAGCCCGCCGGCACCTCGGCTCCGACCCCGATTATGGTCATCTTGCTCACGCGGGCACCTTCGCCCACGACCGAGCCCGGCCCGACGATGCTGTCTTGGACGACCGCATCTGATCGGACCTCGGCTCCCGCCATGAGAACAGAACGGCTGACGACGGCGCCCGTGCCGACTCGCGAGCCGGCTCCCATGACGCTGTCGGACACGACGGCGCCCTCGGCGATCGCGGCCTCGTTCGCCGACGAGACAATGCGGGCCGAGCCGGCCGGCGACATGCGCGCTCGGGTCGGCCCAGACACCGCTGCGGATCTCGGGCGCCACGGGCACGCAAAGACGGCGACCGCCAAGGATGTCGAGCTGGGCCCGGAGGAACTGCTCGGGAGTGCCGGTGTCGAGCCAGTAGGCATCGGACGCGAGGGCGTACAAGATGCCCGCTTCGACCAGCTCGGGGAAGGTCTCGCGCTCGATCGAAACCCGCCGGCCGCCCGGGATCCGCTCCAGCACGGAGGTCTCGAGCACGTAGATGCCCGCGTTTATCAGATTCGTCGGGGCTGTGCCCGGAGCCGGCTTCTCGATGAAGGCGGTCACGCGCCCGTCCCCGTCGGTCGGCACCACGCCGAAGCGCGACGGGATCCGCCACAGGGGTCAGCGCGATCGACGCTTCCGCCGGGCGCGAACGGTGGAAGGCGAGGAGGGCGGTGGCGTCGAAGTCCGTGAGCACGTCCCCGTTGAGGACGAGAAACGTATCGCTCACGCCGGACTTCTCCGCCGCGAACCTTATGGCGCCCGCCGTGTCGAGCGGATCGGGCTCCACGACGTACTCGAGCGCCACACCGGCGATCTTCGAGGTCGGGAAGGCCTGCAGGAAGGCATCGGCGCGGTAGCCGAGAGAGAGCACGGCCCGGTCGACGCCGTGCTGGGACAACCACTCGAGCACGTGCACGATCATGGGCCGCTCGACCACTGGGAGCATCTGCTTGGGGATCTCGTAGGTGAGCGGCCGGAGCCGGGTTCCCTCGCCGCCGACGAGAACGACGGCGTCCATCAACCAGCAGTGGTCGTCGTGCTGCTCCCGGCCGTGGTGCTCGTCGTCGTGCCGGTCCCGGCCGTGGTGCTCGTCGTCGTGCTCCCGCCCGGCTTGGTGGTCGTGGTGGTGCCGCCCGGCTTGGTGGTCGTGGTGGTGGTCCCGACCTTGACGGTCGTCGGCGTGGTCGCCACCTTGTAGAACGCCTCCACGGTCTTCGCGGCCGTCGGCTTCGGCGCGGCCTCGCCCTTCGGCAGGAACGCCAGCATGAACAGCTCGCCCTGGGCGTAGTTGGTCCCGCTCGACACGACAGCGGAGAAGGGGCTCTGCCAGCTGGGGGGGTTCCAGATCAGCAGCTGGACGACACCGGGCTTGGAGCCGCACTTGCGTCCGTTGGCGTAGGTGCCGGCGAGCTTGCCGGCCGATTTCGGAAGCTCGAGGGAAGTGGCCGTCAAGTTCACGCCCTCTGCGGTGAGGAACTTACCGAGGGTCGCCTTGGAGCCCTCGAATTGGGATGCCTTCTTGCCCGCACGCGCCGGCTGGATGTCGACCACGCCTTTGCCGTCGGTGATGATGCCAGAAGTCTGGTCGGCGCTGCGCGGCAGGTTGGCGACCGTGCCACAGACGTCGACCGACAGCCCCACCTGCCAGTGGTCGCTCAGCAGGGGAGGCGTGGTGTTCGCCTGGGTGGTCGAGGTGGTCGTCGACGAGGTCGCGAGCCGCACCTGACGCTCGTGGCGGCTGAACACGATCAGTCCGAGCCCGATGATGCAGACCGCCAGCAAGATCGAGTACCACCCGACGGGTGTTCGCTGCCTGTAGCTGCGGCTGCCGCCGATCGACGCGGCGCGCGCGACCCGTCGGCTGATCGAATTTCTGGGCACGGGGCGCGACTCTAGTCCGAGCTGGGCTGCCTCATCCTCACGCTGCGGTTCCTTTGGGGTCGCGGACCGATCCGGGACGCCGGCCGCCGGACGCGGCCCTCCTTGTCGAACTGTCGTTGCGCAGTCCCACCGCGAAGCATCTCAACGACGCGAGAGCCAGGCGGCCCCCGAGTGCGACCACGACCAACGGCAGCAGCAGCCGTTGGCGTCCTTCGGTCGAGCGGGCCGCGAAACGTATGATCGACCGGTGGTGAGCCGCCAGCATCCTGTAGGGGTGCCGCGAGGTCGACCGGCCCTGCTCATGGACGACGCGCGCAGAAGGCTCATAGAGAACAGCCCATCCCGCCCGGTGCAGGCGCCAGCAGAGGTCGACGTCCTCTACGTACATGAAATAGGCCTCGTCGAAGCCGCCGACCGCCTCGAAGGCGTCGCGTCGCACGAGAAAGCCGGCACCGGACACCCAGTCGGCATCTCGCGCCCGGTGCTGGTCGTCGCCGAGAAGGCGGTACCGGCACGTCCACGGGTTGCCGCGCCAGAACAGGCCGACGAATCCGTGCCCGAGGGCATCACCGAGCCCGGGGAACGACCGGCCCGAGGGATAGACGGCTCCGCCCGGCTCCAGGAGCTTCGGGCCCGCCACCGCCGCGTCGGGACGGGCGTCGAGTGCTTCCGAGAGACGCTCTATGGCGTCGGGCTCGACCACGAGATCGGGATTGCAGATGAAGAGGAGCTCCCGGTCGCACTTGCGCGCACCGAGGTTCGCCCCGGCTCCGTAACCGACGTTCCGCGGCGGCCGCACCAGGCGAGCCGGGACCTCGAGGCCTTGCGGGGCCGAGCCATGGCCGCCGGTCGAGCCATGGCGGCCGGTCGAGCCGTTGTCGACGACGACGACGTCCGAGACCCCGTTCTGTCGCAGGCTGGCCACGCAGCTCTCGAGCAATGCGCCTGCGTTGTAGGTGACTACGACCGCGCCGACCCTCCGGGCGATCTCGGTCATCTCCGATGCGTCCGGTTCGGGCAACTCAGGAAGTCAGTTCGGCGACGAGCTCCGTGATCGCCTGCTCCCAGCTCGGGAGAAGGCTCCAGCCCGAAAGCCTGAGAGCCGCATTGTCGAGCACGGAGTTGGCCGGCCTGGGCGCCGGACGCGGCGGCGTCAACTCAGCGGTCGTGACGGGCTCCACCATGGCCGGGTCCATGCCTGCGGCGGCGACGACGAACCGTGCGAACCCGTACCACGAGGTCGCACCCTGGTTGGTCACGTGGAAGATACCGGGATGCTTGCCGAGGGAGAGGTCGATGACCCGGCTCGCGAGGTCCGCGGCGGATGTCGGGCTCCCCCGCTGGTCGTCCACGAAGCGCAGCGGCCCGCCTTCTTTCGCCAGGCGCAGCACGGTCTTGACCATGTTCGCGCCCGAGCGGCCGTTCACCCAGGCTGTGCGCACGATGGTGTGCCCGTCGTCGAGCTCGCGCTCGCCACCGAGCTTGGAGCGCCCGTAGGTCGACAGCGGGTTGGGGTCGTCCCACTCGAGGTACGGCCGGGGCGAGGTGCCGTCGAAGACGTAGTCGGTCGACAGGTAGCACACGTGCGCCCCGACGAGGCGGGCGGCTTCGGCGATGTTGCGGGTGCCGAGGGAGTTGACGAGATAGGCGCGGTCGGGATCTGCCTCGCACGCGTCGACGGCCGTCCACGCCGCCGGGTGGATGATGACCTCGGGCTGGACGGTGCCGATGGCGGCAAGCAGGGCGTCGCGGTCGGTTATGTCGAGAACGCTCTCCTCGGGGGCGACGACGTCGAGCACCGGGCCGCGAACACGCTCGGCGGCGCGACGGTTCAGCTCGCTGACGATCTCGCTCCCGACCTGACCGGTGACGCCGGTCACAAAGACGCGCACGCCGCTCCTCAAGAGTGCCGGGATGCGGCCGGGGCGCTCGACCAGGAGGCCTCCGCCACCGGTGAACGGCCGATCAGCGGCTCCCACCAGGCGCGGTTGTCGCGGTACCAGGCGACCGTGGCGGCCAGCCCGGCGTCGAAGTCCACTACCGGCTCCCAGCCGAGCTCTGTGCGCAGCTTCGTGGAGTCGAGCAGGTACCTCCTGTCGTGGCCGGGCCGGTCGGGGACGATCGTCTTCAGCGACCCGGGCCGGCCCGCCGCCGCGAGAACGCCGTCGGCGATCTCCTCGATGCTCGCCTCGATGCCCGAGCCGACGTTGTAGGTCTCGCCGATGACGCCGTCGGAGAGCACGAGCTCGATCGCCCGGCAGTGGTCGTCGACGTGCAGCCACTCGCGCCGGTTCTTGGTGGAGGCGTACAGAGGCAGGCTCTCGCCTTCGAGGGCGCGGGTCGAAAACAGCGGGATGACCTTCTCCGGGAACTGGTACGGCCCGTAGTTGTTGCAGCAGTTCGTGATCGTGGCCTGCAGGCCGAATGTCTCGATGTAGCACCGCACGACATGATCGGCGCCGGCCTTCGAGGCGTTGTAGGGCGTGCGCGGCCGGTAGGGGGAGTCCTCGTTGAACGACTCCTCGCTGTCGAGGGCGAGATCTCCGTAGACCTCGCAGGTCGAGATGTGGTGGAAGCGCCCTGTGCCGACCCGACGGGCGGCGTCGCAGAGCGACTGGGTCCCGAGCACGTTGGTCCTGAAGAAACGGGCCGGGTCCAATATCGCCAGGCTGTTGTGCGACTCGGCCGCGAAGTGCACGATCGTGTCGATCCGGTGCTCGCTGAGCGCCGACTCGACCAGAGGCTGGTCGCAGATGTCACCGTGCACGAAGACGACCCGTCCCGAGCTCTCCAGCCCGGCGAGGCTCCGCCGGTCGCCGGCATAGGTCAGGACGTCGAGAACGACGAGCTCGTCTTCAAGGTGACGGTCCGCCCAGAACCGCACGAAGTTCGAGCCGATGAAACCGGCACCGCCGGTGATGAGAAGTCGCATGATCGGCACAGGCTAATCGCAGGCAGGGCGAGAGGGACCGGACCCGCGGTCGAGGTCCGCCCGGCCCGGGACCGCTCCGTCACCGGAGGTGGACGACGTCTCCCGCGGAGATCGCCCTCGTGCGCGGCGTCTGTGACCACGAGCAGGCGGCCGAGGTCGTCGACGTCGAGCGCGCGGCCGGTGACCGTCTCGTCCTGCAGCTCGACGCGGACGTCGCGCCCGATGGTCGCGCAGGCGCGCCGGTACTCCGACGCCAGGGCGCGGCGGCCCTCGTCGCTCCGGAGGGCGGCGTTCCTGCGGCCCGCCTCGCGCACGAGCCTCCCGGCCAGCTCCCGCCGGCTGATCTCGCGACCGGCGACGCGGTTCAAGCAGGTCGCCCGGGCGGCGATGGCGGCGAGCTCAGGGTCGTCCGAATCCGGCGGCGGCCAGTGCGGGGGCCAGTTCACGTTGATGCCGATGCCCACGACGACGGAGGCGGGAGGCACCGTCTGGGAGAGGACTCCTCCGACCTTGCGCTCGGCGCTCAGCAGGTCGTTCGGCCACTTCAGCGTCAGGTCGACCCCGGCAGCCTCCCGGCAGGCCTGCACGGCCGCGAGCGCCACCGCCCATGCCGTCAGGTGCAGCTGCTCGGGCTGGAGGGTGGGCTTGAACAGGATCGAGCAGAGCACCGAGGACCCGTAGGGCGCCTCCCATCTCCTCGTGAGCCGGCCCCGGCCCTCGCTCTGGCGCTCCGCTGTGACGGCGTAGCCCTCCGGCACCTCCGAGCCGCCGGGCAGTCCGGCCGCGCGAGATCGGCGAGATACCTGTTCGTCGAGTCGACCACCTGCAGCCGCTCCGGCACGGCGAACGGGACCGGGACCTCGTTCACCGCCTCTCCGCCTGCGACCGAGCCGGTCCGCGGTGGTCGCGGGTAGCCTGCTCGACTGAGCATTCCCCAACGGGTAGTCCGTCGGCTCGCGGCACCTGGCTCATCGGGGGGCGAGACTAGGTCAGGAGGGAGGGCCGTGTTCGACAAGGTGCTCGTCGCGAACCGCGGCGAGATTGCCGTGCGGGTCATCCGGACCTGCCGCGAGCTCGGCATCGCGACTGTCGCCGTCTACTCCGAGCTCGACCAGGACGCCCTTCATGTCCGTCTCGCCGACGAAGCCTACGGATTGGGCGGCCAGACGGCTGCCGAGAGCTACCTCGCGGCCGATCTGATCTTGGACGTCGTCCGGCGAAGCGGCGCCGGGGCCGTCCATCCCGGATACGGCTTCCTCGCCGAGAACGCCGCCTTCGCGCGGGCGGTCGCCGACGCCGGGGCGAGTTTCATAGGGCCGCCCCCGGCGGCGATCGAGACCATGGGGGACAAGATCAATGCCCGCCTCGCCGCCGACCGCGCAGGGGTCGCCTGCGTTCCCGGTCGCAGCGAGCCGGTCGCCGATCCCGCCGAGATAGTCGCTTTCGGCGAGACCCACGGCTGGCCCGTGGCGATCAAGGCCGCCTTCGGAGGCGGCGGACGCGGCATGAAGGTCGTCAACGAAGCCGGCGAGGCCGCGGCGGCGATGGAGTCGGCCCAGCGCGAGGCGCAGTCCGCCTTCGGGCACGGCGAGGTCTACCTCGAGCGCTATCTCGTGTGGCCGAGACACATCGAGATGCAGGTCTTCGCCGACCGCCACGGCAACGCCGTGTGGCTCGGCGAGCGCGACTGCTCCTGCCAGAGGCGGCACCAGAAGCTGCTCGAGGAGAGCCCGGCGCCGGCTTTCGGAGACGAGGTCCGCCGGGCGATGGGGGCTGCCTCCGTGCAGATCTGCCGCGCCTCGGGCTACGAGGGCGCCGGCACGGTCGAGTTCTTGTACGAGGACGGGAGCTTCTACTTCCTCGAGATGAACACCCGCCTGCAGGTCGAGCACCCTGTCACAGAGCTGCTCACGGGCATCGACCTCGTCGAGTGGCAGCTGCGCGTCGCGGCCGGCGAGCCGCTCGCCCTCTCGCAGGAGGCCATCAGCGCCCTGAGCCGTGGGCACGCGATGGAAGCGAGGATCAACGCCGAAGACCCGGCCGGGGGCAGGTTCCTCCCCAGCCCCGGACTGATCACCAAGCTCCGCCTGCCGGAGGGCTTCGGGGTGCGGTCCGACTCGGGCTTCGAGGCTGGCGACACCGTCAGCCAGTTCTACGACAACCTGGTCGCGAAGGTCATCGTCTGGGGTCACGACCGCGAGGCGGCTCGGCGCAGGATGCTGAGGGCTCTGTCGGAGATGGAGGTCGAAGGCATCGCGACGACCGCCCCGGCGCTAGAGGCCGTGCTCACCCACCCCGAATTCATCGAGGCCCGCCATTCCACCCGCTGGCTGGAGGAGAGACTGGACCTTTCCGGCGTCTCGTCGCCTGCGGCCCTGAGCCGCGAACGACGGCGGGGCCGGGACGGGACGCGAAAACATGGTGATGCGTGAGGTCGACGCCGAGGTCGACGGGCGCCGCTACCGCGTGAAGCTCTGGGTGCCCGAGGTCTCGCCGGCCCCTCGCACGGGCGGGGCCCGGGGCCACGTCGGCTCGAGACCGAGACCTTCGGCCGCTCCTCTTCTCGCCGCCGAGGGCAAGGTCACGGTCCCAATGCAGGGAACGATCATCAAGGTGCTGGTGGCTGAGGGCGACATCGTCGAGGTCGGCCAGACATTATGTGTGCTGGAGGCGATGAAGATGGAGAACCCGATCAGCTCGGAGCGGGGCGGGAGGGTCACACAGCTGCACGTCTCGGTCGGTGACTCCCTCGGCGCCGGCGACGTTGTGGCGGTGATCGAATGAACGCGGCGGCCACCGCCGGGGCCAAGGACCAGGCCCAGAGCACCATCGCCGACGCCGACGACCGCCTGATCGAGCTGTCGCGCCGGATCCACGACCATCCCGAGCTCGCCTTCGAGGAGGAGCGCGCCGCCTCCTGGTGCGCCGAGGCTCTCGATGGGGCGGGCTTCGCCGTCGAGACGGGCGTGTGCGGGCTGCCGACCGCTTTCGCGGCCAGCGCCGGGGACGGGCCCCTCGTCGTCGCCGTCTGCGCCGAGTACGACGCTCTTCCCGGTGTCGGGCACGCCTGCGGCCACAACGTGATCGCCTCGGCCGCGGTCGGGGCGGGACTCGCTCTGGCGCGGCTGGCCGACGATCTCGGCATAACGGTCCGTGTCCTCGGGACGCCGGCCGAGGAAGGTGGCGGCGGGAAGATCCTCATGCTCGAAGGCGGCGCCTTCGACGGGGTCAACGCCGCCCTCATGGTGCACCCGGCGCCGGTCGAGCTCGACAGGATGCCCTGCCTGTCGGTCAGCCACTTCGACGTTCGCTACACGGGCAAGGAGGCGCACGCCTCGGCATATCCCGAGCGGGGGGTCAACGCGGCCGACGCGGTGACGATCGCCCAGGTGGCGATCGGCCTGCTCCGCCAGCAGTCTGCGGCCCACGAGCAGGTCCACGGGATCGTCACCTACGGCGGCGCCGCCCCCAACATCATCCCCGGCCTCGCAGAGGCGAAGTTCTACGTGCGTGCGGAGACCCTCGAGGCGATGAAGTCCTGGGAGCCGAAGGTGCTCCGGTGCTTCGAGGCGGGAGCGCTCGCCACGGGCACCGAGCTGGAGGTGAGCCTCCAGGGCCCGAGGTACTCCGAGTTCCTCACCGACGAGGAGATGGCAGCGGTCTACCGGGCCAACGCCCAGGCGATCGGCAGGGTCTTCACCGCCGGGACCGAGGACGCCATGACCGCCTCGACGGACATGGGCAACGTGTCGCTCGCCATCCCCTCGATCCACCCGATGCTCGGGATCGACTCGCTGCCTGCTGTCAACCATCAGGCGGGCTTCGCCGCTGCCGCCGTGAGCCCGGCCGCCGACCGCGCCGTGCTCGACGGGGCCCTCGCCATGGCGCGGACGGTCATCGATCTCGCCGGGGACGAGGCCCAGCGCCGGCGGCTCGGGGCCCGGGCCTACCGGCACGCCTGAGCCCCTCAACGGCTCGGCTGGTACTCCCCGAAGACCTCGCGCAGGGCGTCGGAGACCTCCCCGAGGGTCGCCCGGAGCCGCAGCGCCTCGCGCATGGGCACGAGCAGGTTCTGAGTGCCGCGGGCGGCCGCCCGGACGTCCTCGAGCGCCGCGTCGACACCGGAGCTGTCCCGCGACGCCCTCAGGGAACGGAGGCGCTCGATCTGCCCGCGCTGCAGGGACGGGTCGATGGGGAAGACCTCCGGCTCGGCCGCGTCCTCCCCGGCGAAGCGGTTGACGCCGACGACGATCTGGTCTCCCGACTCCACGGCCTTGGCGTACTCGTAGGCGGCCTGCTCGATCTCGTCCTGCATGTAACCGGACTCGACGGCGGCGACGGCGCCGCCGATCTCGTCGATGCGGGCGATGTAAGCCAGGGCGGCGGCCTCCACCTCGTTGGTCATCGTCTCCACGAAGTAGGAGCCGGCGAGCGGGTCCACCGTCGCGGTCACGCCCGACTCGAAGGCGATCACCTGCTGGGTGCGGAGCGCCAGCTTGGCGGCGTGCTCGGTCGGCAGCCCGAGGGCCTCGTCAAAGCCGTTGGTGTGCAGGCTCTGGGTCCCTCCGAGGACGGCCGAGAGCGCCTGCAGGGCCACCCGGACGACGTTGTCGTCTGGCTGCTGGGCCGTGAGGGTCGACCCGGCCGTCTGGGTGTGGAAACGCAGCCGCTTCGACCTCTCGTCTTGGGCCCCGAACCGGCCGGTCATGATGCGGGCCCAGATCCTTCGCGCCGCCCTGTACTTGGCGACCTCCTGGAACAGGTCGTTGTGGGCGTTGAAGAAAAAGGACAGCCTCGGGCCGAAGCTGTCCACGTCCAGGCCCGCCGCCAGGGCCGCCTCGACGTAGGCGATCCCGTTCGCGAGCGTGAAGGCGAGCTCCTGGACCGCGGTCGAGCCGGCCTCGCGGATGTGGTAGCCGGAGATGGAGATCGTGTTCCAGCCCGGGATGCGCTCCGCGCAGTAGGCGAAGGTGTCGGTCACGAGCCTCATCGAGGGCCGGGGCGGGTAGATGTAGGTCCCGCGGGCGACGTACTCCTTCAAGATGTCGTTCTGGATCGTGCCGCTGATGGCCTCGGGCGCCACCCCCTCCTCCTCGGCGACGAGCTCGTAGAGCAGCAGCAGCACGGCCGCCGTGGCGTTGATCGTCATCGACGTGGACACCTTGTCGAGGGGGAGCCCGCCGAGAAGGGCGCGCATGTCCTCGATCGAGTCGATGGCCACGCCCACCTTGCCGACCTCGCCCTCGGCGCGGGGGTGGTCGGAGTCGTAGCCCATCTGGGTGGGCAGGTCGAAGGCGCACGAGAGGCCCGTCTGGCCCGCCTCCAGGAGGAACTTGAAACGGGCGTTGGTCGCCTCGGCCGTCCCGAACCCGGCGTACTGGCGCATCGTCCAGAGCCGCCCTCGGTACATGTCGCGCTGCACCCCCCGCGTGTAGGGGAAGGCGCCCGGCTCGCCGAGCTCCACGCCGGCGTCGAACCCGTCCAGGTCCGCGGCGGTGTACAGCCTCCTGACCGCTACTCCGGAGTCGGTCCGGCGCTCACCGTCATCGCTCGGCACGGCCAAAGCGTAAGCCCGGCCCGGCGAGCGGTGCGAACCTCATCCGGCGACGAGGGCGGGTGCCTGCTCTGGGAGGGCCGGCGCCTGCCTCGGGTGCGGCATGCAGAGGTCGTCGTACTCAGCGATGACGATCTCGCCGGCGTTCTCACCGCAGGCAGGGCATTCCGGGTCTCTCCGGATCTTGAACGTCCGGAACGACTCCTCCAGGGCGTCGTAGGCAAGGAGCCGGCCGACAAGGGGCTCTCCCAGGCCGAGCAGGAGCTTGATCGTCTCCACCGCCTGGATCGAGCCGATGATCCCCGGCAGGACGCCGAGGACACCGGCTTCGGCGCACGAAGGCGCGAGCTCTGCCGGCGGCGGCTCGGGCACGAGGCAGCGGTAGCAGGGGCCCTCGTAGGGGTAGAAGACGGTCGCCTGGCCTTCGAAGCGGAAGATCGAGCCGTGCACGACCGGGATCTTCTTCAAGAGGGCGGCGTCGTTGACGAGGTAGCGGGTCGGGAAGTTGTCCGTCCCGTCCACGATCACGTCGTAGGAGTTGATGATGTCGAGCACGTTGTCGGCGCCGAGGCGGACGTCGTAGGTGACGACGTCGACGTCGGGGTTCATGGCGGTGATGGTCTTCTTCGCCGAGTCGACCTTGCGCTCTCCGATGCGGTCGAGATTGTGCAGGATCTGGCGCTGCAGATTGGACGAGTCGACCACGTCCATGTCGACGATGCCGATCGTCCCCACGCCGGCCGCGGCGAGGTAGAGGGCGGCAGGGGAACCGAGGCCACCGGCGCCGAGGAGGAGGACCTTGGACTCGAGGAGCCGCTGCTGTCCTGCCTCTCCCGACCTCGGGCAGGAGCAGGTGGCGCTGATAGCGGTTGCGCTGGTCGGCGTCGAGGGTGCCGAGGAACGACCCAGTCGCGTCCCTCGTCCTTCCACTTGTTGAAGCCGCCGGCCATCGACGCCACCTCGGAGTAGCCGAGCTGGCCGAGCGCCTGGGCGGCGAAAGCTGACCGGGTGCCACCGGCGCAGTAGACGATGATCCTGCGGGCCTTGTCGGGCACGCGGCCTTCGACCTGCAGCTCCAGCATCCCCCTCGGGATGTGGAGCGCACCGGGCACGGCGCCCTGGGCGTACTCGTCCGCCTCTCGGACGTCCAGGAAGAGTGCCTGGTCCGAGACGGCAGCGGCCGCAGGATCGATCTCGACGATTTCCTGCTTGACCTGGCTCAACATGTCCCTGAAGCTCGGCACGGCTCTCGACCTCTTCCTTCAACAGCTCCTGGCAGATGAAACACTACCAGTCAGCTCAACATTCCAACGAGGGGGTGCGGCGGCCGGGCGTGGCGGCGCGTCGTTTGTTCTGCGGGCGTCGTTTCTTGGTCCATGGCGTCTGGGTTCTCGGCCCGTGAGCGTGCGCCGGGGTGGCTACTTGCGTAGCGACCGCCGCTTGACATAGGAGATTCCTGTGGACTTCGACGAGGTCATCCGACGACGCCGCATGGTGCGGCACTTCTCCGAAAGGCCGGTTGACGCCGATGTGCTCGACAGTGTCCTCGACGCGGCCCGGCGGGGACCGTCGGCCGGCTTCAGTCAGGGCGTCGACCTCCTCGTGCTCGAGGGTCCCGCAGAGACAAGGCAGTTCTTCGAGCTGACGAGCGACCCCGGGTTCCTCGCCCGCCCTGGGGCGGTTCCCGGTGCGTTGGGGGCGCCGGTGATCGTGGTCCCGCTCGGCGACCCGGACGCCTACGTCTCCGCGCTACGCGGAGAAGGACAAGGCGAGCTCGAGGCTCGCCGGTGCTCCCGCCGCGGACTGGCCCAGCCCTTATTGGCTCGTCGACTCGTCCTTCGCCGTGATGCTGCTCCTTCTCGCCGCCACCGCCAACGGGCTCGGGGCGCTCTTCTTCGGCCTGCACGCCGATCCCGGGATGCTGTTCGACGCGCTCGGCGTGCCCGGGGGCAAGGTCGTGATCGGCGCAGTCGCGCTCGGCGTACGAGGCCCCGGCAGCTCCGCAGGAAAGCGCGACCCGGACCGGATCGCCCGCACGTCGGCCTCGGCGCCCGATCGACGAAGTGGTGCACCGGGGTCGCTGGTAGTCGCCTGCGGCAACGGGGCCGATCTCAAGGCCGGCTCCCAGGGAGCGGCTCCCGGCCGGGCTCCGACGGGCAGCCCACAGGGCCTGGCTCTCAGGGGCGGCCGGCGCCGACCAGTCCGCTGAAGATGAGCTTGCCGACGGCCACGTTCGTGCCCGGCTCGGCCGCCTGAACCACCGTCTCGACGCCGAACGGGCCCGAGCCGATGTACATGACGACGTGGGATATCGCACCTGGGCCGTCGTGGGAGAAGTGGTAGAAGAGCAGGTCGCCGGGCTCCAGATCCTCGATGGGGACCGGCTGGGACTGCTCCCATTGCAGGGTCGCCGAGTGGGCGAGCGAGTACCCGGCCTTCGCCCAGGCGAGCATCGTCAGACCGGAGCAGTCGACTCCCGCCCTGCCGGCGCCTCCGAACACGTAAGGCACGCCGACGAACTTGAGCGACGCGGCTGCCGCCTGCAAGCCCTGGGACGCCGTCGCCACCCCGGAGACATCGGTACCGGCCAGGTCGGGTCCTTTGTAAGGGCTTGCCGCCGGCCAGGGCGAGAGGAGCAGCTTCTCGAATTCCTTCCGGCCGACCAGGCGCCGCAGCTTGCGGCTGACGAGGGCGTACCGGCTCGCGGCCTTCCGCATGAGGGACCTGGCCCGGGATCTGAGGGCGGCGAGCGCGACCACGGTCGTGGCGATGCGGGACGTGTTCGCGAGAGCGGTCGCCCTGGCGGCGCGAAGGGCGTCAGAAGCGACCTCGTAGCGCGTCGAGCGCGGCGCAGCTGCCCAGCGCGACCCCCGAGTAGACCTCCGCCATCTGGCCCTCGGACGGGCTGTCGACGAGCACGTTCGAGTCGACGCTGGACAGCTCGCCGGCGACGTAGGCGGCGACGGCGACACCGCGGAGACGGGCACCGGCCGACGAGCGCCGGCCGTCGGTGACCCGGACCTGGCGATCCAGCGCCGACACCTTCCGCCGGGCCTTTGCGAGCTCGTAGGTCTCCACGTCGTACCTCTCGGAGAGCAGCGCCGCCTGCTCGTCATCGGTGCTGACGAGTGCAGCCGCCTTTAGAAGCCGGCGCAGCACGGCCTCTGCCTTGGCCGGGACCGGAGACGTCTTCGTCCTCGCCGCGCGTCGAGAGCCCTCCGGCTTCGGCCGGGCCGGCGTCGACTTCGCCGGTCCGGGAGCTTTCACCGGCCCTGCCGACGCGGCCGCGGGAAGGCTCACCGTCAGCACCGCGGCAACCAAGACAGACGCCAGGATCCCGCGGCGCGGTCATGTCCGACACCTTAGCGCGGTTGATTCCATCACTCTAAGTGGCTGCTTGCGCCAGCACCGCGTCATCCGGCGAGGACGGCGAAGCGAGGCGGCACTCCGACGAGCCGGTCGAGCACCGACGCGAATGCCTCGCGGGTGGCCCAGTCGACGTCTCGGAGCCGTTCCAGCCTGGCGGGGCCCCAGCTGGTCGACTCGACGAGGCCGACGAGCATCTCGGGACTGGCGCCGCTCCCGAAGGGAAGCTCGGCCCTCAGCTCGGTGTCGTACTCCTTGTGGTGATCGGATGGCTCCCGGCGCAGGCGCCGGAGAAGGGCGCGAGCGGCGGAGCGCAGCTGCTCCTCGGGTCCGGCGCCCGCGCCCCAGATGCTCTCCACGAGGAGGAGCGTCCCGGTCGGCGCCGCCTCCCGCCACGCCTCGAGCGCCGCCTCGGGCTCCGGCAAGGTCCAGACGACGTGGCGCTCCACGACGGCGTCGAAACCCCCGCGGGGAGGATCCGCGGCATTGCCCTCGACGATCTCGATCTCGAGACCGCGACTCGCCGCCTTGGTCCTCAGCTGGGCCAGCATGCCCGGGGCGAGGTCGAGGGCCGTCACCCGATAGCCCTCGCGCGCCAGCAGCAAGCTCAGGAAACCTGTTCCCGCTCCCGCGTCGAGCACCCTCGCGGGCGGAGGCGGCAGGAGCCCGCGCAGGCTGGCGGCCCACACGGACAGCTCCAATCGTGTCTGGGGGTTGTGACCGGCGGAGCGGTCGTAGGTGGCGGCGTCCACGTCCCAGTAGTCGCGAACCTGCCCCTCGAGATCACTCGACCGAGACATCCGGTGCCCCCTTTCCCGTTGGCCGGGTCGTCTCCTCGTCTTACAAGCCGGGTCGTCTCCTCTACAAGGTAGACAATCGACTCGAAGTCATGTCCGGAACGCTCGCTGAGGGCGATCTCGCAGGTGCCCGCGACCGAGTAGTACCCGTCGAAACTGCGCCCGGCGAGCTCGGCCTGCTCGTCCCGCTGGGCGCCGTCGCTGAGCTCGGGATGGACAAAGCCGCGGTCGCCGGCCACGCCGCAGCAGCCCCAGTTACGCGGCACGACCGCTTCGTGGGCACAGGTGTCCCCTATCTCCTGGATCTGCTGGTCGACCCCGAGCTGCACGCAGGCACACGTCGGGTGCAGCGCGACGGAGGCCTTCGGGGTGGTGACCTCGAGCCTGGCGAGCACCTCTCCGGCGAGCCAAGGCGCTATGTCGACGACTGTCATCTGGCGGTAGCGCTCGAGGTTCACGCCGGTCAGCTGGCCGGCGACATGGCGCAGGATCGTCTGGGTGCACGACGTGACATCGCACATGACAGGTACGCGGCCGCCGTCGCTCCACTCCCACATCCGCTCCACGAGGCGATTCGCCATGTAGCGCTGGCCGGACGCGTATCCCCTGTGCTCCCAGATCTGCCCGCAGCAGACGCCGGTCACCGAACCAGCGAGTCGCACCTTGATGCCGGCCCGGTCCGCGATCGTCAGCACCGTCTCGGGCACTGAGGGCTTGCGGGCACCCGACGGCCCCATGATGCGCGAGACACAGGCCGGGAAGTAGGCGATCTCCGGCGAAAGCTCCGCCCGGAACACGGGGGTCGGGCTTGCTCCCATCGCCGGTGACCAGACCGGCGAGAACGGCACCAACCTGTGAACAGCCCTCGTGACCGCCTCCATCGTGTGCAACCGATTGGCGAGCGCACCCATGGACAGACCACCGCGGGCGACCTTCTCGACCTCGCCGAAGCGGTGTGCCAGCAAGGACGCCAGAGAAGTCTCGAGCCTGCCGGCGCGCTCCATGCGCAGCTCGGCCGTGTAGTCGCCGACGTTTATCCCGACGGGACACTGCGTCGCGCACATCCCGTCGGCGGCACACGTGGCGATCCCCTCGTACCGGTACTCGTTCCAGAGCGCGCCCGCTGCGGCCTTGTCCCCCGCGGCGAGCAGCTCGACGTGCTTCCGCGAGGCCTGGATCCGCCCTCTCGGGGTCATCGTGGCGAGGCGGCTCGGGCAGACGTGCTCGCAGAATCCGCACTCGGTGCACGTGTCGATCGAGGACGACACCGGCGGGGTGAGCTTGATGTTGGCGGTGAAGACGCCTGGATCGTCGTTTATGACGACGCCGGGGTTCAGCAGACGATCAGGGTCCACGAGCTCTTTGATCCGCTTCATCAACGAGTAGGCCCTGGCGCCCCACTCCCGCTCGACGAAGGGGGCGATCGCCCGACCCGTGCCGTGCTCGGCCTTGAGCGAGCCGTGCAGGCCGTCAGCGACCAAGGCGACGGCGTCCTCCATCAACGCGGCGTAGCGGTCGATCTCGCGTTGGCGGGTGAAGTCAGCGGTGAGCATGAAATGCACGTTGCCGGCGTGGGCGTGCCCGTACTGGACGCCCTGTCCCGGGCCGGTGTAGCCGTGCTTGGCGAAGAGCAGCTTGAGACCGGTGAGCATGCTCGCGAACTCGTCGAGGGGCACGGCCATGTCCTCGAGCACGATCGTCGTGCCCGGCACGCGGGCTCCTCCGATGATGGCGAAGAGCCCCTCGCGGACGCGCCAGTGCACGTTCGTACTCCTCCGGCGTCGTGCTGAAGTCGCTCATTTCGACCAGGCCCGGTCGCGCCCGCAGCACCGGAAGGGCGGCGGTGACGGCAGCTTGCAGGGCCTCGGGCGTCGGGCGTCGGTAGTCGACGAGCAGGGCTGCAGAGCCGGCGGTGTGGCGGTAGATCAGCTCGGGCAGCCCGTCGAGGCCGACCATGGCAGCCATGGAGGCGTCGTCGAGGAATTCGACGGCATTCGGGTCGGTGACCTCTATCGCGGTGACCGCACTTGCCATGGTCTCGAGGCTCTCGAAGAGCAGGAGCGCGCTCGACCTCTCGGGGTCGAGCGCAACGGTGTTCAGCACGACATGGGAGATGAAGCCGAGCGTCCCTTCGGAGCCGACGAGCAGATGGGCGAGGATGTCCAGCGGATCGTCGAAGTCGATGAGGGCGTTGATCGCGTAGCCCGTCACGCACTTGATCGAGAACTTCCTCCTGATCAACGCAGCCAGGTCCGTGTCCGCCCGCGCCTCGTCGCGGAGTGCCGCGAGGCCGAGGGCGAGGTCGGGCCGCTCGCGGGCGAACCGCTCGTGCTCGCCCTGCGCCGCTGTGTCCCAGGCCGATCCGTCGGCGAGGACGAACCGCACCGAGGCCATCGTGTTGTAGGCGTTCTGATCGACTCCTGTGGTGATGCCGCTCGAGTTGTTGGCGACGATGCCGCCGATGCGGGCCGCCCGGATCGAGGCCGGATCGGGCCCGATCTTGCGCCCGTGACGGCTGAGGACGCGGTTGACCATCTCGGCGGTCGGTCCTGGCTCGGCCCTCACCCGCTCGCCGGCGTCCAGCACCTCGATGCCGTAAAAGGCGGTGCTCATGTCGGCGATGATCCCCTCTCCCACGGTCTGGCCCGAGAGGCTCGTGCCGCCGGCCCGGAAGGTGACCGGGAGGTGCAGCTCGCGAGCCGCGCGCGAACAGCGCGCGCACCTCCTCCTCGTCCGTCACACGTACCACGGCCCTCGGCCGGTACTCGTAGAAGCCTGCGTCGCGGGCGTGGACCGTGAGAGAGATCGAGCTGGTGTCGATGCGGCCCTCTGGCACCACCTGGCACAGTCGGGCCCAGATCGTGCTGGTGGGAAGGGTCAAATCGGCCGGCCTTCGACGATGACGGTGTCGACCTCGAGCTCGTCTGCGAGCAGGACGAGGTAAGCGGGATCGCCGAGGCGGATCCGCCCGATCTCCTCCCGCCCGAGCAAGGCGGCCGGTCGCGCTGTCGCCGCCGTGAGGATCTCGCCGAGCGGCACACCGAGGCCGGCAAGATGGCGAACCCCGTCCACGAGCTTGGCCGCAGAGCCGGCGATGGTCCCGTCGGTGCGTCTCACAGCGCCTCCGGCCGCCACGACGGGCACCTCTCCGAGAACGACCTCGCCGTCTCCTCGGCCCGAGGCCGCCGTGGCGTCGCTCACGATGCTCCAGCGGCCGCGGGCGGCCGAGACCACGAGCTGGAGCGTGTCGTCAGCGAGATGGACCCCGTCGGCGACGACCTGCACCGTCACGCGGGGATCAGCCAGCGCGGCGCCTGCCAGACCGGACGCGCGGGCGGTGAGGGGGGCCATGGCGTTGAAGACATGGGTGACGGCCCTTGCCCCTTCGTCGAAACCCCTGCTCGCCTGTTGTGCGTCCGCGTCGCTGTGGCCCAGGGAGACGACGACCCCCCGCCGCCGGCACTCGGCTATCAACTCGCCTGCGCCGGCGAGCTCGGGAGCGATCGTCACCATGGTGACCGGACCGGCGTCGAGCAGGTATCCGAGCAGCTCGAGATCCGGCGCGACAAGGCGCTCGAGCGGATGGGCCCCGGCCCGCGAAGGCGAGATGAAAGGCCCCTCGAGGTGGATTCCCAGCAGGCGGGCGCCGTCCGGGTGCCGGCTCGCCGGCTCGGCGATCTTCCCGCGGCCCGTCGGGTGGCGGCGGGCTCACTGCTTATGAGGGTCGGCTGGAAGGACAGAACCCCGTCGCGGGCGAGGGCCCTGCCGAGTCCGGCCAGCCCCTCGACCGGGGCGGCGAGGACGTCGACGCCGGCATAGCCGTTCACCTGCAGGTCCACCAGCCCGGGTACGGCGATGCCGCGGCGCCCGGGCGGCAGGCCGACTGCCACCACCTCTCCGTCGGCGACGGCGACGTCGCCGGGCACGAGCCGGCCGTTCTGCAAGAAGGCGGCGGCACCCAACCGGCGTTGCCTGCCCGAGCGGGTGGCGGGCCGGTTGGCGGTTGCAGGCCGGTAGGCGGTGGCGGGCCGGTCGGCGGTGCGGCCGGGCGGGGCGCCCGCCGCCTCGAGCGCCGTCCGCAACCTGCCGCCGGCCGCGGCGAGAAGCTCGGCCGCCTCTTCGGCGCCGAGTCTCGAGGCGGCGGCGACACAGGCGACCTTGGTACGCCACCCGCAGGCCTCGAGCGCCTCTCTTGCCTGTCCGGGCGACGTCCGGGCAACGGCGACGACGATCCGCACGGCACGGTCCCGCAGCTTCTCGTTCGTCGGCCGGACGTCGACCATGAGGTTCCCGTAGGTCTTGCCGAGCTGGACCATGACCGCGGTCGAGATGACGTTGAGGGTGATCTTCTGGGCAGTTGCGGCGTTCATCCGCGTCGAGCCCGCGATCACCTCACCTCCGACCAACAGCTCGATGGCAAGCTCGGCGACGGCGGCGGCCGCGCTGTCCCGGCTGCTGACGATCCCGACCGTCAGTGCTCCGGCAGATCGTGCGTGGCCGAGCGCCCCGATCACAAAGGGCGTGCGCCCGCTGGCCGAGATCCCGACGACGGCGTCTTTCGCGGAGCAGGCCAGCTCCCCGAGCGCGGCGGCTCCGGCTGGAGCGTCGTCCTCGGCTCCCTCCTTCGGCCTGACGAACGCGTCGCTTCCTCCCGCGAGCACGGCGAGAACCAGGCCGGGCTCGACGTCGAACGTCGGTCCTGCCTCCGCCGCGTCCAGCACGCCGAGCCGACCGGCCGTCCCTGCTCCGACGTAAATCAGCCGCCCACCTGCGGCGAGCCGGCCTGCGACGCCGGCGACCACCGCCGCGATCTGCTCGGTGGCCGCCACGACGGCATCGGTCGCCCGGGTCGACTCGGCGGTCATGAGGGCGACCAGGTCGGGCACGTCGAGGACGTCGAGGTCGGCCAGCTCGGGGCGGACCGCCTCGGTGTCGAGCGCGCCCAGGTCCGTGGGCCCGCCGGCCGGGCTCATCGGAAAGCCTCGCTCACGGCTCGGTGCACAGTCGCTCGCACGGCTGTCTGGTCCTCGAGGCGCCGGTGCGGATGGATCGCGTTCGTGAGGAGGATGACGCCGAGACCACGGGACTGCGAGAACAACAGCGATGTTCCGGTGAAGCCCGTGTGCCACAAGGTGTCGTCCGGCCAGTCGCCCCAGTCCTCGGGATCGAGACGCCACCCGAGGCCGCGAACGTCCGGGCTGCGGCCGGCCCGGCCGCGCCGACATCGCCTGCAGCGCCTGCCGGTCCAGCACACGGCCGTCGGGAGCGAGCAGATGTCTGAACGAAAACGGCGAGATCGGCCACAGGAGCGAAGAGTCCGGCATGACCCGCCACCCCGCCGAGGGCGTAGGCGTTGCCGTCGTGCACCTCTCCCCAGACGAGTCCGGGAACGAGGCGCTGATCGCCGTCGAGCTCCGTCGCCGCCGTCTCCTCGCCCTGAGCAGGCAGGAACCCGGTCCGGTTCATTCCGAGCGGCAAGGCCACCTCCGTCGCGAAGAGCTCCCCGAGACCGGCACCCCCGCAGGCCTCGAGCACCCAGCCGAGGAGCATGAAGTTGAGGTCCGAGTAGAGGACCTCTCCGGTCGGCGCCGAACCTGCCGCCTCCTCGAAGACGGCCTCCACGATGGCGGCCCGGCCGCGCAGTCGCTCGAAGAAGGGGCGGTGCGCGACGAGCCCGGAGGTGTGGGTGAGCAGGTGGAGCAGCGTCGTGTCGGAACGAGAGAAGCCGGGGAGCCAGTCCACGACCGGATCGTCGAGCGTGAGCATGCCGCGGCCTGCGTACACGAGCGCCAGAGTCACGCTGCAGACGACCTTGGTGAGCGAGGCGAGATCGTAAGAGGTGCGGGTCGTGATCGGACGTGCCGTCCCGATCCGGCACGCCTCGCCTCCGTAGGCCGACACGAGCGTGCCCCCGGCGTCGACCACGGCCAGGGAGAACCCCGAAGGAAAGGACCTGGTGACAAGCTCCGCGAGCGTGCGCTCGAGGGTCGGGAGGCCGTCGGGCGTGCCGCCTGCGATCACGTGCACGGGCTCCGGCTGAGGCGGCCTTTGTCACAAGGTGGCCCCGGAGGCTCGGCGGAGCCTTATCTCCTCGGCGCCGTACTCGGGCTCTGTGCGCCGTGCTCCGTCCGGCAGGAAACCGAAGGCGGAGTAGAAGCCGGCGTGCGGCCACGTTCTCCTCGAACACCCACAAGGTGACCGAGCCGGGCTGGCTGCGCCCGAGGTCGTCGAGCGCGTGGGCCAACAGCCGGCGCCCGAGGCCGCGTCTCGAGACCGACGGTGCTACGTAGAGGGAGAAGATGTGACCTGAGCCCGGGGTTGTCGGGGTCCTCGCCATAGCGCGAGAACCCGAGTACCTCGCCGTCGTCCGACTCGGCCACGAGGGTGGTCGATCCGCTCGAGGAGAGCAGGGTCCGAAGCCAGGTGGCCGTCTGTTGCTCGTCAAGGCCACCGAGGATCTCGTCGGCGACGACCCCGGGATAGGCCGACCGCCACGCTGCCACGAAGACCGTCGCGAGGCGCGCGGCATCTTCCGGCCGGCCGACTCGCAAACTGACCTGGAGAGCCTCAGGCGGCGCTTTTGCGTTCGTCACGCTCAGCTTTCTCGGCGTCAAAGGTTGTGCGCACGACTACTTAACCTAACCGCAACGTGCTATTTTCGCCCCACTAACGATTTGGAGGTGGGACCGTGGGTCACAGAAGCTTGCTCCGCTTAGGAGTCGCGCTTGCGGCGAGCGTAGGTCTGATAGCCGCCGTTGGAACATCAGTGGGTGCCGCGCCACGCGCAGCGGCCGGTCATGCGGCTTCGTCGAGCACATTCGTCGTCGCCAGCACTTCGGGCGTGCAGAAGCTCGACCCTGACATCGTCACGAACTTCGTCGACTTCCAGGCGCTCGGGCTCGTGTACGACCAGCTCGTCCGCTACAGCGCCAGTCAGCAGTTCCTGCCCGACCTGGCCACGAGCTGGGCGTTCAGCGACGGCAACCGCGCCATCACCTTCCAGCTCCGAAAGGGCGTGAAGTTCGACGACGGCTCCTACTTCAACTCGGCCGACGTGGTCGCGTCGCTGGACCGGGTGCTGGCCCCGAAGACCGGTGACGCCTCGGCCTCTTACCTCGCCTCGGTCAAGTCCATCGTCCCGAAGGGTCCCAACGCGGTCGAGCTGCTCCTAAGCCGGCCGGATGCCTCGATCCTCTCGGGCCTCACCTCGGTGAACCTCTCGATGCTGTCGACGAAGGCCATCCAGGCGAAGACGGTCGCCACCAAGCCGGACGGCACCGGCCCGTTCATGTTCTCGAGCTGGAGCCCGAACAACAACCTCGTCCTGCAGGCGAACCCGAACTACTGGGGCGGAAAGGTGAAGCTCTCGTCGGTGAGGATCGAAGCCATCCCCACCGAGCAGTCCATCGCAGCCGCCATCCAGGCAAACACGGTTCAGGTCGGCCTCATCACCAACCCCGAGATCGCCAAGACCTTGACCAGCTTCACCGTGGAGAAGGTCCTCGACCTCTCCTACCGGGCGCTCATGCTGCAGGACAAGACCGGGCCTCTCGCGAACGTCAACAACCGCCGGGCGCTCGAGTGCGCCATCAACCGGAACCAGATCGTCGCCGACTCCGTCTTCGGACAGGGCCAGGTCGTCGGACCGCTTCCGGTCGGACCGTTCGCTTCCAAGCCGATCTCGGCCATCTGCCCGACCACTAGCGTCTCCAAGGCCAAGAGCTACCTGGCCGCGGCGGGCGACCCGAGCGGCTTCAGCTTCACCGCCATCACCTCGACCGACCTCGACCCGACGAGCGCCGCCCAGGCGACCGCTGCCGCATCGGAGCTCGCCCAGGCCGGGATCACGATGCACATCTCGAACCTGGCCGGCGACACCTACATCCAGGACTGGCTGAAGGGCACCTTCCAGGCCGCATTCGCCTGGAACGGCGCCGACCCCGACCCCTACACGATGTACGGCCGCTACTTCGGTCCCGGCGCCAACCTCGGGGTTCCCGCCGGCTACAGCTCGAAGTCGCTCCAGACCCTGCTCGTCAACGGTGACGAGGCCTCTTCGCCCGTGCTGCGTCAGAAGTACTACAGCGCGCTCTCGGCGAACCTCACGTCGAACGCCGTCTGGGTGTGGCTCTTCACCAGCTTCGACTACGGAGTCGTCGGCAGGCACGTGAGCGGCTTCACGCTCTTGCCCTCGTTGTCCGACTCCCTGCACACTTTGGCATCGACGAGCGTTTCCTGAGCTCAGCAGTTCTGACTGACGACGAGCCCGCCGGTGCGACCGCACCGGCGGGCCGTCGCGTTCCCGACCGTCGTCGAGGGAGCCTCCTGCTCCAGGTGGGACGTCGTCTCGGGACGATGCTCCTCACCTTGTTCGGCGTGTCGGTCATCATCTTCGTCGTCCTGCGACTCCTGCCCGGCAACGCCCTCACGAGCTCGCTCGGGGTAAGTGCCGGCCTGCTCAGCCATGCGCAGATCGTCGCCCTGAACCACTACTACGGCATCGGCGAGCCGGTCGTTCAGCAGTACCTCTCCTGGCTGCACGCGATAGTGACCGGCAACCTCGGCGTCTCCCTCACCTCGCGCACCTCGGTCGCGTCTCTCGTCGGATCCGCCCTGCCCGTCACCTTCGAGCTCGCCATCGTCGCGATGGTGCTCGGGCTCATCATCGGCGTCGTGTTCGGGGTCTTCGGTGCCCGCCGACCCGGAAGAGCCGTCGACATCTCCGGTCAGACCGTGGCGGTGATCGGCCTCGGTGTCCCGAGCTTCATCATCGGCACCGGCCTCGTGACGGCGCTCGCCGCGCTCTTCCAGTACTTCCCGTCCTCGGAGCCCTTCGCCTCCCTGGCGGGCGACCCGTGGCTCAACTTCCAGCAGATCATCTTCCCCGCCTTCACCTTGAGCCTCGGCATCGGTGCGGCGATCATGCGCACGACCCGTGCCTCGGTGCTGGAGGTGAGCGGGCAGAACTACGTGCGCACAGCTCGGGGCAAGGGCTTGCCGCGTCGCTCGGTGACGTGGAAGCACATCTTCTTGAACGCCTTCATCCCCGTTCTCACCATGTCCGGCATCCAGCTCGGGTACCTCCTCGGCGGGACGGTGATCATCGAGCAGGTCTTCGTGCTGCCGGGCCTCGGCCGGATGCTGGTGACGGCGATCACCGGCCGCGACTACCCCGTCGTGCAAAGCGTCGCGCTCATCTTCGCCGCCGGGTTCGTGGTCGTGAACATGCTCGTGGACGTGCTCTACGCCGTCATCGACCCGAGGATCCGGGCCGCCCGATGAGCGCCATCGGTGTCGGGTCGGCGCCCGCGGAGGCCCGCGGTGACCTCGACGCGGCGCCGCTCACCGCCCGCCAAGGCCTCCTCCGGGCCTTCTGGCGCAGCAAGAACGGCCGTATCGGTCTTGTGCTCGTCGGCATCGTCGTGGCCGGGGCGATCTCGGCCGCGCTCGGCGGCACCCCTTACGACCCCCAGTTCCAGAACGCCTCCGCGCTCCTCCAGGCACCTTCCTGGGGCCATCCCTTCGGGACGGACCAGTTCGGACGGGACATCTTCTCCCTCGTGTTCGCCGGCCTCGGAGTGTCGCTCGAGATCGCCGCCGTATCGGTTCTCATCGCGGCCGGGATCGGCTCGATCGCAGGGGTCATCGCCGGCTTCCTGGGCAAGTGGACGTCGGCGGTGATCATGCGCACGACCGACATGCTCTTCGCCATCCCGGCGATCCTGCTCGCCCTCATCGTCGTCGCCGCCCTCGGTGCCGGCTGGCGCAACAGCGCAATCGCGATCGGGGTCGGCTACATCCCCATCTTCGTCCGCGTCGTCCGGGGTCCGGTGCTCACCCTTCGCGAGTCCGGATACGTGCTCGCGGGCCGGGTGCTCGGCTTCTCCCGCCCGAGGCTGCTCTTCCGGCACATCCTGCCCAACGTGTCCGGCATCCTCGCCGTGCAGGTCAGCCTCGCCCTCGCCTGGTCGATCCTCGCGGACGCGAGCCTCAGCTTTCTCGGTCTCGGTCCCCCGCCCCCGACCGCGTCCCTGGGGGAGATGGTCTCCCAGTCGGGCAGCCTGGCGCAGCTCGCCTGGTGGACACTGGCCTTCCCGTCGATAGCCATCATCGTCGCCGTGATCGGGTTCAACCTGCTCGGCGACGGGCTTCGCGACGCCATCGACCCCCGGACGAGGAAACGATGAGGAGGCAGCCGTGCGCGTGATCGGGATGATCTCAGGGACGTCCTTCGACGCCGTCGAGGCGGTGCTGGCCGACTTCGTGCCGAGCGGTGACGTGCTCGGCTGCGACCTCGTCGCCCATCGCTCCGTCCCCTACTCGCGACGACCTGCGAGAGAGGATCGCCGGGATACTCCCACCCGCCCCAACGACGATCGGAGAGGTCTGCGAGCTGGATGTCGCCATCGGCCAGTTCTTCGCCGAGGTGGCTCACGAGCTCGCGGCGGAGGTGGGCGGAGAGCCGGTGGAGGTGGTGTGCTCCCACGGCCAGACGGTCTTCCACTGGGTGTCGGGCGACCGGGCTCTCGGCACGCTCCAGCTCGGCCAGCCCGCCTGGATCGCCGAGCGCACGGGAGCGACCGTCGTGAGCGACGTGCGCAGCAGGGACATCGCTGCCGGTGGACACGGCGCCCCGCTGGCGAGCGTGATCGACGTCCTCCTGCTCGCGCCGCCGCCGGGAACCGTCCGAGGGGCGCTGAACCTCGGGGGCATCTCGAACGTCACCGTGCTCGCCGAGGGACGCGAGCCGGTCGCCTTCGACATCGGGCCGGCCAACGCCTTGATGGACGCGTCCGTCACCTGGGCGAGCGGGGGCAAGGAGCGCTTCGACGAGAGCGGACGCCGTGCGCGCGCGTGGCCGCGTCGACGACGTCCTCCTCGCGGCGCTTCTCGAGGAGCCCTATTACGCCCTGCCGGTGCCGAAGTCGACCGGCAAGGAGCTCTTCAATCTCGACTACCTCCTCGTGGCCCTCGGTGCCAGAGGGCTCGGTGCCAGAGGGCTCGGTGCCAGAGAGCTCGGTCGGCAGAGAGATCGACCCGGACGACCTCGTGGCGACACTTGGCGCCCTCACTGTCGAGACAGTGGCGAGGGCGCTCGAGGACTTCGGCGTCACCGAGGTGGTCCCGGCCGGCGGTGGCACCCGCAACCCTGTGCTCATGGCCGGCCTGCAGGCACGCCTGCCAGGGGTCTTGTTCCGCCCACTGGCGGAGTTCGGAGTTCCCGAGGCGGCCAAGGAGGCCCTGGCTTTCGCCCTCATCGGCTACCTGACCAGTTCCGGTATCCGAGCTTCTGTCCCCTCGTGCACCGGCGCGCGGCACGCAAGCATCCTGGGTTCGATCACGCCTGGTGAACGGCCCCTCCACCCTGTGCTCGCAGCAGAGGCGCCGACCCGTCTCGTCGTAGCGGACGGCCGGCTCGTTCGGGGACAAGGCTTGAATGACCGCGACCGCGACCGTCACCGCGACCACAGCTGCTCAGCAGCCGGTGCTCTCGCTGCGCGACGTGCGCGTCGGCTCCCGTCACCGGCGCGAGGTCCGCGAGATCGTGCGCGGTGTGAACCTCGACGTCCTCCCGGGCGAGAAGGTGGGGGTCGTCGGCGAGAGCGGGTCGGGCAAGACGCTCACGATGCTGTCGATGCTCCGGCTCCTGCCGCGACCTCTCGAGGTGCTCGGCGGCGAGATCTTCTTCGAGGACCGGAACATCACCGACCTCGACGAGAGAGGCATGCAGTCCGTCCGCGGGGGTGGGGTTGCCATGGTCTACCAGGACCCGATGACCTCTTTGAACCCGCTTTTGCGAGTACGCACACAGCTCGTCGAGACCCTCCGGGCCCACGGCGCCGGCAAGGCGGCGGCCCACGAGCGCACCCGGGAGGTGCTCGGACAAGTCGGCTTCGTCGACCCCGAGCGCGTCGCGGCCGCCTTCCCCCACGAGCTGTCGGGGGGCATGGTCCAGCGGGTGATGATCGCCATGGCCATCTCCACCTCCCCGCGTCTGCTCGTGGCCGACGAGCCGACGACCGCTCTCGACGTCACGATCCAGCAGCAGATCCTCGACCTCGTCGACTCGCTCCAGGCGCGGACCGCGATGGCGGTCGTGTGGGTGTCACATGATCTCGGCGTCATCGCCCGCCTCGTCGACCGGGTCTGCGTCATGTACGCGGGACGCGTCGTGGAGAGCGCACCGACCGTGCAACTGTTCGACCGCCCGACGCATCCATACTCGCGGGCGCTCCTCGGCTCGCTGCCGGGGCCGGAGGTCGAGCACCGCGCACGGCTCACCCAGATCGGCGGATCCCCGCCGGACCCGACGATGCTGCAGGCCGGCTGCCCGTTCCGGGCGCGCTGCCCCTACGCCTTCGAGCGCTGCGCCGAGGAGGAGCCCCCGCTCCTCGACCGCGGGCACGGCAGCTTCGCGGCTTGCTGGAGGGAGCCGGGCACGTGGTCCTAGCGCTGCGGACCACCGACCTCGTCAAGGTCTACCCGGCGCGCCACGGTCCCCCGGTGCGGGCGCTGCAAGGCGTCTCGGTCGAGCTCGAGTCGGGCAGGACGCTCGGTATCGTCGGCGAGAGCGGGTGCGGCAAGTCGACGCTCGCCCGCCTCCTCGTCGGGCTGGAACGGCCGACGAGCGGGACCATCGAATTGTTCGGCAGAGGCGATCGTGCCGAGCCGACATCGCGAGCTCGCCCGCAGCATCCAACTCGTCTTCCAGGACCCCTACTCGTCGCTCGATCCCCGCTTGACGGTGGACACGGCCATCGGCGAGGTGCTGGCAGTGCACGGACTCGCCGCCCGAGGCGCCCAACGCGAGTCCCGCATCGCCGACCTGCTCGCCATGGTGGCCCTGGGGCGCCGCTTCGCGCGCTGCTATCCCCACGAGCTTTCCGGCGGACAGGCCCAGCGGGTGGCCATCGCCCGGGCGCTCGCGGTGCAACCGAAGGCGCTCGTGCTCGACGAGCCCACTTCGGCCCTCGACGTCTCGGTGCGGGCAGAGGTGATCAACCTCCTCGTGCGGTTGCAGGACGAGCTCTCCCTCTCCTATGTCTTCATCAGCCACGACCTGGCGACGGTCCGCCATCTGGCGGACGTGATCGACGTGATGTACCTGGGCCACGTCGTCGAGTCCGGACCTTACGGCGAGGTCCTCGGAGCGGCCCTGCATCCCTACACCCGTGCACTTGCCGAAGCCGTCCCCGTCCCGGACCCGGCCCGGGAAGCCGAGCGCCGCGTGCGGCTGGCGGGCGAGGCCGTCCCGGCCCCGGGTGCCCCGGTCGCGATCGAGGGCTGTCCTTACCGTCCCCGTTGCCCGCTCGCCGTTGACCTGTGCCGCACCGTCCGGCCTGAGCTGACTGAGCTCAGGCCCGGGCACCTCGCCGCCTGTCACGTCGCGGCCAGAAACGAGACAGAGTCGGTCACCTGAGGGACCTGAGCCTCTGCCCGCCACCGGATAGGAGGAAGCTGTGGGTGGTTCACGGATCGAGTGGGTCATCGAGAATTGCCGCCTTCTCGCCGCCATCGGCAAAGAGTTCGACTCGAGCCGGCCTTTCGCAGCGTTGCGCATCGGCACGGGCATCCATCTCGAGCCCAAGACCGTCGCCCTGCTCTTGACACTGCGGCGCGGCGGGGCCGACGTGGTCTCGACGGGCAACCTCGCCAGCACGCAGCCCGAGGCCGTGGCCCACCTGCGCGCGAGCGGCGTCCAGGTGGTCGGCGGGCCTACGACCGACGAGGCCGAGCACGACTCCCACCTGCGCGAGGTGCTCTCCTGCGACCCGGACCTGATCTTGGACAACGGGGGCGACCTTTTCGTCCGCTACCTCGAGGCCCCTCATGACAACCTCCTCGGCGGCACCGAGGAGACGACGTCGGGACGCATGCGGCTCGCTCCGCTTCGGGCGCAGATCGGCCTTCCCCTGCTCGTGATCAACGACAGCTCGATCAAGCAGTTCGCCGAGAACTACCACGCCGTCGGCCAGAGCGTGCTCGAGTCGTTCCTGCGCATCACCAACAAGATGACCAACGGCCGGCGCGTCGCCGTCTTCGGCTACGGCGCTTGCGGTAAGGGAGTCGCCGTCAACTTCAAGAACGCCTTCGCGAGCGTCTGCGTCGTCGAGACCGATCCTGTGCGGCGCCTCGAAGCCCACCTCGACGGGTTCGCGGCTCCCGATCGCGCCGAGGCGCTGGGGCAAGCGGACGTCGTGATCACCGTCACCGGGGCTCGCGACGTCGTCACGGCAGCCGACCTCGGGCTGCTTCGCGACGGGGTGATCCTCGCCAACGCCGGTCACTTCCCCGCCGAGATCGCCGTCGCGGGGATCTCGGCGCACCCGAGCGTGCAGGACATCCACGGCTCCGGGGAAGGTATCGAGACCTTGCTGCTGGAGGACGGCCGCAAGGTCCACATCCTCGCGGGTGGCTACATGGTCAACCTGAACGGGCCCCGGCCACTCGGGAATTCGATCGAGTCGATGGACCTCGGCTTCGCCCTGCAGGCACGATGCCTCGAAGCCATCGCCCTCGGCAAGCTCAGCACCGCCGACGTGGTCGTCCCGGTGCCGCGCTGGATCGAAGAAGCGGTCGCCGACGCCTATCTGGCCGACCTCAGGGGGCCGGCGCGAGCTCGTCGATGAGCTGCCAGAGCATCTCGACGTGGCGCTCCTCGGTCCAGGTGCCGCCGACGCAGCAGCGGATCGTGTAGCGATCGTGGAGCCTCGTGTGGCTCAAGAAGACCTTTCCCGTGGCATTGAGCGCCCCCAAGAGCCGCTCTGAGACCTCGTCTCCGCCCACGTGGCGAAAGCAGGTCAGGTTCAACGTCGGTGGGGAGCACAGCTCGAAACGCTCGTCCGCGGCCACGAGTCCCGCGAACCGTTGCGCCAGCCGCACATGCTCACGCACGTGTCGCCGCAGACCTTCGGCGCCGTAGGAACGAAGTACGAACCAGAGCTTGAGAGCCCTGAAGCGCCGGCCGAGAGGCACCTGCCAGTCCCGGTAGTCGATGACGAACCCGGACTCGCTCGCCCCGTTGCGGAGGTACTCCGGGGTGATCGACAGGGCACCGGTCAGGCTCGCCCGGTCTGCGACGTAAAAGCAGTCGCAGTCGAAGTTGGTCAGCAGCCACTTGTGCGGGTTGAAGGCGTAACTGTCCGCGAGATCGAGCCCCTCGTGCTGGGCGCGCAGCTCGGGGCAGATCGCCGCCGAGCCGGCCATGGCGGCGTCGACGTGCAGCCATGTCCTCTCGGCCCGACACAGCTCGCCGATGGCCGGGATCGGGTCGAAGGCCATCGAGGAGGTCGTCCCGGCCGTGGCCACGACGCAGCAGGGCACGAGCCCTGCCGCCCGGTCATCCCGCATCGCGGCGCCAAGGGCGGCCGACGTCCATCCTGAAGTCGTCGTCGACTCCGATAAGACGGATGTGGCTCGGATCGAAGCCGGCGACGCGGGCGCCCTTTCTCACCGAGGAGTGGGCCTCGGCCGAGGCGTAAACGCAAAGCCCACTCAGCGGTACGCCTGTCTTGACCGCGCGCTCACGTGCCGCGAGCAGCGCGCACAGGGTCGCCGACGAGGCGCTGTCCTGGATCACGCCGCCGCCGGGCCCGCTCGAACAGAACCGGTCGGGCAGGCCGAGGAGCTCGACCAGCCAGTCCAGCATGACCGTCTCTATCTCGGTGCAGGCAGGGCTCGTAGCCCACAGCATCCCGTTCACGCCGAGACCGGCCGCCACGAGCTCGCCCAGGATCGCCGGGGGCGAGGCGTTTGCGGGGAAGAACCCGAAGAAACCGGGCGCCTGCCAGTGCATCGTCCCCGGCACGACGATCCGGTCGAGGTCGGCGAGGACCGCCTCGAAGTCCTCCGGCTGCTCGGGTGCCGAGCTCGGCAGCATCGCCGCGACCTCACCGGGAGCCGTCCTTGCGGCCACGGGATAGCTCTCCAGGTTGGTCAGGTAGTCGGCCACCCAGTCGATCGCCCGGTAACCGTGACGCCTCAGATCCTCCGGGGTCGCGAGGAACGGGCCGGCGTCGGGCACTCGGTCATGCTACGGCGACTACGGGACCGGACGCCTGCATCGGTCTCGCCTTGCACCGGGGGCCGCCCGAGTGGGACCGTGAACGGTGGGATCACCGATCGAGGAGGTACCCACGATGGACGTGAAGCCCGGAGATCACCTGCTGGTGCGAGGTCACACTGTTTCCCAGCCGGACCGCAACGCCGAGGTGCTGAAGGTGCTCGGCGCGGACGGAGGACCGCCCTACCAGGTCCGTTGGGCCGAAGACGGGCACGAGGGGCTCTTCTTCCCGGGCTCGGACGCGCTGATCGAGAAGGCGGCGAAGGGCGGGAAGAAGCGCCCGAAGTAGCAGTTGCCGGCTGGAAGCGCCGCAGCTCGACCCCTCGACATCTGCCGCGAGGGCGTCTTCGCGCGCCCGCTCCAGCCCCGTCCGTATCCGACCCTTCACGCGTTCGTGCCCCCGGGCTGCCCGAGCAACCCGAGGGCACGACGACTTCCTATTGACTCAGCCTTGACGGTGGCGCTGTCAAGGCTTCAGGAGTGAGTCACGCCCCGAAGTGCGCGTCCTCGATGGCAGCGGGGAGGTTGTCCGCCTCGACGGAAGCCGCGCCGAGCTTCTCGATCCACTGATCCTTCTTGGTGGCCCAGAGGTACAGAAGGATGCCGGCTCCGATGACGAACCATATCCCGTCGATCCTCGGCGCCAAGTTGTACGGGAACGCCGGATAGGGCTGGAACGACTTCACGGTGACGTAGATGAGAGCACCGAGGAGACCAGGGGCAGGATGAAGTGCAGCACCAGGTTGAAGTCCTGGCGCCGCTGCTTCAGGTAGTAGAAGAAGACAGCGATGTTGGCGGAGATGTAGATGTACGTCACGGCCAACATGAGCACAAGGCCGTTGGACAAGAAGTACGACCGGTCGGCCTGGAAGCCGAAGCCGACGCCGAGGCCGACCGCAAGGGAGAGGATCAGGTTGGCGATGATGGCATTCGTCGGGGTCTTGTGCTCTGGGTCACACTTGCCGAACCACGACGGCAATGTGCCGGTCTCGCCCATCTTGAACCAGATACGGGTCGACACGTTGTTGCAGGCCTGGCACACGGCCAGGGTGGAGCTGAACATGGCGGCCAGCACGAAGACCCAGCCGCCTCCCCAGACCCTCTCTGCGATGATGAGCCCGGGCAAGCGCAGGGGCGTTGACGAGGGCGCCGGAGCTGCTGCCGGTGAGGATGTTCGTGCCCCATCCGATGATCTGGCCCCAGTACATGAGGACAAGGAAGATCCCGAGGCCGATGATCGAGATCATCGTCGCCCGCGGGACGTTGCGCCTCGGGTTCGAGGTCTCTTCCGCGAGCGGAGCCGCCGCCTCCCATCCGGTGAGGGCCTGCAGGGAGAAGACGACGGCGAGAGCGAAGCCCTCGGCCGACAAGCTGTGGGAGGGAACCCAGCTCGAGAAGTTGAAACCACCGGGTCCCGGGCTGATGAACCCGGACATGGCCAGGGAGAATACGATCGCCATCTCGGTGAGGCCGAGTCCGACGAGCACCTTGACCGAAAGGGCCAGGCCGCGCCAGGCGAAGAAGGCCACGAACGGCGCTCCCACTATCAAGGTGAGCCACCACAGGTACGTGGCGTTGATCCCGTAGTGGGACTTCAGCTGCTGCTGGAGCAGGAACCCGAAATAGGCGTAGATCGGGCCGGCGATGACCGGGTTGTAGAACACGTACATCCAGGCGGTCATGAAGCCGACCCGCGGCGTGAGCGCCCGGCTGACGAAGGTGTAATAGCCACCGGCCGAGCTCATGTGCTTGGAGAGCTGCACGAGCGTGCTCCCGAGCATCAGCACGATGCAGACGCCCAACACGTAGGCCAACGGTGCCGTCACACCGGTCAGCGAGACCACGTACATGGTGAAGAACAGGGCTGCGATCGCCGGCGCGATCGTCGCCACGGCCTGCATCGTCGCGCCCGGTAGCCCGATCGCGTGGGCTTTCAGCCTGGTCGCCGGCTCCAGCCCCGGCGAGGGCATTGCTTGTGTGGCCATCTATTCCTCCTCAGTCATGACGACGGATCAGGTTCAACAATCGCTACTGAATCAGCTCAACACTCCCTGCACATCTTCTCAATGACAACCTCGGCATTCGTACGATTGATCCGGGTCGACTTATCCGGCCCGCCCGGCGCACCGAAGGCAGCTCGATGGCCTTTACCCGGTCTTCGAATGCAGCGATCTCCCTCGAGCCCTCGAGCACCCCCACCTCCAGGCGATAGGCCCGCTCCTCGCCGGGCTCGAGCCACTGCAGCTCGCCACGGGCCTTGGCGTCGAAACGGCCGGCGTCGCGGTTGGTGGTCGGCTCGAGCGCCACTGCATAGGTACCTTCGCCCATCATCCGCCAGAACGTGTGGAACGGCATGGCCCGGCGGTCGTAGAGCTGGTAGACGCCGAGGCCGAGGGCGTCATTGACGAGGGCGACAGGTGCCGTCCCGTCCGGCTCGGCCGAGACCGAGTGCTCGTAGCACTGTTCCTTGCAGTGCGGCTGCGGCCCGGTCATCACACGGTAGTCCTGCGGCGGGTAGTCGCCCGTCGGCACGCCAGGCGGTGCCGGAATGACCAGCCGGGAGCCCTCGTCGAGCACCGGATAGCCCACGTTGACGTGGTACAAGAGCATGTGGGTAGTCGAGTCGAAGCCCACGTTGACCACCCGGTCGGAGATCCGCAGTGCAGAGCCGCCGACTGTGACCTCGATGCGGCGACGCAGCTCCAGCGCCTCGGCGAAGACAGCCGCCTGCCGGACGACACCTTCCGCCCAGAGCACACACTCGTCCCCGTTCCATTCCTCTCCGTATCCGACAAGGCACGCGGGAAGCATCCCTATCCTGCCCATGAGACCGTATTCGATCTCGGTGAGGAGGTCCTGGTGGAACTGCTCGGCGGTGTCGAGCCCGCCGAGCAGGCTGTGGTCGAGGCCGCAGGTGACGACCATCCCGCCGCCCCAGGTGCGGAACCAGCCCAGTCCCATCGGTTCCGCGTACCAGGGCCCGACGACGTCGGTGCTGGAGAGCCAGCTCAGCGAGGCACCTTTGTACGAGCAGGGACCGATGTCGAAGCAACGGTCGACGATCACGTCGAAGCGGAACCCGCTGCCGCTGTTGAACTCGAGCACGCGCACGCCTCGGCCGATGCCGTCGCCGAGCGTCACGAGGCGGACGCCGAAGGCCTGTTCTTGGCGGCCGATACGGCGCATCAGACTCGCCCGGTCGAGCCGGGTGCCCTGCAGCTCGGTCATGTTGCCGCCTCCATCTAGATCACTACGATCGGATTCCAGGGCGAGCCGGTGGCCCTCGGGATCCGCAGCGGGGCGGCAGCAACAAGGAACTCCCAGCGTTGCTCGGCCTCGCAGGCCTCTGCCAGGTCCTCCAGATCGAGGCTGTCAGATGCCAACATGCCCATGGCCGTTATCTGCAGAGGATGGATCGGGTAGGCGATCCCCTCCACCGTGCTCGGCACAGTCTCGCCGTCGCCGTCGGGGAGGAACCCGGCCACGTGACGCTCGTGCAGGAGCGAGATCGCATCGACGTGCAGCCCGGCCTTCCCCTCACCGGTGTACCCGTTGTCCCACGGGCCGAGCTCGAGCCTGCGGCGATTGTGGCCGGTACGAAAGACGAACAGATCGCCCTCACCGAGACGCACCCCTTGTGCCTCCTCGGCAGCCTCGAGCTCGGCGCGGGTCACCGCCGTTCCGGGCTCCAGCCAGGCGACGCCGCGGAGGCGAGGTATGTCGAGCAGCACGCCGCGGCCGACTACGCCTTGGCGCGTACTCGGTGATGTCGAACACGTCCGCCCCGGACGTGGTCACCAGCCCCGCCGGCCGGCCGTTGTAGAGCTGCCCTCGGTAGGCGATGTGGCACAGGGCGTCGATGTGCGTGTGGCAGTCGCCGTGGAACTGCATGCCGAGGAAGTCGGTGGCAAAGCGCAGACTGCCCGAGCCGATGTCATTGTCGTGCCCGGTCGCCATGTAGTGGATGGCAGGATTCGGGTTGTCGGGCCCTGCGACCTTGTTGACCGGCAGAGAGAGCGAGATCGACCGGCCCGAGCGGACCAGCGAGGCGGCATGGCGCACATGCTCGGGGGTTATGTAGTTGAGAGTCCCCTTGGCATCGTCGGCGCCCCACCTTCCCCAGTTCTTGACCGAGTCGAACAGGTCGTCGAACTCGGCAACCGACCATTTGCGGGTGTCACTGCCAACCACCTGTGCCACGGCCGGCTCCGTTCAGCCAAGTCAGGAGGACCCCGGAAGTCCCCTGCCTGTCGCCGCAAGCTACCAAGTTGTCTGAACAGGTGCAAGGGTTAATTCGGACCAACCGACGGAACCGTCCCCCTGAGCTGATTCAGGAAGACGCGCCCCCGAGCACCGCGCCGTCGTTGGGCACGCCGACAAACGAGTGGCTCACCACGCGGCCCGCCAACGAGGCCCAGGTGTCGGTCTCCACCGAGATCCGCAGGCGGTCGGTACGCAGCCACGCCCGGTAGCAGTCAATCGGCTTGGCGGTCGCGTCGCGCGTCACGGACTGGATGTACACGAGTGGGTACCGGCTCGGAACTCCGAGACGGCGGGCGAGCGTCGGCGGGGCGGACACCGCCTCCAGGCTGCGACTGCTGCCGGCGACCTCCACGCCGCACTGCTCGCGCAGCGTCCAGTACAACGAGGCCGTCGAGGTCCTCTGGATCTCCGGCAAGATGGCCGCGTACTCCTGCGGGAGATGGTTCACCACATAGAGGGCCAGATGGCCGTCGACCCGGCGGAGGCGCTCCGAGAGCCACGCCGTCTGCTCCGCGGCTGAGGTGCAGGGCCTCGCTCGCCCAGTCGGGCAGGGGCTCGACGGCGGCCCGGATGACGGTCGACTCGACCGTGATGCCGCGGCGCGTGAGCTCGTCGTCGAAAAGCCCGCCGGCCCATTGCAAAAGCCAGGAGCCGGACGAGGTCTTGTTGACAAAGGCCCCGCGTCCCTTTTCCTTGTGGATGAGACCTTCCTGCTCCAAAGCGTGCAGCGCCTGGCGCACCGTCGCCCTTGAGACGCTGTAGTACTCGCTCAGGAACGGCTCGGACGGGAGCCTGTCCCCTTGGGCCCAGCGACCCGTCTCGATCTGCTGCTCCAGGAGCTTTCGCAGCTGGTAGTGGAACGGTACCGAAGAAGACCGATCTATCACACCCGCTGGGTCAGTCATCGTTTGCTCCTGTTCAGACAGGACAAATCCAAGGCGCTACCCTATCTCCTGCCGACAGCTTTCGGCCACAATTACTGTCAAGTCGTCAGGTCGTCTGTTGCGCGAAGTGACCCGGAGGCAGCGAGCACCGTTTCTGCAGTTCCGAGTATTCGAGTGAGCGTGAAAGGGGATTCGACGTGGAACACACAACAGAGCGCGTGAACTTCGACGGAGGCAGGCCGAGCGGGCCCCTCCCGATCACCCAGATCGCCTTCGTGGTGCGCGACATGGACAAGGCGATGGAGAACTTTCACCGCACTCTCGGCTGGGGCCCGTGGAACGTCTACGAGCACAAGCCGCCGGCTCTGCACGACACCTACCTCCGGGGCGAGCCGACCGCCTACACCATGATCGGGGCGGAGACGCACGTAGGTGCGATCGACGTCGAGCTCATCGAGCCGGTGGACGGGCCCTCGATCTACAAGGAGTGGCTGGACGAGCATGGCGAGGGCGTCCACCACATCGCCGTCATGCGCGCCACGATGGAGGACGCCAGCGAGACCGAGAAGTATCTCGGAGAGATGGACATCCCGGTCATCATGGAAGGCCGCATCGGCGACTCGATCCGCTTCTTCTATCTCGACGCCCAGCCGACGCTGAAGGTGATCCTGGAGTCCGGCAGCGGCCACGCGGTCGACATGACCCCCGTTCGGGTCTACCCACCCGAGGAAGCTGCAGGGCTGGGCCGCCCGAGGGCTGAGCGGCCGCCCGAGGGCTGAGCGGCCGCCCATGCGGCCGCCCCGGAGCGCAGACTCGTCGCGCGCGCTCCCCTCACCGCTGCCGTCCCCGGCGGTGAGCGTGGTCGTTCGGGCCGATTCCAGCCTCAGCCCCATTGCTGTACGTACAGGATGGTGTTATAGTGGCTCGGAAGGTGGAGTCTCACCCGACGGGCTTGAAACTCCAATTCGCCGTGAGATGGGCTGAAGGGGACCGGGATGAGGATTCTGGCTGTTGGTGACTCGTACATGCCGCCCCGCTACTTCCAGCAGGCGTTCGCAGCCCTGGAAGTCGACCACAAGGTGGAGTACTTCCAGGTCGAGGACATCACGTTCTCCCCGGCCACGCCGTCGGAGCTGCGCATCAAGGAGTACCAGGGGACGCCGTCCGAGGTACGCGAGCACATGGCCGGCGTCGAGGCCCTCGTTGTCCAGGGTGCCCCCGTGACCGACGCCGTGCTGGAGGCGTCCCCGGAGCTGCGGTTCATCGGCTGCGCCCGCGGCGGCCCGGTCAACGTCGACGTCGGAGCGGTCACAGCACGGGGTCTGCCGCTCGTGAACAGCCCCGGCAAGAACGCCGAGGCGGTCGCGGACCAGGCGCTGGCCTTCATGATCATGCTCGCCAGAGGATTCCCCGCCGCGCAGCGTTTCCTGGACGAGGGCAATCAGCTGAAGGACAACTGGGAAGGCGCCAAGTTCATCGGCAGCGACCTGCGGCGCCACACTCTCGGACTGGTCGGCTTCGGCCTGATCGGGCACCAGGTCGCCCGCCGGGCCCTTCCCTTCGGAATGCGCGTCGTCGCCTATGACCCCTATACCGAGATCGACCCGGCCGAGGGAGTCGAGCAGGTGGCGAGCCTGGACGAGCTGTTGGAAGAGGCCGACTTCGTCTCCCTGCATGCCCGCACGACCAAGGACAACATCAACATGTTCGACGCCGCCGCCTTCGCCAAGATGCGCGACGGCGCGTACTTCGTGAACACCGCCCGCGAGACCCTGGTCGACGAGGACGCTCTCGACGACGCTCTGGCCTCGGGGCACCTCGCCGGCGCGGCGCTCGACGTCGTGCGGCACAGCAGCGAGACCGGACGGCACCGGTTCCTGCGGCACCCGAACGTCGTGATGACCCCTCACATCGGGGGCGCCACGCACGAGACCCTTCTCCAAGGCGCGGAGATGATCGCCGAGGAGCTGCGGCGCTTCGCGGCCGGAGAGCCCCTCTGCAACCTCGTCAACCGCGAGGCTCTCGGCCTGTGAGCAACGACTACCTCCTCTCCATAGATGTCGGCACCGGGAGCGCCCGGGCCGTGCTGTTCAGCACGAACGGTCTGCAGGCCGGGATGGGCCAGCGGGAGTACCACCACCACGAGGCCCCCGGTCTGCCCGACTCGCAGGTCTTCGACACGACGGGCAACTGGGCGCTCATCGCCGAATGCATCCGCGAGGCCCTTGCGAGCGCGCAGGCGTCGCCTTCGCGAGGTCCGAGCCGTGAGCGCAACAGCCATCCGCGAGGGCATGGTCCTCTACAACGCCAAGGGCGAGGAGATCTGGGCGTGCCCGAACGTGGACTCGCGTGCCGGCGAGCAGGCCAGCGAGCTCGTCCAATCCGGAGAGGCGCAGGAGATCTACGACATCGCCGGCGACTGGGTCGCCATCACCTCGCCGGCCCGCTTTCGTTTCATCGCCCGTCACGAGCCGGAGGTGTTCTCTCAAATCGCCCATGTCGGCATGCTCGGCGACTGGGTGCTCACCAAGCTGTCGGGTGAGTTCGTCACCGACGCCTCGCTCGGCTCGAGCTCGGGCATGTTCGACCTCGCCACGCGCGAGTGGTCGGGTCGGGTGCTCGAAATATGCGGACTCGACCCCGCCGTCTTCCCGCCGATCGTCGACTCGGGCACCGTCATCGGCGCAGTGAGCGCGAAAGCCGCCGAGGAGACGGGCCTCTTGGCCGGCACCCCGGTCGTCGTCGGCGGAGCCGACACCCAGATGGGCCTTTTGGGCATAGGTGTCACCGGCCCCGGGCAGCTGACGATCGTCGGCGGGAGCTTCTGGCAGACGACGATGCTGTTGGACCAGCCCTTGATCGACCCGCAGAGCGCGCCTCAGGACGCTCTGCCACGCAACGGCGGGCCAATGGATGATCGAGGGGATCGGCTTTTACTGCGGCATCGTGATGCGCTGGTTCCGCGACGCCTTCTGCGAGCTCGAGAAGTCCCAGGCGGCAAAAGAGGGCGTCGACGTCTACTCGATCATGGAGGCCAAGGCCTCCTCCGTGCCGCCCGGGGCCAACGGCGTCATCGGCCTGTTCTCGAACGTCATGCAGGCAAGCCGCTGGGTGCACACCACGCCCGGCTTCTTGGGCTTCGACGTCGGCAACCCCGAGCGCGCCGGGCGCGTCGAATGCTTCCGGGCGATCGAGGAGGCCGCCGCCTACGTCGCCCTCGCCCACCTGCGGATCATCGAGGAGATCTCGGGCTTCCACCCGGCAGAGGGCGTCTTCACCGGCGGGGCGGGCAACGGCCGCCTCTGGCCCCAGATCGTCGCCGACACCCTCGGGATCCCGCTCAAGGTCCCCGTCGTCAAAGAGTCGACCGCCCTCGGGGCGGCCATCTGTGCCGGCGTGGGAGCGGGCATCTGGAACAGCACCGGGGAGGGGGCGGCCTGCGTCGCCGCCTTCGAGCGCACGCTCGAGCCCGAGGCCCGGGCCGTGGCCGCCTACAGCGAGCTTTACCAAAAGTGGCAAGAGATCTACCGCCACTCGATGGAGCTGGCGGAGACCGGCCTCGTGCGCCCGCTGTGGCGCGCGGCCGGGACCTGACCGATGTCCAAATGAATCTAGGAGGCAGCATGCCTGAAGCCGATGCAAGGTCAGACAAGAACTTCTTCGAGCACATCCCGGCTCCCGACCAGGGCTTTTTCCTCAAAGGCTCCGCCGGCTACGACTGGGGGATGAAGAACCGCCTCTCGCGGATCTTCAGGCCCGACACCGGCCACACCGTCATGCTGGCGATCGACCACGGCTACTTCCAGGGCCCGACGACGGGCCTCGAACGCGTGGACGTGACGATCCTGCCCCTCGCCCCCTATGCCGATGCGCTCATGTGCACCCGGGGCATCCTGCGCTCGACCATCCCGGCCAGCCACCGCGGAGGCGTCGTGATCCACGCGAGCGGCGGACCGAGCATCTTAAAGGAGCTCTCGAACGAGAACATGGCCCTCGACCTGGAAGACGCCGTGAGAATGGACGTGCACGCCGTCGCCGTGCAGGTCTTCGTCGGAGGCGAGTTCGAGACCCAGTCGGTCTACAACATGACCCGCCTCGTCGATGCCGGCTACAGGGTCGGCATCCCGGTCCTCGGCGTCACCGCCGTCGGAAAAGAGATGGTGAGAGACGAGCGCTATCTCGGCCTCGCGAGCCGCATGTGCGCCGAGCTCGGTGCCCAGATCGTGAAGACCTACTACTGCGAGTCCGGCTTCGAGCACGTGACGGCCGGCTGCCCGGTGCCCGTCGTCATGGCGGGGGGAAAGAAGCTCCCCGAGCTCGAGGCCTTGACGATGGCCTACCGCGCCATCCAAGAAGGCGCCGCCGGGGTCGACATGGGCCGCAACATCTTCCAGTCCGACTCGCCCGTGGCGATGATCCAGGCCGTCGGCAAGGTCGTGCACGAAGGGCTCAAGCCCGAAGAGGCATACGAGTACTACGAGGACCTCGCTCGCTCGCTGGCGGGAAGCGACAAGTGAGAACCACCGTCCGGCAGCTGCTGGACGGTGGACCCACGATCAGCGTCGGCATGCTGACCGCGGACCTGCTCCGGCTCGGGGAGGACCTCGCCCTCCTCGGCCAGGCAGGCGGCACCGTCGTGCACATAGACGTCATGGACGGCGTGTTCTGCCCCCAGCTCACGCTCGGGCCGCCGATCGTGAAGGCGATCCCGAACAGCTTCGTGAAGGACTGCCATCTCATGATCACCGAGCCGTTGGACAAGGTGCAGTCCTTCGTCGAGGCGGGGGCGGACATCATCACCTGCCACGTGGAGTCGACGATCCACCCCCACCGCGTGCTGCAGTCGCTCGCCGGCACAGGGGTCATCCGCGGGGTCGCCCTCAACCCCGGCACACCGCTCGAGGTTCTCGAGCCGCTCCTCGACGAGTGTGAGCTCGTCTTCCTGCTCGCGGTCAACCCGGGCTGGGGCGGCCAGAAGTTCCTCCCGGGCACCGAGGCCCGGCTCGCCCGGGCACGGAGGATGATCGGCGACCGGGAGATCCTCCTCGAGGTCGACGGGGGCATCACGCGGGCGAACATCGAGCACGTCGCCACCCTCGGAGCGGACCTGATCGTGAGCGGCAGCGCCATCTACGACGGCAAGGCTCCCGAGGAGAACGCCCGCTACATGCTCGACGCGGTCAAGAAGGCCCACGCGGGCGTCTCGCCCTGACGGGCCAGCAGCAGCCGGCGTCTCGCCCTCACGGGCCACCAGCAGCCGGCGTCTCGTCGTAAGAGGCCTGCATGGGCCGGACTCTCCGGGCCCCATGCCGGTCGGTTCAAGAACCTGCACGGGCCGGCGGTTCCAGGGCCGTGGGGCGCGCACACAACAGCTGTCGTCAAAAAGGAGAAGCTGGCATGAAGAGATTCGAGGGCAAGGTAGCCCTGGTCACAGGAGCCACCAACGGCATCGGGCGGGCCGCCGCCGTCCGACTCGCATCAGAAGGGGCCCTGGTCGCCGTGAACAAGCGCCCCACCGGGGATGCCTCGACGACCATGCGCGAGATCAAAGAGGCAGGCGGTGATGGCTTCGAGATCGTCGCGGACATGAGCGAGCCGCAGCAGATCGTGGATATGGTGCAAGCGGTCGCCCAGCGCGCCGGCCATATCGACTACCTCGTGTCGAACGCGGCCATCAACCCGTTCATGCCGTGGAACGAGACGACCTTCGAGCAGTGGGACCTGCTGTGCAACACCAACCTGCGGGGAACCTGGGTCGTGACGACCGAGACCGCGAAGCAGATGATCGCCGAGGGGCACGGCGGAGCCATCGTGTGCGTCAGCTCCATATCGGCGCACGTGGGGGCACCATTCCAGACGGCCTACTGCGCGACAAAGGGGGGTATCTCGATGCTGGCCAAGGCGCTCGGGAGCGTCCTTGGGACCCATGGCATCCGTGTGAACTGCGTCGAGCCCGGCGCCATCTTGACCAACATGAGCGCGCCGATGATGGACGAGCCCGACATCTTGAAGTACTACATCGACCGGATCGCCCTTCACCGCATAGGCGACCCTTCCGAGATGGCCGGAGTGATCGCCTTCCTCCTCAGCGAGGACGCGAGCTACGTGACCGCCGCCACCTTGCTGGCGGACGCCGGCTTCATCGTCAACGCCGAGCTCTAGTCCGTCTCGCAGGCTCGCGCCGCCCACAACTCAAGGAGGGCAGATGATGCCCAGTTCGAACTCGCAAGACAACCCGCTCGAGCGCCGGCGGGCGCTGGTCCACGAGATGTACGGCGACGTGATCGGACGCCGGGTCGAAGAGGTGCCGACTCCCGCCTTATTGGTGGACCTGGGCTCCGCGGAGCGCAACATTGCCCGTATGGCCGCCGCTCTGGTGGACATGCCGGCCGAGATCCGGCCCCACATAAAGGTCCACAAGTCGGTCGAGCTCGCCTCCAGGCAAGTCGCCGCGGGTGCCATCGGGCTGTCGGTGGCGACGGTCTGGGAGGCTGTCGCGCTTGCGTGGGGCGGCCTCGACAACCTCTTTGTCGTCAACACCGTCTCGCACCCCGAAAAGGTCCGCGTCCTTGCCGAGCTCGCGCGTCACCGCAACGTCCTCGTGGCCGTGGACGAGCTTGCGAACGCCGCGGTGCTTTCGGCTGCTGCCGTCGCCGCCGGCTCTCAGCTCGGTGTGATGATCGAGATCGACGACGGCATGGACCGCGCGGGCGTCGACGCCGAGGATGACGCCATAGCGCTGGCCAAGGAGATCTCCGCTCTCGAGAACCTCCGCCTGGAGGGAATCACCGGCTACGAAGGCCACTGCTCGCTCGAGTTCGACGAGAGAGCTCTCGTCGTCAAGCAACGGGCGGCGATGGACATGTTCCTCCAGGTCGCCGATCGCATGGAGTCCCTGGGCATCCCCTGTCCGATCCGGTCGGCCGGAGGCACCGTCAGCTGGAAGCTCACCGCGGGGCGCCCGGGAGTCACCGAGATTCAGGCGGGCACATATGTCCTGATGGACAACTTCCACGGCCCCAGGGTGCCGGGCGGGTTCGAGCATGCCCTGACGGTTGCGGCAACCGTCATCAGCCGAGCACCCAACCGCCTCATCGTCGACGCGGGCAACAAGTCGATCGGTGTCGGCGGCGGCCCGACGATTGTCGGGAGGGACATCGAGCCCTTGCGATTCGATGAGGAGCACGGGATATTCGTCGCCGGCCCCGAGGTGGATCTTCCCGTCGGGTCATGGCTTCGCCTCGTCCCGGGCTACGCGCCGGGGACGGTCAACATGTACGACAACTACTACGTAGTCGCCGACGACCGGGTGGTCGACGTTTGGCCGGTCTTCCCCAGGGGCCCAGGCCACAACGGCCTGATCGAGGTTCCCTGAGGCAACCCGACGGCGGGCCGGCCGCATCCCGGCCGGCGCCTTACCGGCGCGCGTTTTCACGCGAACTATCGTGCGGATACTGCGACAAAGTTGTCGCAGTATCCAATGAGGGGGCACTCGTGTACACATTCGTGCGTCGTGCGGACACGCAGAGGATGGAGGCTCAGGCGTTTGCTGCCGAGATCACTGACGTCGTGAGGAAGGTGACCGGGCTGGACGTGATCCTCAGCAACCAGGTGTACGGCCCGGCCAATCGCATCTTCTGGATAGCCAGAGGGATCGAGAGCCTCGACGACTTCGAGAAGAAGATGGCTCATCTGATGACTGATCCCGAGTACCTGGCCAAAGTCCGTGAGGGTATTGACGGCCAGTACATGGTGCCCGGGTCCATCGAAGACACCCTGTTGAGAACAGTCGACATCTAGAGCCATCACCGCGGCGACGGCCGAAGCGGCGGCTTGCCGGCGGCGGCTCGCCCCGGACGGCGGCGGCGGCTCGCCCCGGACGCCGACCGTGCCGGTGAGGGCGATCGGGGCTTCGGCTGATCTAGATCGAAGCCGCCAGGACCGCGTGCAGCTCCTCGGCCCGCAGTTCGATGGGATTGCCCTTGGTGCTGCTCGCGTCGCGTGCCCGTGAGACCACGTCGTCGGTCTGCTCGGGCCGGAGGCCGAAGTCGCCGAGCCTCTTGATCCCGAGGAGCGCCACGGTCTCGGAGATCCAGGCGATACCCTCCTCGATCAGAGCGTCTTGCCTTCCCGTCAGGAGCCGTGCCACCTCCTCGTATCTGGCCAGGGCGGGGCTGCCCGGCTCCCGCGTGCGAAGCGCCTTGACGTTCGCCTCGGTGGTCGCGACGAGCAGGGCTGCGCAGGCGACGCCATGCGGCACTGCAACGGTGCCGCCGATCACACCGGCCAGTCCGTGCACCGTGCCGAGCTTGGCGTTCGCCAGCGACAGGCCACCGAGCAGGCTGCAAAGCGACATGTCCACCCGCGCCTGCACGTCGGTGCCATCCGCGTAGCACCGGCGCAGCCCGGCAGCCGCCCGACGGAGGCCTTCGCGGGCGAGGGCGTCGGTCATCGGGTTCGCCTTCACAGATACAAACGGCTCGAGGCACTGAGTCAGCGCGTCCAGCCCGCTCGAGGCGCTGACGCCGGGCGGGCAGCTCAAGGTGAGGAGCGGGTCCACGACCGCCACCTTCGGGAGCATGGACGGGCTGCGCAGGCTTGCCTTCAACCCGTGCTCCGGCGAAGCGAGCACTGCGTTGGACGTCACCTCGGAACCGGTGCCCGCCGTCGTTGGCAACGCCACACAGGGAAGCGACGGCTCGGTGATGGGGCGACCTGACCCGATGACCTCGAGGTAGTCGAGAGGGTCTCCGCCGTTTCCGAGCAGCATCGCCACGGCCTTTCCGAAGTCGACGACGCTGCCACCGCCGACCGCCACCACGACGTCCACATTCTCTCCCCGGCCGGCGGCGGTCCCTGCTCGGGCCAGCTCGACCGTGGGCTCGCCAGGTACCGGGAAGGTGGCGAACGGCAACGCGAGGCTCTCGAGGAGCCCGGCGTGGCGGCTCGGATCGGCACCGGTGCACACCAGCGCGCGCGACCCCAGCCGCCCGGCGAGCGATGCCAGCTCTGAGGACCGGCCTGCCCCGAACAGGATCCGGGCGGCGGTTGCGAACTCGAACTCCGCAGGCGTCACAAGAAGCCGAGCCTGCCCTGCTCCGGAACCGCCGGCACGGCTTCGTCGGAACCCCGAGCAGCCGTCGTCTGGCCGTAGTAGGCGCCACTGCCGTGCTTGCGCAGGAAGTGGCGATCGAGCAGCTGCGGCTTGATCGGGCCGAGGGAGGGGTTGAGCCCGAGAGAAATCTCCGCCATCCGGGCCAGCTCCTCCACCACGGCGGCGTTCAGCACCGCCTTGGCTGCCTCGGCCCCCCAGGTGAACACGCCATGCGACGCGACGAGCACTGCCTCGACGTGCTCGGAGTCGAGCGATGCGAAGGTCTCGACGATGACCCGCCCCGTCTCCTGCTCGTAGGCGCCGCCGATCTCCTCGTCGGTGAGGTCGCGGCTGCAGGGTACGGCACCCCAGAAGTAGTCGGCGTGAGTGGTGCCGAAACATGGGATCGATCGGTGGGCCTGCGCCCATCCGGTCGCGTGTGTCGAGTGGGTGTGCACCACGCCGCCGGCAGTGGGGAACGAACGGTAGATCTCGAGGTGCGTCGGAGTGTCCGAGGACGGCTTGAGCCCGCTCACGTGCTCCCCGGTCTCGAGGACCACGACTGCCATGTCGTCGACGGAAAGTTTGCCGTAGGGCACGCCGCTGGGCTTGATGACCACGACCCCCAGCTCCCGGTCGACTCCGCTGGCGTTGCCGAACGTGTCGAACACGAGTCCGCGCTCGACGAGCTCCAGATTGGCCTCCAGAACCGCCCGCTTCAGGTCCACGATCGTCAAGGTGTCCTCCCGCGCATTGGCTTCCAAGGTTAAACGACAGCGGGCTCTGACCGCCTCAGGCAAGATAAGGCAATGAGCACTCCGATGCTGGGCATGGAAAACGCGGGTGGTGTGATCCTCGACCTCGACGGCACGCTCGTCGACAGCGTGTACCAGCAGGTGGTCGCCTGGCGCCGCGCTACTGGACGACTGCGGGATCCAGCTCTCGGTCTGGAAGATCCACCGCAGGATCGGCATGAGCGGTGACCTGCTGATCAACGCTCTTGTCCGTGAGGTGAACTGCGAGATGACGCCGACGCTCGTCGACGACCTGCGGGCGCGCTACTCGCTCGCCTACGCGGAGGAGCGCTTGAGCGTGCGGCCGCTGCCGGGCGCACGAGAGCTGATCCAGACGCTGATCTCCGATGGCGTCGCCTGGGCCATCGCCACGAGCAGCCGGGCGCCCAACGCCGCCCCGGCCCTCGAGATGCTCGGGGTCCCGGGAGACGCCACCGTCATCACGAGCGAGCAGGTCCGCCACGCGAAGCCAGATCCGGACCTGTTCATCAAGGCGGCCGAGGTGCTCGGTGTCGACCTTCGCCAGAGCCTGGTCGTCGGTGACAGCGTCTGGGACCTCCTCGCGGCCCGGCGGGCTGGAGCCCTCGGCGTCGGGTTCCTCTCGGGTGGCTACGGCCGGGAAGAGCTCGAGCGGGCCGGGGCCTACCGCGTCTATGACGACCCGCTCGACCTTTTGAACCACCTGGACGAAGTCGGGATCCGCCGCGGGTTCTAGGGCGCCGGTCGGGCCGCCTGCCTGGTCGGGCCGCCTGCCTGTCGGCCGCCTGCGGTCGGGCCGCCTGCCTGGTCGGGCCGCCTGCCTGGTCGGGCCGCCTGCCGGTAGGTTCCGCGGGAAGCACTCCGTCCAGGGTCTGGCCGATCGCATCGCTCAGCCACGACGGAGGTCCCAAACGGATGCTTGTGCAACACGACCCGACCGCCCCCGATCCTCAAGGCGCGCCAGAGCTCGAGCCCGTCGCCGCCCGGCCCTTGATTCGCGTCGAGTCCTGGCGGGACCCGGTGATCGACCAGGTCGGCTACGACCCGCGGTCGGCCTATGTCGAGACGTTCTGGCTGCCGGTGCTGGGACCCTCGTCGGTCTGGCTGCTGCGGCATTTCACCTACCGCCTCGAGCAGTCGCCCGAGGGCGTCGAGCTCGACGTGGAGGACACGGCTCGTTCGCTGGGTCTCGGAGAGCGGCTCGGACCGAACGCGCCCTTCGCCCGGACCATCAAGCGCTGCGTCGACTTCGACATGGCCGAGTGGCACGCGCCGCAGGTGCTCGCCGTTCGGCTCAGGCTTCCTCCGCTCGCCAGGCGGCACATCCGCCGGCTGCCGGAGTCATTGCAGGCCCGGTACGAGCGCGCCCAGATAGAGACCCGTTACGAGAGAGCCCAGGTAGGCTCACAGCACGATGACCAAGGCGAAGAGCTACCTGGAGACGGCGCGCGAGCGCGTGCTGATCTATGACGGCGCGACCGGGACCAATCTGCAACTTCGCGAGCTGCAGCGCGCACGACTTCGGAGGCGAGTCGCTCGAGGGCTGCAACGAGATGCTCTGCCTCACCCGCCCGGACGTCGTCCGTGAGCTTCACCGCTCGTTCCTCGAGGTCGGCGTCGATGTCATCGAGACGAATTCCTTCGGATCCCTGCCCATCGTGCTCGCCGAGTACAAGATCGGCGAGCGCGCCGAGGAGCTCGCCCGGGCCTCCGCACGGCTGGCGAAGAGAGGTTGCGAGCGACTTCTCGACCGCTGACCGGCCTCGTTACGTCGCTGGGAGCATGGGACCTGGCACGAAGCTCCCCACCCTCGGCCAGGTCAGCTTCGCGGACCTGCGCGACGGCTACGAGGTGCTCGCCCGAGGGCTTCTCGACGGCGGGGCGGACCTTCTCCTCATCGAGACCTGCTACGACCTGCTCCAGGCCAAGGCGGCCATGCAGGCCGCCCGCCGGGCGATGGGCCAGGTCGGTCGCGAGGTGCCGGTCCAGGTACAGGTCACCATCGAGCTGACGGGGCGGATGCTGCTCGGGAGCGAGATCGGCGCGGCGCTTTGCGCCCTCGACGCGATGAGGCCCGACGTCATCGGCATGAACTGCGCCACGGGGCCCGTCGAGATGCACGAGTCGCTCCGGCACCTGTCCGAGCACGCGCGGACCCCGATCTCGGCGCTGCCGAACGCCGGCCTGCCCTCTGTCGTCGACGGCAAGATGCACTACGACCTCACGCCCGACGCGCTGGCCGAACATCTTCGACCTTCGTCACCGAGCTCGGGGTCTCGATAATCGGCGGTTGCTGCGGCACGACACCCGAGCACCTCGCCAAGGTCGTGGCGGCTTGCGCCGAGCTCGAGCCTGCTCCCCGCTCGCCGGTCCATGAGCCGTCGGCCGCCTCGTTGTACGTCGCGGTGCCGTTCGAGCAGGAGCTCTCGTTTCTCGTCATCGGCGAGCGCACGAACGCCAACGGCTCGAAGCGCTTCCGCGACGCCATGCTCGCCGGCGACTGGGAGACAACGGTCGCCATGGCCCGCGACCAGGCGCGCGAGGGGGCGCACCTGCTCGACGTCTGCGTCGACTACACAGGAGCCGACGGAGTCAATGACATGACGGAGGTGGCGCGGCGCTTCGCCACCCAGTCGTCCATCCCGCTCGTCATCGACACCACCGAAGCGCCGGTCGTCGAGGCCGCCCTGCAGTGGATCGGCGGCCGACCGGTCCTGAACTCTGTGAACCTCGAGGACGGGGACGCTCCCGGCACCCGGCTCGACCGGTTCCTCACGCTGGCACGCGACTATGGGGCCGCGGTCGTCTGTACCTGCATCGACACCGAGGGCCAGGCGCGAACCGCCGACTGGAAGCTGCGCGCCGCGAAGGCGATCCACGATCTTGCCGTCGGCCGCTACGGCCTCGAGGCTTCCGACCTGCTGATCGACACGCTCGCCCTGCCGCTCTCGACCGGCATGGAGGAAAGCCGCCGGGACGGCATCGAGACGATCGAGGCGATCCGAAGGATCAAGGCCGAGCTGCCGGGCGTGCACACCGTGCTCGGGCTCTCGAACGTGTCGTTCGGGCTGTCGCCGGCCGCAAGGCAGCTGCTTGAACTCGGTCTTCTTGCACGAGTGCGTGCAGGCCGGGCTCGACGCGGCCATCGTGCACGCCGGCAAGATCCGGCCCCTGCACAAGATCTCGGACTCGGACAGGGAGATCTGCCTCGATCTCATCTACGACCGCCGCCGCGAGGGATACGACCCGCTCTCCGCGCTCATCGCCGCCTTCGAGGGCGAGAGCGCCTCGCAGCACTCCGCCATCGAGGACCGCTCCGGCTGGACCGTCGAGCGGCGCCTCGAACAGCGCATCGTGGACGGTGACCGCAACGGCCTGGAGACCGAGCTGGACGAGGCCCTCGGCTCGGGCCACGCCGCCTTGGACATCGTGAACGAGATGCTGCTCGCCGGGATGCGCACCGTCGGCGATCTCTTCGGCTCCGGCCAGATGCAGCTCCCCTTCGTGCTCAGCTCGGCCGAGACGATGAAGGCCGCCGTCGCCTACCTGGAGCCGCACATGGAACGTTCCGAGTCCGGCGGCCGGGGCCGGATAGTCATCGGGACCGTCAAGGGCGACGTGCACGACATCGGCAAGAACCTCGTCGACATCATCCTCACCAACAACGGCTACGAGGTGCACAACCTCGGGATCAAGGTCCCGATGTCCGAGCTGCTCGCGAAGGCCGAGGAGGTCAAGGCCGACGCGATCGGCATGAGCGGGCTGCTCGTGAAGTCGACCCTCATCATGCGCGACAACCTGGAAGAGCTGAACCGGCTCGGCAAGTCCGACTACCCCGTCATCTTGGGGGGGCCGCCCTCACGCGGACCTATGTCGAGAAGGACCTGAGGAGCATCTACAAAGGCCGCGTCTTCTACGGCAAAGACGCCTTCGAAGGCCTCCACCTCCTCGACCGCCTCATGCAGATAAAGCGCAGCGGCGTCGACGATCCGAAGTTCGGCACCGAGCTGTCGGGGCGAAAGCTCCCTCCGAGGCGGAGCGAGCAGATGGCCGAGATCGACCCGGCGAGCCTTCCGGCGCGCTCGCCGGAGGTGGGGACGGACAACGAGTTGTTCGTGGCTCCGTTTCTCGGGTCGCGGATCGCGAAGGGCATCCCGCTCGACGACATCGCCTCCTACCTGAACGAGACGGCGCTCTTCCGCAACCAGTGGGGCTACCGGCCCGAGTCCGGCGAGGCCGACGCAGATTTCAAGGAGCGGATCCGGCCCGAGCTGCGGGGGCGCCTCGACGAGGCCAAGGCCGAAGGGCTGCTCGCGCCGCAGGTCGTCTGGGGATACTTCCCGGTGAACGCCGACGGCAACGACCTCGTCGTGTTCACAGACGACACCCGCACCGCCGAGCGCATGCGGTTCAGCTTCCCGCGTCAGCGCAAAGAGCCCTACCTGTGCATCGCCGACTTCTTCAGACCCGCTGACACAGGCACCCCCGACTACGCCGCCTTCCAGATCGTGACAGTGGGCGCAGGGGCGTCGGCGCGGACCGCCGAGCTCTTCGCCTCCGACCGCTACCGCGACTACGTGGTCACCCACGGCCTGTCCGTCGAGATGACAGAAGCCCTCGCAGAGCTGTGGCACCGCAGGATCCGCGAGGAGTGGGGCTTCGCCGACGAGGACGCGCCGACCCTCACGGGCCTGTTCCGTCAACAGCACCGGGGCGGCAGGTACTCCTTCGGTTACCCGGCCTGTCCCGAGCTCGAGGACAACGCCAAGGTCGTCGAGCTGCTCGCCGCTGACCGCATCGGGGTCACGGTCAGCGAGGGATTCCAGCTCCACCCTGAGCAGACGACTCTTGCGATCGTCTGCCACCACCCGATGGCGAAGTACTTCGTCGTCTGAGCGTGGGCATCTGGCCTCCCGAGAGCGGCTGGGAGCCGCCCGAGAGCGTCTCGACAGGGAACGGTGCGCGGCCGCGCGTCGCGGGTGAGGTAGCCTCTCAACACTATTTGCAGCGGTCTCTCGAGGGCTCTAGCTGCGGCGATAGGCCGTCGCAGGTCGCGGGCGACCAGATGAGACGAGATGAGGGGATCGAAATGACCAAGCTTGCGAGGAGCTGCGAGTCCTCACGCTCTTCCCGAACCACCCGAGGCGCCGCCGGAGTCGTGCTCCTGGCGACGGTGGCGATCCTGGCGGCGAGCTGCAGCAGCTCCACGGCGCCTGCCACGACCACGACGACGGCGGCTCCCACGACGTCCACGACGTCAGCCGCGACCACCTCGACGACATCGGCCGCGACCACCTCGACGACGTCGTCGTCCACCACGTCTACGACCTCAGCGGCGACCACCACGACGGCTGCGGGCGGCAAGTCGGGATCGGCCCTGCTCAACCTGTTCAAGTCCGGCCAGCACGTGACCTTCACCGCCACCTACAAGATCACGAGCGCGTCGAAGTCGCTGTCGAGCCTCACGCTCGCGCAACAGGGCTCTGACACCCTCTTCAAGGGAGCCACCTCCTCTGGGACCTTCGAGCTCATCACGCTCGGGACGAAGAGCTACATCTGCAGCCAGTCGAGCAGCACCTGGACCTGCTTCTCGTCGGGGACGGGGACGACGAATCCCGAGGCAGCCCTGTTCGCCCTCTACGAGCCCAGCACCTACCTGCCCGAATTCCAGGCGGCCGCCAGTGCCGCCGGCGGGCACGCGAGCTACTCGACCAAGACCGTCAACGGCTACCAGCTCTCGTGCCTGTCGGTGAGCGGCGTGCCGGGTGAGAACGGCAGCGGGACCTTCTGCGTGACCTCGGCCGGAGTGCTCGGCTACGTCTCCTGGACGGGCGCGAAAGCCTCGGAGAGCGGCAGCTTCGAGATCTCGAGCTACTCGACGAGCGTGCCCGCCAACGAATTCACCTTGCCGGCCACCCCGACGAAGCTTCCCGTAACCGGCGGGCACGGCCGCCACAGCCTCCGACGAGCGACCGTGCGAGTAGCGCGCGGTGCGGGGACGGACACGGCGCTCCGACAGGCGCGCACAACCAGCCGGTAGGGTCTGGCGTCGATGACAATCGACACTACCGACGCCTCCTTCGAGAGCGACGTCCTCGTCCGCTCTGACACCGTTCCGGTCATCGTCGACCTGTGGGCCCCCTGGTGCGGGCCCTGCAAGGCGCTCAGCCCGATAATCGAGCGAGTTGTCGACGCCACGGGCGGAGCCGCCGAGCTGGTCAAGGTCAACGTCGACGACAACCCGATGATCGCGGAGAGCTTCCAGGTGCAGTCGATCCCGGCGGTGTTCGCGATCAAGGACCGCAAGATCGTCGACCGCTTCATCGGGGCGCTTCCCGAGGCTGCAGTTCGCGAGTTCGTCGACCGGTTGCTCCCCGCTCCGAGCCAAGCCGAACAGCTCGTCGCCGCGGGCGACGAGGCCTCGCTCCGCCAGGCGCTCGAGCTCGAGCCCGACCTGCCGGGCGCCGTCGTCTCCCTGGCCGAGATCCTCGTCGCCCGCGGGGAAGCTGAGGAGGCGCTCGAGCTGCTCGCGAAGATCCCCGACGTCGGCGATGCCCGCCGCGTCGCGGCACTCGCCCGGCTGGCCGTCGCCGGCGCGCCCGTGGTGCCGAGCGGTAGCGGTGCAGACGGCGACACGGAGCTGGACAAGCACCTCGACGCCTTGCTGGACAGAGCCAAGTCCGATGAAGAGGCGCGCCAGGAGCTGGTCGACCTCATCGAGACGATGGACCCTGAGGACCCGAGGCGCAGCCGGTACCGCCGGGCCCTAGCCGCCCGGCTGTTCTGAGAGCGCCGGGCACGGACAGAGGCGTGCCGGACAGGGCCGTGCCGGACAGGGCCGTGCCGGACAGGGCCGTGCCCGACAGAGCCGTGCCCGACAGAGCCGTGCCGGGCGGGGCCGTGCCGGGCGGGGCCGTGCCGGGCGGGGCCGCTACGGTCGCGGGCGCTACGGCCCGAAACCGGGAGGGGGCGCACGGACTGCTCTGGTGGCCTCAAGGTCCGCTCCCTCTCGAATTGGGCGGGCACCACTACGACCTTGCGACCCGGGCACTCGTGATCGGCATCCTCAACCGGACCACGGACTCGTTTTACGACCACGGCGCCTACTTCAGCCTGGACAGCTTCTACGCGCGGTGCAGAGGAGCTGGCGAGTGGAGGCGCCGACGTCCTCGACGTGGGCGGGGTGAAGGCCGGCCCTGGTCCCGAGGTGTCGGAGGAGGAGGAGCTCGAGCGCGTCGTGCCGGTCATCGCCTCGCTGCGCGAGCGCTTCGACGTCCCGATCTCGGTGGACACCTGGCGAGCCTCGGTCGCGGCGGAGGCTTACCGCGCCGGCGCCGTCCTCGGCAACGACATCAGCGGGTTCGCCGACCCCGGCTACCTCCCCGCGGCGGCCTCAGCCGGCGCCAGCGTCGTGGCGACCCACATCCGCCTCGCGCCCCGAGTGCCTGACCCCGAGCCGCACTATGACGACGTGACCGCCGAGGTGGCAGGCTTCCTGCTCGAGCGCGCCGCCCGGGCCCTCGCGAGCGGAATACCGCCCGAGCGGATAATCCTCGACGCCGGCCTCGACCTCGGCAAGACCGCCGAGCAATCGCTCCTTCTCCTGCAGCGCTCGAGCACGCTCGCCTCGCTCGGCTACCCGTTGCTGCTTTCCTCCTCGAACAAGACGTTCCTCGGAGTCCTCCTCGGCCTCGGCATCGGAGAGCGCCACAGCGCCTCCCTGGCCTCGGCGGCACTCGGGATTGCCGGTGGCTGCCGGCTCATCCGCGTGCACGACGTCGCCGGCACCTGCAAGGTCCGCGACCTTCTGCAGGCAATCCTCGAGTCAGCGCCCGCCCCCGGTGACGGAGCGCCGATGGTGGCAGCACGAGCGGCGCAGGCGGTGGTGACAGCACCGGAGCACGAAGGCGGCGAGACTGTGCCTGTTCCCACGCGAGAGACCGAGCACGGATGAGCCCCCAGTCGCCAGACTCCCCAGCCATCTTCGTCATCAAGGGCACCGAGCCGGCACTGGTCGATCGCGGTGTCAACGGAGTCCTCGCCCAACTCACGTCCTCGAACGACCAGTCAGCTGATGACGAAAGCCCGGTCGGCCCGGCAGGCCACCGCGGCCGTGGCGATCGAGGAGCACCGGGTCCCGCCCCAGGCCGGTGCGGACGAGGGCGTCATCGGCTCGGTGATCGACGCCCTCTTCACGCCCGCGTTCCTCGCCGACCGCCGCATCGTCGTGCTGCGCGAAGCGGAGAACCTCGACGCGGCCCAGGCGGCCGAGCTCGCCGGACGTCTCTCCGAGCCGTTCGCGCCGAACGTCCTCGTCCTCGCCATCGTGGGCAAGACCCTGCCTGCGCCGCTCGCCAAGGCCGTCAAGGGGCGGGGCCGCGAGATCGAGACGTCTCCCGGCTCGTCCGGCAAAGCCCGCTCGCAGTGGATCAGCGATCAGCTGCAGCTGGCACCTGTCCACCTGGAGCCGGCCGCCCGGCAATTGCTGGAGCGGCATCTGGGCGAAGACGTGTCGCGCCTCTATGCGCTCTTGGACGTGCTCGCCGCCGCCTACGGCGAAGGTGGGAGGGTGGGCGCGGCGGAACTGGAGCCGTTTCTCGGGGAGGAGGGTGGGGCGCCCGCCCTGGGACCTGACCGACGCCTTGGACAACGGTGACGTGAAGACGGCTGTCGCCGTCGCGCACCGCCTGCTCGGTCCCGGCGGGCGCCACCCCTTCCAGCTGCTGGCAACGCTGCACAGGCATTACGGGGCGATGTTGCGCCTCGACGGCGCGGGCGTCTCCGATCCCAACGCCGCCGCCGCGCTGCTCGGAATGTCCCCCTTCCCGGCCCGCAAGGTGCTCGATCAGGCCCGCAAGATCGGCTCGGGGCGCGTGGCGAAGGCGATTAGCCTGATCGCCGATGCCGACCTCGACCTTCGCGGTGTGGTGGACTGGCCCGACGAGCTCGTCATCGAGGTTCTCGTGGCCCGATTGGCTCAGCTCGGCCGCAGCCGCCCCGTCGCACCCGCCGGTTCCGGCCGCCGTTGACGAGATGAGGTAAAGCCGGTGACGAGCCAAAGCGACACGACGCGCTCCGATCTTCTGAAGCTGGCCCAGGAGGTCGCCATCGCGGCCGGCGACCTGCTCCGGGCGCGACTTCCCGAGGTGGCGGGAGGGCGCCTGCTCGCCCGCGGCGCGTCGACCAAGTCGAGCCCGACAGACCTCGTCACCGACATCGACCGCTCCTCCGAGGCGCTGATCGTCAGCGCCTTGCTGAAGTCCCGTCCCGCAGACGGCATCCAGGGAGAAGAGGGCAGCTCGAGAGACGGCTCGACCGGCATCACCTGGGTCATCGACCCCCTCGACGGCACGATCAACTACCTCTACGGGATCCCGTTGTTCGCCGTGTCGATCGCGGCCTCGAGCGAGGGCCGGAGCATCGTCGGGGCCGTCCACAACCCCCTCAGCGGCGAGACATTCGCCGCCTCCGAAGGCGTCGGGGCCTGGCTGGACGGCCGGCCGCTGCGACTCGAGCCTGCTGGGCGGCCACTCAGCGAGTCCCTGGTCGGCACCGGTTTCTCCTATCGGGCACAGCGCCGGGCCGTCCAGGCGCGCGTGCTCTCGGTTGTCCTGCCCGAGGTGCGCGACATCCGGCGGGGAGGCTCTGCCGCGCTCGACCTTTGCTGGGTGGCCGCCGGGCACCTCGACGCCTTCTTCGAGTCGGGCCTGCAACCTTGGGACCTCGCGGCCGGCGGCCTCATCGCCCGGGAGGCGGGAGCGACCGTAACCGCCCTCGAGGGTGCCGCGGACGCTCCGCCGACGATCGTGGCAGCCGCTCCCGGCCTCGAGGCACCGCTCGTCGAGCTCCTCCGGCGCGCCGCTTCGGAGCGCGGCTGATAACGTCCGCCTTCACAGCTGGGCCGAGAGCGCCAACCACGGCCGAGAATGCCAACCACAAGGTCGCGAATGGAATTCGAAGTCGTCGTTGAGATCCCCAAGGGCCAGCGCAACAAGTACGAGATGGATCACACGACCGGCCGGATCTACCTCGACCGCATGCTGTTCACCTCGACCCGCTACCCCGCTGACTACGGTTTCGTCGACGGGACGCTCGGGTTGGACGGCGATCCGCTGGATGCCCTCGTGCTGGTCGAAGAGCCCACGTTTCCCGGCTGTGTCGTGCGCTCGCGAGCGGTCGGGATGTTCCGGATGACCGACGAAAAGGGGCCCGACGACAAGATCATCGCCGTCCCGGCCCGCGATCCCCGCCAGGAGCATCTGCAGGATCTCCGCCATCTCCCCGAGTTCGACCGGCTCGAGATCCAGCACTTCTTCGAGGTTTACAAGGACCTCGAGCCCGGCAAGTCGGTCGAGGGGGCGACATGGGCGGGCCGTGAGGCCGCCGAGGCCGAGATCGAGGAGTCCCGCAAGCGCGCCGCCCGCGCGGACACCGGCCAGGGCGGCCATGAAGGGGCCGGGCGAACCCCTTAATCGGCGGGGGCCGAGGGCGAGCGAACCCCTTGATCCGGCCCGGGGGCCGGGGGCCGGGCGAACCCTCAGCCCAGGCCCAGGTTGACGCCCCAGGCCTGTTGCATGGGCTGGATGAGCTTCCCGGCGAGCAGGTCGTAGCCCGCGGGCAGCAGGTGCACGCCGTCGTCGGACCGCACCTGTTCGATCGAGCCGCCGATCGTCAGGTCCAAGGTGAAGCGACCGTGCTTGGAGAGGAGCTTCGTCGAATCGAAGTAGAGAACGCCCTGACGACCGAGCGCCTCGTCGGAGAAGACCTTGTCGACCTGTCGCGGAAACGAGGGCGGTACGGTCGAGCCCGGGCCCATCGGCGGCAGTCCGACCCACATGACGTAGGCGCCGGCCCGGGTCGCCTCATCCATGACGAGGGCCACGCGCGCCGTGTAGAGCCGCCACCAGGTCGCCGTCCCGAACGGGTAGTAGCTCCCGTTGTCGTAGAGCGACTGGGCGTCGTTGGCCCCCATCATGACGACCACGATCGTCGGGCGATAGTGGCGCAGGTCGGCTGCAAGGGTGGCCGGCCAGTTGTAGTAGTCGGTCCGGGCGAGGCCGGTGTCCTCCAGTCCCTTTTGGACGACGGTCACGGCCGGGTCGGTCGAGAAGACGTCGCCGATGCCGAAGCCGAGGTCCTCGCCGATCGAGTCGCCGATCGAGAGCAGCGTGAGCGGGTGGCGGGCCGTCGGGTTCGGGATGGGAGGAGGCCAGGGCGGGGTCCACATCCAGGACGGAGCTCCGAGGTGCGGGGCTGCCAGGAAGCCCATGTAGCCCGTGGAGCGGTGCCCGATCACGATCACCGGCCGGGGGAGAGTCGTCGTCGTGGTCGTCGGGACGGTCGGGGGCGTCGTGTTCGAGCCTGCCCCGGAGCCACCGCAGACCGGGGCGCCGCCGATCCCGCACCGCCCGAGCGCCGTGTCCGCCGCGTTGACCGGTCCGGAGATCCGCAGGGCGTTCACGACGGCGGCAATAGGGCGGAGAATGCTCACGGCCACGGTGCGGCGCACACCGATCTGGCCCGCCTTGGCCGAGTTGTACAGCTGGTTCGCGTCGACGAACAACCAGATCAAGAAACAAAGCACCCCGACGCCGAGAATCTTCCCGCGGAGGCCCGGCGTCGCTTGTCCGTCGGAGCGCCCTCGGCCGGGCGGCGGGCCGGCGCGGCTCGTGCGCGAGGGATCTGGCCCACGCGACGGTATTCGCCCCCGCGCTGCCCGTTGCAAGGCTTGGGCACGGGTGGGCTTGGACCTTGCCGGCCGAACAGGTCTGGCCGGCTGCTCCGGCTGGTCCGACCGAGGCCGCGGGACGCGGGCCGACCGCGCCTTGCTCGACCTGGCCGAGGTGAAGAACCGCCGCGGCGGAGCCTCCCGCCATCCGGAGAAGTCGGGATCGTTCGAGCCGCCAGAGGTCCGCGGCTGGGCGGCGCGCGACTTTGAGGTGGGCGCGGCGCCCGGGCGCCGCGGGGGGAGGCGACTCGGGCGGAGCGGGTCGGAGGGAGCCCCTTCGGACGAGCGCGATGCCCGCGGCGTGGCCTCTGTGACCGCGCCCTGTCCGCAGGGCCGGGGCGTGCGGAGACGTCCGCCCAGTCTTGAGACCCTCCGAGCGCGCCTTTTGGCTCTCGTCCTTGGCTTTGCGCCTCGGCTCGCGGCCAGAGGACCTGCGCCGCCTCCGGAACTCGTCAAGAAGCTCGTGCCACCTTCAACAAGATCGTTCCCTCTCAAAACCGGTAATAGATGAACGGGGCGACACCTGGCGGGCCAAGGGTCGTGATGGCCAGGAGAGCGGCTGCCAATACCGCCCCCTGGGCAAACACGCTAAGCCGCGAGAACACCTCTTGCGCGGCGCAGGGGCAGCTCCTTCGGGACGTACTGCGAGCCGATCCCGACCACGAGCGTGAGCAGCACGGCGGTGTTCACGAGCGGCGACGGCCGTGTCCAGCCGGTGAAGAGCCTCCCGAAGACGGCAAAGGCGTTGGCGAACGAGCTCGCACGGAAGAAGACCCATCCGACACAGACCAGCTGGAAGGTCGCGAACCGCTCCCAGGCGACCCACCATCGGCCCTCTCGTTGGGCCGAAAGGCCGTGCTCGACGCGCTTGGCCCGCCGGAAGTGGCCGACGCACTGGCCGATGCCGTGCAGGCCGCCCCAGGCGACGAAGGTCCAGGCGGCGCCGTGCCACACGCCGCCGAGGACCATGGTGATCATGATGTTGCGGTACATCGCGGCCCGCGATCCGTGGTTGCCGCCGAGCGGGATGTAGAGGTAGTCGCGGAGCCATGACGACAAGGTCATGTGCCACCGCCGCCAGAAGTCCTGCAAGGACCGGGCGGTGTAAGGGGCGTTGAAGTTCTCCGGGAAGCGGAAGCCGAGCAGGAGCGCACAACCGATGGCGATGTCGGTGTAGCCGCTGAAGTCGCAGTAGATCTGCACCGCGTAGCCCCAGATCCCGAGCAGGACCTCGAGCGAGGAGTGCGTGTGCGGGTTCGCGAATACCGGGTCGACGAAGCTGCGAGGAGATGTAGCTCGAGAGCACCACCTTCTTGAACAAGCCCGCGAATATGAGATATGCGGCGCGCTCGGCAGAGCGATCCGGCGCGGGTCGCGCCTGTGCGCCCGGCGGATCTGAGGCAACAGGTCCGAGCCGCGTACGATCGGCCCGGCGACGAGGTGGGGGAAGAACGCCACGAAGACCGCGACATCGAGCCACGGCGAGGGCTCGAGACTCCCCCGGTAGACGTCGATCACGTACGACAAGCCCATGAAGGTGAAAAAGGAGATCCCCACCGGGAGCGTCACTTGGACCAAGGGGACGGGGTCCCCCATCCCGAGATGGTGCAGGACGTTGTCGACGTTGACGCTGAGCCAGCCGGCGTACTTGAACCAGCCCAGCAGGCCCAGCTCGAGCGCGACCGTGGTGATCATCCACGCGCGCCTGGCGACGTCGTTGCGGGCCATGTGGACGAGGCGGCCTCCGGCGACGGTGCAGGCGGTGGACGCGGCGAGAAGGAAGACGAAGCGCCAGTCCCACCAGCCGTAGAAGACGTAGCTCGCGACGAGGATGAACACGCTGCCACCGCTTCGGGAACGGCGCGAGGAGCCAGTTGCCGACGAAGACGATCCCGAAAAAGATTGCGAAGTCAATGGTCGGAAAAAGCAACCGGCGAGTCCTTCATGTGAGCTTTCGCCACGCGAGTCTCGTATGGCTTCGGCCGCCTGACGATACACATCCTTTGACGTCGAATGGTGGAGCGCCCCGCGCCGCCCGGCGGGGCGCGAAGGCGGCAAACGAAAGGGCAGCCGCCGGCTAGCCGGCGCGCCTTGATTTCCTCGATGAGCCTCGGGATCACCTTTGTGACGTCGCCCACGACACCGAGATCGGCGATCGAGAAGATCGGGGCCTCGCGGTCCTTGTTGATCGCGATGATGTTCTTGGCCGCCTTCATGCCCACCATGTGCTGCGTCGCTCCCGAGATCCCGCAGGCGATGTACACCATCGGCTTCACCGTCTTGCCGGTCTGGCCGACCTGGTGCGAGTACGGCACCCACCCGGCATCGACGATGGCGCGTGACGCCCCCGGGGCGCCGTTCAAGAGTCCGGCCAGCTCGGTGATGAGGCCGTAATTCTCCGGCGTGCCGAGCCCCCGGCCCCCGGAGACGACGACTGCGGCCTCGTCGAGCTTGGGACCGCTTCGATCCTCCTCGTGCCGGGCGACGATCCGGGCCGCGTCGTTGGCCCCCGTCTCGGGCGCCTCGATGACCACTGTCGGCACGGGCGGAGAGCCAGGCGCGTCCGCGGACCCGAGGGGCTCGGCGGCGAAGGACTTGGCGCGGACCACGTAGATTCCCGGACCTTTGCCGGTGAACTCCGCCGTCAGCACCATCGAGCCGCCGAAGATGGCGTGCTCTGTGACCAGTGCCCCGTCCTGGGCTTGCATGCCGACGATGTTGGTCAGCACAGGCAGGTCGAGCCGCGCCGAGAGGCGCGCCGCGATGTCACGGCCGTCGTAGGTGGCACCGATGAGGATCGCGTCGGGGCCGTTCCCGTCCGAGACCTGAGCGGCGATCGCAGCCGCGAGCTTGGGACCGGGCAATGACTCGCCGATGTCCCCGAGGTCGTAGAGCTTCGTGGCCCCGTAGCGGCCGACCGCCGCGGCCACGCCTTCGGACCCGGGGCCCCAGGTGACGGCCTCCACTACTGCGGCGAAGCCCCGGGCCGCAGTCAGCAGCTCCAATACGATGCCGGCCGGAACGCCGTCGCTCTGCTCGGCGAGGACCCAGATCTTCTCCACCTACGGCCCCCTTCTAGAGGATCTTGAGCTGTTCGAGGTAGCTGATGATGCGCTCATGGGCATCCCCCTCGTCCACGACGATCTCGCCCGCCTTGCGAGCCTCGGCGGATTCGACCGAGATCACCCGCTGGCGGGCTCCGGAGCTGCCGAGGCCTGACGCGTCCATACCCAGATCGTTCAAGGTGAGCTCCTCGATGGGCTTGGACTTCGCCGCCATGATCCCCTTGAACGAGGGGTACCGCGGCTCGACGACCCCGGCCGTCACCGTCACGACGGCCGGCAGCGGGCAGGTGACCTCGTCGTAACCGGCCTCGGTCTGACGCCTGACCCGGAGCACGCCGTCGGAGATCTCCACGTGCTTCGCGAAGCTGACCGCGGGCCAGCCGAGCAGCTCCGCAACCTGAACGGGAGTGGTCCCGGTGTAGCCGTCGGTCGACTCGGTCCCGGCCAGCACGAGGTCGGGCTCCAGGCGGCGGATGGCCGCCGCGAGAACCTTCGCCGTGCCCAGGGCGTCGGACCCGGCGAGGGCCGCGTCCGAGACCAGGACTGCCTTGGCCGCTCCGATCGCCAGGGCGTTGCGCAAACCGCTGGTCTCTCCGTTCGGTGCCATCGAGACGAGGGTGACCTCACCGCCTCCGGCCGCCTCCACGAGCTGGAGACCCATCTCCACTCCGTAGGCATCCGAGTCGTCCATGATCAGCTTCCCCTCGCGGACGAGGGTGTGGTCCTCAGGGTCGAGCACGAACGGAACCGCGGTATCGGGTATCTGCTTCACGCAGACGGCGACGTGCATGGGGCGACTCTATGGCAAGTGGTGTGGCACGTGGCCGTGCCCGCCCGGCTGGGAGCGCCCCAGCGCCCCCAGAGCAGCGGTCACGTCGTTGGTTATCACGGCGTCGACGCCGATCCTTGCCAAGGCCGCAATAAGGCGAGGGTCGTCCACGGTCCACGGCCTGATCGCGATCCCGACGGCCTTGGCGGCACTCACAAGGGTCTCGTCCACGACGGGAAAGAACGGGTGCAACCCTCGGTGCCCGCGATCGTGGGCGGTCGCGAGCGCCTCGAGGGCGGACTCCGCCGGTCCTATGAGCAACGCCGTCGCGAGTCTCGGGGCGCGCGCGTGCACCGCGTCGATGGCCGCGAGCGAGAAGGAGGAGACCACGAAGCGGTCGACCTCCTCGCGAGACAGCGCCAGCTCCGCCACCTTCGACGCGAGGAGATGATCCCGTTGCGTCCAGGTACCCGGCTCGCTCTTTATCTCGATGTTCACCTGCAACGGCCTGGAGGCGTCGAGGGCCTCGGTGAGCGAGGGAAGCCAGTCCGGCAGCTCGCCCGAGCTCAGATCCGCGATTGGGCCGTGCCCGGGCAGCTCGGCGTCGTGGTGGACGACGAGAGCTCCGTCCGCGGTCAGGTGGACGTCGAGCTCGATCCCGTCGGCCCCCAGCGCCTCGGCGGCGCGAAAGGCCGCGACCGTGTTCTCCCTCGCCAGCTGTGCCGATCCCCGATGGGCGAAGACCTCGGTCAGGAGTGCTCCTCTGCTCTGATGCTCGTGGCTCTCCGGTGGCCCAGCCGCCGGATCTCAGATGGGCGGACCGTCCGATCTCCGATGGGCCGCTTCTATAGTGGCCCGGCTGCTCCGAACTCCGGTGGGCGGCCGCTTCCGTGACGGCCCGGCCACCCGTCTGCGTGTCCGGCGATCGGCCCTCCTGCCTAGTGTCCTTGGTCCCAAATTCGTCAGGGTCGTTCGTCTCGGGACCGGAGTCCCTTCCGGCCCATTTTCCATGGGGCCGACACCTTTGGCTTCCATGTACCAGGGCTGTCACCAGCTCTTTTCCGACTATTCGGCCACCCGGGAGGAGCCTGGTTCATTAGTGATCGTGATCACATGCTTGCATGGGCCCTCCACCTACTTTAGGATTGACCTTGCAGTTCGGGAACCGACCTCCCTTCCCGCCGGCCTCCAGCCAGCAGCAGGTGTTGTTTTCCGGACACCGGTTTTTGTGATTCTGTTCACGAACGCGCACGGGCGACGTCGCGCCCGCCGCGGTCGGCGACTGCAAGGAGGCAGCGTGGCTCTTACGTGGACCCGCTCGACAGAGTGGGACAGCGATGACTGGCGCGAGGTGGCGGCCTGCCGGGACACGGACCCTGACCTGTTCTTTCCCATTGGAACCACAGGTCAGGCGATCGAGCAAATCGAAGCTGCCAAGGACGTCTGTTTCGAGTGCGAGGCCCGGGACGCCTGTCTCGAGTTCGCCCTTGCGACCAATCAGGAGTCCGGGGTCTGGGGCGCCACGTCGGAAGAGGAGCGCCGCAAGCTCCGCAAGGCCTGGCTGGCCGCTCAGCGCCGCCAAGCCTCCTGAGCCCAGCTTTCAAACGCGACAGCCACGCCTCCGGGGCGCCAGCCCGGTGCGCCGCACCAGCCAGACGAGCCGCACCAGCCCAACCGCACCTCCTGAGCTTTCCGCGTCAGCTGAGGCTGCCGCGCCGTCCGCCCCGGTGAACCCGCTGAGCCGCCAGCGCTGTGCGCGCCACCGGCTCACAGCGCCTCGGGGAGCCGCCCGGTTATAGGGATTTCGAGGCGGGCAACGGTGCCGTCGTCCGATTCCATCGTGATCGTGCCGCCGAGCTGGCTGCGGACCAGGTCCCGCACGATCGAAAGCCCGAGGCTGCGGGTCACGTCGACGTCGAAGCCCTCGGGCAGGCCGCAGCCGTTGTCGCGCACGACGACCTGCAACAGGTCGGGATGCTCACGAAGAACGAGCTCGACGCAGGCGTCGGCTCCCTTCCAACGACCGGTGATCCACGCCTCGGGGAAGGCGTGCTCCATCGCGTTCTGGAGCAGCTCGGCCACAGCGACGGCGAGCGGAGTCGCTATGGCGGCGGCGACGTCGCCCAGTCCGCCGTCCACCTCGATCGTCACCGGGAAGGAGATGGTGTTCGTCTCACGGATCATGTTCACGAGGGCGGCGACGATCTCCTCGAAAGGCACCTGCTCGGTGGAGTCCCGCGCGAGGATGTCGTGGACGAGGGCGATCGCCCGGATCCGCCTTTCGGCCTCCAGCAGCGCGGTGCGGCCGGCCGCCTCGGTGTCGTCCAGACGGCGCGCCTGGAGGCGCAGGAGCGACGAGATCGTCTGCAGGTTGTTCTTGACCCGGTGGTGGACCTCACGAATCGTCGCGTCCTTCGTCAACAAGAGCCGGTCCCGGCGCCGAAGGTCGGTCACGTCCCGCAGCAGGATGGCCGCGCCCGTCACCTCCCCCCTCGAGATGAGCGGGATGCAGCGGATCATCAACATGACGTCAGGGCGCCGCTCGACCTCCTCGATAGCCGGGAGCTTGTTCGCGAACGCCTCGTCGACAGCAGAGGTCTCGAGCCCGAGCGCAGGCAGGCTGGAGCCCACGATGGCGGATGTGATCGCGGCACGGTGCAAGGCGTTCACGGCATTCGGCGAAGCGAACGTGATCCGCTCGTGCGCGTCGATGACAAGGACGCCGTCGCCCACGCGCGGCGCCTCCTCGACGGCGGCTTCGTCGTCCACGAAAGGAAACAGCCCGTCGGCGACCATCACCGACAGCCGCTCGAAGAGCTCGAGGTAGACCCTCTCCAAGGTGCCTCTCCGCCGTGTCGTCCAAGGCGACCAGATGCGGCAGAGCACGCCGATCACGTTTCCGCGGTAGCGCACGGGAATGTGGGTGATGCGGACGAGCCCGTCCGCGAAGGCGCTCGGCTGCTCGGCGCGGATGATCACGCCCGTTTGATAGGCCTCGACCATGTTGAGCAAAGCCTCGGAGGGCTGCACCTGACCGACTAGGTCGCTCTCGTAGAGGGTCTGGCTCGTCGTCGGGCGTATCTGTCCGAGCACGACGAAGGCTCGCGGCCCTTCGGCCAAGGTCTCCTCCGGCGCCTGCACGGGCCTGGAGGCCGTAGGGGGCTCGGGAAGAGCCGCCGGCTCGAAGGGCTCATTGCGCTCGGGAGGCTCCCCCGGTTCGGCGAGGGCTGACGGGCCAGCCGTGCCCGCCGTGCCGAGGCCAGCAGCCTTCAGACGGGCGACCTCGCGCCCGGCCGCCTCGCGCCCGGCCGCCTCGATCCCGGGCACCACCTCGTCCGGCTCACCGACGTCCCGTGTGACGGGCGCGAACAGCAGCAGGTCGGAGAAGGAGAGGTCCGCGAGGAGGCTCCACGTCGCCATGAGGCTCTCCAGATGGAGCCTTTGCGGGACGTCGATGGACGTGTACCGGCGGATGAGGTCCGTCGCCGGAGCCATCATGGGCAGAGGAACAAGAGACGGGCCCACGCTCAGGCTCCAGAGGCTTTCAAGGCCCGAGGCCAGGACCCGTGCCGTTCGACTTCTGCAGCCACGATGCCTGACATCAGCTGGACCCCGGCACTTTCTGGACGCTCCGTTCTCGTGCGGATGGAGGCACGCCTATCGGCACGGTCGCTTCTTCCCGCAAGGTCACGCCGTTCACAAGATCATGCCGCGCTGCTCGGCGCTCCGTGGACAGTCACGAGGAGGCCCCGTCGAGAGGGTGGCTCCGGGGCGTCGTCCCCGGTCGAGGTGCCCGGTCTGCGCCGGTTCGAGCGGCGCCTCGGGCTCGTCCGCGCGGGCGGTGGCGTCATGGCGGCTTCGTCGCCCCAGATCTTGGCGCCCACCTCGAGCAGGCCCTTCAGATCGGTCACATGCCCGGGGTGATAGGGCACGGTCGCCGTCACCTCGTGGGCCGCCGACAGCTCCCCCTGCAGCTCGGCCTCACGCGTGGCCACGAGGCGGAAGTTCGCGAAGCTGCGGGCCACCTCGTTCAGCACACGGCCGATCATCTCGGCCGACGGGCGGCTCGCGCTCGCTGCGTCCTCGGGCAGGAGGCTCGCCAGGGACTCGGCGAGCTCCTCCGAGCGCTGTCCGAGCAGCTCGGCGATCCGACCGACGGGCGGGTCCGAGAAGGACCCGGGCAGCACCCGGTTGCAAACGAGAAGGCCCAGGTGCAGACGCCTGGCGCGCAGGCTCTCGATGAGCTGTTCGGCCTCCACGGCCGGCACGGCCTCGAGCGTCGTCACGACCACGAACGTCGTGCGCACGTCGCGAAAGAGGCGGTTCACGGCTTCGGCCCGGGCGACGAACCCGTCCCGCATCGTCTGGAAGAGAATGAAGAAACCAGCCAGGTCCTCCAGGAACTGGCTGCCCAGGATGCGGTCCGCGACCTGGTAGAAGGGCCGGGAGGCCAGGTTCACGAGTCGCGACCGGTAGGGCACGACGAGCCAGCGGAGCAGCCTCGAGGAGAAGAACTCGGCCATCCGACCCGGGGCGTCGAGCAGGTCGAGGGCGTTCAGCGACGGCGGCGTGTCGACTACGAGCAGGTCGTAGTCACCCTGCTCATGGAGCTCGTAGAGGCGCTCCATGGCGATGTAGTCGTGGCCCTGGGCGAACCGCCGCGTGATGTTCCTGTAGAGAGGGTTCGCGAGGATCTGGCGGGCGGTGCCCGCGTCGGGCGCGTGCCTGCGCACGAGCCCGTCCCAGGATTCGCTCATGTCCAACATGGCGGCGTAGAGCTCACCTTTCGGTCGCACTCCTGCCTCGGCGAAGGCCTCATCGGGCACGCGGCGGGCGACGTTGCCGAGGCCACCGATGCCGAGGGCGTCGGCCAGGCGGCGGGCCGGGTCGACCGTGAGCACGAGCACGCGGCCGCCGAGGCGTGCCGAGGCCGTGGCGGCGAGCGAGGCCGAGATCGTCGTCTTGCCGACTCCGCCCGGGCCGCACGCGACGACGATCTCCTTCGCGGAGAGGAGCTGCTCCAGATGGCGCGTCTGGTCCTGGGCCGCCTGTGCGGCCGTGGCGGCGGCCCGTTCCCGGCCGGCGGCGGGGCTCACGTCGACAGCTCCTCCGACAGGGCCCGGGAGACCTGGCGGATGGCCCGAAGCCCGTGGGCACGGGCGAACAGGTAAGGGACGTACAAGAGCGGGACCTCGGGCGCGATCTCGGCCCTGAGGCGCTCCAGGTGGGCGACCCCGTCACGGCGGACGGTGACGGCGAGCCTCGCGGCGGCGAGCACGTCCTCGACGAGCTCGCGGGAGGAACCGAGCTCGCCGGCGAGGAGGCCGAGCGTGGCGGGACGGCCCAGCTCGTTGAAGATCCGCTCCTCAGATCGGCCGAACAGCTCCGGCAGGACGCGGTTGGCCACGACGCAGGCCAGATGGACCGGCGTCTCCTTGGAGAGCCGCCCCGCCAGGTCCACAGCCTCCGCCACGGGCATCTCCTCGGGCGTCGTGACGAGCACCGCTCCCGTGCGCGAGGGGTCGCCCAGGATCTCGAGTATCCAGTCGGTCTGGGAGCGGACCAGCCCCACCCGGATCAGCTCGTTGATGCCGCTCGGGGCGGCGAGCTGGCCGACGACGCTGCCCGTCGATGAGGCGTCGACGACTACCAGGTCGTAGTGGCCCTCCCGCACCTCAAAGCACAGCTTGCCGACGGTCAGGATCTCCCTGATGCCGGGAGCCGCTGTCGCGACGAAGTCGAAGGCCCTGGCTACCGGCCCGATATGGCCGATCGTGGGAACCCTTGCGACGACCCGCAGGTACTCCCGGAGCGAGGCCTCGGTGTCCATCGACATGGCGACCAGGTCGTCGCTGACGTGCCGTCCCAAAAAGGGGGTAGGGCCGCACTCGTAGGCGCGGGCCAGGTCGCCCTTGGGCTCGACCTCGCACACCAGCGTCCGACGCCCTTGCTCGCTCACGAGCAGGGCGAGGGCGGCGGCGACCGTGGTCTTTCCTACCCCGCCCTTACCGGTGACAAAGAGCAGCTTGTAAGATAAAAGCTCGGGCACCGAGCTCTGGCGTCAGGACGTGCCGAAGCCGACACGCCGGTCCTCGCCCCCGCCGCCGATCTCGATGTAGGCGATCTTCGCCGAGGCGACAGCGACGCGCCGCCCACGCTTGTCGGCCAGCCAGAGCACGCCATCTGGCTGCGCAAGGGCCTTTTCGACGTCCACGACGATGTCGTCGTGCTTGGTGCCCTCGGGGAGGTCGATGTCGAGCTCTCTCGCCGAATGGATGATCCCGATGCGCACGTCCACGCAAGTGCTCCTTCCGCTTCCGCGAGTCATCGTAGGGGACACGCCGGGTCGCGCGGTTCACCGCTGGCGGCGGGGCGTCGCGGTTGTGGCCCACGCCCGGCACCAATCGCCTCCACCAGCTGAGAATCTCGTCGCCGGGTCACGCTGCTGCCCGCGAGTGAGCGGCGAGGCCGGCGCCGAAAGGCTGTCAGCGACCGGCGGCTCCAAAGGACCGGCGTGCAGCTGTCATTGGGAAACACCGTCCAAGGGCAACCAGCAATCACAAGGGTTTCATCACGTTCACGAGGACGGCCGCACGGTCGCCGAAGAACTCGACCGCCTTCGTACAGGCGAAGCGGTCCGTCATCCCGCTCACGTAGCCGACGGCAGCTCGAACCGTCTCCGGATCGTGCGACCCGAGTTCGGTCGTCGCCGCCTCGCGCTCTGTTCGCTCCCGAGCCGCACCGAGATGGCGGAATCATCTGCACCCCCGGCGGGAGCGCCGCGGGATGGGCTGCGTAGTGCTCGACAAGGGCGCGCAGCAGCTCGACGACGGCTGCTGACTGCTCGACGGACTCCTGGCGCAGGTAGATGCGTTCGTAGTTGAACCGGCGCAGCTCCTCGAGCGCTTCGCCCATCGGTTCGCTGATCGCGACCACCCGCGAGGAGAGGGTCGTCGTCACGGCGTCGGTCACGAAGGCATGCAGCTGCCGGCTCCTGGAAACGCCGCAGCGCTCCACGACGAGAGGCGGGAGATCGTCCGCGGTCACGATCCCGGCGTGGACCGAGTCCTCGAGGTCGTGGGCGCAGTAGGCGATCCGGTCGGCGAGAGCCACGACCTCGCCTTCCGGCGTCTTCGGCGACGGGCGCGACCACGAGTGGTTCCGGATCCCGTCCAGGGTCTCGGTGCACAGATTGAGAGGGGCGGCCGTGACGTCGGCTCCCCAAACTGCATGGTCGAAGCCCTCGGACAGGAACGGCGAGAGCGCCTCCTCGCTGGCGTGGCCTCCCGGACCGTGGCCGCAGTCGTGGCCGAGGGCGATCGCCTCGGTCAAGGCGACGTTGCAGCGGCAGGCGCGCGATATGGCGGCCGCAACCTGCGCCACCTCGAGCGCGTGCGTGAGCCGCGTCCTTTGGTGGTCGGCCGGGAAGATGAAGACCTGGGTCTTGCCGGCCAAGCGACGGAAGGCTGCCGAGTGCATGATCCGGTCCCGATCGCGCTCGAAGCAGGTACGCCAGGGGTCCGGAGCCTCGTCCTCGCCCGGATGCCGGCGCCGACCGACCGCGTGGCACCGGGTGCCAAGGTCCATTCCTCCTCCGCCTCACGCGCCTCGCGGGCGAAGACTCCCGAAGGCCCATCAGCTGGAGACGAGCCCGCGAACGAGGGTCCCGCAAAATACGACCCGCCGACGCGCACCGGCGGGTTGTGCGCCGTGCGGATGGCCGGATCGCCACTCGGATATCCGCTCATGGTCGACGCCCAACGCCGCGATTGCTCGCTCATCACCGACAAGGATGCCGCCTGCACGCCTTCGACGCTACGGAGAGGGTGTGACAGCGCTCCGCCGCCGGGAGGACGCCGTCGGCAGAACCACGGCCGCCACGCGGCCGCCACGTCCGCTCAGCTGACGGAGAGCTCCGACCGGTCTACCCGGCCCGGCCGAGGGCCACGACGCGCTCGGCCAGAGCCGCGAAGGCCTGACCGGCTTCCCCGTCCGCGTCGAAGACCGCCACCGGAACCCCGACGTCGCCCGCCTGGCGCAGCCCAGGGAGAAACGGGATCTGTGCCAGCAGCGCCACACCCAGAGTCTCGGCCAGCAGCTCGCCGCCGCCATGGCCCCACAGCTCGTAACGCTTGCCGTCGTCGCCGGTGAACCACGACTGGTTCTCGATCACTCCCCGCACCGGCAGGCGGAGCTGGCGGGCGAGCACTGCAGAGCGCTGAGCCACACGCTCGGCAGCGTCCTGCGGCGTCGTCACGACGAGGACCTCTCCGCGAGGCACGAACTGGGCGATCGACATGGCGACGTCGCCCGTCCCCGGAGGCAGATCGAGCACAAGGAAGTCGGGATCCCCCCAGTGCACGTCGACGAGGAACTGCTCCAAAGCCTTGTGCAGCATCGGCCCACGCCACATGACAGCCTTGTCCTCGTCCACGAAAAAACCCATAGAGATGCACCGCACGCCGTGCGCCACCGGCGGGATCAGCAGGTCGCCGAGGAGGGTGGGAGGACGGTCGATGCCCAACATGGACGGTATCGAGAAGCCGTAGACGTCGGCGTCGAGAATCGCCACCAGGCGCCCCGTCGCGCAGCGCGACGGCAAGGTTGACGGTCACGGTCGACTTGCCGACTCCCCCCTTGCCCGACGAGACCGCGATGACACGGGTTCTCGAGGACTTGGAGGCGAAGGGGTTCTCCCGAGGTGTGGGGCCCTCGGCTCCGTGCTGGTGGGGGCCGTCGTGCGTCGTGATCGTGGGCCTGGCCTCCGGCTGCACCGGCCGCGACCGCCGACCCGTCGCTGCCGGAAGCGCCGCCGGTCTGTGACGTCGCCGATGCCCGCCCAAGCTCGTAGAGCCTCGCGCGAAGCTCGTCCTCTTCGGTCTCGGTCATGTCGACGAACTTGACCTGGGGGCGGCCCCCCCGGCGGAAGAGACCGCGCTGCGATAGTGCGGCGATGAGCTCTCGAGGTGCCGGGTGCCCGACAGCCGGGACGGCGACAACCACGTCGGTGCCTGCCTCGCCCGTCTCGAGCGAACGGAGCAGCCCGAGGTCGCCGACGCTGTGGAAGAGGCCGGGATCGATGACGGCGAGCACCGCCTGTTCGACAACGCCGTGGGAACTTGTCACCGGCCTGGCGGTACCCGGGTCATTCGTCTCCTTGGCGATCATGGATTCTGACGAGCATCGCGATCCTGCCACACGATCGCGGCGGCATGCCCATTGTTGCACCGGCCCCCGGTACCATAACGGTGTGAGCGAAGCCACCCGCCAGGCACAACGAACGGCGACTGACGAGGGCTTCTCGGCGACAGTGGCCGCCATCACCTCCGCATTCGGAGACGCCACCCGGCGCCAGATCTACCTGTTCGCCCACGAGCGCCACGGCGTGACCGCGTCCGAGGTCGCGGAGCACTTCGCGCTTCACCCGAACGTGGCTCGCCATCACCTCGACAAGCTGGCTGCCGGCGGATATCTCGACGTCTACGTCGACCGCGGGAACGCCGGTGTCGGGCGTCCCTCGAAGCGATACCACTCAGGTTCGGGCGACACCTCGGCCGCCATGCCTGCCCTCCGCGACGACTTGCTCCTCGCATTGCTCGGGCGGCTCCTCGCGATCGTCGATCCGGCGCAGGCCGAGCAGATCGCCCATGAGGTCGGTTCCGAGTACGGCCACTCGCTTGCCTTGCAGATGGCACCCGGCGAGGCGCCGAGATCGCTTCGCTCGGCAACGCAGTCGGTCGCCCACGCTCTCACGGCGCAGGGATTCGCGGCTCGCTGCGGGGTCGAGGGGCTGCCCAACTCCATCGTGCGGGACCATTGCCCCTTCGGCACCGCCGCCATCGATCACCCGGTGCTGTGCGCGGCCGACCGCGGCCTGGTCGAAGGTCTCCTGAACGGTCTGTGCGGCGACAGCGTGCCCGTGCAGTTCTCGTCCCGGGCGCGCGGCGACGAGATCTGCTCCACCGTCGCCGGCTGAGCGCGAGCGCCGACCTGAGCCCGCCCAGGAGCCCCATCCCGAGCGCGAGCCCTCGGCTCGCCCAAGAGCGAACCTGACCCGAGCCCCGAGCCCGAGCGCGGCTCGGAGCATCCAGCAGGCACACGGTGTTGAGCGACCGCCACTATCTCGACTCCGCGTCGACGGTGCCATTGCGTCCCGAGGCGGCCCGGGCGATGGCTTCGTGGATCGAGCAGGGAGGCACAGGCGATCCGGGTCGTGTCCACGCCGAGGGCCGTGTGGTGCACGACGCCATCGAGAGGGCGCGAGAGTCGGTCGCCGAGTTGCTCGGCACGACGGCGAACCGAATCGTGTTCACGAGCGGTGGTACCGAAGCGGCCAACGCCGCCATCTTCGCCGCCGGTGGGGCGCGGCGGGGAGCGCCGATTATCTGCGCCGACGTTGAGCACTCCTGCGTCCGAGAGGCCGCCCGACGCTCAGCCGAGATTTGCCGACTCGAAGTGGACTCGAACGGCCGGATCGATCTCGAACATCTCAGTGCACTGCTCGCCGGAGCCCGGGATGCCGTCCATGCTCGCGGCGGCGGTACGGGCGGCGAGCAGGCGCCGGCACCGACCGCGACAGGCCGGCGCTGGTGAACTGCCAGTGGTGCAACCACGAGGTGGAACGCTGCAGCCGGTGGCCGAGGTCGTCGCCCTTTGCCGGTCGGCGGGCGTCCCGGTGCATCTGGATGCCGCCGCCGCGGCGGGTCACGTGCCCCTCGAGCTCGACTCGCTCGGCGCCGACTACGTGTCTGTGAGCGCTCACAAGCTCGGCGGTCCCGCCGGGACCGGAGCTCTTTTCGTCCGCCGCGGTCTACGCCTCGAGCCGTTCGTGATCGGCGGTGCACAGGAGCGGGCACGGCGCGGCGGGCTCGAGAATGTGATCGGGATCGTCGGCTTCGGCGCGGCGGCAGCCGCTCTGATCGAGCCCGGACGCCTGACAGCCGAGCGGGCTAAGGCCCTTCACCTCACCGAAGCCCTCCTCGGGGCGGCAACGTCGGTGAGCGACGTCAGCGCCCTCGGTGACACTGACATCCGGGTCCCGCACATCGTCAACGTTGCTGTCGGAGGCGTGCTGGCCGAGGCTGTCCTTCTCGGGCTGGACCGCTCGGGCATTGCGGCGCACTCAGGCTCGGCGTGCTCGTCGGAGTCGATCGAGCCCTCCCCGGTGCTCGCGGCGATGGGGGTCGACCCCGATCGCTCGTTACGGCTCTCGGTGGGCTGGTCGAGCACCGAAGCCGACGTCGGGGCCTTCGCGGAAGCCTTCCCGCCGATCGTGGAGCGCCTGCGGGCACTCGGAAACGCGGTCTAGCCGCAGAATCGGCCGCCAGCGGCCCGTCGCATCGGGCCCCGTCAGCCGGCCCGGTCAGCCGGCCGCGCCCTTGAGAGCGGAGGCGTAGCTCGTCGGCAGCGGCACCTTGGCGGCTGCAAACGCCTTGGCCGCCACCGGGGCGACAGACGCCACCAGGTTCTTCGACGCCCCGACGGCCAGGGCGTGGCGGAACTGGGTCACCGCCGCCGAAGGCTCGGCGAGGTCCTCGTAGAGGATCACGCCCATGAGGGCGTGGGCGTCAGGGTAGCCGGGGGCCACCTTCACGGCTCGTGCGACGGAGGCGTCGCCGCGGGCGAGAACGGCTCGGTCTTTCGAGGAGAGGCCAGCAAGGCGGACCAGCCAGCCCTCGTAGGTAAGGGCGTTCGGCTGGTTCGGGTCGACCCGCAGCACCTCGTCGTAGAGCTGAACGGCCCGGGCGATCTGGCCTTCGCTCCCGAGGATCGCCGCCTGGTCCAGGGTCTCCTGCTCCTGCTGGGCCGACGAGAGCGTCACCGAGCCGGTCGCCGACTCACCGGGAAGCCGGACCCCGGCAAGGGAAGCGGCCAACAACCCCGCCGCCACTACGAAACACAGCGCCGCGGCAATCACCAGCACCCGCCGCACTCGCCGGTCGCCGAGCCGGCGCCGAAGCCGCGGTGCTTGCGAGCGGGACCGCAGCGCGGAGAGGCCCGCCGGCATCGGCCGCGGCCTCACGGGCGTCGGCCGCATCGCCTGGGCGGGCCGCATCGCCAGGGCTGGCCGCATCGCCTGGCGCTGGCCGCATCGTCGGCGTGATCTGAGATCGCCGTTTCGACCTCGGAGAGCCTTCGGCGGTAACGATCGCGGAGAAGCTCGAAGTCCCTTTCGTCAACGTCACCCCGAGCTCGCTCGTCATCGAGGTCGTCCATCGAACGGCGGAGGAACTCGCGCTCCTCTGAGAGGGCCTCCGGCGAGGAGCGCCTCGGCGAGCTCGCAGCTCCGCGCCCGGGGGCCGAACGCCTCAGGCTCACGTGGACACCTCGAGACGGCGGCGGCGCCATAGATATCCGGCGAGTAGGACCCCCGAAAGGCCCAGGACCGAGATCGGCGCCGCCCACAGCAGGAAGTCGACGCCTGTTCCGGACGGAACGAGCAGGACCCGTGCACCGAAACGGGCCACCACGAGCTGCTCGATCTTCGCGTCGCTCAGGCCTTGATGGACCCACGCCGCCACCTCGGCGCGAAGCCCGACTGCGATCGGCGCGTCCGACTCCGCGATGGAGAGATCGACACAGCTCGGGCACTTGATGAGGCTGTCGAGGTGGGAGATCCTCACGGCCGCGCTCGGCTGGCTCGTATGGACGCTGCCGACGGCGAGGGCGACGACGGCCACCACGGCCACGATCAGCCATCCCACCCGCGACGAGAGTGCGGACAGGACCGCGCGGCCGGCGCCCTTCGGAACCCGACCGCGCTCCGCGAGCGCCGCGGACGAGCCTGAATCGGCCGAGCCGATGGCGGTCGTGGTCACTTGTGCGCCACCGCGCTCTCCACGAGCCGGTCGAGGCCCCCGACTGTCACGCCCCCGAGGATCCGGTCCACCACACGGCCGTCGGGCGCGATGAGAAACGACTGCGGTGGGTCGTCCACGCCGTAGCTGATGGCGATCTTCTCCCCTGGGTCGGCGACCGAGGCCCAGGTGGCGCCGACTTGCTGCTCGAAGGCGGCGGCGTTCTCCGCCGTGTCGCCGTAGACGACGCCCAGCACAGCCACCTGCTGGCCGGACGGATGGCTGTAGGCGAATTTGACGAGCTCCGGCGACTCGGTACGGCACGGCGGGCACCAGCTGGCGAAGAAGTTGAGCAGCACCCAGCGCCCCCGTAAGCTGCGCCAGCGACGAGACGCCGCCCGTGAGATTGCGTCCCGCAACAGGAGGAGCCGGCTTGCCGATCAGAAGGCTCGAGGTGGTCTGCGTCGCCGCCGGCCGGCTCGCCAATACGGCCACGAGCGCGAGCAGCGATGAGGCCGACTCCGCACGCCGCCCAGCGAGCGAGCCTCATGCGGCCGGGGCCCGAACGTGGCACGCTCACAGGCCCGTCCCGGCCGCCACGGGGGCTGTGCCGGCCGCCACGGGGGCTGTCCCGGGCGCCGGCCATACGGCCGGCCTTCGGCGCCCACCGCAACGTGCGCCTTGGGAATCAGGCCGTCGGCGGGCGGCTCGTCCTGGCCTGAGGAGGCTGGTCGCTCCTCGTGTCGGCCGCGGCGTCGCCGGCCCGGTATGGCCGCCAGCACGGCTCCGAAGCCTGTGATCGTTCCGCCGACCCAGAGCCACATCACCATAGGCTGGATGACGACGTCGATCGTGGCCGGGCCGCTCGGGAGCTCGACGTTGGCGAGCGTGAGGTAGGTGTCCTCGCGCACCGACGAGTCCACGGCCGGCGTGCCGACCCCTTCGCTGCCCGGGAAGACGCTGATGGCCGGACGGAAGGGCGCCCCGTCGACGAGGACCGTGGCGACTTCGCCGGACTTGTTGGGCAGAGCGAACCGCCGCGAGCCGACGTAGGTGAAGCGGTGGCCGCCGTAGCTCACGGACTGGCCCGGATTGAGCACCAACTGGGTCCGCTGCCCGTACGAGCTTGCGGCCGAAAGAGCCACCGCCACCACGACGACGCCGAGGTGCACGATCATGCCGCCGTTGGCGCGCCCGAACAGGGCCCGCCACGCCCCTGCGCCGGCCCTGTGCGAGGCGACGGCGGCGAGCACGAGCTGGCGGACGGCGCTTGCCCCGGCAAAGCCGCCGAGCCCGAAGGCCAGCAGCGGGGTGAATCCCCGGATTCCGGCCAGGACGCAGACGACGACGACTCCGACCCCGACCCAGGCCGGAAGCACAAGGCGGCGGCGCAGCACGCCCTCGCCTGCCTTGCGCCAAGGGAGCGCCGGCGCCACGGCCATGAAGAACAAGAGCGCTAGGCCGATCGGGACCGTCATGGCGTCGAAGTAGGGCCTTCCGACCGTGACCTGCTGCCCGTTCAGTGCCTCCACGAGGAGCGGGAAGACGGTCCCGAGGAGGACGACGAGCGCGAACCCGGCGAAGAGAAGGTTGTTGACCAGGAAGGCGCCCTCTCTGGATACGGCGGCGTCGATCGTCCCGGGCGACCGCAACCGGTCGCCTCGCCAGGCGATCAGGCCGACCCCGACGGCCACGACGAGACCGAAGAAGCCGAGGAGCAGCGGACCCACGGTCGAACTCGAGAACGAGTGGACCGACACGAGCACGCCCGAGCGGGTGAGGAAAGTACCGAGGATCGTGAGGGAGAAGGCGGCGACGAGAAGCGAGAGGTTCCACACACGAAGAAGACCCCGGCGTTCTTGGACCATGACCGAGTGGAGGTACGCAGTGCCGCACAACCAGGGAAGCAGGGCCGCGTTCTCGACCGGGTCCCAGCCCCAGAAGCCTCCCCAGCCGAGCACCTGGTACGACCACCAGGCTCCGAGCATGATGCCGATCGTCAGAAAGGCCCAGGCGAACAGCGTCCACCGGCGCGTCGCGAGCAGCCAGCCCTCGTTGAGCCGCCCCGTGACGAGCGTGGCGAGCGCAAACGAGAAGGGCACCGTGAAGCCCACGAAGCCGAGGTACAAAAGCACGGGGTGGAAGGCGATGAGGGCGTTGTCCTGCAGGAGCGGGTTCGGTCCGTTTCCGTCGGCGGGGACGGACCCGACGACGTGAGCAAAAGGGTTCGCCGGCCCAGCCATGAGGGCGAAGAAGAAGACGGCGACGCACAGCCCGATCAGGCTCGACCACGCCACGAGCGGGTCCGAGGCCCGCTTGCGGAACACAAGCGTCATGGCGGAGAGGTAGCCGGCGAGGATCAGCGACCAGAGCAGGATCGAGCCCTGCAGAGCCGACCACATGCCGGTGATGGAGTAGAGCAACGGGGTCTCGCGGCTGTTGTTCGCCTGCACGAAAGCGATCGAGAAGTCGTGCGTGAGCAAGCGCCCGCTCCATGGCGATCGTCGCCAGGACGGCACCGGCGAGCACCCAGAGGGCGAAGGTGCTTGCGCGCCTGTAAAGCTCCGGCCGCTTGGTCGCGAGTCCTACGCCGATCGTCACGATGCCCGACACGGCCGCAAGCAGGCCGAGGGCGACACCGACAGGCCGAGGGTGGCGTTCATCTCCGGGACCTGGTCATCTCGACCGGTTCTCTCTGGGAGACCGGTTCTCTCTGGGAGACCGGCTCTCTTCGGGCAACCGGGTCATCTCTTCGAACCGTTCAGCGCCTTCACACGACTCGGGTGCGCTGCGATATAGCTGTTGGAATGCTTGACAAGGATCTGGTCGGACGCGAACCGGTTCGTCGCACCGATGAAATGACCGACGACGATCACAGGGATACCAGGCTGGAAGAGCTGCGGTGGTGATCCGGAGTTAGTAACAGCGACCCTGACACCACTCGACTCGACGACGAAGGCCACCGTGGTCCCGGATTCGTTCTTCACCGTGCGAACTGTTCCCCGCAGCACCATCCCCTCGAGCTGAAAGGTGCTGTTGCCGAGGCTGGCACGCTGTGCGACTGCTTCGTTCGCCGTCTTGAAGAACACGACCGCCGACGTCAGCCCTTTGAAGATGAGAAACCCGATCGCCGCGAATATCACGACCCCGACCACTCCCAGCCTTCGCCGCTGGCGCCGTTGCTCGGGGCTGAGCGTCCGCGACGGGCGCGCAGGCGCGGACGGAGCGCTGCCGGCATCGCCCGAGCCTGGCTCCTCGTCGTGCAGGCTGGGCGTCAACATTATGTCTGTATGACTGTCACTAGTCATGACATTGGCTCCGGGCGCAGGCTCCGGTTCCTCCGTGGCGGGAGGCGCGTGCTGGGGCTTCGCTGTTGGCCCGTCGCTCACCCGAGTGGTGGATTCGCCCGAGTCTGAGAACGATGCGGCGCCGGCGTCAGATGGGGTGGCATCGGATTGGCGGGCGCTTGTTGAGCCGGCGTCGGACGCGCGGGCGCTTGTTGAGCCGGCGCCGGCCGGTCCGAGGACCCGCCGCCGGGCGGCGCGCTCGCGGCCGAGGAGAGCCACCCCGTAGGTGCCGAGCGAGCCGAAGATGACCAGGTAGCCGGCCTCCACGTAGCCGTTCATCTGGCGTCGCCTTCCGCACGGCGCTCGCTGAGGGCGCGGTCGAGCCCCTCTGTGTCCTCCAGGTCCTGCAGCTTGGCAAGGCGGTAGCGGTGCGCCGTGAGCCAGGTGTAGAGGAGCGTGAACGAGACGAAGCCGAGCAGGAGGGTCCAGGCCATGGACCCGTGCACGTAGGTCTTGCGCGTGGTCGGGTTGAGCACCGTGGGCGCCTGGTGAAGGCTCCGCCACCATTCGACCGAGAAGTACACGATGGGAACGTCGACGAAGGCGATGAGCGCCCCGATCGCCGATCGCCGGGCCCGGACCTCGAAGTCGCCCGGCACCCGGCGAAGGGCCAGGTAACCGAGGTAGAGCACGAACAGCAGTGCCGTGGTCGTGAGCAACGGGTCCCAAACCCACCACGCACCCCAGGTCGGGCGACCCCAAATCGAGCCGGAGACGAGCGTGAGGCCGGTGAAGACGACGCCCACCTCCGCCGAAGCGCCTGCGAGCCGGTCGAAGTACTCCGTCCTCGTCCTCGGCCAGAGGTAGAGGAGGCTGGCGAGACTGGCGACGCCGAAGGCCAGGAACGCCACCCATGCCATCGGCGGGTGGACGTAGAGCAGCCGCACCAGGTTGCCCATGAACTCGTCCGGCGGAGTCACGAACAGTCCCAACCACGCCGTGGCGACCACGCCGGTGAGCGCGAGAAGCCCGAGCGCGCCGAGCAGCGGCGGGCGTGGCACCGGCAGGGCCCGTGTCCGGGCGCTGACCGGCCGAGAGATCACGTGCCTGGCGCTCATCCGTCCTCCAGGAGCGACCCGAAGGCGACGGTGCCGATGGATATGTAGAGGACGGCGAAAACGGCCAGGATCTCCAGCCAGCTGCCGGCGCGGCCCGGCGTTCCCGCGAGGGCCTCGTTCCAGGCCTTGGTGGCGGCGAGCAGGACTGGAGCGACAACGGGGAGGAAGAGGAGAGGGAGAAGGGTTTCTCGAGTCCGCAGGCCGGAGGCCACCACGCCGTAAAGCGTGCCTACCGCGGCCAGCCCTAGCGTTCCGGCCGCACACGAGGCGATCAGGACGAGGGCGCCGTTCAGATGGGCGCCATACAAGAGCGCGACCCCCACGGTGAGCCCTGCCTCCAGCACCAACAGCTCGGCGGCGATGGCGCCGGCTTTGCCGAGGAAGATCCCGGCCGGGTCGAGCCCCGACAACCGCAGCCCGTCCCGAGCGGCGTCGGCTGACTCGATGGCGTAGCTGCGCTGCACCGCCAGGATCGTCGAGAGCAGGACAGCGACCCAGAAGAGCCCGGCGGACGCCGGGGCAAGCACAGCGCGGTCAGGGCCGAGCGCCAGCCCGAACAGGAGCAGGACGGCGATGGCAAAAGGGCCCACCTGGTTGAGGGCCACCCGCGAGCGCATCTCGATCCGGAGGTCCTTGCCTGCGACCAGCGCGGCGTCACGCAACATGAGCGGGCGCTCCTGCGGTGGGCGGGGTGCGGGAGCTGACCGCGGCGGCCCGGCGCAGCTCGGGCGCCGTGAGCGCGTCAGGCGCCGTGGCCCGGCGCAGCTCGGGCGCGTCGGGCGCCGATGGTACGGCGGTCTCGTGGCCACCCGACGGCTCGACGACCCGACCGCCGGCGAGGTGGATCACACGATCAGCGACCGCCTCCGCACGCTCGTGCTCGTGCGAGGAGAAGATGACGGTACGGCCTGACTCTCCCGAGCTGGCGAGGAGCTCGTCGAAGAGGGCACGACCCTCCTGGTCGAGGCCGGCATGGGGCTCGTCGAGGAGCCAGAGGCGCGGCGCACCTCGCCACGAGCACAGCCAGGGCGGCGCGGCGCTGCTGCCCGGCCGAACACCTCCCGACGGGCGTCGAAGCGAGCCGTCCGACGAAGCCGAACTGCTCGAGCGCAGGGGCTATCCCCGAATCGGACCCTCTCGCCGCCCGCACGGCAAAGCGCAGGTTCTCCTCGACGGTCAGCTCCTCGTACAAGAAGGAGTCGTGGCCCAGCATGCCGACGTCCCGCCGCACGGCGCGGCGGTCGGCGACGAGGTCGCGGCCGAGCACGAACGCCTCCCCGGAATGAACCGGCAGCAGGCCGGCGAGGACCTTGAGCAGGCTGGTCTTGCCGGCCCCATTCGGGCCGCGCAGATGCACCACCTCGCCTTCGCCGACTTCCAGACAAGCTCCTGCAAGGAGGGGGAAACGGCCGGCGAGCGCTACGGCCTCGTGGAGACGAACAGCAGGCGCCATGGAGACCGCCCATGTTACGGGGCGACGGATGCCCAGGTCACGCGGGCGGTGCCCCCGGGAGGAGCGGTGCTGCCCGGCGGCGCAGCCCCGACGTGGACGAGCCGCGCCGGGCCGAGGGACCCGGGACGACTCAGGAGGTCTGACGGCGAATCAGGTCGATGTCGGAGTCGACCATCATCTCGACGAGCCCGGCGAAGTCGACCGTCGTCTTCCAACCGAGCTTCTCGTGCGCCTTGGCTGCGTTCCCGACCAGGATGTCCACCTCGGCCGGCCGCATGAAGCGCTCGTCGATGCGGACGTGGTCCTCGTAGTTGAGTCCGGCGCGGCTGAAGGCGACCTCGCACAGTTCCCGCACCGAGTGCGTCTGGCCGGTGGAGATCACGTAGTCCTCGGGCTCGTCCTGCTGGATCATCTGCCACATCGCCTGCACGTAGTCGCCGGCGAAGCCCCAGTCGCGCTTCGCGTCGAGATTGCCGAGCCTGAGCTCGGTATCGAGCCCGATCTTGATGCGGGCGACGCTGTTGGTCACCTTGCGGGTGACGAACTCCAGGCCTCGGCGCGGGCTCTCGTGGTTGAAAAGGATCCCGGACGAGGCGTGCAGGCCGTAGCTCTCGCGGTAGTTGACCGTGATCCAGTGGCCGTACACCTTCGCCACCCCGTAGGGGCTGCGCGGGTACAAGGGCGTGTGCTCTGTCTGGGGGACCTCTCGCACCTTGCCGAACATCTCCGACGAGCTCGCCTGGTAGAAACGGATCTCGGGGTTCGTCAACCTGATCGCGTCCAGCACGCGGGTGACTCCGAGGGCCGTGACCTCCCCTGTCAGCACCGGCTGGCTCCACGAGGTCTGGACGAAGGACTGAGCCGCAAGGTTGTAGACCTCGACAGGTTGATGCTCCCGCAGCACCTCGATGATCGAAACCTCGTCGAGGACGTCGGCCGACACGAGGGTCAGCTTGTCCTGGATGTGGGCGATCCGCTCGAAATTGACCGTGCTGGAGCGCCGCACCATCCCGATCACCTCGTAATCCTGCGCCAACAGCCACTCAGCGAGGTAGGAGCCGTCCTGACCGGTGATGCCTGTGATCAAAGCTCGTTTTTGCACTGCTCCGTTCTAGAGCCTGGCGGAGGCACTCGCAAAGGCTTTCGGTCGAGTGACGACCGTCGAAAGCCCCTGGGCCGGTGGAGGCGGTCGTGGCCGTGGGCTGGGCACCGCTACGGTGCGGGCGTGGGGATACCGGAGTCTGGCGCGGTGGTGATCGTTTCTTACCGGCTGGGTGGGCTGGACGGGGTCTCGGTGGAGGCGGCCAAGTGGGCCTGGGCTTTCCGGTCGCTCGGCTTCGAGGTCTCGACGGTCGCCGGCAGCGGGACGGCCGACCGGCTGGTGAGCGGGCTGGCCATGGATGCCGTGGTCGGTGACGTCCCCGCGCTGCGCTCGGAGGTTCGGGAGGCGCTCTCGGGTGCGGACCTCGTGCTCGTCGAGAACCTGTGCTCGCTGCCGTTGAATCCAGTGGCCGGGCAGGTCGTGGCCGAGGCCCTGAGGGGCCGGCCGGCGATCCTGCGCCATCACGACCTCGCGTGGCAGCGCCCACATCTCGCGCATCTCGGTCCGCCGCCGACCGATCCGTCCTGGCGGCACGTCTGCATCAACGCGCTGTCCAAACGTGAGCTCGAGGCGAGGGGGATCCGGTCCGAGCTGTTCTACAACAGCTTCGACCCGGACCCGCCGCCCGGCGACCGGACCTCGGGGCGGGGCGCCCTGGGCGTGTCGCGACGACGAGGTGCTGGTGCTGCAGCCGACGCGTGCCATTCCCCGGAAGAACGTCGCCGGCGGCCTGCGCCTCGCGATCGGGCTCGGTGCGACCTACTGGCTCCTCGGGCCGCCCGAGGACGGCTACGACTCCGAGCTCGAGCGGCTGGTCGAGGCCGCACGGCGCGAGATCG
>CAWDPZ010000010.1:0-7670 GCA_963804265.1 uncultured Acidimicrobiaceae bacterium
GCCCAGAGCGTGCGGACCAAGAAGGACTCGTCCCTCGTGCGCGCCGTGGAGGCGGTACGCGACGGCCGTGCCTGCGCCATGGTGAGCGCCGGCAACACCGGAGCGACCATGGCCAGCGCCTTGCTGCGCATGGGCCGTTTGCCTGGCGTAGCCCGCCCGGCGATCGCCGCCCTGATTCCCGCCGTCAGCGGGCGCCCGGCGGTTCTGGTTGACGCCGGGGCCAACGCCGATTGCCACGCCGAGTGGCTCGTCCAGTTCGCACAGATGGGGTCCGCCTTCATGAGGCGGCGGTTCGCCATACCCGTCCCGAAGGTGGCGTTGCTGTCCATCGGGGAGGAGCCCACGAAAGGCAACCAGCTCGCGAAGGAGACGCACGCGCTCTTGGCGGCAGGAGTCGGGATCGACTTCGTCGGCAACGTCGAAGGCCGGGATCTTCTCGACGGCAGCGTCGACGTGATCGTGACCGACGGCTTTACCGGGAACGTGGCGCTGAAATCACTCGAGGGAGCCCTGCGGGCCCTGTTCGGCGTCCTCGGCCGTGTGTTCGACTCGTCCCCCGAGACGCGCGCCGCCGGAGGTGTGCTCGGTCCTGAACTGCTCGTCTACGCGCAGCGGCTCGACCCGGAGGAGACCGGCGGAGCGATGTTGCTCGGGGTGGACGGCGTGTGTGTCATCAGCCACGGGAGCTCGTCGGCGCAGGGCGATCCTGAACGCGGTCCGCGTCGCCCACGAGGCGGCGACCGGGGACTGGGTCGGATCGCTGCGCGAGGCGGTCGCCAAGACCTGAACGGGGCACGGCGCCTCATCTGGTCAGAGCTGAGTGCCCCTTGAGAAGGCCGTGGCCAACGCGCGATCTTGTTCGGCAGGTCTTAACATTGTGCGAAACCAAGACGAAGGAGCCCAGGTGGCCGAGACGACCGGTGCGATCATGAGCCGCGCTGAGGTGCTCGAGCTCGTCCGATCCCAGCTCGCTGAGATCCTCGAGATCGACATCTCGGAGATCGGCGAGTCCTCTTCGTTCGCAGACGACCTCAACGCGGACTCGCTCGCTCTCATCGAGCTCGTCGAGGCGCTCGAGGAGGAGCTGAGCGACCGACTGCCGGGCTTCCGCATCGACGACGAGGATCTCGAGGATCTTCGCACCGTGCGCGACGCCGTCGACTACGTGAGCGCGAAGGTCGAGGCGGCCTGAACAGTTCGCCCGGCGGGCCTCAGCCAGACAGTGGGCGACTGAGTCGAGCGCTTCGCGATTATCCGATTGACGGGGACCTGTTGCATCAGGCGCTGTCGCACCGCTCCTATTGCGCCGAATGGGGCGGCAGGCCTTCCAACGAACGCCTCGAGCTGCTCGGCGACGCAGTGCTGGGCTTGGTTGTCGCCGACCACTTGTACCGGGCGTTCCCGGATCTCGCCGAAGGAGATCTCGCGCGCCTTCGCCGCGGTAGTCAGCACCGAGGCGTTGGCACCGGTCGCCACCGAGCTGGGCGTGGGCGAGGCGGTCCTGTTGGGCAAGGGGGAGGAGACTTCGGGCGGCCGCGCCAAGGACTCGATCCTCGCCGATTGCCTCGAGGCGATAATCGCCGCGGTCTACCTCTCCCTGGGGCTCGCCGCTGCCACCCGTTTCGTGGTCGGTCTGCTGGAAGACCCGATCGAGGTCATCGCCGAGGGCCGCCTCGGCGACCCCAAGAACTGGTTGCAGGAGCTGACGGCGCAGCTAGACCTCGACTTTCCCACCTACACCCTGACCGACAAGGGGCCGGACCACGCCAAAGTGTTCTTCGCAGAGGTGTCCGTGGGAGGAGAGGTCCTCGGTCGCGGCACCGGCCCCTCGAAGAAGATCGCCGAGCGGGCCGCGGCCGCCGCCGCCCTCGCGGTCATCGAGTCCCGCCAGGGCGATGGCCCTGCCCGATAAATGCCCGAGCTTCCCGAAGTCGAGACGGTTCGCCGCGGCATCGAAGGCGCCGTCGTCGGGCGTCGCATCGTCGATGTCCAGGTGCTCGGACGCCGGACCGTACGGCGCCAGTCCGCCTCCGAGCTGACCGCCCGTCTCGTGGGTCGCAAGCTCACCGCGGCGGGCCGTCGCGGCAAGTTCCTGCTGCTGTCGCTTGACGACGACGCCGTGCTGGTCGTCCACCTGCGCATGACTGGCCAACTTCTTCACCTGGGCGGCGGGCAACGTCCGCCCGCTCGCCCCGCACACCCATGTCGTGGTGACGCTCGATGACGGGACCGAGGTCCGTTTCGTCGATCCGAGGACCTTTGGGGAATGGTTCGTCGCGTCAGACCTGGACGATCGTGGCATCCTCCGCGGCTCGCCCACCTCGGGCGTGATCCCTTGCTGGAGGGGCTTCCGACCGCCTACCTCGCGGCCCGGCTCGCCGGCCGCCGTGCCCCGATCAAGGCGCTGCTCACCGATCAGCGGATCGTCGCCGGCATCGGGAGCATCTACGCCGACGAGAGCTGTTTCCGGGCGAAGCTCAGGCCCGATCGTGCTGGCGGTTCGCTGACGCCGACCGAGGTCGCGGCTCTCGCCAGGGCCGCCAGGGCAGTGCTGCGCGAAGCGGTGACCTCACGGGGTTCGTCTTTGCGGGACCTCGGCTATCGTGACCTCGCCGGCGAGGTGGGGTCCTTTCAGGAACGCCACGCCGTCTACGACAGAGCGGAGGAGCCGTGCCGGCGTTGCGGGAGCCGGGTCGTGCGGCTCAAGATCGGAGCCCGCTCCGCCTACATGTGCGAGGGTTGCCAGCTCTGAGGACAGGTGCCCTTGGAGGGCCGGCGTGCTCGGCCAATCCCCGGGGTGCCGCCCCGGCACGGATAACGTGATCTCAACGTGTTCCTGAAAACGCTGACTCTCAAGGGTTTCAAGTCGTTCGCCGACCCGACGACGATCGAGCTCGAGCCGGGCATCACCGTCGTCGTGGGCCCGAACGGCTCCGGCAAGTCGAACGTCGTCGATGCCGTCGCCTGGGTGCTCGGCGCGCAGGGACCCAAGGTGGTCCGCTCCACGAAGATGGACGATGTCATTTTCGCCGGAACCTCGAGGCGACCCGCGCTCGGGCGCGCCGAAGTCTCCCTGACGATCGACAACGCTTCGAGACGCCTGCCGGTGGAGGTGGCCGAGGTCACGATCACGAGGACTCTCTTTCGCACAGGCGAGAGCGAGTACGCGCTCAACGGGGCACCCTGCCGGTTGCTGGACATACAGGAGCTTCTCTCCGATGCCGGGGTTGGCCGCCAACAGCACGTGATCGTCAGCCAGGGACAACTCGACTCCGTGCTGCAGGCGCACCCGGAGGACCGGCGCATGATCATCGAGGAGGCGGCCGGAGTCCTCAAGTTCCGCCGTCGCCGCGAGAGAGCCGAGCGCCGCCTCGAATCCAGTGAGCAGAACCTCCTACGCCTGCAGGACCTGCAGCGAGAGGTGCGCCGCCAACTCCGCCCGCTCGAACGCCAGGCCGAGGCGGCCCGGCGCCACGACGGACTGGTGGCCGAGTTGCGGGCGCTGCGTCTGCACCTCGCCGGTCGTGAGCTCGCTTCGCTCGGGCGGCGGCTCGAGAGCGCCGAGCGTTCCCACGCCACGCTCGCGGCGGAGGAAGTCACGCAGCGCAAAAGCTGGCGCGCCTCGACGAACTGGTGGTCTCGACCGAATCAGCGCTCACCGAACTGCAGGCCTGGGACGGGGCCGACCGGCTCGGACGAGCCGAACGCCTGCTCGAACGCCAGCGAGGCGTGGCGAACGTGGTTGCCGAAAGGCGCCGCACCGTGGCCGGTTCGCTCGCCGCGGTCACCGAGGCGGACGTCGTCGCCTCCCTCGAAGCCGAGTCCACGCGCCTGCAACGCGGACCTGTCCGCCGCCGAGGCGGCGGCGGCTACGCTCGCGCCCGAACGCGAGACGCTCGAGAGGCTCGAGGACGAGCTACGGCGCGACGAGGCGAGGTTCCTGGCCGTTCGCAGCCCCGGGTAACGCCGCGGATGCGTTCGGGTCCGGAACGGTCTGGCCCGGTCGTGCCGCGCGATGCCCGCAGCGCCCGCCAGCAGCACGATGCGGCGGTCACCCGGTTGTCCAACGCCCGGGAAGCGGTGGCACGACTGGCCGAGCGTCTCGCCAGCTTTGATCGCGTGCGCGCCGATCATGAGCTGCTTCTGGCCGAGGCGGCGGCGGAGCTGGAGGGTTCCAAGGTCACCGACGAGAGGCTCCGGTCCGAGCACGAAAGACTAGTTGCAGCCAAGCAGACGGCCGGACGCGGGACCGGGCGAGAGCGACACGCGCCTGCTGCGCGGTCGTCCGACCGGTCGCGCACGCTCGAGGCTCGGCCGAGGCGCTGCAGGCAGCCCTCGACGAGACCCGGCCACGCGGGCGTCGAGCGGCTCGCCGGCCTCCCGGTGTGCTGGGAACCCTCGTCGACGTCGTCGACGTCGATGAGGGATGTGAGCGAGGATTCGAAGCCGCCGTGGAGGACGCCCTCGGTACGGTCGTGGTGGACGGGACCGTCGCGGCACGGGACCTCGTTGCGCCACCTGCACGACGCCGGCCTCACGGTGGAGTCTGCCGACCGGTGGCTCGCAGGAGGAACCGTCCCAGCCGGGGCCACTGCCCGCCCATGTTCACGGGCAGGGCCGAGCCGCTGACCGCGACCGCGTAAGGTCACAGACGCGAGGGGTCAGCGCCGTGCTCGACCGGCTCCTCGCCGGGGTCCTGCTTTGTCGGGGCGGCTCATCGAGGCGCTTCGCCTTGCCGAGGAGCTGCCCGGCCACACGATCGTGACCACCGAGGGGGACCGCCTTTCGGCGCGGGGATGGCGTATCGGAGCGGCCCGGTCGGGAGCGACCCGGACAGCCCTCGAGACTGTCCGGCGCGACGCCGAAGTGGCGCTGGCGCTCGCCCACACAGCGACGGTTGCAGCCGAAGCCGACCGTGACGCGCTGGCCGCCGCCCGCGCCGAGAGCGGCGGAGGCGACCCGACGCCTCGACAATGCCATGGCCGGCGCGGACCCGGGCACAACTCGCCCAGACACAGCTTTCCCAGCGGCTCGCCCAGCTGGAAGCCGAGCGGCGTGACACCTCGTCGGCTCACGAGGCTGCGCAGGGAGTGCTCGAGGCAACTCAGGCAGAGGTCGCCCTGCGCGAGGCCGAGCTTGCCAGAGCCGAAGGGGCTGAGCTCGAGGCCCTCGCCGCGGCAGAGGAGACCGCTCGTGCCCGCAAGGGACTGGACGACCGTGCTCGATCCCTCGCTGGGCTGAGGGCGGAGCTGGGAATGCGGGCCGCGGGGCTGGAGGAGCGCAAGACGCTGCTCACCACCCGCCGCGACGAGGTTGAGAGGCGGCTTGTCGGCCTCGACGCCGCCCGGTCGGACGCGCTGCCCGGAGGGAATCGCTCGAAGCCGCCGAGCTTGCCCTGGCGCGTATCGCGGTGAGCTCGTCCGCCTCGAAGTCGAGCTGACCGCGGCGCGAGAGCGTCTGCGGGCCGAGCGCTCCGAGCAGGAGGCGGCGGTCACCGAGGCGGTCGACCGGTTGCGCCGGGCACGAGACGAACGTGCCGCCTCAGAACGTGGCCTCACGAACGCGCCGCGAGCTCCTGCAGCGGGTCGAGCTGGAGCGCGCCGAGGCGCGGCTCCGGTTGGAGACGGCGGTGGAGACGTTGCGCCGCGAGCTCGAGTGCGAGCCGGACGAGGCCATCGCGGCCCTGTGCCCGAGCTTCCGCCGGGCATCCCCGCGCCGGCCCGGCTGCGCGAGCTCATCGAGAGCTCCGTCTCATGGGCCCGGTGAACCCCCTCGCCCTCGAGGAGCTTGCGGCGCTCGAGGAGCGGGACCGGTTCCTCGCCGAACAGCTCGAGGACGTCCGGGGTGCCCGCCGGGAGCTCGGAAGGGTGATCCGAGCGGTCGACGAGGAGATCGTGGGCGTCTTCTCCCAGGCGTTCGCGGACGTCGCCCGGCACTTCGAGAGCCTGTTCACGATGTTGTTCCCCGGAGGCACCGGAGACTGAGCCTCGTCGAGCCCGAGGACCTGCTCTCGACCGGGATCGAGATCGAAGCCCGGCCGGCCGGCCGCAACGTCAGGAGGCTCTCCCTGTTGTCCGGAGGCGAGCGATCGCTTGTGGCCCTCGCCTTCCTCTTCGCGGTCTTCCGATCCAGGCCGTCCCCCTTCTATGTCATGGACGAGGTGGAGGCCGCCTTGGACGACGTGAACCTCCATCGATTCCTGGATCTCGTCGAGGAGTTCCGCGCCGACGCGCAACTGATCGTGGTCAGCCACCAGAAACGGACCATGGAGGCGGCGGACGTCCTCTACGGCGTGACTATGCAGGCGGGCGGGGCCTCGAAGGTCGTCAGCGAGAGGATGGGAAGCCGGTCGTCCCGCAGTGTCATCCTCGACTAGGGCGAGCGTGCCTGGTCATCGGCCTCTCGCTCCTCGCCGCTGACCGGTAGTCTGCGCACGCCATGACCCTTGTGATCATCCTCGTCGCCCTCGCCGTCGTGCTGCTCGCGTCCGCGGGGACCGTTGTCGTCACGCGCGCGCGCGGACCGCGGCGCGGCGTTGCCGCCCTCGCTGGTGTCGCGCGACAGGAGCTTCGCCCCCGCCGCCGGCGGCACCGGTCACGCTGGAGGCCGAGGCCGAGCCCCCACCGTCGCTCGAGGTCCCAGCCGCACGTCCAGTGCTGCGGGACCGGCTCGGGCGAGCCCGAGGCTTGTTGGCGGGTTACTTCGATCAGGTCCGAGGTCGCAAGGGCATCGACGACACGACTTTCGAGGAGCTCGAGGAGGCCCTCATCCTTGCCGACGTGGGTGTCGTGACCACGACCCGAGTTCTCGGAGACCTTCGGGACAGATTGCGCAGTGGCGCCCTTTCGGCGACCGACCCGCCGGCTCTCCTCCAGGCACTTCAGGACGATCTCGTCGCGATGTTCGAAGGCGATGTCGAGTCGCTCGCCTACGGTGACGGCGACGGGCCGGCGGTGTGGCTCTTCGTCGGCGTGAACGGGGTCGGCAAGACGACGACGATCGGAAAGCTCGCCCTGCGAGAGACCCAGTCGGGACGAGACGTCGTCCTGGCCGCCGGGGACACCTTCCGGGCCGCGGCAGGAGAGCAGCTCGAGTCGTGGGCCGAACGTGCCGGCGCCCGCATCGTCAGGGGTTCGGACGGCGCCGATCCTTCCTCGGTCATCTTCGACGCCGTTCAGCACGCTGCTTCCCGGGGGGCCGGACTCGTCATGGCCGATACGGCCGGGCGCCTGCACACCAAGGTCAACCTGATGGACGAGTTGCGCAAGGTGCGCCGCGTCGCCGAGCGACCGCCGGGTCGGCTGACCGAAGTCCTCCTCGTGCTCGATGCCACGACTGGCCAGAACGGGGTGGTCCAGGCACGCCAGTTCACCGAGGCCGTAGGTGTCACGGGCATCGTTCTCACCAAGCTCGACGGCACCGCCAAAGGGGGCGTGGTGCTCGCCATCCGATCCGAGCTCGGGCTGCCGATCAAGCTCGTCGGTGTCGGCGAGGCTCCGTCGGACCTCGTTCCGTTCGATCCGGTCGAGTTCGTCTCGGCGTTGTTCGGCTGACGAGGGCGGTGCCGCCGTCGCCAACAGTGCCCAGCCTGCGGCCCGACTAACCTGAGTTGACTCATGTTTGACACCTTGACCGATCGTTTCGACGCAATCTTCACGCGCCTTCGTGGC
>CAWDPZ010000011.1:0-93339 GCA_963804265.1 uncultured Acidimicrobiaceae bacterium
CCACTGCGGGGTGCGCCGTGTTCCTCGGGGTCGATCCTGATCCAGGGTGGACCTACTCGATCTCGATCAACAACGGAGCCAACACCGCAGGAGGAGCAGCGGGAACCGAGCTCATCAACAGCAGCGAGGAGTCCTTCGACAACCCTGCTCCTATTCCGAAGGCGTCGGACCCCTGCGTCGCCAGATCGGTGACCGACGCTCACCTCCAGATCCAGATCGACCCGGCATATGGTTCTACTGTCAGCTTCGCACTGCCCGGAATACTCGGCACCTCCTCTGTTATCCCGATAACCGTCGACAATTCAGGGCTCGGCGGAGCCGACACCTATGTGTTCACGAATGTGCCATGGGGCGGCACGATGTATCTGTTCCCGTTGCCGCGTCCAGCTACACAACGTGGGCGGGCGATCAGACGACGAGCAACCCGGCGGCAGTCTGCGGGGCCGCGAGCTGTTATCCGGGCGCCCTGCCTGCCCCTTCGATCGCGGCGACGGCGGGCGGCTTCTCGACCGTCACGATCCCCCTTTACGCTCTTTCCCTTCAACAAACCAGAGGCGCGGCCACAAAAGCTCTCACGGCTACCGACGTTGGAGCTCCTGGCACTGTCTACAACCTGACTGCTCCGTTCGCGGGCGCGAGCTCAACTGGGCTGCCCCTCGGCCAGTACGTGATCAACAGCGTGCCGGCCGAGTACATCTGGGTGACGCCTTCGGGCATGTCCGCGAGCGCCTCCCAAATGGCAACAACCTGTGGTTCGCCGTCAGCTTCTGCCGTGGGGGTAACGTGAGACACCTAAGGATTCTTTGGTCTGATTGTCGTCTAGCGAGTGATCGTCGCGTCGCTGCGGAAGGTGACGATGGGTTCACCCTCGTGGAGATGGTCGTGGGACTCGTCGTGTTCTCGATCGTCGCGAGCATCGCCTTTACGATCATCGCCAGCGGTTCCAGAGGGGCAGGCGATTACCGACACCGTCGCCGGTATCCAGCAATCAGATCGGGCGAACGAGTCGATCCTGGAGTACCTGCGTGGAGTGACCACCTTCACCAACACGTCCGCGAATCAGCTCGCGGCGACGGCGGACGTCGGCTTCAACACGACAACAGCTCCTTACGGACCTGACCAGGTCGGGCTGTCCACTTTCTGGTGCGCCGGTCCAATAGTTGCGGGGTCCTGCACCGCGGCGACTCCGGGCAGAGACGCAACGTTCGAAGTTACTGTCAACGGCGACGTGACGAGTGAGTACTTCGCCCGACCGATAGTCGTGGGCGGTGTCACCCAGCCGACGTTCACGTACTACAAGGACAACGGTGCCGGAGGGCTCACGGCACTGACCGCGCCGGTACCCGCCTGCGCCTATCCGGAGATCTACGCCATCGGCATCCAGGTCTCATTCCAGGCTGGCCCGCAACGCCCGATTGAGGGCTATTTCGCCGATCAACCGTCGACCTTGGTCTCCACCATCTACCTCCGTAACCCGACGAACACGCCGTCGACGACCACATCGAGTACCACGACCACGGCCTGCTCGGAATGAGAGAACCGATGAGCTCGAAAAGGTCAGTAGATGGGGGCGTTCGTGTCGTGGCGCGAGGGCCGCAGAGGCGCCATCGGGCCGTGTGGAAGAAGAACGACGAGGGCCAGGCGATGGTGCTTGTTCTCGCAGTCGTCGCTGTTTTGATACTCGTCCCACTGGTGGTGTCGCACGCGGTGATAGACGAGACGCCCCTCCTCGGGCGTCAGATCCAGACCCAGAAGGCCGAGGCAGCGGCTGAGGCCGGAATACAGCACTACCGCAACCTGCTGGACAACATTCCCAACTACTGGGTCTACAACGCCGCTAACCTGCCACCGGCCTCACTTCCCGCCGACCCGGCGCTCCAGACCACGACGGGCACGCTCAACGGACCGCCAGTCTTCAGCCCCGTCGTCACGGGATCTACGGAGTCCTACCACTACGCCCCGAGCACTTCTTGCATTCAGACCTCGAACTGCACAGGTGGCCCTGACAACGGCGACATCGTGCTGTTGGTTACCGGCCGAGCAGGTGGAAACGGCTCCTACTCCTACCAGTCGCTGACCGCCACCTTCAAGCTGTCGGGAATCCTCAACGACGCCTACTACTCCGAGTATGAGCTGCTCGATCCGAACGTTCCGGGTTCTTACCCGATGGACAGCACTAGCAAATACTCGGAGACGGCAATCTACCCGTCAGGCACCTTCAGTCAGATGGTGATGCCGATCGCATCGTTGAACAACTCGCTGTTCATGGACCTCTGTGGGTACCACACCTTCGAGGCGAATTCCTATATCGACAGCCTGGGCTCCATCGTCGACCCCGACACCGGCAAGACTTACAGCGGCACGAATCCATACTACGGGCCCTTCTTCGGAAGCGAGCCGATCGTTAACCAGGGTGGCGGAACGCCAAACTCCGAGACCGACTTCGTGCTCGCGAAGGGCGCAAGCGGCAATCCTTCCAGCAGCGCCCTCACCTTCCAGAACCCTTGCAACCAGCCCTTCAACTTCAAGGCGGGCGAGACGTTCAACGGGACCGTGTACACCAACGACCAGATATACACGGACACGAGCGGCGGTAACCCGACCTTCTCGGGAACACCCCCGCTCGCCTCCGGCGCCAAGAACAACCTGAGCTACTACTACCTGTGGAACTGGCCGGGGTCCAAGTCCAAGGTCGTGAGCGGCCAGACCGTCTACTACCCAGCGGGCTGGATCGACAATGCCGGCGGTGACCCGCCGACGCTGTCGTACGCGAACGAGGGAGCGGCGAACCAGACTCTGCCGCAGTTCGACACCTCCATCCGCGCCTACGCGGACGGACAGGCGGGGAACGGCTGTCTGTTCACGGGTCCCACGATGATCGAGTTCGTCAAGCCCGTCGGATCGGCGAACTCGACGATGAACGTGTGGAGCCCACTGACGCGCGCGAATTCCGCCGTCGTTAACGGCACCACGTACACCTCGTCATCGAGCTGTGGAACCTACAGCCCCTCTAGTCCGTGGCAGACGGGACTCTCGCTTCCCTCTGACGGGGTCATCTTCGTCCAGAGCGTCCCCGCCAGCTCGAGCGATCCGAACTACTGGGCCACGACGCCGACCGCGGAGGGAACCGACGGGTCGACCAGCAACTCCAACAGCACCCTCACGGCCAACTCCGGCCCGTTCACCTCGGGCATGGTCGGTCAGCCGATCTACATCGGCGGTTCGACCATTGCTCGCACCATCGCGACCTACAGCTCGACGAAGTCGATCACCTACACGGGGTCTACCCTCGGTACCCACTCGGGGCTCTACTACTGCGTGGGCACTGCACTGGCTTGTGCAGATGCGACTGTCGTCAACGGCACGCCACCGGTGGCAGACAGTTGCCTCGACCCGTACACCCCCAACTACTCCTCGAGCTGGGCGGCCTCCCCGAGCACGAGTCAGTGCCCGACCAGCACGATCGGTGAGGGGGATGTGATCGTCGAAGGCGAGCTGCACGGCGAAGTCACCCTGGCCACCGACTCGAACGCTGTCATGAGTCGAGACATCACCTACACGTGTGCCGACGGAAGCGGCGCGGCGTTGACCACTCTCCTGCCGGGGTGCGCCACGTCGGGAGCGGTCCCACCGGACTTGCTCGGGATAGCCGTCAACGACGACATCGTGCTCAGTCATCCGACCGACGACAACTCCAACCCAAATGGCAACGGCCCGTCGCCTGGATGGGTGACAGGCACGCCCGGATCGTGCGGCAGCCAGGACGGCACCACCCTCACAGCCGCTTTCTCCTCAACCGCGTCGGCATCCCAGCTGAACTCGTACATCGCTCCTACCTGCGACATCCAGAACCCGACCCTTGACGCTGCCGTCGTCGCTCTCGGAGGCGCCCTCGGCGACGAGAATTACGACCAGCAGGACGCCTTCTACAGCGGTGGGACCACCTCGGGCGGCGGGTTCTACATCAACGGCACGGACATAAGTTTCTTCCGTGGTCCCTTCGGCACCTTCAACGGCAGCGGCAACAACGTGACCGGGTACAACAAGGATCTCACCTACGACGCCCGCCTCGGTTATGCGACCCCCCCGTATTTTCTCGGTGCGGTGTCCACGGTTTGGAACCTCACGAGCGTCGTCGTCTGCGGCACCGCCAACGCGTCGAATGCCGGGACCTGCACAGAGGTCAAGTAACGCTTTAATAGAGGTTCTGACTCGGTACCGGGCCAAGGGTTTCGACGGCTCTAGAGTGGCCCGACAAATGCGAGCTCTTCCCTACCTGCCTGTCGAGGAACTGGACGGCCGCCCGCATGTGATCGTGGACGGCTCTCCCCGCTCGGGGACGGTGCTGACCCTTTCCCACTGGCCGCAGAGCCCGACGCCGGTCGGTCTCGCCCGCGATCTGTCGGCGGAGATCGTCTTCGCCTTCCTTCGCGCCTCACGAGCGGGCGACGGGCCCGGTACCGCGCAGGCCCGGGTCGGCCGGCACAGCTCCCGGCTCGAGCTGACCTCGGCGATCGCCGGTGCCCGTTGGGCCGAGGCCGTGACGAACGACCACTTCGACGAGGACGGGTTCGTGTCCCTTGTTGCGGTGACCGACCCGGACTTTGCCCTGAGCCACGAGGAGCTGCTCGTCGATGTGGCCTCGTGCGGTGATTTCGGGGTCGTGCGTTCGCGTCGGGCGGCTCAGATAGCGTTTGCGATCGGCCCGATTGCCGAGGAAGCGGGCGAGGCTCCGCCCGCGCCCGCCGACCGCCCCGGGAGCCTGACCGGGCCCCGTTACCGCGCAGCCCTCGAGCGGGCGGTCGAACTGGTCGAGCATCCCGAGCACTTCAGGCATCACTGGGAGGAACAGGACGCCGCCCTGGCGGCCTCGCAGGCAGCCCTCGGGACAGGCGCCGTGACGATCGACGAGGTGCCGGAGGTCGACCTCGCCGTCGTCAGGCGGGTCGCCGGGGGCGCTTGCGAGAGCGGAGGCCCCGAGGCGGGGCTCTGTGGCGGCCTCGCCTTGCACGAGGTGGCCCTCCACTCCGCGACGTCGGCGTCGCGGATCTTGGCCTTCAACGGGGGCCGCTGTGAGCTCTACTTCCGCTACGAGAGTTGGGTCCGTTACGTGAGCCGTATGGTGCCCCTACGGCCCGACCTCGAGCCCCTGGCCGAGCAGCTGAGCGCGGCGGAGCCTTCGGGATCCCGCTGGGTGGCCGACGGGGTCGGGTCGCTCGTGAGCCGCTTGCGACCCGCGTCCGGTGTCACCGAGCTCGCCCCGGCCGTCGTTCAGCTGATGGTCGTCGCCTACCTCAAGCAGCGCGCCCGGGGCGTGGGACCCGTTCCGCAGCGGCGGTGCCCTCGTCCCGGTGGGGGAGCGCCGGCCGCCCCGTTGAGGGAGCTCCGGTGAGGTCGGCTCGCAGCCCTCAGTGGACCGGAAGCCCCCAGAGGGGGAACCAGCGCTCCAGGTCGGGCTCCATGGACAAATCGGTGGCCAGGGTCACGTTCAAGAGACGCTCCCTGTCGGTGTCGCGCTTCTCGGCTGCCTGCAGCGGGACGAAGGGGTAGAAGCTGCCCCGTTTGTAGAGGTACACGAGGTAGGTCCCGGCCACGCTCGGAGCTCCGCCACCGGCCGTCGGATCGGCCGCCCCGCCCGGGATCGGAGAGAAACCGAACACCGAGCACAGAAGCTGGGGCCCCACCCATGGTCCTGCAACGTCGTGTTCACGACGTGCACCTCGTTGATCAGGTCGCCGAAGTCGTCATCTGCGATGACGGCCCAGCGGTAGCCGTAGGAGTCGGACTCCTCGTGGATCTTTACGCCCTCGCCGAGATCGAGCAGCTGAGTCACCTCGCTGGCGGTCTGCGAGAAGTCCTGCCCGGTCGCAGGCTTGAAGCAGACCCCGGCCTGGCCCGTCGGGCGCAGGCCGAGCGACGCCTCGAGAGTGATCTGGGCGCCCGGCAGCCCGAAGAGATGGTCGAGATTGGGCTGGGCAGGCTTGGTCCGGCCCAGAAGCACGTCGAACAGCTTCACGCCGCGCGGCCCATTTGCGCCTCGAGCTTCGTCAGCTGGTCCAGGCGCTTCTCGAGGGTCGGATGCGTCGAGAACAGGCTGGAGAGGCTGACGCCTTTCGCGAACGCCGGAGCGAAGAAGAAAGCGTTGAAGTGCTCCGCCGCCCGCAGGTCACGCGTCGGGATACGCGACATCTCCCCCGAGACCTTGACGAGCGCCTGGGCGAGCAGCCGGGGCTGGCCGATGAGGATCGCCCCGGAGCGGTCCGCCGCCAGCTCGCGGTAGCGAGAGAGTGTCCGGATGAGGACGAAGCTGATGGCATAGACCAGCGCCGAGAAGGCGAGCATCCCGAGCTCGACGAGGGCGATCTGGCCGCCTCCTCCGCCACCCTGGTTCCTGTTGCCGCCGCCTCCCCCGAAGCCCCCGAAGAGGCCGGCGTAGGCGAGCACGCGGGTCAGCAGGCCGGCCAGGATCCCGAGGAAGCTGGCGATGGTCATCACGGCGACGTCGCGGTGTGCGACGTGGGACAGCTCGTGCGCGAGCACGGCCTCGAGCTCGGGCTCGTCGAGGCGGCGCAGGATGCCTGTCGTCACGCAGACGACGGCATGCTTCTGGTCGCGACCGGTGGCGAAGGCGTTCGGCATGTCGACGTTCGCGATCGCCACCTGGGGCTTGGGCATGTCGGCGAGCGCCACGAGCCGGTCGACCACCCCGTGCAGCTGGGGGGCCTGCTCGCGGGTGACGATCTTGCCGCCCATGGAGTAGAGCGCGATGCGGTCCGAGTAGAAGTACTGCACGAAGAGCAGGACGAACGCGATGACGAGGATGAAGACGAGCTTCAGCCCGACGAGGAAGAGCACGGTGACGAACAGGGCGTAGAGCAGTCCCAGCAGGAACACCGTCAATGTCATGCGGGCGGTGAGCCCGCGATCGGCCGGGAAGCGAGTGCGTGTCGACAAGCGGATCAGGACTCCCCGACGTCCTCGGAGTTCATGAGCTCGCGTAGCTCCGCGAGCGAGGCGCCCGGGTTCGGGACGGTCAGGTCCGATGGCACGAAGCGGTCGGGGCCGACCGGCTTGCCCTCGGTCCGCACCGTCTCGACCAGGTGCTTCAGCACCTCGTGGAACTTCGCCTCGTCGGAGGCCTCGAGGGCGGCCAGCAGCTGCTTGTCGAGGTCCTCCAGCCCGGCGACCTGGTTCTGGTCGAGCTCGAACTGGCCCTCTCCGAGGATGCGCACGATCATGAAGCACCTCCGGTGTCGAGGCTGAACGGGTCCGCCGGAGTCCTAGGTGCGGGAGCAGGCGGTACGACCTCGCCGTCAGCCGGCTCGTCGGTTGACCGTCGAGGCTCCGCCGCCTGCGGCGAGCTCGCCGCTCGGGGCGTTCGCGGGCGCGTTCAGCTCGCTCTTCAGCTGGGCGAGCTGCAGCTCGACTGCCGAAGAGGCCGCCGTCTTGTCGAGCTCGGCCTGGAGGGGATCGGAGGACCCGGACAGGTCCGTGAGCGTCCCGGAGGCCAGGAGCTCGTCCACGGCGCCGGCGCGAGCCTGCATCTGGGCGATCTTGTCCTGGGCGCGCTGCATGGCCATGCCCGTGTCGCTCATCGACTCCGAGATGCCGGAGACCGCCTCGCCGATCTTCGTCTGGGCCTGAGCGGCGGTGTAGGAGGCTTTCAGGGTCTCCTTCTGGGTGCGGAAGGCCTCGACGCGCGCCTGGAGCTGCTGGGTGGTCGCTTCCAGCCGTTCCTGCTGCTGTGCGAGCTGGTCGTGCTGGGTCTTCAGACCCTCGAGCTGCGTGGCGATACCGGACCTGCGGGTCAGGGCCTGGGTGGCGAGGTCCTCACGGTTCTGCGCGAGCGCCTGGCGTGCCTGGTCCTGCAGCTTGGCCGCCGCCTGCTGCAGCTGTACGGCCTGGAGCTCGATGCGCTTCTTGGCGGTCGCGACATCGGCGAGCCCGCGCTTTACCTGCTGCAGCTGCTCGATCTGCTTCTCGTAGGAGAGATCGAGTGTTTCGCGGGGGTCCTCGGCTTTGTCGAGGACCTTGTTTGCCTTGGCCTGGACGATGTTCGTCAGGCGCTTCATTACACCCATATGTGCTCCCTTGACGTCTTCGGGCCAGCATAAAGCCTGCCGGAGGCTCCAACTGCATCGCGCCGGTAGCCTCTGGTCCCATGGACGACCAGCTCTGCATCCTGACGGTGCACGCCCATCCTGACGACGAGTCCTCCAAGGGTGCCGGGACCATCGCGAAGTACCACGCCGCAGGTGTCCACACCGTTCTCGTGACCTGTACGGGCGGCGAGGAGGGCGACATATTGAACCCGGTCATGGACACCCCTGAGGTGCGGGCGAACATCGGCGCCGTCCGGCGGCCGTGAGCTCGACCAGGCCGTCGAGGTGATCGGCTACGACGAGCTGGTCCTGCTCGGCTACCGCGACTCGGGCATGGCCGGCACCGACGCCAACTCCGACCCGCGGGCCTTCGCCGCCCGGCCCCTGGAAGAGACCGTCGAGCGCCTCGTGGCCGAGATCCGTCGCGTACGCCCGCAGGTCGTCGTCACCTACGGCGACAATCACGAGCACTACCCGCACCCGGACCACATAAGGTCCCATGACATCTCGGTGGCGGCCTTCAGCGCAGCAGGGGATCCGGCGGCCTTCCCCGCCACGGGCGAGCCTTACCAGCCGGCCAAGCTCTACTACTCGGTCTGGTCTCGGGCACGGATCCTGGCCATGCACGCCAAGTACCTCGAGCTCGGCTTGGAGTCGCCTTTCGACGAAGGCTGGCTCGAGCGGCCCGGCAACGAGGACAAGATCACGACCTCGATCGACCTGACCGGTTTCGAGGACGTGCAACGCCTGGCGCTGCTCGCGCACGCCACGCAGGTCGATCCGACCTCGAAGTACTGGTTCGGGCTGCCGCCCGAGATCATGAAGACGATCCACCCCTACGACGACTACATCCTGGCGCGCAGCTTCGTCGACTCGGAGCTGCCCGAGGACGACCTGTTCGCCGGGGTGCGACTGACGACGAGCCGGTAGCATCCGCCCACAACTTGGTGTAGGCAAAGGGTTGTGGTGGAAATGCCACCGGCACGCTGAGGAGGACGACATGGCCAAGTGGCTGACCCAGGAGTGGCTCGACGAGGGCAGGAAGCTCGCCGAGGGACAGCCGGAGCGCCCAGGAGCCTCCGCCAGGCTGCAGTACGTGGTCACCGGCGGGCCCGACGGCGACATCCGCTACTTCTGGGTGCTCGAGAACGGCAGGCTCCTCCAGTCCGAGCTCGGCGAGCTGCCTGATCCCGAGGTGACCCTCACCCAGAACTACGAGGACGCCATGCGCATCCAAAAAGGCGAGCTCGATGCCAACGCGGCCTTCATGCAGGGCCGGGTCAAGGTCACGGGCAACATGGCGAAGCTGCTCGCGATGCTGCCGATCACGAACTCGCCCGAGTACAAGCAGCTCCAGGTCGACACCCTCCGCGATAACCGAGTTCTGACAGCCGCCTGCAGGCGGGCGGCTCCTACCGGCCCCCTGGCAGAACAGGCACCTGGCAAACAGGGCAGCCTGGCCAGACCGGCCGGCTCGTGTCCATGTGCGCAGTGAGGCATATCTCGAAGGGCGCGGTAGCCGACGAGCCTCACCTGGCCGGCACGCACCGCCTCTGCCAGAGGCCCCTGTCCGCCGAGCAACCTGTGGTCTGCGACACGGGCCCGCCAGTCGGGTGCCGCGGCACGCAGCTCCGAAGTGTCGAGCGCAGGCCGGAGGCAGATCTCGGTCACGCCCGGCTCGAGGCCGGCGAGCAGGTCCGACATTTGCTCCTCGGCGCGCGAGTCGTCGCCTGAGGCCGCTGCCCGGGCCTCCTCTTCGGTGTCGCCCGGCACGCTTTCACCGTCCCGAGCGCCGCTCGATGCCTCCCCCGACCTGCCGGTCGAGATGGCGCGGTCCGGAGAGATGACTCCCCGGTCGGCGGCCAGGGCCCGGAAGGGGAAGCCGGCGAGGCGCTGCGCGGCGGCGTCAGGAAGGCGCAGGGGCAGGCGGAATTCCTCCGCCAGGTCCAAGAAGACGTCGAAGAACTCCGGCTTGAGCTGGACAGCCTCGAGATGGGTGTCGAGATGGCTCACGTCGAAGCCCCAGTAGATGGCACGCTCGAGCTGGGCGCGGCACTCCCGGCGGACCTCGTCAAGATCGGCGTGGTCCCACAGGTCGGCGGCCGTCCTCGGGAACCCGCCGTCGCCGTCCAGCAACGACGGAGCGTGCGTGATCGGTCCCCAGCGGTAAAGGTCGTGCTCGGCGTTCAAGGTGAGGCCGACGCCGACGTCCTCGCCGCGGTACTGGGCCGCGGCGCCGCGCGCCCAGGGGGTCGGCACCATCAAGGTTGCCGTCGTGGCTGTTCGGTCGCGGAGCGCTCCGTATATGGCGACGTTCCCGGCGTGGAACACCCCGAGCTCGGCGCAGCTCAGCACTAGCACGCGGTCGTCTTGGCCGTAACCCAGTCGCTCAAGCAGTGTCGTCACCGGACCGACGGTAGCCGGAGCGCAGAGAGCCGCCAACCGCTTCCGGCGCGGGTACCGGGCGCACGTTGACCCGGTGTCACGCCGGACCGCCGGGAGCAGGAACGTGGCAAACTGGCCCCATGGAGTTATCAGGCATTTTGGCTTCCGATGCCCTCGTCGGCGGGATCATCGGCGGTGTCGTGGTCCTGGCGTTCGTGGTGATGGTCGTGCTTCGCACGTTGCTGACGGTGGTCACCGAGTACCAGCGGGCGGTGTTCTTCCGCTTCGGCCGCATCCGTGCCGAGGCCAAGGGCCCGGGCCTCATCTTCCGCATTCCCAGCGGTCGACCGGGTCGTGAAGGTCAACCTCCGGGTCGAGGTCGTCGACATCCCCGCGCAATCTGCCATCACAGCCGACAACGTCACCTTGCAGGTCGACGCCGTCGTCTACTTCCGCGTCGCCGATCCCGTCAAGGCCATCGTCGGGGTGGACAACTTCCGGCTCGCCAGCCAGCGCATCGCCATGACGAGCCTCCGCTCCATCATCGGTCGCCACGAGCTCGACAATCTCCTCGCCCACCGGGAGGACATCAACAACGAGCTCAAGGCTCAGATCGCCCTTTCGACCCAGGGCTTCGGCGTTGAAGTGCACGAGGTCCAGATCCGGGACATCTCCCTCCCGAGCGAGCTCGTGCGGGCGATGTCCCGCCAAGCCGAGGCCGAACGCGAGCGCCACGCCAAGGTCATCGCCGCCACCGGTGAGCTCGAGGCTTCCCGGGAGCTGTCGGAGGCGGCGACGATGCTCGCCTCGTCACCGGGCTCGATGCAGCTGCGGTCGCTGCAGACCCTCGCCGAGGTCGCCACCGAGCACAACTCGACTCTGATCTTCCCCATACCGATCGAGCTGCTCGAGTTCATGCGACGCCCTGGCTCCACCGACGACGCCAGCCCCTTTGCCGTGCCACCTCCCGGCCGGTGGCTCCCGCCCCGCCGGCGGTGGTCCCTCCTGGTCCGGGTGCGGCGGCGGCGATCGGCACCGCTACGCCCGAGGCACCCTCAGAAGGCGCCAGCCCTTCCGCCTGAGTCAGGCCCGGCCCAGTCTTGCCGGTCGCTCGAGCGGGGCGAGGCGCCTCGCCACCCGGCCCAGCACGAGGCCGATCGCAACGCCACCGGCCACGTCCGAGCCGTGGTGGATCTTGGTGTGCACGCGGCTGAGCGCAACGATAAGGGCGAGGGCGTAGTAGATGCCTTTGCGCTTCTCGCCTTCTGCAAGCAGGGTGGCGGCGCAGAAAGCGGCCGTGGCGTGGCCGCTCGGGAAGCTCGAGGTGATCGGCTGGCGGAACGGCAGTGGGTGGGCCTCGACGGGCCTCGGCCGCCGGCGTTTGAAGAGGGACTTGAGGCCGGCGTTGACCACGACTGACTCGATCCCGGTGGCGACGATGGCCCGTACCCCGGCCCGCGTGTCGCCCGGCCGGCCGCGAAGTATCCGCAGGAGCCCGAGCACCAGCCAGAGGAGCCCGAAATCGCCGAGCGCCGAGGCGGTGTAGAAGACCCGGTCCGCGACCGGGTTGCCCCGCAGGGGGGCGAAGACATCCTCGATCCGGGCGTCGAAGGCCCCCACCGCGCTCGACCGGCCTTCGTGGCTGAGGTCCGCATCCGGGCCCATCAGGCCGACAGCCCGACCACGTCCCGGACCTCGAGCGGCAGGCCCGCCACAGCCCGTCCCGCGACCGCCACCGCCGGCCCCGGCGCGGTAGCGGTCGCCAGCGCCGGGCCGGCCTGAGCCGGGTCTCCCGCCAAAGCTCGGGCAGTAGGCCTGGAAGGCGCAGTAGCGGCACAGCCCGGAGGGGTTCGGCCGGAAATCGTCCTGACTGCATGCCCTTTCGATGGCGGCCCAGACGCCGAGCGCACGCTGGCGGGTGCCCCGCATGGCCTGATCGGTGGGCGACGCGGAGATGACGACACGGTCCCGGAGATAGATGAGGCGGACAGCCGCCGGCCTCCGGCCGAGCTCGGCTTCGCACATGAGGGCGTACATCTGGACGCCGCCGAGGCGCGATCTCGACTGCTCGTGGCGGGGGGCCCGGCCGGTCTTGTAGTCGACGACGACAAGGTTGCCGTCGTCCAGCTCGTCGAGGCGGTCGATTATCCCGCGGACGGTGACACCGTCGATGTCCGTGCTCAGGCTCATCTCGAGGCCAACGGCCCTGACGGCATCGGGGTCCTCGAGCTCGAAGTAGCGGTCCACCAGCTCTCGGGCATCGGCGAGGAAGGCGGCGCCCGCGGCCTCGTCGAGCCCGAGCCCGGCGAGCTCGTCCCCGTCCTGCAGCTCCTGCCAGGCACGCTCGAGGCTCGCCTGTGCGGCTGTCCTGCTCCTCGAGCCGTTTGCGTGCTCGGCGAAGAGAAGCTCGAGCGCCCGATGGACGAGCGTGCCCTTCAGGGCGGCCGGCGAAGGCGGCTCCGGCAGGTGCTCGACGACCGAGAAGCGGAACGCCAGCGGGCAATTCGTGAAGGCGGTGATCTTCGACGGCGAAAGGGTGCTCGGCAATTCCAGTTCGGTCGCTGTGGGGGCCATTGCGGCCAGGCTACGCCGGGGGTGGGTCAAGAGCCCGGATCACCGACTCGGCGACGACGGCGGGATGAACGAGCGGACCGAAATGGCCGAGCCCCTCGAGCACCTCCAGGCGCCCGAGAACGAGACGGTCCACCAAGAGCTCGAGGACGGCGGGCGTGAAGTCGTAGCTGGCGGCCCCGCCCGCCACAACGACGGGACATGCGATCTCCCCAAGGCGCGAGAAACCAGGGTGGCGGAAGCCGTTCTCGTATATCCGCGCCTCGTTCTCGCCCCTGCACAGGAGACGGACGGTGCCGTCGGGCAGGTCCTCGAATCCGAACTCGACGTAGGCGGCCAGGACCTCCGGGTCGAATGTCGAAAGGGGCGCCTTGGAGGAGTAGTTCGCATAGGCCTCCTCGCGGGAGCCGAAGACTTCACGCCGCTGTCTCGCCCCTTTGGCGAGCGGCTCGTACACCTCACGCGGCGGCGGGTCGGCGGACGGGAACACGACCGGCTCGAAGCAGTAGAGGCTCGAGAAGGTGCCCGGACGGGCCTGCTCGGCGAGAAGCAGTGCGGCACCCCCGCACGAGTGGCCGATGCCGACCGGAGCCTCGAGCCCGAGGGCGTCCACCGCCGCGAGGACGTCTCTCCCGAAGCCGACCCAGTCGAAGTCCAAGCCCGCGGGCACCCCTGACTCCCCCTGCCCACGAAGGTCCGGAGCGATGCAGCGCAGGCGGTCTCGCAGGCTTCGTGCCAGCGGGACGAAGACCCGCCCGTGAAAGCCAGTGGCGTGCACGAGCAGGGCCGGTGGTCCCTCACCGCCGAGATCGTGCACGGCCACGCTGACGCCGTCGGAGGTCGTCGCTCGAATTGGCGGCATCGCCGGAGAACCCTAACGGCTCGCTCTCGCCTCGGTGATGGCACTTGCGGTGCCCGAACGGCTAGAAATATCCAACCGTGCAGCACTTCCTCTCCTCCTGGGGCTACCTCGCGCTCGTCCTTTTGACTTTCGCCGAAGCTGCCTGTGTGCCCATACCCTCCGAGGTGACGCTCGGCTACGCCGGTTACCTGGCTTCGACGGGCCGGCTCGACATAGCTCTCGTGATCGTGCTCGCCGTCATAGGCGAGTTCCTGGGGTCCTTCGTGGGGTGGTCGATCGGCCGCTTCGGGGGCCGTCCCCTCGTGGAGAAGTTCGGTCGCTACGTCCTTTTGACGCACGCCGACCTGGACAGGACAGAACGTTGGTTCCGAAAGCGCGGCGAGCCGGCGGTGTTCTTCGGGCGCATCCTGCCGGTGGTACGCACCTTCATCTCCATCCCGGCCGGGCTCGCCGAGATGGGCCTGGTGCGCTTCGGGGTGGCCACGGCAGCCGGCAGCGCCATCTGGTGCACGGCGATCGCCCTCGTCGGATACGAGCTGGGCGGGACGTGGAGCAAGATCACCAAGGGCTTCAGTGCCGCGGGCTACGTGCTTGTCGCCGTCGCCGTCGTCGTCGTAGCCGTCTTCATCGTCCACCGCTACTCGGTCGTGCGCCGCGAGCGCGAGGCCGCCGCCCGGCGCTAGTCCGAGCCGGCCTGGAGTCCGTTCAGCCCTTGGGGCAGCGGGCGGTCGAGGCCTGGCCCGAGTTCGGGCTGACTTCGAGGCAGGACTCGTCGACGGCGACGAAGTCCTTGGCGGGGATCTCCTTCATCAGCTCTACGAGCCCGATCGGCCACTGGGGGAAGGCGCTCCCCTGGAAGTACCAGTCGCTGCCGTTGTCGGCGAGGATCAGCCCGTAGTGCTGCATGGCGGTTATGACTACGGCCAACTGGGCGCAGTAAGGCGTGCCGGCCCTGCAGATGCGTGATGCGCTGAAGCCGGCGCTGAGCCGAAAGCGCGCTCCCATCGGCGGATAGGAGGCACCGCACGAGCCCGCTTCGTGGCGCGCCGGCCAGATATAGGCGGAGTCGGTGCACTCGGTGGTGAAACGGATGGCGTGGTCGACCTTGCCGGAGAGCACCTCTTGGTACTTGAGCAGGCCGGGCGTGATCGGCAGTCCTGCCGCGTCAGCCGAGGTCCACGTCGCCGGGCGCAGCGCGTCCGAGCTCAGGTGCCAGATGGCGCCCGAGCCGGCGGTCGACCTGGTCCGCGAGACGTACTGGGCGTCGTACAGCTCGTAGAGGACGCAGGTGGCCGGGTCGACCATGAGGGCGTGCCGGTCTCCCGAGGCGTTCTTCCCGCCCTCGATGGGGGTGCTGGCGCTGAACGGGTAAGGGCCCGGGTCGCTCTCGGAGCCGTACAGGAACCTGATGTGGATGAAGGGCTGGGCCTTCGGGTTGACGACCGTCCAGGGGATCCCGTAGGGGTAGCCGCCGTAGTCGGGCCCGAAGTCGGGGTGCAGGTACGTCGCGGGGGTGCCCATGTGGGCCATCCACGTCGAGCTCAACTTGTTGACCGGGAGATTGGATATGTCGGTGTTCCAGACATTGTCCGCTGGGAACATCTCGCACTTCGGGGCGCCGGGCACGATCGGGCCTCGGGGCGTCACCCTGGCCGAGGCGGCGACCGCCGCGCTCGGGCCGGTGGTGAACGGGATCGCCGCGAGCAGCATGGCGGGAACCGCGAGCGTCGCGATCCATCCGAGGCGCCCGGCGCGGCGCGACAGATGCCAGGTCTCCATGTCCGGATTATCGGCGTCTTCTTTCGGGGGGTTGAGGGCATTTCTTGCGGGGCACGGTGCCAGGCCCTACGGTCGCCGACGAGGAGGGATGCGTTGACGCAAGAATTCGAGAGACCGGCCCAGCCAGCAGATCAGCCTCTCGGCCAGCTCCTCGAGGAGGCGGTCGAGCTCGCGCGGCGCGCCGGCGAGCTCACCCTCGGGTACTTCCGCTCGTCGAGCCTCGACATCGAGAAGAAGAGAGACGGGACGCCGGTGACCCTCGCCGATCGCCGGGCAGAGCGGCTCATCCGTGAGGAGCTCGAGCTGCGCCACCCCGGCGACGGCATCGTCGGGGAGGAGGAGGGGGTCAAGACGAGCGAGACCGGTCGGCGATGGTTCGTCGACCCGATCGACGGGACGCTCGCGTTCACCCACGGAGTCGGGCTCTACGTCAACCTCCTCGCGATGGAGGACGAGGAGGGCATCGCTCTCGGGGTCATCAACGCGCCCGCGCTCGGCGAGACCGTCTACGCGGCCAGGGGCCTGGGCTGCTGGTGGAACGGCACCCGCGCGCACGTGAGCGAACGGGGGGAGCTGGCGGGAAGCTATCTGTCCACGAGCGCTTTCGACAACTGGGACGAGAACGCCATGGTTGCCCTGAAAAGAGCCGGCGTCCAGCTGCGGACCTGGGCCGACGGCTACGGCTACGCCCTCGTGGCCACCGGCAGGGTCGACGCCATGACCGACATGGAGGCCGAGACCTACGATGTCGCTCCGATGCCCGTGATCCTCTCGGAGGCAGGTGGGCGCTTCACCGACCTGCGGGGTGCGCCGCGCTACGACGGCGGCTCCGCCCTCGCCAGCAACGGGCACCTGCATGAGGCCTTCTTGAGTCTGCTGGTGAGATCTTGACCGCCGGAGCGCGCGTCGTGCGAGCACCTCGTGGCGCGCAACGTTCCTGCCGGGGCTGGCCGCAGGAAGCAGCCCTGCGCATGTTGATGAACAACCTCGATCCCGACGTGGCCGAGCACCCTGACAGCCTCGTCGTCTACGGGGGCACGGGCCGGGCGGCGAGGTCATGGGACGCCTTCGAGGCCATCTGCCGCGAGCTCGCGAACCTCGGAGACGACGAGACCCTGCTCGTGCAGTCCGGCAAGCCGGTCGGAGTGGTGCGGACCCACGAGTGGGCGCCCCGCGTGCTCATCGCAAACTCCAACCTCGTGCCCGAGTGGGCGACGTGGGAGGAGTTCCGCCGGCTCGAGCATCTCGGCCTCACCATGTACGGCCAGATGACGGCCGGTTCCTGGATCTACATCGGGAGCCAGGGCATCTTGCAGGGGACCTACGAGACCTTCGCAGCCGTCGCCCGCAAGCGTTTCGGGGGCTCTCTCCTCGGCACCTTGACACTCACGGCGGGACTGGGCGGGATGGGCGGCGCACAGCCTCTCGCCGTCACGATGAACGGCGGCGTCGCTCTTTGCGTCGAGTGCGACGCGTCGCGCGTCCGGCGTCGCGTCGAGAGCCGCTACCTGGATGTGATGGCCGCTGACCTCGAGGACGCCCTGCGGCGTGCCGCCGAGGCCAAGGCGGCCCGCCGCCCGTTGTCGATCGGCCTCGAGGCCAACGCGGCCGACGTCGTTCCGAGGATGCTCTCCATGGGGCTGGAAGTCGACATCGTGACAGACCAGACATCCGCCCACGACCCCCTCGCCTATCTCCCCCTAGGCGTGCCGTTCGAGGACTGGGCCTTCCAGCGTGAGCGAGATCCAAAAGGCTTCACGGACCGTGCGCGGGCTTCGATGGCCGCTCACGTCGAGGCGATGGTCGGCTTCCTGGACGCCGGGGCGGAGGTCTTCGACTACGGGAACTCGATTCGCGCCGAGGCTCGCCTCGGCGGCTACGAGCGCGCCTTTGCCTTTCCCGGCTTCGTGCCCGCCTATATCAGGCCGTTGTTCTGCGAAGGAAAGGGCCCGTTTCGCTGGGCGGCGCTGTCCGGCGATCCGCGGGACATCGAGGCGACGGATCTGGCAATGCTCCGGATGTTCCCCGAGAACGAGTCCATGTCGCGTTGGATCCGCATGGCATCCGAACGGGTCGCGTTCCAGGGGCTCCCGGCCCGCATCTGCTGGCTCGGGCACGGCGAGCGCGACAGGGCCGGCCTCGAGTTCAATTCCATGGTCGCCGCCGGCGAGCTCGCGGCGCCGATCGTCATCGGCAGGGACCACCTCGACTCCGGGTCGGTGGCCTCGCCCTACCGGGAGACCGAGGCCATGGCCGACGGCTCGGACGCGATCGCCGACTGGCCCTTGCTGAACGCGCTCGTGAACGCCTCCTCCGGCGCGTCGTGGGTCTCCATCCACCACGGAGGTGGAGTCGGCATAGGCCGGTCCATCCACGCCGGCCAGGTCAGCGTCGCCGACGGCAGCGTGCTCGCCGCGCAAAAGCTCGAGCGAGTGCTGGCGAACGACCCGCTCACAGGCGTGTTCCGTCATGTCGACGCCGGCTATCCCGAGGCGGTCCGTCATGCCGAGTCCCACGGGGTCGCCATCCCGATGGCCCAGGCGGGCGCGACGGCCCAGGAGGTCACGGGTGCCGAGCCCACAAACCCTGGAGGATCCGCGTGAGCTGGTTCGAATGCGTCCCCAACTTCTCCGAAGGCCGCGACGAGGCCAAGATCGGTCTCATCGTGGCGGCGGGAGCCGACAGCCCGGGCGTGACCGTGCTCGACGCGGAGCAGAACTCGGATCACAACCGGTGCGTTGTCACCCTCGTCGGCGGGGGAGGGGACATCGTCGACGCCGTGTTTCACATGATGCAGGTAGCGACGGGTGTCATCGATCTCACCAGCCACCAAGGCGAGCACCCTCGCATGGGCGCGACAGACGTGGTCCCTTTCGTGGCTTTGGGCGAAGCCACGACTGAACAGGCCGTCGAGCTGGCCGTCGCCCTTGGCAGGAGGGTGTGGGAGGAACTCGGTATTCCCGTCTACCTCTACGGCGATGCCGCCCGCGTGCCCGAACGCCGGGACCTGGCCAAAGTGCGCGCCGGGCAGTTCGAGGCGATCCGCGACACCATCGCCACGGACCCGGCGCGGCTGCCTGACATCGGCGAGCCGAGGGTGCACCCGACCGCGGGCGTGGTCGCAATCGGGGCGCGGCCGCTGCTCATCGCCTACAACGCCTACCTGACCACGGCGGACGTGGCCGTGGCCAAGAAGGTGGCGAAAGCCGTCCGCGCCCGCGACGGCGGCCTCGCCGAGGTGAAAGCGCTCGGGTTCGACATCCGCGAGCGCCAGCAGGCGCAGGTCTCGATGAACCTGACCGACTACCGCAGGACCCCGATCCACCGGGCGCTCGAGGCGGTGCGGCGCGAGGCGGCCCGCTTCGGAGCCCAGGTGGAGGAGACCGAGGTCGTCGGCCTCGTGCCCGAGGACGCCTTGTTCGACGCCGCCGAGTACTACCTGCAGCTGAACAGCTTCGACCGCAGCACCGTCCTCGAGCGCAAGGTCCGCGGCTCGCAGCAGGCGCCGGAGTCGCTGGCCGAGTTCACCGCCGCCCTTGCGGCGCGTACCCCGACGCCCGGCGGGGGGAGCGCCGCCGCCGCCTCCGGTGCCATGGGAGCCGCGCTCGGCGAGATGGTGACCGCGTACTCGGCCAGTGCCGACGATCCGGCGACCACCGAAGCCCGGGGACGTTTCGCGGCGGCCCGGGGCCGGTTCCTCGAGCTGGTGGGGGAGGACTCGCGGGCCTACGCCGACACCGTCGTCGCGCGCCGGGCGGCGAGGAGCGAGCCCGGGCCGGAGGCCGAGCGGGCCTGGACCGCCGCCATCCGGCATGCGGCGGACGTGCCTTTGGAGACGGCGCGGCTGGCATGGACCTGCGCGGGCGAGCTCGAGGCTATGGCCGAGGTGGTGAGGCCGTACATGAAGAGCGACTGGACCGTCGCCCTCGCCCTTTTGAGCACGGCACTCCAGGGCGCCCTCGCCAACGTGAACATCAACCTCGACGAGCTCCACGATCGCGGGGCCGCGGTCGGCGACATCGAGGCGGCGGTTCGCGAGCTGGCCCGCTGAGGCGAGAAGGGTGAGACCGCCTGCAGGCTCGTTGCTCGTCAGCAGGATCGGGCTGCTCGTGACCAACCGGCCCGAGCTCGGCCCGGGCATGCTCGGCCTGCTCCGCAACGTCGACCTCGTGGTCGACAACGGCACCGTGGCCTGGATCGGACCGACGGGGACTGCGCCCGCAGCCGACGAGGTCCTCGACGCGGCCGGCCGGTGCGTGATCCCGGGCTTCGTCGACTCTCACACCCATCTCGTCTTCGCCGGCGACCGCGTCGAGGAGTTCACGGCGAGGATGGCGGGGGAGCGCTACGCGGCCGGCGGGATACTCTCCACGGTCTCGGCCACCCGCGCGGCCTCGCAGGCATCTCTCGGCGAGACGGCCTCGCGGCTGGCGGGAGAAGCCGAAGCTCAGGGCACGACGACGCTCGAGACGAAGTCGGGCTACGGCCTCACGGTCGAGGACGAGGCGCGATGTCTCGAGGTGGCGGGGACAACGGTGGAAGAGGTCACCTATCTCGGCGCTCATGTCGTGGCGCCCGAGTACCAGGGGAGGGAGGACGAATACGTCGCCCTCGTCACCGGCCCCATGCTCGACGCCTGCGCCCCGAAGGCGGCCTGGTGTGACGTCTTCTGCGAAGCCGGTGCCTTCGGTGCCGACGCCGCCAGAGAGATCCTCCAGGCCGGGCTGAGGCGGGGACTCGGGCTGCGGGTGCATGCCAACCAGCTCTCGTTCGGCCCTGGCGTCCGCCTCGCGGTCGAGATGGGTGCCGCCTCGGCCGACCATTGCACCCACCTCGACAGGGCCGACGTCGAGGCCCTCGCCGCCTCCGCGACGGTGGCGACCCTGTTGCCCGCGGCCGAGTTCTCCACCCGATCGCCTTACCCCGACGCGCGGAGGCTGCTCGACTCCGGAGTGACCGTTGCCCTCGCGACCGATTGCAATCCCGGGACCAGCTACACGACTTCGATGCCTTTCGTGGTGGCTCTCGCCGTCCGAGAGATGCACATGACGCCCGACGAGGCCCTTCTTGCCGCCACGGCCGGAGGGGCCCGGGCCCTCAAGCGGGCCGATCTCGGTGCGCTCGCCGTCGGGAGCCGTGGTGACCTGGTCGTGCTCGAAGCACCGGAACCGGCCCATCTCGCCTACCGGCCCGGTGTCGACCTTGTCGCGACCGTCGTTCGTGCGGGCCGCGTGATCCACTCGAGAGGCGGCGGTTCGGGTCCCGGCCGGGTCGAATTGCCGGACCGCGCCGACGCGCCATAGCTCGGGGGCGCTCCCCGCTTAAGCTGCGCGGACTGTGATCGGCTCGAGAGCTCCCGTGGCCCCAACCGAGAAGCCGGCCAAGGGCGCGCACTCGCGCCGGCGGTCGAGACGACGCCTTCTCGAGTGGCTCGTCGTCGTGGCCGTCGCCGTGCTGGTGGCGGCGGGGTTGCGGGCCTTTGTGGTGCAGGCCTTCTACGTCCCCTCCGGCTCCATGCTCCCGACACTGCAGATCGGGGACCGCATCGTGGTGCTGAAGGTCGGCTACACGATCCATCGGGGCGACATCCTCGTCTTCCGCCGCACTCCGGCCGACACGTCCACGACCGACGCCGACCTCGTGAAGCGGGTGATCGGCCTGCCCGGCGAGACGATCTCGTCCCGCGGCGACACCGTGCTGATCAACGGCGCGCCGATCCAAGAGCCCTGGCTGCCTCCCTTGGGCACGCACTCGACATCGATGGGACCGGTGGACTGCTCCCAGAGCGCCTTCGACATCCCGAAGACCAAGATCCCGGCCAATCACTACTTCATGATGGGCGACTGCCGCGGGGACTCCGCCGACAGCCGGTCGTGGGGCACCTTGCCGGCCTCCTACATCGTCGGCAAGGTCGAGGTGATCGTCTGGCGGTTCGGCCGTCCCTACTTCCACGGGTTCTGACCTGAAGCTGTGAGCAGCCCGCCAACCCGGCAGAGGGCTCGTGCCGCCTCGGCCCGGCGCCGCCGCGCGCGGGCCGTGGTCCGCCGTCGCCGCCTGAGCCTGGCGCTCGTGTCGCTCGCCGTGCTGATCGTGGTCGTCAAGCTGGCATCGGGCGGGGGCACAGCGCCGAGACTGACCCCTTTGCAGGCGCGCCTCGTGACGCTCGCGACGGGCCAGATCGGCTACAGGACCGATCCCCCCGACACCTATTGCAACCGCTTCAGTGCCTACTGGCACGCGGGGGCGCTCGACTGCCCCGGCGCGAACCGGGACGAGGAGTGGTGCGCCGACTTCGCGGCCTGGGTGTGGCGCAAGGCCGGCCTCCCCTTCGTCTACGGCCAGGGCCGAGAGGACATAAACGCCGGCTCGGTCAGCTTCTACCTGTGGGGGGTCGCCCACCACTCGTGGCACCCCGTCGGGTCGGGCTACCTGCCCCATCCCGGCGACGTCGCCGTGTACGGGCTCGACCTCGGGACCTCGAGCGCCCAGCACGTGGCGGTTGTGACGAGCTTCACGCCCGGGTCGAGGGGCCCGAACGTGGTGAACGGCGACGGGGAGCGGACCGGCTTCAGCGTCGTCGAGACGGGCACGGACCAGTACCAAGCCGACCTGACGGGCAACGGCGCCGAGCTGGCCGGCTACGTCTCGCCCCCGCCCTTGCCCGTGTCGCGGACCCAGGAGGGATGAAAGGCCCAGCCACGGCCCGGGACCGGGCCCGGAGCCGTCCCTCCGGTCGTTCAGGCCCCGGCTTGCGGATCGCCGTCGCCGGCCAGCCCGTCCGCCAGCTCGCGCGCGGCGGCGAGAGCCTCGGCGAGCGGCCGTCCCGACAGCGCGGCGAGGTAGCAACTTATGGGCGCTGCCGTACGCTCAGATGCGTGCGCAGCTACTCCGGCGAGGTTGAGGAGGCACTCGACGTCGTCGCCTGTGACGGGCGCCAGGCCGAGTGCTGCAGCGTAGCGATCGAGCCAGCCCTGCGTATCGAGTGCCATGGCTCCCGAGCGTAGTCAAACATGGCGGCTGCCTCCGTCGGCCCACGTGGTGAGGGTGCCACTCACGATGGACAAGAGTCCGAGCGACGTCCTGCGGGCAGCGGGCCGCGATGCCCACCCGTTCGCCCTGTTCGGCGCCTGGTCGCACGCGAGCGCGCTCGTCGGCTCCGACCCCCTCGTCGTCTCCGTCGAGGCGGGGGACCCGTTCTCGTTGCTCGACAGCCAGCCTGAGATCACTGCGACGCTGCCCGGGGCCACGGGCGGCGGGTGGGTCGGCTACCTCGGCTACGGACTGGGGCGGCTCGTTGAGCGCCTCCCGGATCCGCCGCCGCGGCCCGTTGCGGTACCGGGCTCGATTCTCGCCTTCTACGATCACCTGCTCGCGCGCGACCACGCAGGCGACTGGTGGTTCGAGGCCCTGTGGTCGAAAGAGCAGTCGGAGCGGCTCGAGGCGCGGCTTGCCGAATGGCGGCGCCGCGCCGGCGAGCCGGCGCCGGAGGCGGGCGGGTTCGAGCTCGGGACCTTTGTCATGAGCCCCGGCCAGGACCGGCATCTGGCGTCGGTCTCGCGGGCGATCGAGCACATCCGTTCCGGCGACGTGTTCCAGGTCAACGTCTGCACCCGGCTCGAGGCCGGCTTCTCGGGAGATCCGGTCGAGCTCTTCTGCCAGGGCGCCGACCGGCTGGCGCCGCGATACGGGGCGTTCCTCGGCCACCCGTCCGTGGCCGTGGCGAGCTTCTCGCCCGAGCTCTTCTTGCGACAGCACGGCCGCCGCGTGCTGAGCTCGCCGATAAAGGGAACCGCGCCGCGTCACCACTCGCCCGAGAACCAAGGAGAACGCCTGCTCAGCTCGGACAAGGACCGCGCCGAGAACGTCATGATCGTCGACCTCGTGCGCAACGATCTCGGCCGGGTATGCCGTTACGGCACCGTCGCCGTGCCGGAGCTGTGCCGGCTCGAGGAGCATCCCGGCCTCTGGCATCTCGTCTCGGACGTGACGGGCGAGATGGGCGAGGGCGTCTCTGTGGCCGGCCTGCTCAGGGCCACGTTCCCGCCGGGGTCGGTCACCGGTGCTCCGAAGGTGCGGGCGATGGAGCTCGTGACCGAGCTCGAGGGAACAGCCCGCGAGGTCTACACGGGAGCGATCGGGATCGCGAGCCCGGTGACCGGCCTCGAGCTGAACGTGGCCATCCGCACCTTCGAGCTGGCAGGCAACAGGGCATGGCTCGGGGTCGGGGGCGGGATCGTCTCGGACTCGGACCCTCGCCGGGAGCTCCAGGAGTGCCTCGACAAAGCGTCACCTCTTCTGGCGGCAGTCGGGGGCGCACTCGGCCCGGCGAAGCTGCGCGGCGAGGACGGCCGCGCCGCCGGCCGCCGCGGTCGCCAGCCTCGCCAGGGCGCATGCCGATCCCGCCCTGGGCGTGTTCGAGACTCTTCTCGTGCTCGATGGGCGACTCGTCGATCTCGAGTCGCACCTCGGCCGGCTGGCAGCAAGCGTCTCGTGCCTGTACGGATCACAGCTCCCCGCTCGCCTCAGCGCTGAAGTCGCCGAGGCGGCGACTGGCAGGCCAGGACCCGAGCGACTCCGTGTCCGGGTCCGGCCCGGTGCGAGCCGCGGGCTTGTCTCCGAGATCTCAGTGGTGCCGGCTGCGGAGAGCTTCTCCGGCTCGCCCGGCTCGCCTGTGGTCCTGGTCCCGTTCGTCTTGGCAGGGGGCCTCGGAGGGCACAAGTGGCAGGACCGCAGCCTGCTGGCTGATCGGCGCCAAGCCCTCGGGCTCGGTAGCCATGAACAGCTTCTCCTGGTCGACGACGACCGCTACGTTCTCGAGACGAGCAGGCCAACGTCTTCGCAGCCTTCGGAGGCGTCGTGCGCACCCCGCCGCTGGACGGGCGCATCCTCGCGGGCACCACCCGCGAGCGGGTGATCAGGCTGACGCGGGCCAAGGGGCTCGTCGTTTCGGAGGAGCCCCTTTACCTCGAGGAGCTCGGCTCGGCGGAGGAGGCCTTCGTCACGAGCTCCATCAGAGGACTCTGCCCGGTCCGCTCGCTCGGTCGCGACCGCTCCTTTGAGGCCGGTCCGATCGGAGCCGTGCTCGCCGAGGACCTATGGAAAGCCTGGCACTCTGCTGACACGGGCCGGACGTGTCACCCGTGATGTGTGCGGTCTGCCGGGATCAGAGGTGGCTTGGCATCGTCGCCGACAGCGGTGTACAACGGTGCCATGGCCATTGCAACGGTGTACCCGTACACGGGTGAGACCCTCAAGTCCTTCGAGCCTCACGACGATGCGGAGGTCGAGCGGCGGATAGCGCTTGCCGACAGCGCCTACCGCTCGTACCGCAAGACGACTTTCGCCGAGCGGGCAAAGCTCTGCCGCGCGACTGGCCGACATCATCGAGGCGGACCAGCCCGAGCTCGCCAAGACGATGACGCTCGAGATGGGAAAGCCCGTCGTCCAGGCCCGCAACGAGATCGCGAAGTGCTTCGGCGTGCTGCGCTACTACGCCGATCACGGCGAGGAGATGCTAGAGACGAGCCCGTCGCCGGCACTGCCGCCAAGAAGGGGTCGTACATCAAGTACCAGCCGATCGGCCCGGTGCTGGCCGTGATGCCCTGGAACTTCCCGATGTGGCAGGTGATCAGGTTCGCGACCCCGGCCTTCATGGTCGGCAACGTCGCTCTTTTGAAGCATGCCTCGAACGTGCCCCAGGTGGCGCTCTACATCGAGGACGCGGCCCGGCGGGCCGGGTTCCCCGAGGGCGTCTTCCAGACGCTCCTCGTGGGCGGCGACCGGGTGAAGCCGATCCTGGAGGACGACCGTGTCGTCGCCGCCTCCGTGACCGGCAGCGAAGGCGCAGGGCGGTCGGTTGCCTCCATCGCCGGCAACGCCATCAAAAAGACGGTGCTCGAGCTCGGCGGGGCGGACCCGTTCATCGTCATGCCGTCGGCCGACATCGACCGGGCGGTCGAGATCGGCGTCTGGGCGCGCATCCAGAACAACGGCCAGAGCTGCATCGCCGCCAAGCGCTTCATCATCCACGAGTCGATCGCGGACGAGTACATGGAGCGCTACGGAGAGGCCATGTCCAAGCTCGTCGTCGGCGATCCCCTCGACGAGGCGACCCAGGTCGGGCCGTTGGCGACAGCGCAGGGTCGTGACGAGGTGAACGAGCAGGTTGCCGACGCCCTGGCGAAGGGCGCCAAGTGCCTCTGCGGCGGCGAGACCGTGAGCGGTCAGGGATGGTTCGTCCAGCCGACCGCCTTGACCGAGCTCACGCCGGACATGCGCGTCTACCGCGAGGAGGTCTTCGGGCCGGTGGCGTCCTTCTTCCGGGCCGCCGACATCGACGAGGCGATCGCCCTCGCCAACGACACCGAGTTCGGGCTCAGCTCGAGCCTGTGGACCGAGGACGCTGCCGAGCAGAGGCGCTTTGCCGAGGACATCGAGGCGGGCCTGGTCTACTTCAACTCCATGTCCTTCTCGTACTTCGACCTGCCGTTCGGGGGCATCAAGCGCTCGGGCTACGGGCGCGAGCTCTCCTTCGCCGGGATTCGCGAGTTCACGAACACAAAGACCGTCTTCACCGACTGACCGGCGCCGTCGGGCGCACGGGCGGGAGCCTCACGGCCTCCGAGGCCCTCGGGCGCTGTATCTGCGTGCGAGCAGGCGGGCTGTGCCTAGGTTGCCGGAGGTTCGCGCCAACAGTCGGAGTCTCGCCCTTTTGAAACTGACGCGAGCGGGCCCGGGTCGTGCCCAGCCGGCTGACACGAAAAAGCCCCCCACGGGACCGGCAGAGGGCCGGCCCCGTGGGGGGATGCTGCTGTCAGATCACTTCGACGCGTTCCAGAGGAAGAACTGGCTGAGCGCCGTCGGGTAGATGCCCGTCACGTTCTTCTGGCTGGCGGCCAGGTAGTTGTAGAAGTACGGGAAGATGATGGGCGTCTGGTCGAGAAGGAGAGTCTCGATCTGCTTCGCGATCGCCCGCTGGCTGGAAAGGTCCGTCGCACCGACGTACTGCTTCGAGAGCTTGTCGTAGGTCGGGTCGGCGAAGTGGGCGGCATTCCAGGCACCGGACCCGGTCTTCGCGTTGTGGGTCTGCAACGGCGCCTCGAGGAACAGGTTCGGCGTCGAGCGGGCACCGTAGTCGACCATGCTCATCTCGCCGTTGAGCCAGTCGGAGTTCCCGTAGCTCGAGCCGTAGTACTTGTTCGGCGGCTCGATCGTGAGGTTGATCGTGACACCGATCTCCGTAGCCCATGCCTTGACGAACTGGGCGAGCGTCGGCATCTCCTGGCGCTGCTCGGTGTAGAGCGGCGTCTTGAAGCCCCGGGCGTACCCGGCCTTGGCCGAGCAGCTGCTTGGCCAGCTTGAAGTTCTGAGCCCGCTGGGCCACCGGCGCCGTCGACGGGAAGACGGGGCGAAGGGGTTGTCGTTGCCGATGTCGGCGTATCCCTTGAACAGAGCCTTCACGAGACCGGGACGGTCGAGGCAAAGAGCCATCGCCTGGCGGACGTACTTGGACTTGAAGGGGCCGACGTCGCAGCGCATCGACAGCTCGCGGTGCCCCGAGGCCTTCAGCTTGATGATGTTGTAGTTGCCGTTCAGCAGCTGCGGGCTGGAGGAGACGAAGAACTGGTCCAGGCAGTCGATCTGGTTGGCTTGGAGGGCGGCCGTCATCGGTCCCTCGGCGGCGTAGAAGCTCCACTGGATTTCCTTCGGGAGTGCCGCTGCGCCCCAGTAGTGCGGGTTGCGCACGAAGGTCGCGCCCACGTTCGGGGTGTAATTCTGCATCATGAAGTGCCCCGTGCCGACCCAGTCCGTCTGGTACTTGGTGTAGTCGTAGCCCTTCGGGACGATGATCATCGTGTAGTTGTCGCACGAGACGGCATCGAGGAAGGCGCCGTCAGGAGCCTCGAGGTGGAAGGCGATCGTCGAGTTGTCAACCTTCACCACGCCGTCGGGCACGAGCAGCCCGGAGAAGACCGAGAGCGCCGTCCCGGCGTTCTTCGGGTCGCACTGGCTCTTGAAGCTGTAGACGACGTCGTCGACCGTCATCGGGGTTCCGTCGTTGAACTTGACCCCTTGGCGGATCTTGAAGGTCCAGACCGTCGCCTTGGCGTTGGAGCTCCAGCTCGTCGCGATCCACGGCTTGTAGCCGAGCTGCTGGTCCGCGAGGACGAGGAACTCGCCGACGTTGCCGAGCAGTTCGAGGCCGCCTTGGTCGGCGATCGTGAGCGGGTTGATGGCTCCCGCCGGCACGATGATGCCGGCTCTGATGGTGGCGCCGGCCTTGGCCGCCGACCTCGGGGCCACCGCCGCCCTCTTCAGGCCCGGCATTCCCTTTGCCTCGAGCAGCCCGCCGAGCACCGGCAACGAGAGTCCGAAGGCCGTGCCTTTCCGGAGGAAGTCCCTCCGGGAGAGGTTGCCGGCGAGGAACTCGTCGATGACGTGCTCTTGGATCGGGCCACGACCACGCCGGAGACTGTCGATCTGCTCGTGGTTGACTTCCCTGCCCTTGTCGTTGACGTCCATGCGCCAACCTCCCTCTTGTCGTCCCTCGCCGATGCGAGACTTGTCTAAGATACTGGACAGACGTTCAGATAGACTGCTTCTGTTACAGTAACAAGTCGGACGAGAATGCGCCAGAGGCGCAGTAGTTGCAGGTGATCCGAGCTCCCTTCCGTGCTGAAGCAGTTGCGAGGAGAGGAGGCACAATTGGAAAAGCTCGACATCCGGGCCGCTTCGACCGCTCCTGCGGTCGTGACGGCGATCAGGGTCATCGACGCCCTGGCGGCTCTTCAAGGCTCGGCCAGCCTCGACGAGCTGACGCATGCCATCGACGAGCCGCGCAGCTCTGTGCACCGCATCCTCAACACCCTCGTCGAGAGCGAGCTCCTGCAAAGACCGGGGCCGCGGGGCGGCTACCGCATGGGCCCGAAGGTGATGACCTGGGGCTCGTCGTTCCTGCGGGCCGTGAATCTCATCGACGAGTTCCGGGCCGTCGTGACGCCCATCGTCGACCGCATCGACGAGACGATGCAGCTCGCGGTTCTCGACTGGCCCGACGTCGTCTTCTTGTCGCACGTCGACTCGACGCGCCCGGTCAGGCTCGTCACCGAGGTCGGGCCGCCGTCTCCCGGCGCACGCGACGGCCGTCGGCAAGGCCCTGCTCGCTTTCTCCGGCACCTCGGCGGCCGACTGGTACCGCCACCACGAGATGCGGCGGCTCACGCCGCGCACCGCGACGACGGTCGAAGAGCTGGAACGTCAGCTCGCGAAGGCGCGGCGCCGGGGATGGGCCGAGGCGAGCCAGGAGTCCTCGGAGAACCTGACCTGCCTGGCGGCGCCGGTGCGTGCCTACGACGGCCGCGTCATAGCCGCGATGACGATCTGCGTCCCGGAGCCTTCCTTGAAGCTCTCGGATCGCCAAGCGCTCGGGCGCGAGCTCCTCGTCGGGTGCACCGAGCTCTCGCGCCAGCTCGGCGCAGAGGACGCTTCTCGATCCGGTCGTGACGCCGCAGCAACGGTCTAGCCCGCAAAGGACGCTTCGCCGGGTCGCTCCTGTTGGCACACTGATCGCCTGATCGTTTCCCGGATTCGACCGCACGAGCGAGCGGTGGTTACACTCGTTTTCGAACCGCGTGGATGCACATCCAGCCGGTGAGACATCACGGAGGTGCCGAGGATGAGCACTGGTATCGAGACGCTCGCGGCTGTACTCGAAGCGCCGGGCAAGGACTTCGTCGTCGAGACCGTGCAGCTCTCGGCGCCCGGGCCTACCGAGGTGCTCGTCCGTATCGAGGCGACCGGCGTGTGCCACAGCGACTGGAATGCCGCGACCGGTGCCTCGGCGACGCCGATGCCGGCGGTGCTCGGCCATGAAGGCGGCGGCATCGTGGAAAGCATCGGCTCGGCCGTCACTCGCGTCGCCGTCGGCGACAAGGTCGTGCTTTCCTGGCTACCGACCTGTGGCGTCTGTCCCGCCTGCATGAGAGGCGACCTGTCGCTGTGTGCCAACTCGATGACCGAGATGGGCAACGGCGCGCTGCCGAGCGGCGAGATCCGGCTCTCGAGGAACGGCTCGCCCCTCTACCACTACTCGTATCTTTCGACCTTCGCCCGCCATACCGTCGTGGACGAACGGTGCTGTGTCGTGTTACCCGCGGACGCGAACCTCGAGGTCGCCTGCCTGGTCGGCTGCGCGGTGACGACCGGTGTCGGCGCCGTGTTCAACAAGGCGAAGGTCGCGCCCGGGTCGTCCGTCGTCATCTTCGGAGGCGGGGGAGTGGGACTGTCGGCCGTCATGGCGGCGAGGTACGCGGGGGCGACGACCGTCGTTGTCGTCGATCCGGTCGCCTCCAAGCGTGAGCTCGCCACCGAGCTCGGGGCGACGGCGACCCTCGACGGGAAGGATGCGAACCTCGTCGAGGCTCTGCGTGGGCTGTGCGGTGGCGGCGCCGACTATGCCTTCGAAGCGGCGGGGCTGCCCTTTTTGGCCACGACTGCGTTCAACGCCGTCCGACCCGGCGGCATGGTCGTGCTCGTCGGAGTGCCGGCCGACGGAGAAGTGGTGTCCTTTCCCGGCAACGTGCTCGTCCGCTCCGAGAAGATCGTGACCGGGACCTTCTACGGCTCCGCCCGTCCCGCCCTCGACATGGCCTTGATCATGCGCCTGTACGCGGACGGCAAGTTCCCCCTCGACCGCTTCGTCAGCGAGCGCTACCCGCTCGGAGGGAGTGAACGAGGCTTTCGCCGCCATGCTCGAAGGCCGAGTCGTGCGGGCTGTCCTCAAGCCATGGGAAGGAGACAGTTGATGCTTATCGGTGAGTCTTTCGTCGGAGACGGCGTGAACGCCGCTCATATCAACGTCGTGCTGGGGCGCCGGGACGGGCCTGTCGGCACGGCCTGGGCGAGCGCGCTCGCGACACCAAGCGCAGGGCACGCACCCTTTGTCGCCGTGGCCGCACCCGGCATACCTGTCGTTCCCCCCACCTTGTTCGTGAACAAGGCGGCCATCACCGGGACCGTGCACGGCAACATGACCTGGGGACCTGCCCAGGCGGGTGTCGCCCAAGGCGTCGGGCAGGCGCTCGACGAGTCCGTGATCGACGTCGGCGACGTGGACAACCTCGTCCTGATCGCCGCTGTCTGGGTGAACCCGAATGCGGACGACGAAGCCGAGGTCTTCCGCAACAACCAGGTCGCGACGCACGAGGCGTTGCAGAAGGCGGTGCAGGGACTTCCGAAGGCGGCCGACTTCATGGTTGCCGCCAAAGCTCCGTTCAACCCGTTCTTCAGGCCCGCCTGAGAGCGACGGTCCACTTCGGATTGCCGGCGTGCCCTGGGAGCTCGGGTGTCGTTCGTGCACACCGGACGTGTCGGCGATCGCACGAGAGTCAGCCAAGGACAGGCGCTGAACGAGTAGGAAAAGGCAGGCGCTGAACATGGATATCCGAGAGTTCTCGATGGACCTGTTCTCCCTCGCGAACAAGACGGCCATCGTCACCGGAGGCAATACCGGCCTCGGTCAGGCGTTCTCGCTCGCCCTTGCGAAGGCGGGAGCGAACCTGTTCATCCCGACTGTCATGGACGACGGAGGTGAGACAGGTCGCCTCGTCGAGCTCGAAGGGCGCAAGGCCGAGATCCTCGAGATCGACATCACGGCCGACGGCGCTCCGAAGAAGATCGTCGAGCGGTGTGTCGCGGCTTTCGGTGCCGTGGACATCGTGGTGAACTCGGCCGGTATCTGCAACATCGCGTCCGTGGACAGCTTCGACCGAAGCCAGTGGGACCCCATGATCGCCTTGAACCTCACGGCGGCGTTCGAGCTCAGCTACGAGGCCTCCAAGCTCATGGTCGAGCAACGCTCGGGCAAGATCATCAACATCGCCTCCCTGTTCTCCTTCCTGGGCGGCCAGTGGTCACCGGCGTACTCGGCCACCAAGCACGGCCTCGTCGGCTTCACGAAGGCCTACTGCGACGAGCTCGCCCAGTACAACGTGCAGGTGAACGCGATCGCGCCCGGGTACTACGCCACTGCCATAACCGAGACGACGCGCTCCAATCCCGAGACGAACCAGCGGGTGCTCGACCACATCCCCGCCGGGCAGATGGGGAGACGCGGCCGACCTGATGGGCGCCACGGTCTTCCTGGCCAGTCGCGCCTCGGACTACGTGAACGGCCACGTCCTGGTTGTCGACGGTGGCTACCTCGTCCGGTGACGCTGCCGGGGACATCGCTCGACGGAGGAGAATAGGTTCATGGTGCAATCAGTTTCAGACCTGAGTCGCGAAGACATCCGACGGGGATTGGTCGAGCTCGTCGGCGAGGGCCAGGTGAACGTCGACGAGGACGTGCTCCGTGCCTCGAGCGTCGACCGTTTCAAGAAGTACCAGGCGGTGAACGGCATCTTCCAAGGGCCCATTCCGGCGGCTGTCGTCGCCGCGAGGTCGACCGCGGACGTCGCAAAGGTCCTCCGTTTCGCCAACGAGCACAGGATCAACGTCGTGCCCCGTACCGGTATCACCTCCACAGAAGGCGGCCTCGAGACGGTCGTGGAGGACACGATCGTGCTCGACGGCTCACCGATGAGCACGATCGTTCGCATCGACCCTGTGAACATGATGGCGACGGCACAGTGCGGCGTGCCCCTCGAGGTCCTCGAGGACGCCGTCCGCCTGCAGGGGCTCACGACGGGCCACTCGCCCCAGTCCAAGCCCATCGCCCAGATGGGCGGCCTCACCGCGACGCGCTCGACCGGCCAGCTTTCGACCCTCTACGGCGGCATCGAGGACATGATCGTCGGGCTCGAGGCCGTCTTCCCGGACGGCACGATCTGCCGCGTGAAGAACGTGCCGCGTCGAGCCGTAGGCCCGGACACGAGGCACATCGTCGTCGGCAACGAGGGCGCCCTCTGCTTCATCACCGAGGTCACAGTGAGGCTCTACCGGTACAGGCCCGAGAACAACAAGGCTCGCGGGTTCCTCGTCGACAACATGGACGACGGCCTTGCTGTCATCCGCGAGGTCGTGACCGACGGCTTCCGACCCTCGGTGTGCCGCGTCTACTCCGAGGAGGACGCCCACCAGCATTTTGCGGACTTCCACAAGGACAAGTGCGTCCTGCTCTTCATCTGCGAAGGCCCCGAGGCCATCGTGGCGGCCACCGTCGACGAGATCGACCGTGCCGTCGAAGGGCGTTGTTCACGAAGACGTCGATCCCGCCCGCATCGAGCGGTGGTTCAGCGACCTGAACTGGGGCATGGACAAGATCGTCGCCGAGCAGCAGTGGATGCTCGAAGGAGCACAACCTCGGGTACACGACCGAGATCTCGGCCAACTGGTCCGACATAGGCGAGATCTACAAAGCGGCCATCCACCGCATCCGCACCGAGTACCCCTATGTCGGGGACCTGACGATGCTCGGGGCCCATTCCTCGCACAGCTACCAGACGGGCACGAACCTGTACTTCGTCTACGACTACAACATCAACTGCGAGCCGACCGAGGAGATCACGAAGTACCACATCCCACTCAACGCCATCATCGTCGAAGAAGCCTTGAGGCACGAGGGCTCGATGGTCCACCACCACGGCATCGGGAAGTACCGGACCGACTGGACCGAGCAGGAGCACGGCAGCGCCTATTACATGTTGGCCAAGCTGAAAGAGGCTTTCGACCCGAACGGCATCATGAACAAGGGCACGATCTTCAAGGCCTGAGAGAGTCGTCCGCTGACTTGGGAAGGCAATGGTGAAGCGATACCTGATCGGGATAGACAACGGCTCGCAGAGCACCAAGGTGTCGGTGTTCGACGAGCACGGCGCCGTCGTCTGCGAGGGTCGTCAAGCTCTCCGACCGAACGACACGCCCCGTCCCGGCGTGGTCGAGCACCCGGACGACGACCTCTGGTTCTCCATCGGTGAGGCGAGCCGGCGTGCCATGGCGGCGTTCCCGGGCGACCTCTCCGCCATCGTCGGCGTCGGGCTGTGCACGATCCGCTTTTGCCGTGCACTGCTCCGGGCGGACGGGACGCTGGCGAGCCCGGTGATGAGCTGGATGGACGCCCGCGTGTCGCGGCCTTATGAGCACAACGACCCGACCGTCCGCTACGTCACGACCTCGTCGGGGTACATAAGCCACCGGATGACCGGTCAGTTCAAGGACACCGCTGCCAACTACGCCGGCGTCTGGCCCATCAGCCAGGACAGGTGGGAGTGGCTGCGCGACGACGAGGGCTTCGCGAAGTTCCAGGTGCCGCGGGAGATGCTGTTCGAGCTCCTGATGCCGGGCGAGGTCCTGGGATCTGTCACCCCTGAGGCCGCCCGTCACACCGGCATCCCTGCCGGCCTGCCCGTCTTCGCCACGTCCAACGACAAGGCGGTCGAGGCGCTCGGGTGCGGGCTGCGCTCCTCGCGACACGCTGCTGGTCTCGTTGGGCACCTATACCGCGAGCATGACCGCGGGCCGGCGCAACGTGACGGACGCCACCAGCTTCTGGTCCAACTTCGCCTCGATCCCACGTCAGTACCTCTACGAGAGCCACGGCATCCGCCGGGGCATGTGGACGGTCAGCTGGTGGCGGGACCTGCTCGGCGAGGAGGCCGGTTCGGCGGCGCGCCGGCAGGGCGTGGCCGTCGAGAGGTACCTCGACCTCGAGGCGGAGAAGGTGCCGGCGGGCTCGGACGGGCTCATGGTCGATCCTCGACTGGCTGGCGCCGACCGACGCCCCCTTCAAGAAGGGCTCGATCGTCGGTTTCGACGTGCGCCACGGCCGCTTCCACATCTACCGGGCGATCCTCGAGGGGATCGCTCTCACCATCTACCGGTGCGGGACGGCCATGGGCAAGGAGACAGGCGAGAGCTACGACCGGATCGTCGTCTCCGGCGGCGGCTCGAATTCGGACGTGTTCATGCACATATTCGCCGACGTCTTCGGGATCCCGGCCCTCAGGAGCAAGATGAACAACGCCGCCGGCCTGGGCTCGGCGATCTGTGCGGCTGTCGGCCAAGGTCTCTACGGTTCGTGGGACGAGGCCATCGACGAGATGGTCTCCTGGGAGCCGCCGTTGCTCCCCGACGAGAAGAACCACGAGCTCTATCGGACGATGTCGGCCGTGTACGACGAGATCCCGGGCCTGACCGACAAGATCTTCGAGCGGTCGTACAAGATCTTCGGCTAAGGTCGCGAACGGGAGCGTGCCACCGCCTGGGTCGCCCCGGCGTCGGCCACCTGCAGCCGGCGCAGCTCCCCGACCGGGATGTGGCAGCGCATCATGTGGTCGGGCTCGACCTCGACGAGGGGAGGCTCGGTCGACTCGCAGAGCCCGCTCGCGAGCCGCCGCGGGCAGCGCGTGTGGAAGACGCAGCCCGACGGCGAGTGTGCCGCGCTCGGGATCTCGCCCTTCAGCCGGATCCTCTCGCGGAGCGTCCCGTCGAGGCTCGGCACGGCCGAGAGCAGAGACTCGGTGTAGGGGTGATGCGGTCCGGCAAAGACCGTCTCGGCCGGTCCGTACTGCATGACGCGGCCCAGGTAGAGCACGGCGATGCGATCGGACAGGTAGCGCACCACTCCGAGGTCGTGCGAGATGAAGACGTAGGTGACCCGCTCACGGCTCTGCAGGTCGGCGAGGAGGTTGAGGATGGCTGCCTGCACCGAGACGTCGAGGGCCGAGGTGGGCTCGTCGCAGACGAGCACGCGGGCGCCCCGGCGAACGCGCGTGCGATGGCGACTCGCTGCTTGAGTCCTCCCGAGAGCTGATAAGGGCGCAGCGGGAGATGGCGCTCCTCCATCCGAACCGAACGGATGACTTCCAGGAGGCGCCTCTCAGAGGCCTCGCCCGAGAGACCCGCCAGCTTCTTGAGCGCCCTCGTGACGATGTGCCGCACGCTGTGGCGCCTGTTCAACGCCGAGTCGGGGTTCTGGAAGACGATCTGCATCGCCTGCAGCTGCTAGCGGTCGCGCTTGGCGCACTGGGCGGCGAGCGGGACCCCCTCGAGCTCGATCACCGATCCCTCGTCCGGCACGGTGAGACCGAGCAGGACGCGGGCGAGCGTCGTCTTGCCGCAGCCCGATTCGCCCACCAGTCCGAGCGTCTCGCCCGCCTTCAGGTCGAGGTCGACCCCGACGACGGCCCGCACGTGCTCGCCGCGGACGTGGAAGGTCTTGGACACGCCGCGCAGGCGGATGACGGGCTCCTCGCTCGCGCCCGGGCTCCTCAGCTGGACCTCCTCCGGGGTCGCCCGGGGCAGTTCGGCCGCCCGGTCGTGGTAGTGGCACCGCGACGTCCGCGACGGGGAGACCTCGTACATGGGCGGAGTCTCTTCGACGGCAACGTTCGGTCGCGAGCGCGCAGCGCTTGGCGAAGACGCATCCGACGGGGACCTCCCCGGGTCCCGGGAGGAAGCCGGGAATCGTGTCGAGCCGCCCGTGGTCCTTGCGCTGCCCGCCGCGGGGGACGCATCGCAGCAGTCCGACGGTGTAGGGATGCCGGGGATTGTCGAAGATCTCACGTGCCGGGCCCTGTTCGACGAGCTCTCCCGCGTACATGACGCCGACGCGGTCGCACATCTTCGCGATCACCGCCAGGTTGTGGCTGATGAACAGGACCGAGGTCTGGAACCTCTGACGAAGCGACGACACCAGGTCGAGCACCTCGGCCTCGACGGTGGCGTCAAGGGCCGTCGTCGGCTCGTCGAGTATGAGCAGAGCGGGCTCCGAAGCGAGCGCCATGGCGATCATGACCCGCTGCAGCATCCCGCCCGAGAGCTGATGGGGATAGGCGTGCAGCACCCGTCCCGGATCCGCGATCTGCACCATGCGGAGCAGTTCCTCGGCCCTGGCCAGGGCATCAGCCCGCTTTGTGCCGGCCACCTCGTACACCTCGGCCACCTGGCGCCCGACTCGGATCGACGGGTTCAACGCCCGCCCCGGCTCCTGGTAGACCATCGAGACGGTCCGCGCCCTGAATTTCCGCAGTTCGTCCTTGTTCATGGACGCCGGGTCCTTCCCGTTCACCGTCACCGAACCGGCGCTGAGGCGCCCGTTGCGGGGGAGATAGCGCGTGATGGCGAGGGCGGTCGTCGACTTGCCGCAGCCCGACTCGCCGACGAGGCCGAACGACTCCTGGCGGCCGATGGTGAACGAGACGTCGCGCAGGGCCAACCGGTCGTTGCCGCGCACGCGATATGTCACGTCGAGGTGGCTGACCTCCAGCGTCGGCGGGGTCGCTTCGACGGCGGAGACCAGGTCGGACGAGGTGGCAAGGGTCATTGGACGAGCACCGACTCGATCGCGTCACCGATGAGGTTGATGGCGATTATGAGCGACGCGATGGCAAGGGCGGGGAAGAGCGTCTCCCACCAGTAGCCCGCACCCAGGTACTGGTAGTTGTTGGCGATGTCCGCGCCCCAGTCCGGCGTCGGCAGCTGCACGCCGAAGCCGAGAAACGAAAGCGTCGCGATCGTGAAGATCGCGTACCCGAGGCGGACTGTGAACTCGACGATGATCGGGCCGAGCACGTTCGGGAGGATCTCCACGAACATGACGTGAAAGGCGCTCTCGTCACGAAGCCGGGCGGCGGCGAGATAGTCGAGCTCGCGCTCTTGCAGGACAGCCGCACGCACGGTCCTCGCGATGATGAGGGCGAAGACGAAGCCGATCACCATGACGAGCGTGAGGGTGCTCGGGCCGACGGCGACGACGAAGAGGAAGGCCACGATGACGATGGGAAGGGACAGGGCGGCGTCCACGAGCCGGCCGACGATCATGTCGAAGACACCGCGCAGATAGCCCTGGGCGAGGCCGATCGTCGTGCCGACCACGGTGCCCGAGCAGCGTGGCGAGCGGGGCGATCTCGAGGATGTCGCGGGAGCCGACGATCACCCGCGAGAGAATGTCCTCGCCGGCGTTGTTGGTACCGAACCAGTGGGCGGCCGAGGGGGCGAGATTGCCGCTCAAGATGTCCGGCGTGGTGGCGTTGAAGGGGACGAACGAGCCGCCGAAGATGGCGCAGACGATCCACCAGAGAAGGATCAACGTCCCGACGATGAACGTCTTGGAGCGGAGGAGCTGGCGGAGCTGTTCCAGGCGAATCCGCCCCACCGAGACGTCCAGCGCCCCGGACGCTCCGACCGGCGAGGCCGCGGACAGCTGGTCTGCGAGACCAGCCGCGGGAGGACCGGCGGGCTCGACCGCCGTCATTCCGCCGCCCCCAGCCTGACGCGGGGGTTCAACAGCGTGTAGAGGATGTCCGCGATCAGCGTCGCCACGACGTAGACGATGCCGATGAACAAGCACTCCCGCCTCGAGCATCGGGAAGTCCTTGTTGTTGGCGGCATTCAGGATGAGCGTGCCGACGCCCGGGTAGGTGAAGAGCCTCTCGACCACGACGAGGCCGCCGATCAGGTACCCGGTCTGGGTGGCGATGACGGTGATCGTCGGCAGCAGCGAGTTGCGCAGCACGTGCCGCCGGATCACGACCCAGCGGGGCAGCCCCTTCAGCGTCGCCGTGCGGACGTAGTCGGAGTCGAGCGCCTCGACGGTGCCGGCCCGGGCCATCCGGGCGATGTAGCCGTAGAGGATAATCACGAGGGGAATGGCGGGAAGGATCAGGTAGCGCACCTGGGTGATGAAGGTCGACCCCGCCGGCGCGTTGGCGGTGACGGGCAGCCACTTCAGGTCTATCGAGAACAGGACGATGAGGACGACGCCGGAGACGAACTCGGGCACCGTCGACAGTGAGAGGCTCGTCGTGCTGATGAGACGGTCCAGCCACCGTCCCCGGTTCAGGGCTGCGATGATCCCGCCCAGGATGGCCGTGGGCACGACGATGACAAAGGCAAGGGCCGCCAGCTTCAGCGATCTCCCCAGGTACGGCCACAAGAAGGAGCTGACCGGTGCCTGGTACTGGTATGAAGTCCCGAGCCTGCCCGCGCACGATCCCGGTGATCCAGCTCCAGTACTGCACGACGACTGGCCGGTCGACGCCGAGCCTGTGGTCGAGTATGTCCACCGAGTGCTGGGAGGCGAAAGGCCCGAGAATCGCCCGTCCCGGGTCGCCCGGGAGCACCTGGGCGGCGAAGAAGATGATCAGGCTCAAGAGCACGAGCGTCACCAACGCCAGGCCGACTCGCTTCACGACGTAAAGCAACATCCCGGGCTCCTCCTCCCTGAATCGTGTCCCGACGTCAGCCGACGTGGTGCCGAGACCGGAGGCTAATCAGACTCCGAAGCTAGCAGGGCGATCCCGCGTTTCGCCTGTCGAAGCGCGGTCTTGGGCGCGGACGCTACGACCGATAAGATGACAATTGCTATGTATATGGCCCGACTTCGTCACGTCGCCGGGCACAGCGCAGGTACCGAGCGGTTCGCGTCGCCACCGTCCAAGGCCAGATAGGCGGACGAGCGGACATGCCGGCGGTGGACCTCTCGATCGTCGGACGCATCGTTACCGCGGCCGGTGAGCCGGACCGGGGCGAGGTCCTCGTCGGCGGCGGCCGCATCCTCGAGGTGAGAACAGGCCCACCGGCCGGGCGCCCCGGCGCGACACACATCGACGTAAAGGACGCCTACGTGTTCCCGGGCGCGATCGACTGCCACGTCCATTCCGGCAGCCATGCCGGGGAAGGCATCCGGGCGCTGACGGCCTCGGCGGCGGCCGGGGGCGTCACAACCGTGATCGACATGCCCTACGACGCCGCGGCCCCGGTGGTGAACCCCGAGGTGCTGGCTGCCAAGCGTCACAGAGTCGGCGAGGAGGCGCTCGTCGACGTAGCACTGCTCGGCACGGTCCGGCCCGGATCGGGCGGCAGCGACGTCGGGCCGCTCGCCGAGGCGGGCGTCGTCGGGTTCAAGCTGTCCTTGTTCGGGACAGATCCCCGGCGCTTCCCGCGCATCCCCGACGACCAATTCCTGGAGGTCCTCGCTGCCATCGGCGAGCACGGCAGCGTCGCCTGCGTCCATGCCGAGAACGAGGAGATCATCAAGCCTCTGCTCGAGCGGCTCCGGGCCTTCCCCGACGCCTCCCCGATCGACCACTGCCGGTCGCGCCCGCCGGTGAGCGAGACCCAGGCTGTGCTGACGGCACTCGAATACGCCAGAGACGCCAGGGCCCCCCTCCACCTGTGCCACCTCAGCCTCCCCCGTTCGGTCGACCTCGCCCGCTCATATGCGGAAGAGGGCCTGCAGGTGAGCACCGAGACCTGCCCGCACTATCTGAGCTTTTCCGAGGACGACATGGGGCGCGCCGGTGGCCGCCTCAAGATCAACCCGCCCCTGCGGGCGCCCGCCCAGGTGGCGGGCCTGTGGGAGCGGCTCGGAGCGGGCGCGATCGACGCCGTCGTCTCCGACCACGCCCCATGGCCGTTGGCGGACAAGACGAAGCCTGCGATCTTCGACAACCACTCCGGTGCACCGGGCGTCGAGACGCTCGTCACGGTACTGGCGGGGGGGCTGCTCGACCGGGGCGAAAGCCTGTCTGCGCTCTCGCAGCTTCTTGGCGCCGGTCCGGCACGGATATTCGGGATCAGTCACGCAAAGGGATCTCTCGAAGCCGGCAAGGACGCCGACATCATGGTCTTTGACCCCTCGGCGCCTTTCCGGCTCGACGAGGTCCGGCCTGCATTCCAACGCGGGCTGGCAGCCTTATCACGGCTCGACGAGTCCGGCCTGCACTCGAACGCGGGCTGGAGCCCTTATCACGGATGGTGTTCCCGGGCAGGGTCGTTCTCACGATCTCGCGGGGCGAGGTGGTCTGGGACGGGTCCCGCCTCCGGGGATCGGCCGGGCGCGGCCGCGTCGTAGGGCGTCAGCCGGGTGCTTCAGAACGTGGCTGATCCGGGCGTGCCGAGAGTCGTGACGGCCCAGCGCGGCAAGAAGCTGCGCTGCCGTGGCTGGCGCCAGGAAGGCCTCTTGAGGATGCTCGAGAACGTGCTCGAGGTGGGGGAGCGCCCCGAGGACCTCGTGGTCTACGCGGCCCGGGGCAAGGCGGCCCGGGACTGGGCCTCGTACACGGGGATCGTCGAGGCGCTGGGCAACCTCCGCGACGAGCAGACCCTCATCGTGCAGTCCGGCAAGCCCATCGGCGTCTTCCCGACCTCGGCAGAGGCGCCGCTCGTCCTCATGGCCTGCGGGAACGTCGTGGGCCACTACGCCACCCCGGAGTACTTCGACGAGCTTTGCGACCGCGGCCTCATCATGTGGGGGGGTCTCACAGCCGGGGACTGGCAGTACATCGGCTTCCAGGGCGTTCTTCAGGGTGTCTACGAGCTCCTGCAGGCGGTCGGTCGGGAGCACTTCGGCGGGTCGCTCGCCGGGAGGTTCGTCCTCACCGCCGGTCTCGGCGGCATGGGATCGGCGCAACCGCTCGCGATCGCGCTCGCGGGCGGGAGAGGGATCGTCGTCGAGGTCGACCCGGACAAGTGCGCCCGGTCCTTGCGGCGGGGTCACCTCTCCTCGGTGACCGCGGACCTCGACGAGGCACTGGCGGCTCTCGGTCGCGGGGGCGAAGGCAGCGTCGTCGGGCTCGTGGGCAACGCCGCGACCGTCTACGGCGAAGTCGCCGCCCGGGGCGTCGTGCCCGACATCGTGACCGACCTCACCGCCGCCCACGACGCCGTCTACGGCTACTGCCCGGTCGAGCTCTCGCTCGCGAGCTGGCGCACCCGTCGCGAGTCGGACCCGGCGGGCGTCGCCGCCATGGCCCGCCAATCCATGGCCCGGCAGGTGCAGGCCATGCTGGAGATGAAGGCGGCCGGCGCCGTCGTCTTCGAGGACGGCAACAACCTGCGGGTGCAGGCGGAGGCGGCCGGGGTCAAGGACGCCTTCACGATCGACGGGTTCGCCGAGCGTTATCTGAGGCCGCTGTTCTGCCGCGGCATCGGCCCGTTCCGCTGGGTGGCGCTCAGCGGCGAGCTCTCGGACCTCGCCGAGCTCGACCGGCTCGTCCTGCAGATGTCGTTCCGTCCCGAGGTGGACTCGTGGATCTCCCTCGCCGGGGAGAACGTGGTACCGCAGGGCTTGCCGGCCCGGAGCTGCTGGCTCGGTCATCTCGAGCGGTCCAGGTTCGCCGTGGCGGTGAACGCGCTCGTCTGCAACGGGCGGCTTTCCGGCCCGGTGGCCTTTACGAGGGACCACTTCGACTCCGGCGGCATGACGCATCCTCACATCGGGACCGAGAACATGGCCGACGGGTCGGGTGCCATCTCGGACTGGCCGATCCTCGACGCCCTCCTGCTGTCCGCCTCGGGGGCCGACCTCGTGGCGGTCCACGCCGGCGGCGCCGGATACGCCGGCTACATGCAGTCGGCAGGCGTCACGATCGTGGCCGACGGCACCAGCTCGGCCGAGGAGCGACTCAGGCGTGGGCTCGACGCCGACAGCGGCCTCGGCGTCCTGCGCTACGCGGATGCCGGTTACAGCCAGGCGAAGTCCGCGGCCGGAGACGCCGGCCTCGGCCTCGGCCAAGAGGAGGAGACGCAATGACGCGGGAGCTGACCATCGAGGACGCCCTCGACGCCGTGTGGGGCGGCTCGGTGCTCGCGAGCGGCGGGGGAGGCTGGGTCGATCACGGCATGATGATGGGCGAGCTGGCGACGAAGCTCGGGCGCCCTGTCCTCTCGCCCGTCGAGGCGCTCGACGACGACGACCTCGTCGTCACCGTCACCGCCATAGGCGCGCCGGCGGCGCCGAACAGGGAGATCCGCCCGCTCGACTACGTGCGGGCGCTCGAGCTCGTGGCCGATGAGCTCGACAGGCCCGTGGTGGCCGTGATGACGGCGCAGAACGGCTCCTCGACGACCTTGAACGGCTGGATCCAGTCGGCGGTCCTCGGCGTGCTCGTGCTCGACGCGGCCGGCGACGTCCGGGCGCACCCGACCGGCAAGCTCGGCGCCATGGGACTTACGACCAGGCCCGGTTACGAGACGGTGCAAGCCGTCGCCGGGGGCAACCGCTCTCTCACGGGCGGCCTCGAGGTGGTCGTCCGCGGCCAGGTGATCGCGACCTCCGATGTGCTCCGCGACGTCTGCCAGCGCGCCGGCGGGTTCATCGCCGCCGCCCGGCACCCCGTCGAGGCCGCCTATGTCAAACAGCACGCCGCCCTCGGGGCGGTGGGGTACGCCCTTTCCCTCGGCTCGGCCATGCGGGCGGCGGCGGGCGCCGACGCGGTCATCGAGGCGGCGGTCGGGGCGACGGGCGGCCGTGTCGTCGCACGCGGACCCGTCCGGGAGGTGGAGCCGCTGCGGACCGCGGGCGGCTTCGACCACGGCGCCATCTCGGTCGACGGCCACGTCGTCCGCTACCTCAACGAGTACATGACGGTGGACGTCGACGGCGAGCGCATCTCCACCTACCCGGACGTGATCGCCACGTTGTCGCTCGAGGACGGACGGCCCGTGTCGATCGCGGAGATGGCACCCGGACGCGAGATTGCGCTCTTTGTCGTCGACCGGTCCCAGCTTCCCCTTTCCTCGAGCACGCGCGATCGCTTCGCGCTCGAGGAGGTCGAACAGATCATGGGCGTCTCGCTCGTCGGCGACACCCGTGGCGAGGTGCGGCCGTCGTGAGCGGGCCCGTCCAGCCGGACCTTGCCCGGCTCGCGGACGACCTCGAGGTGCTCTCGTCCTTCCGGGACCCGCAGGCCCCCGGCTGGACGCGGCGCGTCTTCTCCAGCTCCGACCGGGCCGGACGCGAGTGGGTGGCGGCCAGGATGCAGGAGGCGGGCCTCAGCGTCAGGACGGACGCGGCCGCGAACCTCATCGGCACCTTGCCCGGCACGGCCGGGGACCCGGGGGCGATCGTCACGGGCTCGCACACCGACACCGTGGACGGCGGCGGCCGCTTCGACGGCATCATCGGGGTGCTCGGCGCCATCGAGATGGTCCGCTGCCTGCGCGAGACGGGAACCGAGCTCGCCCACGACCTGGTCGTCGTCGACTTCCTCGGCGAGGAGCCCAATGACTTCGGCTTGAGCTGCCTGGGCAGCCGGGCGATCGTGGGGGCGCTCGACGACGACCATCTCGCTCTCGTCGGTCCGGACGGGAGCACCCTCGCCGAGGCGATCGAGTCGGCCGGGGGCAGGCCTGCGGCATCGCGCAGGCGCGCTGGGGCGCCGACCTGCACTGTTATGTGGAGATGCACATCGAACAAGGTCCGGTGCTCGAGTCCGCTCGTGTCCCCATCGGCATCGTGTCGGGCGTCGCCGGCATCCACCGGTTGCTCGCGCACGTGGTCGGTCAGCCGGACCATGCCGGCACCACCCCGATGGAGCTCCGCCGGGACGCCCTTGCGGGCGCGGCCGAGGTGATCCTCGCGCGTCGAAGCGTCTCGCCGCCGGCGGCGTGGCGACGGTCGGCCGACTTGCCGTCCGACCCGGAGCCTTGAACGTCGTGCCCGCCGAGGCAGATCTGTGGGCCGAGGCGCGAAGCGCCGACGAGTCCTGGCTGAGCGAGTTCGGGCTCAAGCTGGCCGAGGAGCTCGAGGCCGTCGGCACCCGCCGGCAGCTGGGCACGTCTCTCAACTGGCTCTCGCGTCAGGCCCCGGTGCCTGTGACCGATTGGGTCGCGGCCGCGGTCGGCGAGGCGGCGGGACTGCAGGGACACGAAACGGTCAGCCTGCCGAGCGGCGCAGGGCACGACGCTTCCCACATGGCTCGCCTTGGTCCGATGGGCATGGTCTTCGTGCCCTCCCGGGCGGGCCGCAGCCATTGTCCGGAGGAGTGGACCGACGTCGAGGACATCGGCAAAGGCATCGCTGTACTTACAGGGACCGTTATAATCTGCGACAGGCGGGAGGGCCGCGCCACGGGCGGTGCATCGTGGGGAGGCGGTGCAACTGGCGGTGGATGAGCGACTTGTCGAGCTGACTGGAGACGACCTGCAGGTCGAGGACGTCGTCGCAGTCGCCCGGGAGTGGGCGCGGGTGAACCTTTCGGATCAGGCGCTCCGTCGCATGCGCCGCGCCCGCGACGTGGTCGACGCCATCTTGGCAAGGGGCGAGACCGTCTACGGCCTCAACACGGGACTCGGCTCGTTCGCCCGTTTCAAGATCCCCGCAGAGCAGCTGGAGCAGTTCTCTTTTGACACCGTGGCTGACCTGACCTCCAGCTACGGGCGGCCTCTCCCGCGCGACGTGGTGCGGGCGATGATGGTCACCCGGGCCAACGGCATGGCCAAAGCCGGCGTCGGCGTACGCTGCGAGCTGGCGCAACTGCTCGTGGACGTGCTCAACCGTGACGTCCACCCGGTGGTGAGAGAGGTGGGCTCGGTCGGGCAAGGCGACCTCTCCGAGATGTCCGACATCGGCAAGGTGCTCATCGGCATCGGCAACGCCGAAGTCGGTGGGGAGGTCATGAGCGGGAAGGCGGCCCTGGAGCGGGTGGGGCTGCGCCCGATCCAGCTCGCCCCGAAAGAGGCGCTCGCCCTCATCGGCGCCAACGGAGTGACCCTGGGCCGCGGCGCCCTCGTCCTGCACGACGTCGCCGATCTCGTCGACCTGCTGCAGGTGGCAGCCGCCTTGTCGCTGGAGGGCTTTGCCGGCAACCTCTCCATCATCCACCCGGGCACGAGCCTTCTCGGGCCTCAGCTCGGGCTTCCGCACGGCGGCCGAGCGGCTGCGCGAGGTGCTGGACGGCTCCTACCTCTGGGAGCCGGATGCCGCCCGCAACCTGCAGGACCCGCTTTCTTTCCGCTGCGCCCCGAGAAGCCACGGTGCTCTGCACGACGCCCTCGGTTACGCGCGCCTCAGCCTCGAGGCCGAGCTCAACGCCGCCAACGACAATCCCCTCGTTCTCGTCGGCGAAGGCGTGATCGTCTCGGTCGGCAACTTCGACGTCGTCGGGCTCGGCATGGCCTTCGACCTGTTGCGCCTGGCGATCGCGAATGCGATCAAGGGCGCCAACGAACGTGTGCAGAAGCTGCTCTGGAACCACTTCAGCGGCCTTCCCAGCGCGCTCGCCTTCGCGCAGGGGCCGACGAACGGCCTGAAGCCGATGGGCCGGTGGTGCGCCGCCCTGGCCGCCGAGGCCCGCTCGCTCGGAAGGCCCGTGACGCTCGACTACGGCGGGCAGGTGGCCGAAGGCGTCGAGGACGACGCGAGCATGGCGCCGCTCTCGGTGCGCCGCACCCACGAGCTCGTCTCCCTCGTCCACCGCACGGTCGCGTACGAGCTCATCACAGCCGCTCAGGCGATCGACATGCGCGGTCGATGGCCGCTCGGGCGCGGGACCGCCGTCGCCTATCAGGCCGTACGCGAGTACGTGCCCATGCTCCACGACGTCCGCGGCTGGGACCCGGACATCGAGGGCCTGGTCGACGTCATCTCCCGAGGCGAGCTCGGCTCCCGTATCTCAGCCGAGATCGGCGGTCTCGGCAAGAGTCCCCATCTCGCGCTGTCCTGAGCAGAGCCGGATAGCGCCCGAGGCGGATCTCGAAGTTCCTGAGCCGAGCCTCACAGGTGCCCGATCCGGATGCCGCGCTCGGGCAGCCGGACATGGAATCCGAGCCACCCGATCACGAGGCCGGCGCCCAGCACCGCCTGGGAGATGGCGAAGGTGCCCCGCGCCCCGAAATGGCCGACGAGGGCGCCCGCCAGGAGCGGGCTCACCACTGTCGCAAGTGCCCAGACGAGGTTCAGGAGCCCCATCACGACACCGAGTCCCACACCGGCCCGGTTGGCCCCGGAAGCGCCGAGGGGATAGCCGACGGCCCAGAGGACCGAACGAATGGCAGAGGTGGCGCACAGCATCAACACGACGCAGACCGGTGCGCTGCTGGCGGTGGCCGGCGAGACGACGAAGGCGAGGACGAGGCCGGCGCCGAGCACGGTCTTCAGCCGGACGGCGCGCATCCCGACGCGTTTGGTGGCCATGCTGCCGACGATGAAAAGCACGGCGGCGACCGAGAACGCCACCCCGATCGTGCCGTCCGACGCGCCCGATGCATGCAGCTCGAGCGGGGCCAGCAGCGTCACGAGAGCAGCGCTCGCGCCCGCGACGGCCACGGCGACACTCGCCCCGAGCACCCTCGGGTCACCGGAGGCGGAACGGATGCTGGCGAGAACGCCGATTGGCTCGAAGGAGCTGACACCTTCGAGATCGACGGCCGTCAACAGGAGCGTCACGACGGTCGTCAGGACGGCCGCGACGACGAGCGGGGCCGCGAGGCCGAAGTACTGGGCGAGGATTCCGGCGAAAGCCGGTCCGGCGATGCAGCCGAACCCGGAGGCCGTGATGGTTCCCGTCATCGTCGTCTCGTCGTCGCAGGCCCTTGTGAGCCAGGTCAGGGCCGATGTCCACACGATGCCGTAGCCGAGGCCGAAGACGAAACGGGTCATCGAGCAAGAACGCGAACGAGGGGGCGAACGCCTGGCCCAGGGTCGAGGCGACGAGGAGCCAGCCGGACCACAACGTCAGCACCCGGGCACCGAAACGATCGGAGAGGGCCCCCGCCGGCAGCGAGATGACGAGGGCCGCGACGCCGGTGGCGGCGAGGAGCTCTGCTACCTGCACGCTGCCGAGCTGGAACCGCTCCTGGTAGGCGGGCAGGAGCGGGGCGATGGCGGACTGCAGGACCGAGCTCAAGAGCGCCAGCGCGTAGACGAGGAGACGCAGCCGGCCGACCCGGGGATCCCCGCCGGCCTCGCCCGCCGCCGCCGCCCTTCCGGGTCGGCCACGTTGTCAGGTGTCTCGATCATCTGTCGTCTTCTCGTAATGTCCCAGCTCCATCTACCATCTAACGGACGCTGGACTCTTCCCACTTCCAGTATTTTACGACAACTAAGGTCGCTACTAAACTGAATATTTGATGCCAGAACGATCGGTGTGGTCGATCGATAAAGGGGTCGGTCTCGCGAGCTGCGGGCCTTGCTGGCGGTCGCCGACCTCGGCTCGTTTCGGCGGGCGGCCTCCGAGCTCGGCTACACCCAGTCTTCGATCTCGCATCAGGTCGCCGCTCTAGAACGCGCTCTCGGTACCGAACTGTTCACCCGACCGGGCGGACGGGGAGCGGTCAAGCTCACCGCTGCCGGCGCGGCCGCTTACCGACGGGCCGCGGCGCGCCCTCGGGGAGGTGGAGGCCATCGGCGCCGACGTCGAGTCGACCGCCCGGGGCGAGCGGACGCGTATCCGAGTCGGCGTCTCCCAGACCGCGGCCGCCGAGGTGATGCCGGCCGCCCTGCGCTCGTTTCGCGAGACCTACCCCGACGTCGAGGTGATCCTGAGCGAGATCGAGGAGATCCAGGCCATCATGAGCGGCCTCGGACGCGGGAGGCTGGACCTCGCCTTCGCCCTCAACCCCGAGCCCGACGAGCGTGTGGAGGCGATCCCGCTCCTCGAGGATCCGTGGGTGATCCTGACCCGACGCGACAGCTCGCTGGGCGACGTCGAACATCCGAGCTTCGACCTCCTCGACGGGAGGCAGCTCGTCGCCTGGACGCGACGCTGGAGCAGCCAGCTCGAGCTGGAGGAAGCGTGGCGCCGGCGCGGAATCGCGCCGCGCATCGTCTATCGGACAGACGACAACCTCGCGTTGCAGCGCCTCGTGGCCGCCGGCCTCGGCCATGCCTGCATCGGGCGCATCGCGGCCCGGCGGGCGATCGACTCCTCGCTCACGTGGCTCGCGCCCCGCGAGCGCCTGACGACTCGCCAGATGGCGTTGTGCTACCCGCGGCACCGGGCCATCACGGGGCCCGTTTCTTCTCTGATCTCGGCGATCCGGGCCCACTCGGACGGCTGAGCCCAACTGCGGTTTGCCGGGAGCTTCGGCCCGCAGGAGGACGAGCCGGGCCGAGGCGACGGGGATATGAAGTGGTGCCGGCCGAGCGTCGACAGGACTCGGGCCCGATCTGCTCGCAGTCAGTCGCCGAGCTCGGCCCGCCGCCGCGCGACATAGTCCTCGAGCTCCTCGCGGATGGAGTCGTCGAGCGGAGGCTGCTCGTACTCGTCCAGTGCCTTCTCGTAGATCGCCTTCGCCCGGGCGGCAGCGTCGAGAGCGCCCTGGCGTGACCAGCGTTCGAAGTTCATGGAGGACGAGAGCAGGGGGCGGTAGAAGCACTCACGGAACCGGTCCATCGTGTGGGCGGCGCCGAAGAAGTGGCCGCCGTGGCCGACCTCGAGGTGGGCGTCGAAGGCAAGTGCGGCCTCGTCGATCTCGAGGGGGGTGAACTCCACCCGCAGCATCCTCAGCAGCTCGAGGTCGATGATGAACTTCTCGTAGCTGCTGACGAGGCCGCCTTCCAGCCAGCCGGCCGAGTGCATGACCCAGTTCGTGCCCGCCAGGAACGTCGGCAACAAGGTCATGAGGGCCTCGTAGGCGGCCTGGGCGTCGGGAGTCTGGCTCGAGGTGAGGCACCCGCCGGTTCGAAACGGCAGGCCGTAATGTCTGGCGAGCTGCCCGGTGCAAAGAGCCCGATGGCCGATTCGGGCGTCCCGAAGCACGGCGAGCCCGACTGCATGTCGATGTTGGAAAGGAACGACCCGAAGATGACGGGGCATCCGGGCCTGATGAGCTGGGCGAGGGCGATCCCCGACAGCGCCTCTGCCAACTGCTGGGCGAGGGCCGCCGGGATCGTCACCGGGGACATCGCCCCCATGAGCAGAAAGGGCGTCAGGACAACCGGCTGGTTGGCGAGGTTGTACTCGAACTGCGCGTCGAGCATCCGGTCGTCCCAGCGCAAGGGTGAATTGCAGTTGATGAGCGAGATCGTCGCAGGTGTCTCCTCGATCGTCTCGCGACCGCCGAAGAGGATCTCGGTCATCCTGATCGTGTCGAGGGCGTTCGGCCCGGAGACGACGCTGCCCATGTAGATCTTGTCGGTCAAGGTCTGCAGGGCGAAGATCATGTCGAGGTGCCGCGAGTCGAGCGGGGCGTCGTTCGGCTCGCAGATCACGCCGCCGGCCGAGTCGAGCTCGGGGAAGCTCTGGGCGAGCATGGAGAACCGACGGAAGTCGGACATCGTTGCGTCCCTGCGGACGTCGCCTTCCCTCACGAACGGCGGCCCGTACACGCCGCCGAAGACCATGTGGTCGCCGCCGATGTGAACCGTGTTCGTGGGATTGCGCGCCTGCACGTCGAATTCCCGCGGCGCCTTCGCGACTTGCTCGAGCACGAAGTCGGGGTCGAGCCAGACCGTCTGGTCGTCCACTTTCTGCCCCGCCCGTCGGAACAGCTCGATCGCCTCCGGCTTGACGAACTGGACCCCGATCTCCGACACGATGCGCCGCCAGCCGCGGTCGAGCACCTCGATCGCGTCGGGGGAAAGCAGCTCGTAACGGGCCATCTTGTTGACGAACATCGCCACCTCACTTCACGCGGTCCCCGCCTTGACGCTCTTGGCCGGGCATTTTAGACTCACATAGTAGAACTATGTCTCGCAAAATGGAACAGAGCCAGCAACAGAGCCAGCTGAGTGCCGTGGCCCGGCCGACCGGGTCACAAGCCATCGACCGCGCCGCGGGCCTTCTGTGCCTGGTCGTCGATGCCTCCGACCCCGTGACGTTCACCGAGCTCGCCAAATCGAGCGGTCTGGCAAAGAGCACAACTTCTCGCATCTTGTTGGCTCTCGAGCGCAACGGGCTCGTGCGACGCGAGCCCGGCGGAGCCTTCAGGCCCGGCGACGCCTTCGTGCGCTATGCGCTCAGGTCCAACACCGAGACGGATCTCGCCCGGCCTCGCCCGCCCGTACCTCGAGAGACTCGGCGAGCTGACCAGAGAGACGATCAATCTGGGCGTCGTCCACGGCGCCATGGTGGAACAGATCGCTCAGATCGACAGCCACTACGTCCTCGGCGGGACCAACTGGCTGGGCCGCTCGGAGCCCTTGCACTGCACGGCTCTCGGCAAGGTGCTCGTTGCCTTCGGTGCCGCCGAGCTGCCGCCCGGTCGGCTGCTGCGCCTGGCGCCGAAGACGGTCACCCGCCGGTCTGTCCTCGAGGCCGAGCTGGCCGAGGTCCGCCGCCGCGGGTACGCCCTGGCCGACGAGGAGCTGGAGCCCGGGCTCGTCGCCGTCGCGGCGCCCGTGCGAGGGGAAGGTCGTGCCGCCTCAGCCGCCGTTTCGGTCTCGGGGCCTTCCACGCGCCTCGGGCCGACCCGATTGACCGAAGTAGCCGCGCAGTGCATGGCCGCAGCCGACGCCCTGTCTGCCGCGCTCGGCCACCGACCACAGAGGAAGGGTGCAGCGTGAACAAGGACGAGCTTCTCAAGCAGATGTACGACGACACTCTTGTCGGCAACGCACCGGCTGTGCTCGAGCTCACCAATGCCGGGCTCGCGATGGGGCTCAACCCCGAGACGCTGCTCTTCGAGGCGCTCATTCCCTCTCTCGAAGAAGTGGGAGCCCGCTTCGAGCGGGGCGACTTCTTCGTACCGGAGATGCTCATCGCCGGGCGGGCGATGGCAGGGGCCCTCGAGGTGCTGAGGCCGCTCCTGGCCGAGACCGGGGTCGAGCCGGTCGGCACTTTCGTCATGGGTACGGTCAAGGGCGACGTGCACGACATCGGGAAGAACCTCGTGAACATCATGCTCGAGGGTGCCGGTTTCCACGTCATCGACCTCGGCGTGCAGGTGGCGCCGGAGAAGTTCATCGAGGCCGTCAAGGAGCACAAGCCCGACATCGTCGGCTTCTCCGCCTTTTTGACCACGACGATGCCGATGTTCAAGGCGAACATCAACGCCCTCGAGAAGGCGGGACTGCGCGACCAGGTGATCGTGATGGTCGGCGGAGCGCCGGTCACCCAGGAGTACGCCGACGCGGTGGGGGCGGACGGCTACGCTTCGGACGCGTCGGCGGCGGTGAGCCGGGCCAAGGACCTAATGGCCCGCAGGGGCGCCGTCGCCCCTTCCTAGCGGGCTACGGTCGAGACCAGCCATGCACACGGTTCTGCGCTCCGCCTCCCGGCAAGTCGTGATCGGCGACGACCAACCCTTTTGCATCATCGGCGAGCGCATCAACCCCACCGGCCGCAAGATCTTCCAGGAGCAGTTGCGCGCCGGCGACCTGTCGCGCATCGAGATCGACGTGGCCCAGCAGGTTGCCGGAGGCGCCATGGTGCTCGACGTGAACATGGGAGTCCCCCTCGGGGACGAGGTGGCCCTCATGATCCAGGCCGTGAAGCTGATCCAGAGCATCACGGATCTGCCGCTTTGCATCGACTCGTCGGTCATCGAGGCGCTCGAGGCCGGGCTTTCGACCTACGACGGCAAGGCCCTCGTCAACTCGGTCACCGCAGAGGACGAGCGGCTGGAGGCGATCCTGCCCGCTCGTCAAGCGATACGGGGCGGCGGTCATCGCGCTCCCCAACGACGAGAACGAGATCCCCGAGCAGCCGGAGCGGCGTCTCGAGCTTGCCCGCAAGATCGTCGAGGTCGCGACGGGCACTTACGGCATCGCCGAGGAGGACATCGTGCTCGACCCCTTGGCGATGCCCATCGGCGCGGACACCACGCCTCGTCGTGAGGACATTGGAGACGATCTCTCTCGTCCACGACGAGCTCGGCCTGAACATGACACTCGGTGCTTCGAACGTGTCGTTCGGGATGCCCGACCGTGAGACGATCGGGGCCTCGTTCCTCTCCATGGCGATGCGCTCGGGACTCACGAGCGCCATCATGGACGCCCGCTCGCCTCATCTCGTGCGGGCTGTCAAAGCCGCCGACCTCGTGCTCGACCGGGACCCGTGGGGGGCCTCCTGGATCGCCGCCCACCGGTCCAAGCAAGCGGCGGGCCAATGACGGGCCAACCGGCGCCGCAGGCTCACGATCTGGCCGAGCCGGCCGGGAGCCGAGCTCGGTCACGAGGGCGACCCGGCATCTGACGGGCGGGGCCGTTTCGACCTCCTCTTCGAGCCCCCTGGCCGAAAAGTACGGGTTCCTCCGGGCGTGATGCTCTTCGACGCGGCGAGCTGGAACGGCATCGCCATCGACTCGACCTGCGGGGGACACGGCACCTGCCGCAAGTGCAAGGTCAAGATCCTCGACTCGGCCACGCCGATATCGCCCCTCGACACCCGGGCGTTCTCGGTCGACGAGCTCCGCGACGGCTGGCGGCTCGCGTGCCGCGTGCAGGTGGCGACCGATCTCCGCGTCGAGGTGCCCCCGCTCGTGACGCGCCCGAAGGCGGCGACGGTCGGCGTCGGGCGCAAGGTGATCCTGCGCCCGGCGGTCCAGAAGCGGTACGTGGAGCTGACCGAGCCGACGTTGTCAGACCAGACGACCGATCTCGAGCGCCTCTTCTCGAGCTTCGACGACCTGGAGCTGCGAGTCGACCTGGAGGTCTTGCGAACGCTCGGCGCCGTGCTGCGGGAGAACGACTACAAGGTCACCGCGGTCCTCGTCGACGACGTCCTGGTCGCGGTCGAGCCCGGCGACACCACAGAGCGCGTCTTCGCGATCGCCTTCGATCTCGGGACGACGACGGTGGTCGCGACCCTGCTCGACCTGTCGACGGGGGCTCCGCTCGCCGTGCAGTCGATGCTCAACAAGCAGCAGCCTTTCGGGGCGGACGTCATCACCCGTATCAGCACGATCATGACCGACGACCGGGCGCTCGACCGGCTCTGCCGGCTCGCCCACGAGACGCTGGACGAGCTGGCGCAGGCGGTTTGCGAGGCCGCCGGCGTGCTCCCGTCCGAGGTCTACGAAGTCGCCCTCGCCGGGAACGCCACCATGACCCACATCGTCCTCGGTATCGACCCGGAGCCCTTGGGAGTGGCGCCTTTCATCATGGCGACGCGGCTGTTCCCCGAGGTCCTCGCGCATCACGTCGGCGTGAAGGTGCACGAGCGGGCCCGAGCGGTGATCTTCCCTTCCTTCGGCGCCTATGTCGGCGGCGACATTGTCGCAGGACTTCTCGCCTCGGGCATGGACCGCGACTCGCGCATCCGGCTCTTCATCGACGTGGGCACCAACTGCGAGCTCGTGCTCGGCAACACCGACCGCCTTCTCGCGACGGCCGCGCCGGCCGGGCCGGCCTTCGAGGGCGCGGCGATCCGCTGCGGCATGCGGGCCGCGCCGGGCGCCATCGAGGTGGTGAAGATGACCACCGACGGCTTGGAGCTCGGCGTCATCGCGCGACGTCGAGCCGGTGGGACTGTGCGGGTCCGGGCTCGTCGACGCCGTCGCCGAGCTCGTCCGGTTGCAGCTCATAGACAGCTCCGGGCGCTTTGTGCCCGAGGAGGACGCCGCGCAGCTCGCGCCCGGCCTCGCCGTCAGGCTGACCATGGTCGGCAAGGAGCGGGTCTTCGTCCTCCACTGGCGAGGCGAGGCGGCGAATTCGATCTACCTGTCGCAACGCGACGTCCGCGAGCTCCAGTTCGCCAAGGCTGCCATCGCCGCCGGCTGGAATGTCCTCCTCGAGGAGGCCGGACTCAAGGCCGAGGACGTGCAGCAGGTCCTGCTCGCCGGCTCGTTCGGCAGCTATCTCTCGCCTGCAAGTGCCGTCAGGCTCGGTCTCGTCCCTGACCTGCCGCTGCTGCGGATCGTGAGCGCCGGGAACGTGGCCGGCGAAGGGGCGAAGATGGCGCTGCTTGTCCATGAGAGAGCGCGCCGGGGCCATGGCTCTGCTCGACGAGGTCGAGTACGTCGAGCTGTCCGACCGGGCCGACTTCAATGACCGCTTTGTCGACCAGCTGCCCTTCCCCGTCTGAGCCGGGCGGCGCCGCCCCGCCGGTGGACGCGTCGGTCATCGCCTGCGGCGCGCTCGGGCCGTCGATCCGCCAGATAGCCGCCCGTCGCGGGTGGCCGGTCGAGCTGCACTGCCTGCCGCCCCTGTTGCACAACCGCCCCCGCGAGATCGCGCCGCGCGTCGAGCTGCTCGCCCGGCGACTTCTGTCGGCGGGCAGATCCGTGGTGCTCGCCTACGCCGACTGCGGTACCTACGGGGCCCTCGACGGGGTATGCGAACGACTCGGGATCCGCAGGCTCGCCGGACTGCACTGCTATGACGTGTTCGCGGGTGCCGACAAGATGCGCGACCTGTTCGACGACGAGCCCGGGACCTATGTCCTCACCGACTTCCTCGTGCGCAGCTTCCGCCGGACCGTCCTGAGCGAGCTGGGCCTCGACCGGCACCCCGAGCTGTGGGGCGACTACTTCGGCAGCTACACCCGGGTCGTCTGGCTCGCCCAGGATCGCACCCCTGCCCTCGAGGAGGAGGCCAAGGCCGTGGCCGCCCTCTTCGACCTCCCCCTCACCATTGCCGACGCCGGCGTTGTCCGCCTCGAGGCCGCTCTGTCGGAGCTGCTCGGCCCGGGTCGCGCGACCCGGCAGGCCAAGCGGGTGCCGGTCAGTCCCCTTTGACGACGGCCGCGAATCGGGCGGCGAACTCCCGCCAGTTGCGGAACAAGCGGTCCTCGGCCGTTCGCACCTCGGCCACCGCGAGCGCCAGGCGGCGTCGGCGGGAAGCGGGAGCGTCGGCTTCCGCGTCGGCCCAGGCCTGCAGGACCGCAGCGCCGGCCTCGGGGTGGAACTGCACTCCCCAGGCACGATGTCCGATGCGGTAGGCCTGAACTCTGCAGAGCGCGCTCGAGGCCAGCAGCACGGCTGCGCCGGGAAGCCGGGTGATGTCGTCTTCGTGCGCCTGCACGGCCTGTACCGGCGAGGTGACGCCGGCAAAGAGCGGGTCCGCCCGCGCCGCGTCGTTGAGGTCGATCCTGCCCAGCCCCAGCTCGCCACCTGAGGGGCTCGGCTCCACGAGCCCTCCGCAGGCCGCCGCGAGGAGTTGAGCTCCGAGGCAGATGCCCAGCACGGGCAGCCCGCGGGCGGTCGTGTCGGCAAGCATCGTCCTCACCCCTACGAGCCAAGGCGCCTTCGCGTCGTCGTGGGCGCCCATCGAGCCGCCGAGGACGAGCAGGCCGTCGTGGACGACGGAGTTGGGGATGGCGTCTCCCGCGTAGGGCCGGCAGACGTCGACGTCGACTCCCGAAGCGGCTAGCCACGGCCGGAACATCTCGGGCCCGGCGTCGCTCTCGTGCTGAACGACGAGCACACGTGCAGAGGTTTTCCCGTCCAAGGCAAGCATCGTAGGAGCGGGCTCGTCGTCATGCGGTCGCCTTCAGGTCACGAGTCCGGCCCGGCGTCGGGCAGACAGCGGCCGACGGCGGTATTTTCGCGAACCACGATCGAGGAGGGGGCCACTCATGGGCGACAGCGAGTCGGACATCATCGGGACCGCGGACGATCCTTTGGTCGAGGCCCGGCAGCTCATCGAGAGTGCTTCCAGGGCGGGGCTCCCGCTGCGGCTCCTCGGAGGCTTGGCGGTCCGCGTCCTCTGCCCCGACTTCCCGCCGCGGCTACGGCGCGATCAGGACATCGACTTCGGCTGCCTCTCCAAGGGCCGCCAGGATGTCGTGTCCTTTCTGGAGGAGGCCGGCTGCGAGCCGGACCGCCGCTTCAACTCGCTCAACGGCGACCGCCAGATGTACTTCAACGCTCCTTCCGGGCGTCCCATCGACGTCATGGTCGACCGTCTCGTGATGTGCCACGAGCTCGACTTCCGCCCCAGTTTCGCTGCCCTTCCCCTCACCTTGGACGTCGTCGACCTCCTCCTCACCAAGCTGCAGATAATCGAGGTCAACGAGAAGGACGTCCGGGACATCTTGCAGCTCCTCTCCGCCTTCCCCGTCGCCGGCGACAGCCCGGGCGAGGCGGGTCCCGAGATCGACCGGGCGCGCTTTTGCAAGCTCCTCGGAGGCGACTGGGGCTGGTGGCGGACGGTCACGAGCAACCTCAACAAGCTGCCGTTGCTGGTCGGCGAGCACCCCGATCTCCTGCCCGCCGCGCCTGTGCCCCATGACGCGCTCCGCAGCGCCGAGCGCCTGGTCGATCTCGCCGACGCGACACCGAAGTCAATGCAGTGGAAGATCCGCGCGAAGGTCGGGGACCGGGTGCGCTGGTACGAGCTGCCCGAGGAGGTCGCCCACTGAGGCGAAGCCTTGACGCTGCCTGTTCCCGGTGGTACGCATTTCCCGTCACAGTCGGTGACTGGGGCAGGGGGAAGCCGGACCAGAAGGATCGGCCGCCGGTCTATCAGCAGTCCTTGGGGGTGAGGGCGGCACATGAAGATCTTCTTCGCGACCGACATCCACGGTTCGGAGGTGTGCTGGAAGAAGTTCCTCAACTCCGCCGCGTTCTACAAGGCCGACATGGTCATCCTCGGCGGCGACGTCACCGGCAAGATCATGGTGCCCGTCATCGTCAGGCCCGGATCGTTCGAGGTCGACCCTGTCGGGTGAGACCCATGTCGTCGAGACCGAGGAAGAGATCCGCAACATCGAGCAGAAGATCCGCAACCGCGGCTACTACCCGACGCGGATAACGCCAGACGAGCTCGGTGAGCTGAACGAGGAGGACGGCTCCATCGACCGGCGCTTCACGACCGAGATGGTGCACACGTTGGACCGCTGGCTCGACATGGCCGACGCCAAGCTCCGCGGGCGGCGAGATCCCCTGCATCGTCAACGGCGGGAACGACGACACCTTCGAGATCGACGGTGTCATCGAGGCTTCGCCCTGCGTGACCTTCGCCGAGGGAAAGGTCGTGGATCTCGACGGCTTCTACCTGGCATCCATGGGGTACACGAACCCGACGCCGTGGGACACCTTCCGCGAGGCGCCGGAGGTGGACCTCGCCAAGAGGATCGAGGAAGTCGTCTGCCAGATCCCGGACATGGAAAGGGCGATCTTCAACTTCCACGCTCCGCCGTTCGACACCGGTCTCGACGACGCCCCGGCCCTCGACGCGAGCCTGCGCCCGATGCACGGGGGCGCGGTGATGAAGGCGGTGGGGTCGACGGCCGTCCGCGAGGCGATATCTGACCCACCAGCCGATGCTCTCGGTGCACGGGCACATCCACGAGAGCCGCGGCATCAAAAAGCTCGGGCGGACGCTCGCCATCAACCCGGGCAGCGTCTACACCGACGGCGTCCTGCAGGGCGCTGTCATCGACCTGAACGAGAAGAAGGGAAAGGTGACGAGGCACATCCTCGTCAACGGCTGAGGCGGGGCACGTCCTCGTCACGAGGCTGAACAGGGATATTCGCTCGAATCAAGGAGGGGGGACATGGCGACCGTAGAGGAGGCGGCGGGGGCCGTAGGGGGCAAGGCGGCAGGGTCGGAGGCACCGACGCTGTTCCTGCGAAAGGCGACGGGGCTGGTGCGGGGGTGGTCGGTGCGGGACGCCATCGTCTACGCCTGCCTGTCGACGAACATCATCACGCTCGGTATCTACGAGTTCTCGTTCAACTCGTTCATCCCGAAGGGCCAGCTGCTCACCGCCGTCCTCATATCTGGAGTCTGGGTGAGCTTCCTCGTCATCGCCTACACGGGCCTCGTCGTGACGATCCCCCGCGCCGGCGGCGACTACGTCTGGCAGAGCCGTATTCTCGCCGGCCCGGTCGGGTTCGTGTTCGCGGCGACAGGCTGGTGGTTCATATTGTGGCTGTGGGCGCCGATCTACGGCTCGGTGCTCAACGTCGAGCTGATCCAGCCGGTGCTGTACACGCTCAACGCGAAGGGAGCCGCCAGCTATTTCGGCACCCACAACGGCACTTTCACCATCTGCCTCATCACCATCGCCCTCGCCGGCGTGCTCGTCTCGCTCGGCATGAACGGCTACGCCCGCATCCAGAAGTGGTGCTTCGCCGGGGGCATGGTCGGCTTCCTCGTCATCGTCGTTCTCCTGCTGGCGTACTCGCACGGGAGCTTCGTGAGCTCGGTGAACGCCGAGGCTCACAAGATCTTCGGCGTGTCGAATGCCTACGGGACGACGCAGGCCTCGGCGGCGAAGATCGGCTACTCGACGCCGGGCTTCGGCCTGAACTCATTCGGGGCGAGCATGCTCCTCGTCCCGATGCTGATGTTCTACCTGCTCTGGCCGAACTGGGGCACCACCCTCTACGGCGAGGTGCGCGGCGCGAGCGACTTCAAGCGTGTCTTCACCGGCATGTTCAGCGGACTGTGGCTGACCGTGATCCTCTCGGTCGTGTTCCTGCTGCTGGTGGACAAGACCTTCGGCTGGAGCTTCTACAACAACGCCAACGCGACGTTCTGGGCGGGGAAGGGCTCGATCCCCATCTGGCCGTACCCGGCGATGCTGGCCGCGTGGCTGGTGCACAACGAAGCCTTCCAGGTCATCTTGCTACTCGTCATGAGCCTGTGGTTCTTCGGTTGGGTGGGCTCTTTGTTCCTGTCCTCGACAAGGGTGATCTTCGCGGCCGCATTCGACCGTGTGCTCCCGGACTCGGCGGCCACCGTCTCGGAGAAGCGCAAGGTGCCGATGGCTTCGCTGGTGCTGATGCTGCTACCGGCTGCCGGCCTGAGCGCCGTCTATGCGTACTGGATCAAGTTCCAGACCTACACCCTCGACGCGACGCTCGTCATCGCGGTGACCTACCTCGTGAGCGCGTTCGCCGTCGTCATCCTGCCGTGGCGAAAGCCCGAGCTGTGGAAGGCGTCGGCGGCGAGCAAGTTCAAGATCTTCGGGGTGCCGATCGTGCCGGTCGCCGGCCTCGTGACGATGGGTCTCATCATCTACAACCTGTACGAGTGGCTGTCCAACAGCGCCTACGGCGTCAACAACCACGGCTCGCTCGTCTTCATGGCCCTTCTCTACGCCCTGGCGATCGTCGTCTACGTGGCGGCCCGTCTGATCCGAAAGCGCCAGGGCATCGACCTCGGGCTCATCAACAAGGAGATCCCCGTCGAGTAGTCGGTCTCCTCGCTCGGCGTCCGCCGGCAGTCTGCGGACCCCGAGCCTCTCGGATGGGATTTGACCAGCTGGGGGACACAGCAAGGGCGACCGGCTCGTTCGTCGATCCGGTCGCCCTTGGCTATTGGAGTGCTTCGAGGCGTCAGCTCAGGTGAAGACGTAGGCGTCCGGCTCTTCGAGCTCGGTGTCCAGTCCCGCGAGCTCGACGGCGTCGGGCACCCGGACGGGCTCGAAGTGGTCGAGGACCTTGAGGATGATCCAGGTGAGGACGAAGGCGTAGACGGCCACCAGCAACGCCGCGGCCACCTGCTTGCCGAAGAGAGCAGGGTGACCGGCGACGAGGCCGTTGCTGCCGGCCGAGTTGACCGACTCGTAGGCGAACACCCCGACGAGGATGGAGCCGAGAAGCCCGCCGACTCCGTGTGCTGCCCAGACGTCGAGGGCGTCGTCCCAGTGCTGGTGTCGGACGAGGGCCACGGCCGAGTAGCAGATCGACCCCGCCAGCAGGCCGATGGCGAACGACGCCCAGGTGGGCACGAAACCGGCGCACGGTGTGACGCAGGCCAGGCCGGCGACCGCCCCCGTGAAGGCCCCTACGATGCTCGGCTTGCCCGAGCGCCACCATGAGATCGCGAGCCAGGTGCACATCGCGACCGAGGCCGCGATGTCCGTGTTGACGAAGGCGATCGCGGCCACGCCGTTGGCGGCCAGGGCCGAGCCGCCATTGAAGCCGAACCAGCCGAACCACAAAAGGCCTGTGCCGAGACCGACGAAGGCGACGTTGTGCGGGACCATCTTCTCGCCGGGGGCGAACTTGCGGGAGCCGACCACCCATACCGAGGCGAGGGCCGCGAAACCGGCGCTCGTGTGCACGACCATGCCGCCGGCGAAGTCCTCCACGCCCCACTTCATGAGGAAGCCGCCGCCCCAGATCCAGTGCACGATCGGCACGTAGACGAGCAGGCTCCATATGACGAGGAACTTGAGATAGCTCTTGAAGTTGATGCGGTCGGCGAAAGCTCCCGTGATGAGCGCCGGGGTGATGATCGCGAACATCTCCTGGAAGATGAAGTGCGCGAGCGCCGGGATGTGCGGGGCGTACGGGCCCGGTTTCACGCCGACGCTGTGCAGTCCCGCCCACGAGAGATTGCCGATCACACCGCCGAGGTTCCCGGAGAAAGCCAGCGAGTAGCCGACCAGCACCCAGAGCACCGTGACGACGCCCATCGAGATGAAGCTCTGCAGCATGATGGTGAGGAAGTTCTTCCTGCGCACCAGCCCGCCATAGAAGAAGGCCAGGCCCGGAGTCATCACCATGACGAGAGCGGCGCTTACGAGTACGAAACCGGTGTCACCGTCGTTGATCACCCGGGCCTCCTTTTAGACCATCGAGCGCCCTACAGCCTCACCGTGCGCGAAACCTATTATGACGTCTGACGACGCGCGGAACGCAATTCGGTTCGGCCGTCCTCACGCGCGGCCGTGCGAATGGGCACGGTGAACAGGGAGCGCGACGCACCGGCCGGTCACGAACCTGATGGAGCCCGAGCGGGCGTCCGGTGGCCGGGTTCAGCCCGTGGCTGCGGCACCAGGTGCCGAAGGCCTTGTAGCGGTACGGCGGAGCGTTGCGCCACGAGACCTTGAACCCGACACGGTCGCTCAGGGCCTGGAACATGAGATGCATGCAGATGGCAGCGAAGGCCAGGCTGGCGAAGCCGAACCCGGCCACCGCGTAGGCGGCCAACCTGGACCAACCCTGGCCCACGAGGAAGAGGATCAGCCAGACGGGCGCGGACCAGATCCCTATCGTCGTCGACGGCCCGGTGAGCAGGTGAAGACGCGCCGCCTTGCGCCCGATCCGGGGCGACCACCTCGCAAGGAAGGGGGCTCTTGAGGGCATTCGTCTACTTCCTGAGAGGACCTCGGGCCTAAGCAGCATCGAGGAGGCCCTCGTCGGGCCCCCGCGGCGCAGGTGAAGCTCAGCACGATTTTGCCATGTCCGGCAAGGGGTGAACACAGGTAACATCCGCGGGACTTCCGGGTTCAGGGGGCCGAAGGAGGTGCGCAGCGTTGCGGGATCGGTACGACTTCATCATCGTCGGGGGCGGTTCGGCAGGTTGTGCCCTCGCCAACCGGCTCACGGCGCACGAATCCAACCAGGTTCTCGTCCTCGAGGCCGGTCGCCCCGACTACCGCTGGGACCTGCTCGTTCACATGCCTGCGGCGCTCACCATGCCGATCGGCAACCGCCTCTACGACTGGAAGTACGAGTCAGAGCCGGAGCCGCACATGGGCGGCCGGCGGATCTATCACGCCCGGGGGAGGATCCTCGGGGGCTCGAGCAGCATCAACGGGATGATCTTCCAGCGCGGCAACCCGCTCGATTACGAGCGGTGGGCGGCCGACCCGGGGATGGGGGAGTGGGACTACGCGCACTGCCTGCCGTACTTCAAGCGTATGGAGACCTGCCTCGCCGGCGCCGACGACTACAGGGGGGGCGACGGGCCTCTCCTGCTGGAGCGGGGGCCGGCCACGAACCCGCTCTTCCGGGCGTTCTTCGAGGCGGTGCAGCAAGCCGGCTACGAGCTCACGAGCGACGTGAACGGCTACCGCCAGGAGGGCTTCGCCGCTTTCGACAGGACCATCAATCGGGGCAGGCGCTGGAGCGCAGCCCGTGCCTATCTGCACCCGGTGATGTCGCGGCCGAACCTCGACGTCGTCTGCCGGAGCTTCGTCTCGCGGATCGTCTTTGCAAGGCGGCGGGCGGTCGGCGTCGAGCTGGGGGCACCGGGAGGTCGCGTCGTGCGGGCGGGAGAGGTCATCTTGTGCGGGGGCGCCTTCAATTCGCCCCAGCTCCTGCAGCTCTCGGGCGTGGGCAATGCCCGTGAGCTCGAGGCCCTGGGCGCAGAGGTGGTGCTGGACCTTCCCGGCGTCGGTGAGAACCTCCAGGACCACCTCGAGGTCTACATCCAGCACTCGTGCACCAAGCCGGTCTCGCTCGCGCCTGCGCTCAAGTGGCGCAACCGGCCGTGGATCGGCTTGCAATGGTTGTTGCGCAGGGGCCCGGGGGCGACGAACCACTTCGAGGCAGGCGGCTTCGCCCGGAGCAACGACGATGTCCGCTACCCGAATCTGATGTTCCACTTCCTCCCGATCGCCGTCCGTTACGACGGCTCGGCTCCGGCCGGCGGCCACGGCTACCAGGTTCACATCGGCCCGATGTACTCGGATTCGAGGGGGTCCGTGAAGATCACCTCGCTCGATGCGAGGGTCCACCCGGCGTTGCGCTTCAACTATCTGTCCACCGACCAGGACCGCAGCGAGTGGGTCGAAGCGGTCCACGTGGCCCGGAACATCCTTCAACAGAGCGCCTTTGCCGAGTTCGAGGGCGGGGAGATCTCGCCCGGGCCGAGCGTCTCGAGCGACAGCGAGATCCTCGACTGGGTCGGACGCGACGGCGAGACGGCGCTCCATCCTTCGTGCACCTGCAAGATGGGGACAGATGAGCTGTCCGTGGTCGACCCCTCCACCATGTCGGTTCACGGCCTCGAAGGGCTTCGCGTCGTCGACGCGTCCGTCATGCCGTACGTCACCAACGGCAACATCTACGCACCCGTGATGATGGTGGCCGAGAAGGCGGCCGACCTCATCTTGGGCAACACGCCGCTCGCTCCGGCCACGGTCGGCTTCTACCGTCGCGACACCGCCGGAGGCCCCTCTTAGGGCCCGTCCCGCCCGTTGGGCCGCCCCGGCCGGGCCGACCCGCCCGGCTGTGCGGTTCTAGGCCGTGCCGCTCCGCTGGCGGATGGCGGCGACGAGAGCGGGGATGACCACGCTCAGGTCGCCGATCACCGCGTAGTCGGCAGCGCGAGATGATGGGCGCGTCCGCGTCGGTGTTGACGGCGATCACGTGCTTGGCGCTCTGGCAGCCCGCCAGGTGCTGGATGGCGCCGCTGATCCCACAGGCCATGTAGAGATCCGGGGCGATGCGCGTGCCGGTCTGGCCCACCTGGTGAGCGTGCGAGCGCCAGCCGGCGCTCGTGACCGCCCGCGAGACTCCGACGGCCGCGCCGAGCAGACCCGCGAGCTCTTCTATCGGGGCGAAGCCGTCGGCGCTGCCGACGCCCCGACCGCCGCCGATGACGACACGCGCCTCGGCGAGGGTGATGCCAGAGCTCTGCTTGGTCCAGTCCGAGACCCTGACGGCGAGATCCTCCGCCTCGAGAGCGGGTCGGTAGGTCTGCAAGCTGGTCGTGGCGGGGCTCGGCGCCGGTTCCGGCGCGACCCCGTCGAAGGCGACGGTCAGCAACGCGGGTGAGGCCTCCAAGACGGCGTCCTCGACGAGGCTTCCGGCCCAGCGCTGCCGGCTGAGCACAACGGTCGTCGCGTCCGACCTTTGGGCCGTGAAGCAGTTGGCCACCATCGGGAGCTCGAGCAGGGCACCGAGGTGGGCCATGACCTCGTTGCCGCGGTCGGTGCCTGCGGCGACCGTCGCCGTCGCGGGAAGGCTCGAGCCGAGCCCGGCGAGGGCCCGCGCCCACGCGACCGGCGCGTACGAGGCGAGCTCGTCCGAGACGATCGAGTAGGCCGCCGACACCCCGAACGAACAGAGGCTCGCAAGCACAGAAGCGCCCGGCTCGCCGACAACGGCTGCCGCCAGCTCCTCGCCCGAGGACTCCGCCAAGGCCCTGGAGAAGCTGAGCGCCCGCAGCGAAGCGTCGATCGGCTCGCTGCCGTCGTCCTCGAGGAGGCAAAGCACGGTCATGGCAGGACGCCCAGCTCAGCGAGCAGCTCGACGAGGGCCGGCACCGCATCTACACCGGTGCCGAGGATCTCGGCACGCTGGCGCTCCACCACCGGGACCCGGAGGGCCTGCTTGCGCACGGGGTCCCCGCTCCATTGCGGCACGCTCTGTTCGACGGGGGCCTTCTTGGCCCGCATGCGCCCCGGCAAAGAGGGATAGCGGGGAAGGTTGATGCCTTCTTTGACCGAGACGACGGCGGGCAGTCCGAGCTCGAACAGCTCGTCGCCGCCACGGAACTCCCGCCGCGCGCGCAGGGCCGGCCCGGCGACCTCGAGGTGCTTGATGCCGGTCGCACACGGGCGCCCGAGGGCGCGCGCCACGCGGATGGCGACCTGGTAGTCGCCGGTGTCGGCGGCCTCGTTGCCGAACAGGATCAGCTCATGGGCCCCGTTGGCGGCTTCGTCCGCCCTGACGGCCTCGACGATGGCACGGGCCGTCGCCATCGGCCCCCATTCGCGTCCGTCGGTCTCGAGCAGGAGCAGCCTGCCGGCCCCGATCGCAGCCGCGTCACGGAGCTGCTCGATCGCCTCGGGCGGCCCGAGGGTGAGCACCGAGACGGTGCCTGCGTGGGTCTCGATCAACCGGACGGCCTCTTCGACGGCGCACTCCTCGTGCGGGCTTATCGTGAACCCGAGCAGGTGCGTGTCGATCTCCTGCGCGTCCGGGGTCACAGCGACCCTGGCGCCGACCATCGGGACCCGTTTCACGCACACGAGGACGTTCACCGCGTCAAGACCTCACTCTCTCGTTGTCCGGGTCGAACAAGGGGGTGGCGCCGACCACGGCAACCGTCACCGCGTAGCGCTCGCCCAGGTAGTCGACCGCAAGGCTCGAGCCCTGCTTGGCGAAGGACGTGGGCAGGTAGGCGAGCAGGATGTGCTTTGCGACCGAAGGCCCGGACCCGGCGCTCGTCACATAGGAGGGCCGGCCCTTGTCGTCGACGAGGCGGTCTCCCGCGGGGGTGAGGACGGGCTCCCCGCCGAGCATGTAGCGCGCCGTCCCGTCCCCCGAGCGCGGGTCGTCCACCGTCAAGGTGCACAGCTGCGCCACGGGCTCGTTTGCGCGCTGGCTCAAATAGGCCTGCTTGCCGATGAAGTCGTCCTTCTTCACAGAAGGGCGCGCCATGCCCGCTTCGACGATGTTGTACTCGGAGTTGAGCTCGCTGCCGAAGGCCCGGTAGCCCTTTTCGAGGCGGCCCGTCGTTGCATAGACACCGATGCCGACGGGGACGAGGCCGCGGCCTTCACCCGCTTCGTAGAGCCTGTCGAAGGCGCGGGCCCCTTCCTCCATGGGCACGTAGATCTCCCAGCCCAGCTCACCCACATAAGAGATGCGGGATGCCAGCGCCCTTATGTCGCCGAGCTCGACCGGCCTGCAGGTCCCGAACGGGAAGCCTGCGTTGGAGACGTCGTCGTCGGTGCACGCCTCCATCACCTCCCGGGCCCGGGGACCCCACAGGCCGAAGGTGGTCCAGGCCGAGGTGAGGTCGGTCACCTGGGCGGAGCCGTCGTCGGGAAGCTGGTCGCGGATCCAGCGCTTGTCGCTCATGCCCGTTGCCCCGCCGGTGACGATGCGGAAGTGCTGCGGGCCGAGCCGCATCACCGTCAAGTCGGAGCGGAACCCGCCGCTTTCGTCCAAGAGGGGCGTGTAGACGACCCGGCCGACAGCCACGTCCATCTGGGCGACAGCGAGACGCTGCAGTCCCGCCAGGGCGCCCGGGCCTGTGACGTCCAGCACGACGAAAGCGGAGAGGTCGACGATCCCGCAGCCGTCGCGCATGGCGAGGTGCTCGGCGTTGATGATCGGCGACCACCACCGCGACTCCCACTCTCCCGCACGCGGCATCACCTTGTCGCGGTAGCGGTCGAGGAGAGGCTCGTTGCTCGCGTACCAAAAGGGCCGCTCCCAGCCCGCCGTCTCGTGAAAGACGGCTCCGAGCTCGAGCTCCCGTGCGTAGACGGGGCTGAGGCGCGTCGGGCGGGCGGACTCCCACTGCTCGGCGGGGTGAACGATCCCGTACATCTTGTTGAAGCCCTCGCGCGCCCGGGCGACGACGTGGTCCCGGGTGCGCTGGTGGTCGTAGAAGCGGGCGATGTCGGCCTCGTGGATGTCGATCTCGGGAGAACCGCCGCTCATCAGCTCCGCGACCGCCCGGCCGATGCCGGGGCCTTCTTTGATCCAGCTCGCCGCCACCGACCAGAGGCCCTTTACCTCCGGTGTCTCCCCGAGCACCGGGAAGCCGTCGGGTGTCATCGAGATGAGGCCGTTTATGGCATAGCGGATGCCGACTTTCTCGTCCCCGAGGATCTCGGGCATGAGCTCGAGGGCGTCTTGCAGCTGGGGGTCGAAGTCGTCCTGGGTGAAGGGCAGCTCGGTCGGCGACAGCACCGACTGCTCGATGGAGGGGATCTCGTCGGGCTCGACGACGATCGGGCGGTGCGCATATGAGCCCACCTCCATGTCGCCCCCGTGCTGGCGCTCGTACATGTTCGTGTCCATGTCGCGCACTATCGGGTAGGAGATCTCCCCGACGGTGTCCGCGAACAGGGGGATCGGCCCGACGCTGATCATCTGATGGACGACAGGGGTGAGCGGGATCACCGCCCCGGCCATGCGCGCGAGGCGAGGGCTCCACACCCCGCAGCAGATCACGCAGATGTCGGTCTCGATGTCACCCGATGTCGTGCGCAGGCCGCTCACGCGCCCGGCGGCGGAGACGACTATGTCGAGGATCTCGGTGCTCGCCCGCACCTCGAGCGCGCCCATGGCCTGCGCGCTCTCGCGCATGAGCGTTCCCGCCCGGAGCGAATCGACCACGCCGACGCTCGGGAGGTAGAGACCGGCCAGGATCACCTTCGGGTCGAGGTACGGGACGAGCCCGGCCACCGCCGCCGGGCTCAACAGCTCGTGCTCGAACCCCCAGGCCTGGGCGGCCGATGCCCGGCGGCGGAGCTCCTGGCAGCGCTGCTCGGTGCGGGCGACCTCGATCCCGCCGCTCTCGGTGAAGACACCGAGCGCCTTGTACTGCGCCGAGCTGTCGGTGGTGAGGTCGGTCATCATCTTCGAGTAGTCGACCGGGAAGACGAAATTCGACGCGTGACCGGTCGAGCCGCCCGGGTTCGGCATCGGGCCCTTGTCGACGAGCACCAGCTCGCGCCAGCCCAGGCGGGCGAGGTGATAGACGAGCGAGTTGCCGACGATCCCGGCGCCGACGATGACGGCGCTGGCCCTGCTGGTGGTCTGACTCATCCGGTCATTCTCGCCGCTGCGGATAGCCCCTGCCACCGCCGCATGGCGATCTCGACCGACGTCGCCGTCACCATCGGCGTCGCCCGCGCTCTCAGCGCTGTCGCGCGCGGCGCGGAGCGGGGAAGTGGACCGTCTTCGGCTCCGTGAAGGCTTCGAGCAGCGAGCGGCCCCCCACGCGGCCCCGCCCGCTCACGCTCCCGGACCGCCCGCCGAAGGGCAGGTGCGACTCCCAGAGGTTGGTCGAGGCGTTGATGTTGACCCAGCCCGCCCGCGCGGCCTCGGCAAAGGCGAGGCCGCGTTCCAGGTCTTCGGTGAAGACGGCGGCCGTGAGGCCGAACGGCGAGCGGTTGGTCATCTCGAGCGCCTCGGAGTCCGAGGAGATCTCGATCACCGGCACCACCGGGCCGAATGTCTCCTCGCGGGCGATCAGCATCCCGCTCGTCACGCCCTCGAGCACGGTCGGCTCGGCGAAGAGCCCGGTCGGGTGCCCAGGCGCCCGCCCGCCGCCGCAGCGGACGGTCGCCCCGTCTCGTCGGGCGCCACTGACGTGGGCGTCGAATTTGGAAGCGTTCGCCTCGTTGTTGAGCGGTCCCATCGTCGTCGAAGGGTCGAGCGGATCACCGAGCCGCACCTTGTCGGCGGTGGCCGCCACCACGCGCTCGACGAACTCTCTGCGCACGGACGCGTGCACGAGGAACCGCTCGCCCGCCGTGCAGCTCTGTCCGGCGCAGAGGTAGGCGGCCTCGAGCGTCGCCTCCGCCGCGAGCTCGAGGTCGGCGTCCTCGAGGACGACCATCGGACCGTTGCCGCCCAGCTCGAGCACCTGGGTCTTGCCGGCCGCCCGCTCGGCGACCCGTCTTCCCGTGGCAACCGACCCGATGAACCCGACCGCGTCGACGCCCGGGTGCGATACGACCGCGTCGCCGACGACCGCGCCCGGGCCGGGAAGGAAGCTGAAGACACCGGGGGGCAGCCCGCCCTCGGCGATCACCTCCGCCAGCAGGCCCGAGCAGGCGGAGGTGCTCGGGGCCGGCACCCACACCACGGCGTTCCCGGCCGCCAGGGCGGGGGCGAAGACCTCGGCTCCCATCGTGTAGGGCCAGTTCCACGGCGATACGACGCCCACCACCCCGAGCGGGACCCTCGTGACGAGCACCCGGGCGTCGGCGGAGGTGGAAGGTGGCAGCGAGCCCTCGAGGCGCTTTGCGTCCTCGCCCGCCATGTGGAAGTACTCGCGCAGCTCGTCGACCTCTCCGTAGGCCTCGGCGACGAGGGGCTTGCCCTGATCCTCCGTGAGGGCCCGCGCGAGCTCCTCGCGGTGCAGGCCGATGGCTGCCGCCACCGACTCGCAGCGCTCGGCCCGCTCGAAGGCCGACAGCGCCGCCCAGCTCGGCCAGGCCGCTCGTGCGGCCTCCACGGCGAGCTCGACGTCCCCGACGTCGGCGACGGCGACGCTGGCGAAGGCCTCGCCCGTAGCCGGGTTCATCGCCGGCATCGTGCCGCCTCCTCCCGGCCGCCAGGCGCCGTTCACGTACAACAGGTGGTCCCTCATGTTCACCCTCCCTGGCCTACAGGCCCTCTAGCAGGGACATCTTGGCTCAGATCCTTGAGGCTAGAGTGAGCTTGACATCGTCCGAAACGATCCCGCAGGAGCTCGCAATTGTCCGTTCCGGCGCCATCGACCCCCCGGGAGATATCAACTTGAGCTCGGCCCGCGCCGAGCCCGGCATCTCAGGCAACAGTGACCCAAAAGGAGATCTGACATGGCTATGCCGAGCGACCTGGAGATTGCGCGCCAGGCTCACCTCAAGCCGATCGCTCAAATCGCCGAGGAGATGGGAATCGAGCCCCGGCTCTTGGAGCACTACGGCGAGAGCGTCGCCAAGATCAAGTTGGAGGCCATCGCCGAGCTGGCCGACCGGCCGAAAGCCAAGTACGTGGTCGTGTCCGCGATCACACCCACGCCGCTCGGAGAGGGCAAGACGACGACGGTCGTGGGACTCGGTCAGGCGATGAAGCACATCGGCAAGAAGGCGACGATCTCGATCCGCCAACCGTCGATGGGGCCCACCTTCGGCATCAAGGGCGGTGCGGCCGGAGGCGGCTACAGCCAGGCCGTCCCGATGGAGTCGTTCAACTTGCACCTGACAGGTGACATGCACGCTGTGACCGCGGCGCACAACATGCTCTCGGCCATGGTCGACAACCACCTGCAGAAGGGCAACGACCTCAGGATCGACCTGCACAACATCACCTGGCGACGTGTCCTCGACGTGAACGACCGCGCCCTGCGCAACATAGTGATCGGGCTCGGGACCAAGCTCGACGGCGTCCCCCGCCAGACCGGCTTCGACATCACCGCCGCCTCGGAGGTCATGGCCATCTTGGCGCTGTCGACCTCGCTCAAGGACATGCGGGCGCGGCTCGGGCGCATCGTGATCGGCTACACCGACGACGGCGAGCCGGTGACCTCCGAGGAGCTGAAGGGCGCCGGAGCGATGGCGGTCATCATGCGAGAGGCGCTGAAGCCGAACCTGCTCCAGACGATCGAGAACACCCCGGTGATCGTGCACGCGGGACCTTTCGGCAACATCGCCCACGGCAACTCCTCGATCGTCGGCGACCTCATCGGCATCCACACGGGCGACTTTCTTCTCACGGAGGCCGGTTTCGGAGCCGACATGGGAGCAGAGCGGTTCTTCGACATCAAGTGCCGCACCTCGGGCTTGCAGCCTGACGCGGCCGTCGTCGTCGCGACCGTGCGGGCGCTGAAGGTTCACTCCGGCCGTCACAAGGTGGCGGCGGGGCGTCCACTGCCGCCGGCCATCCTCGAGGAGAACCCCGAGGAGGTCCACATCGGAGGCGCCAATCTGCGCAAGCAGATCGAGAACATCCAGGTCTTCGGAGTGAGCCCCGTCGTCGCCATCAACGCCTTCCCCGGCGACTTCCCCTCCGAGCACGAGGCCATCCGCGAGATCGCAGCCTCGATGGGTGTGCGGGCGGCGGTGTGCACCAACTTCGCAGACGGCGGAAAGGGAGCCACCGAACTCGCCGAGGCCGTCGTCGAGGCGGCGAACGAGCCGACCGACTTTCGCCTGCTCTACCCGAACGAGGCGTCGCTGCGCGAGAAGATCGAGACCGTGGCCGCCAAGATCTACGGCGCGGACGGCGTCGACTACCTGCCGGCGGCGAACCGCCAGATCGACGCCTACGAGAAGAACGGCTTCGGGCACATGCCCGTGATCATCGCCAAGACCCACCTGTCGCTCTCGTCGGACCCGGCCTTGAAGGGCGCCCCGACCGGGTGGCGCATGCCCGTGCGCGAGGCGCGGGCCTCGGTCGGTGCCGGCTTCGTCTACCTCATCTGCGGGGACATGAGCACGATGCCGGGGCTCTCGACGCACCCGGCGGCGGAGATCATCGACCTCGACGAGAACGGCGAGATCGTCGGCCTGAGCTAGCTGCTTGCTGCCGACGATCCAGCGCAGCGCCGCGGCGTTCCCCCGACATCTCCTCCGGCCGGACAGCACAACGATGGAGAGAGCCTCCGCCGCCGAGGGCCGACCCGCGTATCTCGGGTCGTCGGTCGCCGACTTCCTCGCTCTCGTCTCGGAGGCTCGACCTTCGCCTGCGGGCGGGTCCGTCGCGGCCCTGGCCGTGGCGCTCGCGGGCGGGCTCTGCGTGATGGCGGCGCGCCTGTCGGAGACGCAGCTTGCCGACGCGGCCGACCTTGCCGCTGCCGCCGGAGCAATCCGGGACCGGGCGGCGTCTTTGAGCGAGGAGGACGCCGCCGCCTATGGGCGCGTCGTGTCGGCCCGGCGGTTGCCCCGAGAACCTGAGTCCCCCGAGCGTCGGCGCCTCATCGCCGCCGCCCTCGCAGCTGCCGCCGCAGTTCCGACCGAGCTCGCTGAGATCGGAGCCGACCTGGCCGACCTGGCGGCGCGCATCGCCGAGGGCGGCAACCCGAACCTGCTCGGCGACGCGGTCACCGCCGCCCTGCTCGCCGATGCGGGCGTGAGGTCGGCGGCCGCTTTGGTGACGATCAACCTGAAGGACCAGCCGGGCGATGACCGCCACGAACGCGTCGCCCGGGCGACGACCAGGAGTGCCGCGAGCGCGGCCCGTGCCCGGCGCAAGGTTGGGGCCTGACTGGCGTCGAGCCGGGCCGCCGGTCCGCCTTTGTCAGAGACAGACCGAGAGCAGGCTGGCGGTCTCCGTACGGCCTGCTCGCAGCGTGACCCTGACCGACCTGTGGTCGACCATCACCCGGTAGGGGCCCGGAGCGACCGAGAAACGGAAGCGGGCGCCCGAACGGATCGTCTCAGACGCAACGAGCCTCGGTCCCCGATAGAGCAGCACCTTCAAGTGGACGTGCTCCATGAGCCCCGAGCACGAGTCGGCGAACCCGGAGATGATGCCGTCGCCGGGCGCGATGGTGCTCGTGGGCGGTCTCGATGATCGCGTCACGGTGGGGGTCGGAGCACTCGAAGGGGTGCGCAGGCGGCGAGAGCGACTGCGAGGACGACGACCATCGGCCCTCCGAGCCTGTGCACGTCCTTCATGGTCCCACGAAGCCGCAAAGCCACGGTGCGGGTGGTGACGGGCCGCGACCACCCGCCGCCCCGCTTGCATCGCCCGGGACCGGATCAGCTCCCCGCGCCGAGCGCTTCGGCCGCGAGCTCGAGATGCTCGAGGTCGTCGAGGTCGAAAAACTGCAGGTACACCCGCTCGACTCCCGCGCCACGAAGCGGTCGAGCGCGGCCCTGGCCTCCCCGGGCAGCCCTGCTATTCCGCTCTTTCGCAGTTCACCTGGCTCCCGGCCGATGGCGGCCGCCCGGCGTTCGAACTCGGCCTGGTCGCGACCGACACAGACCGTGAGCCACACCGATCTCGTGAGGGACCCCGGTTCGCGCCCGATCGCCCGGCAGGCGTCGTCGACGCGGGCGAATTGTTCGACGACCTCTTGGAGGCTCGGTCCTGCCATGTTGAACTCGGCGGCGAAGCGGGCCGCCAGCTCGGGGGTGCGCCGCCTGCCGTGCCCGCCGATGATCACCGGGGGATGGGGCCGTTGCACCGGGAGGAAGACCGACGGGCAGCCCTCGATGTCGTAGTACTTGCCCTCGTAGTCGAAGCTCCCGCCCGCCGGCGTCGCCCAGAGGCCCTCGAGAATTTCGAGCTGCTCCTCGAGGCGGTCGAAGCGCTCCCCGACGCCAGGGAACGGGATGGCGAATGCCCGGTGCTCCTTCTCGTACCAGCCGGCGCCGAGCCCGAGCTCGACCCGGCCTCCGCTCATGTCGTCGACCTGGGCGACCGACACCGCCAAGGGCCCGGGCAGCCGGAAGGTGGCCGAGCTCATCAAGGTGCCGAGGCGGAGAGTGCTCGTCTCGAGGGCGATACCTCCGAGGGTCACCCAGGCGTCGGTCACGCCCGGTCGGGGGTCGCCGGCACCGATGTAGAGGTAGTGATCCGAGCGGAAGAAGCCGCTGAACCCCAGGCGTTCCGCGGCTTTGCCATCGCGGATAGCTGGGCGAAGGTGGCACCCTGCTGCGGCTCTGTGAACACGCGGAGATCCATGCGGAGATCCTGCAATTCAAGGCTTGTGGCGGGGCCGCCCGCGAATGCCTCCTCCGGCCCGTCCCCGGTGCGCCAGTTGCTCGTCCCCCGTCCGCCAGTTGCCCGGCCGCCCCCCGCCAGTTGTCCGGCCCGCGTCCGTCCGTTGTCCGGCCCCGCCGGGCGCGGACGTTCGGGGTGCTCGCGGGACGATGGCTAGGCAGTCCTCCGCAGGCCCGGCACGGGAATCTGCCGCCAGCTTCGGCCCCCGTCGGATGTCCGCCACAGCATGTCTGTCGCAGGATCCGACGACCCTACGATCCAGCCGACTTGACCCGACTCGAAGTGAGCGGCCGGAGAGGTCGTGTAAGCGAAGGGGAGGTCGAAGCTCACGTTGCTCGTGACCGTGCGCCACCTCCGCCCGGCGTCGTCGGTGGCGAGCACCCGGTTGCCGTTGACCAGCCGCCAACTCCGGGCGGTGAGCGTGTCGACGAACCAAGGTGCGGGTGGCCCCGGCGGCGTCACGCGATGCCAGGTGAGCCCGGAGTCAGAGCTCACGTAGACGACGGACTGTGTTCGCCCGTCGGCTGTCGGGAGCGTGAACCCGACCGCACCTGCGGCCCCCGTGAGCACCGGAACACCTGCGAAACCCGAGCCGCCGGTGGCCTTCGTCTCCGCCACGCTGCGACGGATCCAGGTCGTCCCACCGTCGGTCGTCTCATAGAGCGGGGCCGGCCCCCCGTTGCACCAGAAGACGGCCCACCCGATGTTCGCGCTCAGGAATTGGACGTCCTTGTCGCATCCGAAGGGAAGCGCCCCCCGGGTGGTCCGCCCTGGAGTGCCGTCAGAGGCCATGTGCCAGTGCCTGCCGCCGTCCTCGGTCCGGTAGATCACGACCGCTTCGGATCCGGCCGCGGCACCGATCCCGACGCACCAACCGTCCGAGGTCGTGACGAACTGGACACTGCAGTCGCCGGGGCCCGGGACACGACCGACGACCGTCCAATGACGACCTCCGTCTGACGTCGTGGCGATCTCCTGCGCGACGCCGGACGAGGTGGCCTGATAGGTGACCCACGCATTATCGGCGTCGAGAGCGAAGAGGTCGCCGATGAAGCCGGCACCGACTCCGGCGCCCGAGCCCGGAGGCGTGACGTCCGTCCAGTGCTTGCCTCCGTCGGTGCTGCGCACGAGTCCCTGGGCCCTGCCAGGGGCGTTCTGGTTCCACTCGGCCCATGCCGCGCTGGCGCTGACCGTCCAGACGGTCGAAAGAGTCAGGTCGGCCGGGGAGACATTGCCCGAGGTTGTAGGCGGCGCCGTGACGGAGGTAACCGTGGTTGAGGTGCCCGCGGGCGTGATGAAGTGGTTGAAGAGGCTCAGGTGGGGAAACGGTACGAAGAAGACGGCGAGGATGAGGGCGGCCACGAGCGCACCGCGACCCTGCGCCTCAAGGGCGGGGCCGCCGCTCTGCGGGCGCCGGTGCGGCCGGTCGGGGAGAACTTGGCTCGGATCTCGGCCGCGGTGGTGGTGACGCCTACGGCGGAGCCGCGCCCGACCACCGAGTGAATCAGGTCTCGGACATCATCTTCGGACATGTCGGGCGTCCTCTCTCGAATCATCCAGCAAGATGGCAAGTCGCGTTCGACCGCGGCTTATCCACGACTTCACGGTTCCGCTCGGCACACGGAGCTGTCGCGAGATCTCTGGAACGGTGAGGCCGGCGGCGTCGTGCAGGACGACGGCGCGGCACTGGTTCCGGGGCAAGGTGCGAAGCGCGTCCGAGAGCCAGATGGCGTCGACCTCCGTCACCTCCCCGGGCCGCAGTCGAGGGTCGAGCACCTCTGGGCGTGAGCGCTTTCGCCAGTCGCTGATCGCCTGGTTCACCATGACCCGTCTTATCCATGCCTCGGGGTTCTCGAGCCGGCGTACCCGGCTCCATCGGACCCAAGCCCGGCCGAAGGCCTCCTGCACCAGATCCTCCGCCGCGGCCGTGCTCCCCGTCATCGCGTACGCCTGCCCCATCATTCGAGGCGAAAGGCGGCGGTACAGCGCGTTGAATTCATGCTCGTCGTCTTCCCGGACCACTCGCCCTGCCTCGTTCAGGCCGCCTGTCGCGGCGGCCACTCAACAGCTAACACGCACAGGTCACCCAGATCGTTGCGGCGTTCTCCCCGGGGTCGCTCCGAGGTTGTCCTGACTCAACCCCAGCCCAGCTCCTTCAGGCGGTGGTCGTCGATGCCGAAATGGTGACCGACCTCATGGATGACCACGCGGCGGACCTCCTCGACAACCTCGAGCTCGCTCCGGCACATCCGGCAGATGGCGGCCTTGTAGATCGTGATGCGGTCCGGGGTGGTCGCCGAGTAGTTGGTGCCTCTCTTCGTGAGAGGGACACCTTCGTAAAGGCCGAGCAGGTTGCCCGGCGGACTGTCGCTGTCGACCATGACCGCGACGTTCTCCATCGCCGCCCCGAGCTCGGGAGGAATGCCGTCGAGGGCATCGGCCACGAGTGTCTCGAACTGCTCCAAGGGCATCTCGACCATGCTCGGTCATCCACCGGCCACGCGGGCGAGGGCACCTTCGTAGACGCGGACGAGACCGTCCCAGTGCTCGTTGGCGGCTAGATCGATCTCCCGCCGGCTCGGGTCGGCGTCGAACCAGTCGACGGTCTCTCGGATCCCGGTCGCGAACGGGACGGTGGCCTCGTAGCCGGGCACAAGTCTGCGGAGCTTCGAGTTGTCGAACACCGCACTGTGCGCCTTGTCGCCCCACAAGTTGCCCTCCTGCTCGGGGTCACAGGCCACGAGGGCGTCGCTCGGGATGTGGACGATGTCGGGCGCGGCTCCCCGCGGCCCGGCCCACGAGCTCGTAGATCTGGTTCCACGTGAGGCTTTCATCCGAGGTTATGTGGAAGTCCTCGCCGATGGCGTCCGCGTGGCCGCACAGGCCGAGCAGTCCCTTTGCGAAGTCGGTGTTGTGGGTCAAGGTCCAGATGCTCGTACCGTCGCCGGGGACGATGATCTTCGCCCCCCGGCGCATTCGGTCGATGATCGTGAACGGCTTCTGCCAGCTTCCGACAGCCACCGGGACCTGGGAGAGCCCGTAGGTCAGCGAAGGTCTCACGATCGTGGCCGGAAACGCCCCCCTTCGGAAGGCTTCGCTCAGCACCTCCTCGCAGGCGATCTTGTCCCGTGCGTATTGCCAATATGGGTTCACCCTCGGCGTCGACTCGGTGATCATCCAGTGCGACGGCGGCTTTTCGTAGACCGACGCCGAGCTGATGAACACGTACTGCCCGGTGCCGGCAAAGACGCGGATGTCCTGCTCGACCTGGCTCGGCCTGTAGCCAACCCATTGCACGACGACGTCGAACTCGCGCCCGGCCACCGCCTGTCGCACCTGGTCCTCGTCGGCAGCGTCAGCGAGCAGGTGCCGCTCCGGCCCCACCGCCGTGGGCAGCTTCGACCGGCCCCGGTTCAACAGCCACAGGTCGTGGCCGGCCTCGACCGCGGCCGCGGAGCTCGCCGAGCTTATGAGCCCGGTCCCGCCGACGAACAAGATGCGCATCGTTCAGCTCCTCGGCTCGACCTGTCACGCAACCTAATCGGTGCCGCTAGCGCCGCGTGTTCGGCCCGGGCCTGGCCCAAGCCTCGTGGGCCGTGCACAGACCCGCGTCTCGCGAGATACTGGCAACGGGGGCACGGCTCCCGGCTTCCCTCGCAAGGCATCAGGGGGTCGTGCGCCCTACATCTCGTCCGCTCGCCCGGGCTCGCCGCGCGCGGGAATCGTTAACCCGAGCTTCACGCTCTTTCGGGTGAAACTCTCACTCAGGTTGGGTAGAGTCAGTGGTGGCTGGGTGCCCTGGGCTTGGCGGCGAGGATACGCAGGCCCAGGGCGCACGGTCGTGCCGCGTCGGAGCACTGACCCACGTGACGTGCGCCTCTTGCGGGTCACCCATCTGTGCCCGAGCCGGGCGGTGTCCCCGAGAATGAACATCTTCGATGCGAACGCGTTCGGTTCTCACGGCCGCCGCCCCATCTCCGGGGGCGGGGAGTCGCTCAGTCGACCGAGCCGCGGATCACAGAGCGCCTGGTCGGTCCGGTCCTTGCGCGACCTCACTCGCACTGCCCGACGATTCGGATGACTTCTCGTGCAACGTACGGACCGGCTGAGGTGTCGTGCGACCGACGAGATGGCCGAGCTCATAGTTGCCGAATTGGTTTACAGCCCGCGAGTTATTTCGTATACTAAAGTAAATGGCGCGAAGAAGGGGTACGCCCGAGCTGATGCGGGGGCTGAACCGCAGCATCGTCGTCGATGCGATTCGCCAGTACGGGACGCTTTCCAGAGCTGACCTGGTCCGAGTCACCTCAATCAGCGCTGCGTCGGTGTCAGCGATAGTCGGGGATCTTATCGGGGAAGGCTTGGTCCGAGAGGTTGGCCGCGCCCCCTCCGAGGTCGGCCGGCCCGGGCGTTTGATTCAGTTCTCCGACAACGTGCTCTTTCTCGGATGTGACCTCGCCTTGGCGGAGGGCTTCCGCGTCGGCCTGATGCGCCTGTCGGGCGAGCTCGTCCAATCGCGTCTGCTCGCGGTCCCGGCACGGACGCCGAGCCCCGAGCTCGTCGGCAACTCGCTTGCGGGCTTTGTCGCGGAAGCGAGCTCGTGCATGCCATCAGATCGCATAGTCGCGGCCGGGATCGGTGTGCCCGGGGTCGTCAACCCCACTACGGGGTATGTGGAGATCGCGCCCCTCCTCGGTTGGGAGAACGTCGAGCTCGGGGAACCGCTCAGCAGGTACCTGGGGATCCCGGTCTGCGTCGACAATGACGTGACCTTCGTGCTCGGCGCGGAGGTTGATCGAGGCGCGGCGTCCAAAGCCAGTGACGTCATCCTCGTCACCTTCGCCGAGGGTGTCGGCGGAGCCGTGCTGCTGGACGGGAAGATCTACCGAGGACGCGGTGCGGCTGGGGAAATTGCCTATGTGGTGACCGACGTATCCGGCGCCAGGGGCTCCTCCAACGGCATGGGCGTGTTCGAGCGCCGGCTCTTCGAATTGGTGGCCGAGGACGCCCGTCGCGAGGGCATCGACCCCGCCCAGTGCGAAGAGCAGACGGCTCGGCTGGTGCACCTGCTCGGGCAGGCGCGCGGCTCGGTCCTATTCTCTGCTGACATCGAGGCGCAGCTCGTCGCAACGATCGCGGCGGCCCTGACCTCTTCGATCGCCCTCCTCGATCCCGAAGTGGTATTGCTCTCGGGCTGGATCGAGCTCGGCGGCCAGGCGATGTTCGACCAGATCATCGAACAGATGAGTCGCCTGATCCATCGCATGCCCGAGGTGCAGTTCTCGTCCCTCGGTGACGACCGAGTCGTGCTGGGCGCCGCTCTGGCCGCTTCCAGGGCAACGCTCGCCGACGTTCATGTCGTGGAGGCAGCGATCTAGCCTCGGACGGTGACCTCCGATGTCCTGACCTCGGCTCGCCGGTAGCGCACAGCCTCTAGGCCTTTTCGGCCTCCAGCAGTCCCATCTCGGCGACCAAGGCTGCCCCGATGACGCCCGCCTCGGTGCCGAGGGCCGCGGCAAGCACAGGCAGGTCGCACGTGGCCGCCGCCTCGATCTGCGGTCGCATGCTCTCGATGATTCCCTCCCTGAAGCCGGTTGCGAGCCCAAGGCCCCCGCCGATCACGATCGCCTCGGGGTCAAGGGCGTTGACGAGACGGGCGATCTCGAGGCCGAGAGTCGACACCGCTGCGGCCACGAGCGGCCGGTCGGTCGCTGAGGCGAGGACCTCCTCGGCACGGACCTTCCCGGCGCGGGAGGCCAGGACCGGTCCGCTTGCCTCTATCTCGACGGGAGGCGAACCGGTCACGATCGCGTTGCCTCGCGCTCCGCGCCAGGGCACCCCGTCGATGACGAGGGCATGACTGACTCCGGTCCCGATCGTGAGATATAGGAACGAGTGCATCCCCCGGCCGGCGCCGTAGCGCGCCTCGGCGATGGCGGCGGCACGAACATCCGAGTCGAGGTACACCGGCGCGATCGCCGAGAAGGCGGCTCTCCAGGTCCCGTCCCGCCAATCCCAGCTGGCGGCACTTTGGACCTCTCCGTCCAAGGAGACAAACTCGGGCACTCCGATGCCGATCGCGGACATCTCATGTCTCGCGGCGGCTGTTGCTGCAAGCTCGACACAGTCGCTGAGCACGGCGGCACCGCCGCGTTGGCGGTTGGTTGGGACCTGGTGAGCTTCAATGATCCGGCCACTTTCGGGCTCGACGACGGCCGCGGCCAGCTTGGTGCCCCCGGCGTCTATGCCAAAGACGAGACTCATTCCAGGTAGGCCGGCGCGACTCCGAAGACAGCTCGCGCCGTTGTCGGCCCGAAGTTCCGGTACTCGTGGCGACATCCGATGGGCAGGTAGCACGCATCGTGTGGACCGAGCTCGAACACCGAGACCTTGTCGGCCTGCCAGGCACGGACCGTCAAGTCGCCCTCGGTGACATAGACGATCTCGTCGCCGCCGTGGGCATGGGCTGACGCGGTCTGGCCCGGGTCGATCTCGATCACGCCCGCGGTGAGATTCTCGGTGCTCGCATGCAGGCCGACGAGTACGCCCAGATCTCGACGCCAGACGATGTCGCCCTCGTTCACCCGGTGAAGGCTGCCCGCCACTGCTCTCGCCGGCACGAGATAGCCCAGAAGTTCGTCCTGTGCATAGCGGGCGCGTTCGAGATAGGGCCGCGTTCTGCGTAGGCGCCTGATGATCCTGTCGAGGGCGGCGGGCTGAAGAGCTCGAGCACCCGCAGCGGTCCTTCTCCATGGGCAAAGGCATGATGCCAGGTGTCACGTCGGAAAAAGACGCTCTCACCGGCCGGGACCCTGCAGACCTCGCCCGTCTCCGGGTTGGCGATGGCCATGACACCTTCGAGCACGTATAGGAGCTCGTCAGCTGCGAATATCGTCCGGTGGTCCCGAGAGTGGCGGAAAGCGCCGTGCGGCTCTAGCTCGAAGACGAGCGCATGGATGTACCGGCTCGAGACATAGATCCAATCTGCCACCTCGCCTGACTGGGGATCGCCCCAGATGTGGCGTGTTGCGGTCCCGCGCGATATGCGTGTCGGCTCGTCGAAGGTCGGTCTCGGCGATGCCCGGTAGGACCCGGTGGGGGGGCTTGCGTCGTCGGGCTTGCTCACAGCTTGTCGATCTTGGTGTCGTCTTGGTGATAGCGGAAGCCGTCGATCCCGAGGCCTCGGATACGTGCGAGCTCGCCGACGACGAGCTGCGCCGCGACGATCTCGAGGATCGAGCGTGAGCTCGCCGCTAGCTCCGGGATCTGCAGCACCGCAAGCCCATCGGCTGCGGAGACCTCGGCCGAGGTGACAAGCACGGTAGGGATCCCTTTGTCGACGAGGTAGCTGGCGAGGGTCACCTCGCGTTCTTGAACCGAAGATCATGCAGCCCGTTTGCGCTGTCAGTGGCTCCATCGGGCCGTGCAGGTACTGGTAGGTATCGAAGCTGGCGGTGCACGTCCTCGTGGCCTCCCGGAAGAGCAGGGCGGCTTCTGCTGCCGCTGCCCGCGACGCCCCCGTGCCGACGAAGTCGAACGAGGCCAGCCGGCTGAAGGTGGTCGCCACCGCGGCAGCCTTCTCGGCGAGCGATGAGAGCGTCTCCGACACGCGTTCGGGCAGGGCGGGCCAGTCGTCCCCGTCGTCGGCGGCGTCGATGGCAGAGGCCAGAAGTCCGAAGGCCTGGAGGGTGGCGGTGTATCCAACCGTGTAGACGGGGCTGTCCTCACCGTGGGCGAGGCCGATCACGGCGTCGACCACGTCGCCGAAAGGAGCCTCAGGGTTGTTCGTCAGACCGAGGCGGCGACCCCGCGGGGCAAGCTGTGCGGCCGCTATGGTCTCTCGGCTGCGACCGCCCTCGGAGACGAACACGTAGCTGTCGGCGAAGTCGGTGCCGGCTGCCAAGCCCATCATCTCGGAGGCGTCGATGTTCACCGCCCGACGGCCGTGTCGAACGAGACGGTCTACGAAGACGACGCTCGCGTGCGAGCTCGCACCCATGGAGCTCGCAACGAGCAATCCGTTGCGCCATGGCGCGAGGTCCATCTCCGCTAGTGCGTCCCCGACGCTCCTTGCCGAGCTTTCGAGCCTCTGGCCCTGAGAGGCGACTGCCTCGTAGTAGTCCATTGTTGTCACTACATCCCTTCTGTCTTCTCAAGTGAGCTGGCCAGAGCCAACGCTCCGATCACCGGCGCGCGATCGAGCACCGTTACGGACATCTCCGGGCAGTCGATGGCGAGCGAGGCGATGAAACGGTCACGAAGCCCGACCTCGGTCTGGATCACCCCGCCGCCCGCGACGACGTGCCTGGTCACGATCCCTCGAGCTAAAAGGCGCTTTACGAGGCTCGCCAGCTCGTCGGCCGCGCCCTCGATGACCGTGCTCGCGATGAGCGAGCCTTCGGCGGCCGCAGCGAACACCTCACTCGCATAGCCCCCCCAGGCGGCGGCGGAATTCTGTCTCGTGAAGGCCATGGCGAGCTCGGGTCCGTCGCTGGAATGGAAGCAGGCCATCAGCCGAGCCTGGAGCGGGTCGACGGGCTCACCGCGGTCGATGGAGCCCAGCACGGCGCGCACCGATTCTCGAACGATGCCCGAAGCCCCGCCCTCGTCGCCGAGGATACGGCCCCAACCGCCCGCGGTGACGAGGCGCCCCTCGCTGTCACGGGCCACTCCGATCGACCCGGTGCCCGACACGATTCCGATGGATCCGTGAAATCCCATAGCCAGCGGCATCAGCTCCGCGTCGTTCAGCACCCGTACAGGCCCGTCCACGAGGGCGGCGAGAGCCTCCTCGAAGTCCAGGCACTGCTGAGTGCTGTCACAACCGTGAGCACCGACGCCGAAGGGGAGTCCTCTGGCTTGCCCGTGGGCGACCTGATCCACGAGATCGACCAACTCTCCGGCGTTGATCACCGAAGACACCGACCGCCACGACGAGGTGGGGACCACCTGCTCGGCGATCAGCTCGTCGTTTCGGCCGAGAGCGACATGGGTCTTTGTCGCGCCGATGTCGATGCCGACGACGTTCTCGGAAGCTTTCGGTCCGGTCATGGTGAGGAATGCGAACGCGCCGAGCGCTTTCGCAGACCTAACGGCCAGATCCGAGTCGATCCTCACAGAGCCGCCACTACTCGACTACGGAGCCGGCGAACATACCCGATATGAAGCTTCGCTGAGCGAATAGATAGACGAGGACGACCGGTAGAGCGGTGAGGAGGCTGCCGGCCGCCAGGGCGCTGTAATTGCCGAAGTGGGTGCCCTGGAAAGCCGAAAGCCCGATCGAGACAACGTAGCGGGACGTGCTCGATTCCATCACGAGCGGGAGCAGGAACGAATTCCAGGTCCACAAGAAGACAAGGGCGGTCATCGTCTTTATGGCGGGGGCAACGTTCGGTGCGAGCACCTTCCAGAGCAGGTTCCACTGAGATGCGCCATCGAGTGCGGCGGCCTCGCTCAAAGAGCGGGGAAGCGAGGCGAACGCCGTCACCATCCAGAAGGTGCCGAATGCCACCGACTGGGCCGCTTGAGGCAGGATCATCGCCCAATATGTGTTGAGGAAATGCATGCCGGTCATCTGGTAGTACCAGGGCACGATGAGTGCCTCGGTCGGGAGCATGAATCCGAGGATCGCCACATAGAGCAAGATGCGTGATCCGCGTGGCCGCAGCACCGAGATGCCGTAGGCCGCCAGCACCGAGATGACAGCCGAGATCGCCACGACCGCCACGGTGACGACGACCGTGTTCCACAGGTACGAGCGGAAGTTCCCCACCGTCCATGCGTAGGAGAAGCTCTGCCAGGAAAGAGCGTGGGCGAAGCTGATGCCGATGGCCCCTTGGCTCAAAGGCTCGAGGGCGGCGCTCAGCAAGGTGGCGAGCGGGTACAAGATGATCAGCGCAACCACGAGGAGCACGATCCAGGTGAACGTCCGCTCGGCGCGCGACAGCATTCAGCGCCTCCCCGACATGTCGGGGAACGGGACCGGTCTCAGGCGGCGATCCCCACGGGAGCTGGCCGGTCGAGACTCCGCCGAAGCCACGACGCCGATCGGGGTCATACGGCCTTCCTCTCGAGGATGGCCCGCACTCCGAAGGTCAGCACGAAAGTGACGATGGCGAGCGAGATGCCGAGGGCGCTCGCCCCACCGACGTCGCCTAGCTGGAAGGCGTCGCGGTAGACGAGCAGCCCGGGCGTTGTCGTCGAGGTGCCGGGTCCTCCATTGGTCGCCTGGTATATCAAGGGAAAGCTCTGCAGGGACGCGACCACGCTGATCGTTATCGCGGCGCCGATCTCACGGCGCAGCATCGGCACGATGACGTTGGTGAACTCACGAACAAGTCCGGCCCCGTCGATGCGGGCCGCATCGAACATCTCCGCCGGGATCCTCTGGACGCCCGCGACGAAAAGGACGAAGCACAGGCCGAACTCGGTCCAGGTGCCGATGAGGCCCACGGCGAGCAGCGCGGTACTGAAATCTCCCAGCCATGCGGGACCGATCGCAGGTCCGAGCCCGAGCGAGTGGATGACCCCGTTCAAGGAGCCGGTTCCCCCAGGAGCGAGGATCCATGTCCACACGACGGCGATCACGATCGTCACCAGCACCTGGGGCAGGAAGAAGATGACCCGGAACACGCCCATCCCTGCACGGCGTGTGCGGGCCAGCAACGCCACGACGACGAGGCCGAGCATGACGGGGACGAGCGAGAAGAAGATGAACAGCGTCGCGGCGTTGACGAGCGAGCCCCGCTCGACAGGATCGAGATAGAGCTGCTTCCAGTTGAAGGCCCCCACCCAGCGCGCTGGCCCTACGCCGTCCCAGGAGAGGAAGGAGTACTGGCCCGCCCGTATGAAGGGGTAGACGATGAACAGGCCGAGCAGCACCACGGCCGGGAGGACGTAGAGGTACCCCGAAGGTTTCCTCTTCGCCCCGAGGTCATGGCGAGTGCCCCTCCGCCGCGAACGTCGGAGTCAAGGCACCGCTTTGAACAGCCAACCAGCCCTACCTCCCGTGCGAAACGATGACCCGCGACGTGGCCAACTCGAGCTTTCTGGCTGGGCCCTCCCCAACTCGGGGAGGGCCCAGGGTCAAACTAGGACTGGGACGACCAGTACTGGGTGTAGTCACTCTGCAGTGACTGCATCAGGTTCGAAGGCGATGTCTGGCCCGCCAGGAGCTCCTCGATCCCGGCCATCTCCTGGTTCAAGAAGTTCGGAGTGGCATAGTCGAGGTAGGGCACGATCGAGTTGTTCTTCGCCGCCTGGGACCAACCGATGGCTGCGGCGCGAAGCGACGGGGAGGTCGAGGCGAGCGCAGCCGCGCTCAGCTGGACGACGGGCACGTCGCCGTACTTGAGCAACGACGCCTGATAGGCGGGGCTGAGCATGACGTTGATCCAGTCGGCCGCGAGCTTGGGGTACGGCGAGTAGGTCGGGATCGACCATCCTTCGCCAGGTCCTCCGGTGACGACCTTGGGAACCCAGAAGCCCGCCTTGTTACCGAGCCCCTGCTGGACCGCACCGGCGTACCACGAGCCTTCGATGAAGAATCCTGCCTTGCCCGTCGTGAACTGGCTGAGAGCCTGGGCGTCGGAAAGACCTTGGTAGCCGGGAGAGAAGTATCCGTCTTTCGCCCAATTCTGGAAGATCGTCGCCGCGTGGACGAATCCCGAGATGTCGATCGACGGCTTGCCAATGTGGAACACGAAGTTGTCCTGCGTCTTGGCCGGCACGAAGGCGTTGGCGATCGTGTACAAGGTGTGCACGGGCTGGTAAGCGGTCGGGTTGCCTTGTGCGTACGCCAGGGCAACGTCGCCATGCTTGTGCAGCAGCGTCAGGTCGTTGGTGAACGTCGCCCAGTTGGTCGGGACCGTGCCGCCCACGGATGCGAGCATCTTCTTGTTGTAGTAGATGCCCACGAGCGAGCCTGCGTCCGGAACGCCGTAGCAGGTCCCGACGCCAAAGATCTTGCCGTTGGGCGTGAAGGAGTTGAACTGGACCGAGAGCTTTCCGACCTTGGCGTACCAGTTGTACAGCTTGTTGTAGACTGGTGAGGGGCATGAGCTCGTTGTCGGTGACGAGTCGGCCCATGGAGCCGAATCCTTCGTTGGTCTGGCTGACCGTGGGGGCGCTCGGACTTGGAGGAGAAGGCGAGTGGGAGCTTGTCGTTCTGCGCCTCGAGAGTCATCTCGACGTTGACGACCTTCACATGGTAGGTCTTCTCGAAGATCTTGATCGCACAGGCAGTGACGGCGTTCTCTGCCGGTTCGTCCGCGACGGTGTCCCAGTTCCACTCCTGGATTGTCGGGGAGCGGACTTTGGGAGTCAACTGTGCCTGTCGAGTGGCTGCCCGCCGAAGACGCGGTCGCCGCACCCTGTGACGCGCCGATAGCCACTATTCCCATCGTGGACAAAAGCGCCAGTATTCCGACAAAGCGTGCCGTCTTGTTTGCTCTTATACGCACTTTCTTCCCTCCTTCATTACGTTATTGATGCCGCATTTGAACTGAGTGATCGACAGTCAGCCCCGGTTGGCCGGCCACCCGAGAGGTTCGGTCACCGGGGGCGGGGACGTGGTCCGTCCGTGGGTACGCGGGCTCTCGTAGAAGATGCCGCGGTATGCCGGACCAATGACCAGACCAGCCGAAACAGCCGGGCGCGCCGTCCGAGACTGGGAGGCCCGGCTCACGTCTCGACCGCCGGTCGCCTGGCATTCCTTTAGTATACGAATGAACTCCGAGTTTGTAAACCTCCTCTCAGCCTGGCGCTGAACGACCTTCACCTCGCCATCGACCCCCGCGACCCCGAGCACTGCCAGGGCCGCGACCCCGAGCACTGCCAGGGCCGTGACCCCGAGCACTGCCAGGGCCGCGACCCCGAGCACTGCCAGGGCCGCGACCCCGAGCACTGCCAGGGCCGCGGCCCCGAGGACTGCCCGGGAGTGGTGAGGATGGTTTCGTCGTACTATCAGTGATACGACGTAGATGGCCATAATCGCTGTACTCGTCGTACCATCGGTAACAAGCTCAACTAAGTCAGCTCACGCGGTTCAAGCGGCTCGCCAGACGATCGGACGGCCGGAGATCCATTCCACGCTTGCGACGCACCGGCCTCACGGAGGACCGCGACCGAGCGCTCGCCAGCGCATTAGCGGGATCGGCAGAGAGCGCGGATGTTGTGAGGTTTGCGGGCATTGCGCCGACAAAGGCAATAACCGGCGAGTGGTCCGAGGGCAAAGACCTACCCTAAACAGGGAGCGGGCGACCGGGATCGAACCGGCATGACCAGCTTGGAAGGCTGGAGCTCTACCATTGAGCTACGCCCGCGACTTCGCTCCGAGGCTAGTCGGCGCCGCAGGGATGTCGGCGACCGTGTCGCCTGACCGCGTCTCCTGACGGCGGATCTCGCTCGACCGACCAGTGACTGGGGTACAGGCCAAGTGGTCAGTGATGGTGGTACAGGCCGAAGTGGTGTCGGGGCGGCGGGATTCGAACCCGCGACCTCCTGCTCCCAAAGCAGGCGCGCTAACCAAGCTGCGCTACGCCCCGTCGTCCCGGTCGCGACACATTGCCCGCGGTGCGACCCCACGATCGTAGGGGCACCGGGCCCCGGGCGTTTGTGGCCCTCCGACCTGGGTGGTGGGCACGTTCTCCGGCGCCCGGTAGAGTACGCACCGACCTATGCGTTCCACTTCTGAAGCCCTCGAGGGCAACCGAGTCAAGCTCACCGTCGAAGTCGACGAGGACGAGCTCCGAAAAGCAGTCGACGAGACCTTCCGGAGGTTGCAGAAGGAGGTCAGTGTCCCGGGCTTTCGCCCGGGCAAGGTCCCCCGCCGCCTCCTCGAGGTTCGACTCGGCTCCCAGGCCATCCGGGCCGAGGTGATCCGCCACGCCCTGCCGGACTACTACGCCCAGGCCGTCGAGGAGGCTGATCTCGACACGATCGCCGCCCCTGAGATCGACATCACCGCCGGCGAGGACGACGGCCCGCTCGCTTTCGACGCCGTCGTCGAGGTTCGCCCGAAGGTCTCGATCGCCGGTTACGAGGGCCTCGTCGTGACGGTCCCGCCCCTGGAGCCGACCGACACGGACATCGACGCCCGCATCGACAGGCTTCGCGAGCAGTTCGCCGAGCTCAAAGAGGTCGAGCGGCCAGCCAGGGACGGTGATCTCGTCACCGTCGACGTGCACGGGGTCCGCGACGGCGAGGTCGCCGAGGGACTGAGCGCCGACGACTTCGTCTACGAGGTCGGAACCGGCGGGATCGCCGAGGGGGTCGACGAGCAGCTACGCGGCAAGAAGGCCGGCGACATCGTCGATGTCGACGCCCCCAACCTGCAAGGGGGAGCGGGCAGCCTGCGTGTGCTCGTCAAGCAGGTGCGCGAAAAGGTGCTGCCGGAGGCCACCGACGAGTGGGCCTCGGACGCCTCCGAGTTCGACACCCTCGATGAGCTCCGCCGGGACGTGGCCGGCCGGCTGACGAGCCTGAAGAAGCTCGAGGCACGCCTCGTCGTCCGCGAGCGTGCGGTTGAGGCCCTGGCCGATCTGGTCGTCGACGAGATGCCGCCTACCCTTGTCGCCCAGGCCGCACAGCAGGCGGCCGAGGCCCTTGCCAGTCGCCTGGGCGAGCGAGGCTTGACGGTCGACCAGTACCTCGAGGCTTCCGGGCAGGACCCGGCTGAGCTAGCCGCCGAGTTCGAGCGCCAGGCGGCGTCCCAGGTCCGGGCCGATCTCGCCCTGCGGGCGCTCGCCGACGCCGAGGGGATCACGGTCGACGACCAGGACCTCGCCTCCGAGATAGAGCGACTGGCCCGCCAGACGAACCAGGACGCCCGTGCCCTCGCCAGCCGCCTCGCAAGGTCCGGAGGTCTCGAGCAGCTACGCTCAGATGTGAGGAACGAGAAAGCGGTCACGTGGTTGACCGACTCTGTCGACCTCGTCGATGAGCAAGGGGCCCCGATGGATCGAACGTTGCTCCTCGAAGCTGTGGGCTCCGAGGACGAGACTGCTGAAGAGGCTGTCGAAGCCGGCGAGGGAGACAACGTCCAAGGCTCGGACGCGGACCGCGCCGGCACCGAAGCCGTCGACGGAGGAATGGTCGACTCTTCTGCGGACAAGGAGGACTGAACCGTGGCCGCGGATGACTACCTCGTGCCCACAGTCGTGGAGCAGTCGCCCAGAGGCGAGCGCGCCTACGACCTGTTCTCACGGCTCTTGCGGGAGCGGATCATCTTCATCGGAACGCCGATAGACGACACGATCGCCAACCTCGTGTGCGCCCAGATGTTGTTTCTCGAGTCCGAGGATCCCGAGAAGGACATCAACATCTACATCAACTCCCCGGGTGGCGACATCACCGCCCTGTTCGCCATCTACGACACGCTCAAGTACGTGCGGCCCGACAAGTCGACCTTCTGCTTCGGCCAGGCGGCGTCCGCCGCGGCCGTGCTCCTGGCCGCGGGCACCAAGGGCAAGCGGTTCGCCCTTCCTCACGCCCGGATCCTGCTTCATCAGCCCTACGGCGGCGGCGGCGGGCAGGCGAGCGACATCGAGCTCCAGGCCAAGGAGATCCTGCGCATGCGGGACCTCTTGAACCAGATGCTCGCCACCGACACGGGTCAGTCGGCCGAGAGGCTCCAGAAGGACACCGATCGCGACTTCATCATGGACGCCGAGGAAGCCAAGGAGTACGGCATAATCGACGAGGTCATCACCAACAGGGAGGTCGTCGGATTCGCGGCGGCCGTCGGCGCAGCCTGAGCTACGGGGGACGATGTGGCCAAGTTCGGTGATGGTGGAGAGCTAGTCAAGTGCAGCTTCTGCGGCAAGTCGCAGAAGCAGGTCAAAAAGCTGATCGCCGGTCCGGGTGTCTACATCTGTGACGAGTGCATCGAGCTGTGCAACGACATCATCGAAGAAGAGCTCTCGGAGCCGACCGAGGTCCGCTTCGAGGACCTGCCGAAGCCCAGGGAGATCTTCGACTTCCTGAACGACTACGTCGTCGGCCAGGAGCAAGCCAAGAAGATCCTCTCCGTGGCGGTCTACAACCACTACAAGCGCGTGCAGGCCGGCGCCTACCGCGACGGCGACGTGGAGATCGCGAAGTCGAACATCTTGCTCCTCGGCCCGACGGGCTGTGGCAAGACCCTCCTCGCCCAGACCCTCGCCCGCATGCTGAACGTGCCCTTCGCCATCGCTGACGCCACGGCTCTCACCGAGGCCGGGTACGTCGGCGAGGACGTGGAGAACATCCTCCTCAAGCTGATCCAGGCCGCTGACTACGACGTCAAGAAGGCCGAGACCGGCATCATCTACATCGACGAGATCGACAAGATCGCCCGCAAGAGCGAGAACCCCTCGATCACGCGGGACGTCTCCGGTGAGGGCGTCCAGCAGGCCCTGCTCAAGATCCTCGAGGGCACGACGGCCTCAGTCCCGCCCCAGGGCGGCCGCAAGCACCCCCACCAGGAGTTCATCCAGATCGACACCACGAACATCCTGTTCGTCTGCGGAGGTGCCTTCGCCGGCCTGGACAAGATCATCGAGAACCGCATCGGTCGCGCCGGCATCGGCTTCAGGGCCGACGTGCGCCACTCCAAGCATCGCGAGGAGGGCGAGGTCCTCATGCAGGTCCTTCCCGAGGACCTGCTGAAGTTCGGCCTCATCCCCGAGTTCGTGGGCAGGCTCCCGGTCATCGGGGCGGTCCGCAGCCTCGACGAGGAGGCGCTGGTCCGTATCCTCGTCGAGCCGAAGAACGCCTTGGTCAAGCAGTTCAAGCGTGTGTTCGAGCTCGACAACGTGGAGCTCAAGCTGACCGAGGACGCCCTTGAGGCGGTCGCGCAGCAGGCGATGCTGCGGGGCACCGGGGCTCGAGGGCTGCGGGCGATTCTCGAAGAGGTGCTGCTCGAGGTCATGTACGACCTTCCGAGTCGCGAGGACATCGGCCGCTGCGTGGTCGACAAGTCGGTCGTCCTGCAGCGTGTCGCGCCGAGCCTGGTGCTGCGCGCCACCGGCCAGGAGAAGACCGAGCGCTCGCGCCGCGCAGCCTCCTGAGCCTCTAGCTCGCCGGTCACCTGCAGGCGTGTCCCAGTCCGACCGCCAGTCCGACCCGCCTCCAGAACCAGCTCTCCTCCCGTTGCCGGGGGCGGGCAACCCTTCCTTCGGGGAGACCTTGGCGTGGCTGGACCGCCATATCAACCTCGAGGCGATCGAGTCCGGGCGTGCCGGTCATCTCGGATTGCCGAGCCTGGAGCGGATTAGTGCACTGCTGAGCGCTCTCGGCGACCCGCAGGCGACCTACCCCGTCGTCCATGTCACCGGGACCAACGGCAAGGGCTCGACGTCCAGGATGACGTCTGCCCTGCTCCGGACCTGCGGGCTGAAGGTGGGGACGTACATGAGCCCTCACCTCGAGCGGATAAACGAGAGGCTCGAGTTCGACGGGGCGGAGATATCCGACGACTCCTTCGCCCGTGTGCTCGGCACGGTGGCCGAGATAGAGCGTTTCCTGGGCATCCGGGCGACCTGGTTCGAGCTCGTCACCGCGGCCGCCTACACCTGGTTCGCGGATCTGGCGGCCGAGGTGGTCGTGGCCGAGGTCGGCCTGGGCGGCCGGTTCGATGCCACGAACGTCGCCAGCGCCGACGTCGCGGTCGTCACGAACGTGGAGCTCGATCACACCCAGATACTGGGTGACACGCGCGAGTCGATCGCAGCCGAGAAGGCCGGGATCATAAAGAGCGGCTCGCTCCTAGTGCTCGGCGAGCAGGATCCTCCCGTAGCGGCGATCTTCGCGGCGGAGGCCGAACGCGTCGGGGCGCGGGCGGTCTGGAGGCGTGGGGAGGAGTTCGGCTGCTCCTCGGACCGTCTCGCCGTCGGGGGACGCCTCGTCGACCTCTGGACGCCGCTCGGGCACTTCTCCGAGGTGCCCATCCCTTTGCACGGGGCGCACCAGGGGGAGAACGCCGCGGCCGCCGTGGCCGCCGCGCAGGGCTTCCTGCAGACGACTCTCGACCCCGAGGTGGTGAGCGCCGCCTTCGCCACCGTGAAGGTGCCGGGCCGCCTGGAGGTGATGCGCAGGCACCCGCTCGTCGTGCTCGACGGGGCCCACAACCCGGCCGGGGCGGCCGCGGCCGGCCGCGCCCTGGTGGAGGATTTCGCCGCGGCCGAGCGCGTGATCGTGGTCATGGGCTGCCTTCGCGGTCGGGATCCCGGCCAACTGTTGGCTGGGCTCGGCGCGGGGCGCGTGGATCTCGTCGTCGCCTGCCGGCCGCCCTCTCCCCGGGCCCAGGAGCCCGGCGAGGTGGTCGCGGCCACGCACACGATGGGGATCGCCGCCGAGGCGTGCGACACCACCTCCGAAGCCCTGGAGACGGCTCTGGCACTCGCCGGCCGGGACGACCTTGTGCTCGTGACCGGGTCCCTCTATGTCGTCGGGGCGGCCCGGACGGCGCTGTCGCAATAGCCGGGCGGCCCGGACGGCGCTGCGCAATAGCCGGCCGCCCGGGAGGGCCGGCTCAGTGCCTCGTGCACCTTGTCGGCTCGGGTCGGAGCTCGAGACGGCGGCCGTCACATTGCCCCGCCGGGCCGGCGGCGATTAGGGTCGCCGCCCGTGGAGCGCACCCTCGTAATCTGCAAGCCCGATGCCGTTGAACGCGGCCTGATGGGGGAGATCATCGGCCGCCTCGAGCGGAAGGGACTTCGTATCGTGGCGGCCGCACTGCGGACGATCGACGCCGAGGTCGCGAGCCGTCACTACGCCGAGCACGTCGGCAAGCCCTTCTACGGCGACCTGGTCGACTTCATCGGGAGGGGCCCCGCCATGGTCATGGTCGTGGCCGGGCCGCCCGGGACGTGGAAGATCGTCCGCACGCTCATGGGGCCCACCAATCCCGCTGAAGCGCCCCCAGGGACGATCCGCGGGGATCTCGCCGTGGAGATGACCGAGAACCTTATCCACGGCTCCGACGGTCCCGAGTCGGCCGCCCGGGAGATCGAGATCTTCTTCCCCGGTCTCTAGGCCCGGCCCCGCCCCGGGCAGGGCCCCGGAGGGGCCCCGCGTAAGCTCCGGGCAGGGCCCCGCCCGGGCCCGAGCGCCTTCCTCAGTGGTCCCGCACGAGGAGCCCGATGCCGACTCCGCCGAGCGAGACGACCGCGGCGACGAGCGTCGCCAGATGCATCCCTGTCATGAAGCTGGCGTGGCTGCCCGCCACGACGGCGCTTTGCAGGGCCAGGGGAGCTCCTTTGAGCTGGGGCGCCACCCCCTGGGCGACGAGCTGCTTGGCGCGTTCGAGCCCCAGGGCGTAGGGAGCGGGCACCCCGGCGCCGGTGAGGCTGGAGAACAGGCTGCTGCCGACGCGCGTCGCCAGCACCGAGCCGAGGACGCTCGTCCCGAGGACTCCGCCGATCTGCAGCGAGGTCGACTGCAGGCTGCCGGCGATGCCGGCGTCGGCCACGGGGGCGTTCGAGACGATGGCGGTCGACGCGGAGACGACCACGATGCCGATGCCGAAGCCGAGGACGACGAACGGCACCCACAGGCGCAGATAGGGCGACGCCGGCTCGAGCCAGAGCAGTCCGAGCAGCCCGAGGGAGACGAGGAGCATCCCGAGGGGCACGGCCACCCGGGAGCCGAACTAGTCGTTCAGATACCCGCCGAGCGGGCAGGCGACCATGAAGGTCACGCTCAGGGGGAGAATCCGCATCCCGGCGCCGACCGGATCGTACCCGTGGACGTTCTGCAAGTAGAGGGACACGAAGAACAGCACGCCGTAGAGGGAGAAGAAGACCAGCACAACCGCCAGCGAGCCAAAGGTGATCTGCCAGTTCCGGAACAGTCGCATCGGCACAAGGGGCACAGCCGCCCGCTGCTCCACGAGGCCGAACATGACGAGGAGCAGGACCCCACCCACGAGCAGGCCGATGGTCTTTTCGTCACCCCAGCCCCAGCCGTTCGCCTTCACGAGGCCGAAGGTGACACAGAACAGGCCGGTCCCGACGAGGGCGATGCCCGGGAGGTCGAAATGCGGCACGTGATGCGGGCTGCGGCTCTCAGCGAGGAGGAAGAGGCCGAGGGCGATGGTGAGGAGGCCGAGTGGGCCGTTGATGTAGAAGCACCACTCCCAAGAAGCGTGCTGCACGAGCAGGCCGGCGACGACCGGACCCGCGGCCACTGACACCGCCGCCGCCCCGCCCCAGATGCCCACGGCGCCGTTGAGGCGGTCCTTCGGGAAGGCGCTGCGGACGATGGCGAGGGTGTTCGGCATCAGCATGGCGCCGAACACGCCCTGGA